>NZ_VKDE01000003.1 GCF_007097485.1 Carboxylicivirga sp. M1479 | reverse complement strand
TGACCTTGATTATAGGGCTTGAAATTGATTTGTTTCATGCTTTTAAGATACTAAATATCAGGCACATGAACAAACTAACTCAGCTGTAATCAATTGATTATGAACGAAAAAAGAGGGAATCCGTTTTTGGACACCCTCATGATATACCTTTTAATAACAACCACAAAGTGGTTGAATCTTAAATGCAATTGCCGTGTACCGAATGGCTTTCAATCATGACATTTATTGTTTCTCACAACAAGCATTCAGTAGCAGACTGATACTTTTTAGGCAAAATGAGCTTTTAATTAGGCAAAATGCCACATAATTCATCTGTTTTTCTTAAAATTACTTTTTGATTGCCTAACTCAAATAATTTAATGTTAATAAACAGTTCAATAGAACGACTTCTTAAGTCTGTTTTAATAGCATGCTTGCTATTAAACTCATGGAATATTGGCGCACAATCACGTGTAGTTGGTGCTTTACCCGATTCATCAATTATATTACAGCATATTTTTATTACCGATGCCCAATTGATCGACAGCCTGATGACTAATGTTGATTCATTGAAAAGTCCCAGTAACATTTCTTTGGCAGAAGCCATGTTTAATCCGGATATTAAACTTATACATGGTGATACGATCAAACTAAAAACAGTTGAGGTTGGTGAACAATATAATTTCATAGAGCGTGACTCATCGAAAATTGTTGATATACACCCCCAGGATTCACCAGACCACAAAGGCTTTACTCTCACAGCCGATGATGGTAATTCAAAAATAACCTTTAAAGGATCAATTCGTCTTAATGGGGCTTACGATTTCAATGGTCTCTCCCATCGAGATCATTTTCAAACCTACAACATTCCTGTGGGTGATGAGGGCCAAGGTGCCCGGTTTTTCATGAGTGGAAATCAAACAAGATTTGGCTTCGAAGCATCTAAAAAAACCGACTTAGGCCCCGTTTCCATACGCCTTGAAAGCGATTTCCTTGGACCATTGTATACCTATCGCATTCGCCATGTTTATGGATCGTTCATGGATGTACTGGCAGGCCAAACATGGTCGGTATTTGGTGATCCTACTTCCATTCCTTGGACCGTTGATTTGGAGGGGCCAAACAGCTCTTTAAGTGAGCGAACAGTTCAGGTAAGATACAGCCGATTAATTAATCAAAATACACGATGGACCATCTCCATTGAATCTCCTCAGCTAGATTTAACAGCCCCGGATAGTCTGCAGGTTACTTTACAGGATTTTCCGGATATTGCGACTCGATTTAAACGACTAACAAACTGGGGACACGTGCAAGTGGCGATGATCTTCAGAAGCATGGCCTACAACACCGACCAAAGTGGATCTTTGGGTTTTGGCGCATTATTGAGTGGTCGATATGAATTTGACGACAATCAGGAACTCCTCTTTCAGGCAGTTGGAGGCAAGGGGATCGCACGCTACATAGGTTCTGTAAACGGGAATGGTTTAGATGTAGTGTACAATCCGATTGAAAACACCTATGATCCCTTAGAGTTATACGGCGGATTTATTTCCTACGGAATCGATTGGAATGATAAGATATTCTCCTATTTCACACCCGGACTTACTTATATGCCACCATATAGCTATCAACCTGATGATACCTTTGTTTTCAGCGGATACTTCTCAGGAAATGTTTTCTGGAATGTCAACCCTGGTATTCGTGTAGGAGGCGAATATTCATTTGGATCACGCATTAACAAGGATGACCAGAAAGGGATCGCCAATCGCATATCGTTCATTGTTTATTACGATTTTTAGATGAATTGCTTTGTTCCGTTCACATCTTCTTTCGATAAGGATCTGTTACCTACTCAACTTACAGATCCGTTTGACAGCAAGGTAAACCCACTTGCTTCGGAAGCAGCCGATAAATTACACAAATTCTTACCCGATAGTACTAAAATGAAAAGTGGTAAGATGTATGGAGTCTTGGTTGTTTATAATTCAAAAAATGAATTGGGTTACCTGGCTGCCTATTCGGGGAATGAATCTAAAAATGATGCAGCCATCAATTTTGTACCACAAGTTTTTGACATTACGAATCCAAATGGTTTCTTCAGATTGGAAGAACAGAAATTAAACTTCATTAATCAGTCCATTAAAAAGCTGACTAGTGCACCTGAATTACAAGCTCTTCAGGAGCAGCTGACAAAGGTAAAGCACGAATCATTAGAGCAGCTTCAAGGTGCCAAAAACAAATTAAAACAGTCTAAAGCAGCAAGAAATAAAAAAAGAGCATCTACCAACGATCAACAAATACTCGATCAGCTTATTAAAGAAAGCCAGACAGAGAAAAGCATTTACAACACTCTAAAAAAAGAATTTAAAGGAAAAATCAAGGAACTGGAAGAGCTAATTGGAGCTTTTCAATCACAAGTGAAAGAACTCAAAAACAAACGCAAAACGAAATCGGCACAAATACAGCAACAACTTTTTGATAGCTATATATTCAGTAATAGTGCGCAAGAAACGAAAAGTGCTATGCAGATTTTCAAAGCCCTAAAAGTAAAGGTACCACCCGCAGGTACAGGTGATTGTTCAGCTCCCAAATTGTTAAACTACGCCTTTAATAATAACCTACAGCCAGTTGCTTTAGCCGAGTTTTGGTGGGGACCATCTCCAAAAACCGAAATACGCAAGCATGGTAATTTTTATCCTCCTTGCAAAAGCAAATGCGAACCCCTCTTAAATTTTATGCTCCAAGGGCTTATTGCAAAAAAAGAAGTCTCTAAACAAAACGACTTACACATTTCCATTCTATACAACGACGACACCTTGGCTATTATCAATAAACCCGCTGGACTACTATCTGTTCCAGGTAAGGAGCTTGAGGAATCGGTGCTCACACAAATGCAAAAGCACTTTACCAAAACAAGTGGGCCTCTAATTGTGCACCGTTTGGACATGGCCACCTCTGGCATAATGATTATTCCCAAAACAAAAGAAGCTCACGAGCATATCCAAAAACAGTTTTTAGCAAAAACAGTAAAAAAGCGTTACATAGCCATACTCAGTGGTCGTCTCAACGAACAAGAAGGTACAATTACACTTCCTTTACGTGTTGATTTGGATGACCGTCCTCGACAGTTAGTTTGTTATAAACATGGTAAAGAGGCCATCACGCATTATAAAGTAATAAACAAAAATGACCTCTTTACACGAATTCACTTCTACCCACAAACAGGGCGTACGCATCAATTACGCTTACATGCAGCGCACCCGATGGGACTTAATACACCAATTGTAGGTGATCCTTTGTATGGTCATACTGATAAGCGCCTCATGCTACATGCCGAACACATCGAGTTTACACACCCGACAAGCCACCAAAGCCTTTCATTTTATTGTGCCCCTGACTTTTAAATCTCCTTTACACCATTTTGTTAAAAACAGTTAGACAATTAGTCGTCACTGTTAAAGTATGTTAGCTCCAATACAATGGCATTATACTTGTATTTCCAAACACAGTATTAACAATTTAAATTAAGAGATATGAGTGATAGAATGAAACTTTTCGTACAAACTTATGGCATTGAAACACCTCTAGAATTGGATGACAACCCTTTTGTTGGTTTAGATGTCGAAGAAATTGGTCAAATAGAAAAACAGTTGCGAAATGAGAACATTCTAAACAACTCGTTTTAAACAAACAATAACATAGTCAGATAATAAGGGGATGCGAAGGCATCCCTTTTTTTGGTACCCAACAATTGGTAACTAGCATGTAGATCGATCAAATAAACTAAGCTGAACAATATTGCACTTATTATTGTAATATTAGCAATAACACCTATTACGTAATAGTACGAACCAATGGCAGAATAGAATAAATCATTAAACCGTTTTAAAATAACGCTATCATTATCGACTATCCGGAAGAAATACTTTGTAACTTACTATCATATAACACATATCTAGATTTTATCGTTCCACAACCCCAAATTCACTAAAAATGAAACCAAGCTATTATTACCTTACATTATTTATTGTCCTCATTACATCCTCAGCATGCGATCATGAACCCACCAAAACATCTAAAGACCCCCTACCATCGTGGAATGAAGGGCCAGTGAAAACATCCATCATACAATTTGTGAAATCCTCGACTCAGCTCACCAACAAAAATTTTATAGAAATAGAAGATCGAATTGCCACTTTTGATAACGATGGTAATTTGTGGTCGGAACAACCCTATTACTTTCAATTAAAATTTGCTATTGATCGCATTATAAACCTGGCTGACCAGCACCCTGAATGGGAAAAGAAATATCCATACAGAGCGGTATTGGAAAATGACATGGATAAACTCATTAGTTTTGGCGAACATGGTTTATTAGAGCTAGTGATGGCTACCCATACAGGCATGAGTACACAAGAATTTAATCATTCGGTTCAGGAATGGCTGCGTAGCAATACGCATCCGCGATTTAAAGTACCGTATAACGAGCTCGTTTATCAGCCCATGTTAGAGCTCATCACCTACCTACAGGCAAATCAATACAAAACATTTATTGTATCTGGAGGTGGTGTTGATTTTATGAGAGTATGGACAGAAGAAGCATACAACATACCGCCCGATCGAGTAATTGGCAGTAGCTTAAAAGCTGAATTTGTGATCGAGAATGGTGAAGTACTAATCAAGAAATTGCCCGCCATTAACTTCATCGACGATAAAGAAGGTAAACCAATAGGGATACATCAATACATTGGCAAGAAACCTGTTTTTGCCTCAGGTAATTCCGATGGCGACCTACAGATGCTTCAATACGCCGCCTCGGGCAATAAGCCAAGTTTTATGCTGTACCTACACCATACCGATTCGATTAGAGAGTGGGCTTATGACCGTGACTCACATATTGGTCGATTGGATAAAGGTTTGGACATGGCCCATAAAGAAGGTTGGGCGGTTATTGACATGGCCAAAGACTGGAAAGTTATCTATCCGTTTCAACTTAAAAAATAAATAATTCATACAGCACTTATGAATACTCTTGACGAAATTAAAAAACTGCAACAACGGATTAACGAGTCCATTATAGGGCAAGCAGATGTTGTTCAAAAAATATTGGTGGTGTTTTTAGCAGATGGCAATTTGTTACTGGAAGGACTCCCCGGACTGGCGAAAACAAGGGCCATCAAAAGCCTTTCAAAAGAACTAAAAGCAAGCTTATCGCGCATCCAGTTCACACCCGATTTATTGCCATCTGACATCACAGGAACAGAAATTTTTCAGCCCGAACTGGAAAATCCCTTTGTTTTTAAGCAAGGGCCAATCTTTGCCAACCTGGTATTGGCCGATGAGATAAACAGAGCACCTGCCAAAGTACAGGCGGCACTGCTCGAAGCAATGGAAGAGCGGCAGGTTACAGTAGCAGGCAAAACTTATCAAATGGAAGATTTGTTCTTGGTGATGGCGACACAAAACCCTGTTGAGCAAGAGGGAACATACCCCTTGCCTGAAGCCCAAATGGATCGTTTTCTAATGAAAATACTGATGGACTATCCAGATAGCGAATCAGAAGAGAAAATATTGGAACTGGTGAGTGCTGAAAGTCGTGGTGAATTTGTCTCGAATGAACCAATATCCCAAGATGTAATTTTTAAAGCACGTGAAGAGATTAGGCAAATTGAGGTTTCAAAAGCGACTCGCAAATACATTGTTGATCTTATTAATGCAACACGAAATGCACATAAATACAGCGATAATCTAAAAACATGGATTGACTATGGTGCGAGCCCAAGAGGAACGATTGCACTTGAAAAATGTGCGCGCGTAATCGCTTGGTTTCATCAACGTAACTATGTAGAACCCGATGATGTGCGAGAAATCATCCATGAGGTGCTGCGTCATCGTTTAATATTAAGTTACGAAGCCAATGCACAACGCATTAGTGCCGACCAGGTAATTGACGAACTACTAAAATCTGTTGCTGTACTTTAAAACATTCAAATGAACCAGTATCCGAAAGAAATAGCCACCAGCCTTGACGAGCTCATGCGTTTGGAGATGCTGCTCAGCGACTTCAGCTTATTACCGCGACAGGCCGTTCATAGTGTTCTGTCGGGTAAGCATGCCTCAAAACTGAGAGGTCGAGGTCTGGACTTTTCGGAAGTACGAAAATATGTGTATGGCGATGATATACGAAACATTGACTGGAAAGTAACAGCTCGAACCAGACAAACCCACACAAAGGTATTTAACGAAGAAAAGGAAAGACCATGTTTTGTGATTCTTGATCAAAGCTCATCGATGTTTTTTGCTTCAGTAGGTTCGGTTAAGTCGGTAGTAGCGGCACAACTGGCTGCCATAAGTGGCTTTAAAGTGCTGAAAGCAGGTGATCGTATTGGTGGTTTGGTTTTTGACGACGATAGTTTTGAAACCATTCAGCCAAAGAGAAGTCGAAAAAACCTGATGCACTTGCTCGAAACAATAGTCATAAAAAATAAAGCATTGCCACAACGACAAAGGGTTCGCCATAAACAAGACATTATTAATAAGGTGCTGTTTAAAGCCAAAAATGTGATTACTCACGATTACGTGGTGGTGGTCATTAGCGATTTCCAACACACCAATGCGCAAGGCATGAAATACCTTAGCTCCATTGCGCAGCACAACGATGTGATAGCCATAATGGTTAATGATAAAATGGAGCAAAAATTACCCGACGTGCCCATATCTGTTTCAGATGGAGAGTACCAGGTAATGGTGAAAAACAAAGAAAAAACACTTCGGAAATTTGAAGATTCAGCAACAGATCAACGCACAAATACCATTGATTACTTCATGAAATACAACATCCCTTTTATGGAGTTTAACACTCACGAGTCATTAATAGAACAAATTAAAAGTGCATTTGGCAAATGATAAACTCTTCAACAACAAACAAGATTGGCGAACTGATGGAGCCAGCTCCTATCCCATTTACTTTAGCTGCCCCAGGCTGGATCAGCTTGCTGTTGTTGGTGCTTTTTATCATTGCGTGCCTGCTTTTCTATAAATTATACCAATACAAGAAAAACAAATATCGCAGAATAGCCATTAAAGAACTCAATGCTCTAAACCTGGAACAATCCCCTTTCAATAAAAATATTTATACCACAGTATCTGTCCTGAAAAGAGTGGCACTTGGTGCATATGGCAGAAAGGGAGCAGTCCTAGATAATGGTACAGAATTTATGAACTACCTCAACTCCAAAACCAAAACAAAGGCCTTTTCAAAGGATGCAGAATTATTCTTTACTAAATACTTATACATCGAAGACGACAGAAAAATACCCTTACAGAATTTAAAACAATTTCATGCCGAGAGTATAAACTGGATAAACAATCATCATGTTTGAATTTGCTAATCAATGGGCTTTTTGGCTCTTACCCTTGCCACTTCTGGCATACTGGTTACTTCCACCAGTGCATTGGCGTGCAGAAGCTTTGATGGTGCCTTTTATCAAACAAGCAGCTGAAGCTACAGGTGATAAATTACGTAAGCGTGCCTGGATTTCGAAGCGTAATTTACTTCAATGGATTATGCTTTTGTTGGTATGGATAGCTTTTATCATCGCCTTTGCAAGACCACAAATTGTGGGGAAGCCAGAAATGAAAGTTAAAACAGCTCGCAGCTTTGTGATTGCTGCTGACATTTCGTTTAGCATGGCCAATCGCGACTGGGTGGTTGAAGGTGAGCGTTACACCCGATGGGAAGGCGTTAAACAAGTATTGGGTGATTTTATAAAAACCCGTGATGGTGATCGTTTAGCTTTAATATTTTTTGGCACCAATGCCTACGTGCAAACTCCCTTAACAACCGAACTAGGCGTTGTTAGTTGGTTTCTAGACGAAACAGATGTTGGTATGGCTGGTCAGATGACCAGTGTGGGAAAAGCCATAGGAATGAGCATGAACCTTTTTGAACAAGACACCATTGAAAATAAGGTGATGCTGTTACTAACCGATGGGCAGGATGGTGGTAAGGGAATAACACCTATTGATGCAGCCTACTTGGCCAAGAGCGACAGCATAAAAATATACACTTTAGGGATAGGCGACCCCACTGCATCAGGCTCAGACCTTGATGAAGTCACATTAAAAAAGATTAGCCAGATTACCGGGGGGAAATACTTTCAGGCCATGGATCAAAAACAGCTAAAGCAAGTCAGTACAGAGTTAGATGCACTGGAACCCATGGAATTTGAGGAAGAGGACTACAAACCCATTACGCACCTCTACTTCTACCCCTTAATAATAGCCATCATGCTTTCCTTTTTGTTGCTAGCCATTCGTATTGTTTCATCCTTATTTAAAAGAGAATAGTATGAATTGGATAGATATCAATACCGAACTTTTTCATTTTATACGCCCACAATGGCTATGGCTTTTTGTACCGCTAGTCATACTCCTTATGTTGCTATGGTTAGGGGGCAAAGACAAACAAAAGTGGAAGCAAAGTATCGCACCTCATCTGCTACCTTACATGCTTGCAAAAAGAAAGCGCCTGGCCTTGATTGCACCTCTAATTGCTTTTACACTGACTACATCACTAATGATAATAGCCGTTGCTGGCCCAACTTGGAAGAAAGTAGAAGTACCAGGAGCCAAGAGCGAGGCCATTCTTCTGATTGCGCTCGACCTGTCGCCATCGATGCTTACCGAGGATGTATCCCCCAACCGTTTGGAGAGGGCCAAATACAAAATACAGGATTTATTTGATGCGAACCCGGGTTCTAAAATAGGATTGATTGCCTTTTCAGGAACAGCGCACCCAGTTGTTACACCTTGCAATGACTATGAACTAATCAATTATCAGCTTAAAGCATTAATACCACAGATAATGCCGCTGCAGGGCACCAACTACAAACATTGTCTGGCGTTAGCCGATACTATTTTAAGCCGAACAGAAGCCCCAAGTACTCTTCTCTTGGTAAGCGATAACATCGAAAAAGAACAAGCTGATCTCTTGATTCAATTTGCTGATGACACCAAAAATAATATTGAAATAATGGCCATGGCATCCATACAAGGCGGCAAGATTCCGGGTCTTCGGAAAGGCACATTTTTTAAAGAGAATGGTGAAACGGTGATATCACGTTTAAATCAAACCGAACTATTTCGATTGCAAAAACACCCAAAGATAAACGTTAACCCATTAACACTAGGGAATGATGATGTTGAAGCAATGGTTAAAAAAAAAAAAAAAAAAAAATCTGGAATACCGTGGCTTGAATGAAGACAGTGAAGAAGAGTGGCTAGAAATGGGCTTTCCACTGCTGTGGGTAGCCTTGCTCATTTTAGTATTGTGGTTTCGAAAAGGTTGGATGATCCANCCCAAAGATAAACGTTAACCCATTAACACTAGGGAATGATGATGTTGAAGCAATGGTTAAAAAAAAAAAAAAAAAAAAATCTGGAATACCGTGGCTTGAATGAAGACAGTGAAGAAGAGTGGCTAGAAATGGGCTTTCCACTGCTGTGGGTAGCCTTGCTCATTTTAGTATTGTGGTTTCGAAAAGGTTGGATGATCCAGTGGTGCATGGCATTGTTCTTCTTATCATCGTGCAACAGTGAAATACACACTTGGGACGATTTATGGTACACTAAAAACTACCAAGGTCAACAGGCGATGACTAATGAACAATACTTTAAAGCATCTGAAAAATTTGAATCCTATCCACACAAAGGTATTGCTTTATATAAAGCGGGTGACTTTGAAGCTGCCATTGAAGTATTTAAGCAAGATACTAACCTGGTATCCTTATATAATTTAAGCCTTGCCTATGCCGCTACGGGTCAAAACCAACAAGCCTCTGAAGCTTTACTACTGGCCCAAGAACTTGATCCAACAAATGATTTGATAAAGCGTGCTCAACAAAAAAACAATAGGGTACTGGCGCAGATCGACTCCATTAATAAACTACAACCCGACTCAGCCATCAGCCTTAATAAAAAGAAAGAAAAAGCAGAGAATCTAGAAGAGCTCAGAGCTAAAAGTAAGGATGAAGAATTAACATCGGATACCGAGGTAAAAGAACTACCCAAGGATGGTAAGCGGGTGACTGATGAACAGGAAACAGGCATTAGAAAGGCTGATGAGATGGAGGCCCCGCCTGAGGATTTTCAAGCTCAGAAAGCGCAAAATGCACAAAATATCTTATTGCGGGAAATTTCTGCCGAGCCGTCGGAATTTTTAAAACGTCGCTTTGAGTACCAAAGAAAAAAATACTTTCCTAACGAAGAACAAGCTAAACAACTATGGTAAAATACGCATTGATAGTTAGTCTTCTAATGGTCTCTTTTGTTAGCAAAGGACAAAACATCAATGCCTTTGCCGTGGCAAAAAGCAACAGGCAGAATGTACTGGTTGAACAAGGCTTAAAAGTAACAGTAACTGTTTACACCAGTACCTGGTTTACGCAACCTCTGCAAATTGAGAACTTGCAAATGGAGGGTGCATTTGTGCAATCATTCAAGCAAACACTTAGTTCAATTCGCTATGTGAACAATAAGAAATATGCCTCTTTAGAATTCTATTACATTGTGTTTCCATACAAGGACGGAGAGATGGAGTTTCCCGCTCTCAATATTATAACCGAAACACCTGCAGAGGGTGATTACAAAGGTCAGCGGGTTACTTTATCAACCAAGCCTTTTAAAATTAAGGTGAAACCAATACCCAAAAACACTGATACCAAACAGTGGTTGGTGGCTAAGAATGCCAGCATCGAAAGCAGGTGGAACAACAAGTTGGATGAGTTAAAAGTGGGTGATGTATTGCAACGTACCATTACCACCCGAGCCCAAGGCACCTTACCATCCTTTATTGAGGAACCACAGCTTGGCGAGGTTGAATTTGGTAATATTTATACTTCTGCACCTAAATACTACGATGAGCGTAATAGCAAGTCGGTCAATGGCAGACGGGTGGACAAGTACTCCTATTTACTTGAGCAGAAGGGTAACTTTACCATACCTGAAATAGAGTTAAGCTGGTACAACCCTTATGTTGGCAAGTTTTACAAGCGTAGCGTTCCAGCTGTGGACATTAGTATATTGCCCAACCCCGACATGGCCAATCTTACTAGCTTAAGAGATTCGCTTAATGCCCTGAATCCCACTCTATCGGAAGAATTATCAACGGCCACATCAGAACCCAACTACAAAAAATGGGGTTTAATTGGTTTTGCCTCCTTACTAGGTTTATTGGCTTTATACATTTTAATCAAAGTAATAGTAAGACTTGTCTCTTCCATCAAAAAACGTCGCATGGCGTACCGTCATAGTGAAGCTTATTTTTTCCGCCAGTTAATGCATCAGAAAAATGAAACAGCTGTTCTTACTACCATTTATCGTTGGTTGGATAACACGGCATTTATTGGCACAAAAACATTAAGAGCTTTTGCCGCAAAAAATAATGTGCTAAAGAACTCCTTATCTGCACTTAAGAAAAATAGATTCTCAAAAGAAACACAACAATCACTGTCGTTAAAACAAATAAAAGCGGAAAGTAAAAAACAAAGGCAAAAGCTAATTGACAGTGGTAATAAAAAGCACGACAAGAGAGGTGCTCTATTAAAGGATATCAACCCTTAGGATTATATTTTTAAAACTGAGCGTTATTTACCCAATTATCCACTCGTCGGCCTCTAGGGAATGCTATATCCACACTCTTGAATCCGATATTTACCCGATTGGGCGCTTCCTTAAGCCGATTGACTACATTATCCAGTCCGTTGATTTCATTTTTACAGCCAATTGGCGGGTTTTTCTGCCTATTGAGAAACTTATTTGGCTTGTTGAGATACATATTTAATCGATTGACGCATTTTATTGCTACAAAAGATAAGGTAATAACCCGATGGACTGCTCCGGCAGGCTTGGGGGATAATAAAATCAAGGGTTCTAGATCGAAGTTAATTTGGATTGGCATCATTTTAAAAAAAAGAGCCCACTTGCTAAACCAAACAAGCAGACTCACAAACGCCAATACCAAACCTATTCTTTTATTTAGCCTTTTAACCCGAGTTCGACATAAAATTTATTGCTCAGATCGCTTATAAATATTAAGTTTCAAGGACTATTTGTGAAGGCATAGCGGGCTATGTCGAACGAATATGACGTAGAAAATCGATGTTTATAAGTGGATACATTCACCTTTTCATTAAATAATCGATCTACTGCTCTAAATTTAATCGCCATAGTTTACTATGCCTCAAAAATTTAGATTGCATATCAATCACTTAATGAAATCTGAGCTGTTAAATTTTAATCGAACTCAGGGTTTTAGTAACTGTTCCAATTCCTTTTTAAGTTTAGGATCTGATGGACGGCGCGAAAAAGCATTATGTATTGTGCCATCCTTATTGATAATGATGTAACGTGGTACACCACGCAACATGTAATCCTTGGCCACCGAGGCTTTAAACCCTTGTGGCGTATTAAGCTGAACTCCGCACAACTGATGCTCTTCTACATAAGCTTTCCACTTCTCCACCTCCTTTTTCTGATCGATGGATAGGGTGATAAACACCATGTCATCGTCATGCAACTCTTGCTCTAACTTTTTTAAATAGGGCATTTCGCTTTTACAAGGTGCGCAACCCAAAAACCAAATATCAAGTAACACAACATTGCCCTTAAAATCGCTCAACTGACGCTTTTCACCAGCAGGCGTATACCCTTCAAAGTTGGCGGCCACACTTCCTTTAGCTATGCTGGCATACTTTTTCTTCAAAGGGTCAAAGTGATCTAAAATTTCCTTACACATAACTCTGGCACCCTCAGTTTTAACTTGCTGAAGCGCCCACTCACCAATCGCATCAATATTATCACGATAATCGTGGTCCAGTAAAAACTCTAAAGAAGAAATAACATAAGCCTCTCGAACTTGCTCTTGCTTTATCTTTTCACAATGTTGATAAATATAGTCATCCACGGTAGCATCAATAAGTCCTTCTTGCTCCATGCGATGAAAAATTGTTCGCAAGGCAGTGTACCAACCTGGTACATTCAGCACCTCTGCCGACTTTACCTCAAATCGCTTTAAAAAAGCATAATAATCGTCACACAAAGCATGTTTCTCATCACCAAACATATCGTTCATACTTGGCGCATTAATTAAATTGTAGTTGTGAGATAGCAACAGACGTTGCTTTTCAAGTTCTTTAAATGACTGGGGCAGCTTCGCTTGCTTTAAGGCCTTGAGTTCATCCCGATAGTTGGCTTGCTCGGCCTCTAACCAATCAGCTGAAAAAGCAGTACTCTCATTTTTCCTTGCTTCCCTTTCTCTGTTCAGGTAAGTACAAATATCAGCGCTTACTCCGTCAAACGAAAATTGATCACCGCTCAAACGAACAGTCAGTGACTCGCCTCGTCGCAAGAATAACTTAGTTGTCTTTCTCTGGGGTGTTAAGGCATGCATGTATGGTGCAAAGTCATCATTAAAACTAATACTTGTATCCGTTAAGGTTGAGATGGTAGCGATTTTTTTTGGCGATCCTATTTTGCTTTTCGACAACATAAAGGATTCAACTGTGGGCTTATCAAAAACAAAGTTAATTGTGGTGGTTTGATTTTGTGAAAAAGCAAGCATAGCCCATGCCAACAAAACAATGGTTGTTAATATCTTATGCATTTGTATCTTTTTTTCAATGTTGTCCTAAATATTTCTATCAATTGGGCTATTCGCCCAAACCCAACTTACTTTTTTAGCTTGATCTAAAAAACTAAGGAAAAAAGATCAAGGCTACTTTTTAAATTACTTTCTTATTTATCTCAAGCTCAAGTGCGGCCGAGTGATTTCCGAATCAAGTTCGGAACTTCTCGGTCTTACTATAGCTTTCGAGAAAACTAAAGTTATTTAAAAGAGAGGCCATAAGGCATGATGCTTAAAAGAACCCCAGTTTCTAGTTAACACTAATAATATACTTAATTTCAATCAGTTCGATTCATATCAATGAAATCGTTTAGGACGCTATTGTTTTTTTTAAACAATTAATTAATCAACTCTTTCAGTCGACTCACTGGTATCATTTCCTTGATCGTGTTCTGGTATATTTTACCTTCCTGATCGTAGTAAATATTCTGTGTGCCAGCCACTACACCAACCACATTACCACAAACATCCATAATGGGTGCACCGCTTGAACCTTTGGCAAACTCTGCTGAAATAGACTGACGAATTTTGCTCGATCCTGGCTTTATGTATTTGCGATTAATATGCCCTTGTGTATAGGTATAAAAACGATGATCGGGGTGACTTATGAGGTTGATGGCCTCGCCACAGCCCAACTCATTACCCAAGGCCAAAGGGTTTAATTTTTTGCCTTTGGTATCAATTTTAAAGATGGCCAAATCGTCGTGCTTGCTGGCAGCCAATACCTCCGTTACTGGGTACATGTTCTGCTCATAATCCATCACATAAAAAGTAATGTAATCATTTGGTTTTGTTGGATCGTAAGATTTAAAAACATGATAATTTGTTACACATATTCCATCTTCTGAAATGGCAAAGGCAGAGGCTGAGCTGATATGATCTTCGGGACAATGTCCACATTTATACATCTTACCAATCATCAAAACACCATTTCTAAAAGTATTATAAAAAGGATAGCCCATCACCTTTTGCATAGATTCCTCTTCCAGGGGCACCTCGCAATGTTTGCTGCTGAGTTGCTTTTTATAGGTATCAGCATCAACGCCCCCATTTTCGCGATACTCAGCCGAGGCCATGCTTTCAAACAACTTCAAACGTTCGTTATCATTAATGGCTTCTTCGGGCGTATACTTTGTTGTTTCTACTTTGGGCGACTTTTGCTGTTGGTGACTTGTTTGACAGGCTGCCAATGCAACATACAAACCTATGAACAATAACTGTTTAGTCATCTTATAAATATTCATCAATTAATTCTTTTAGTTGTGGGTCCGATGGTCGGGGAGCATTTACACTTAATATCTTCCCCTCTTTATCAAATAGCATAAAGCGAGGCACTCCAGAGATTTCGTAATTGTAAATTATATCAGATTCAAAGGCATAATCAGCCAATAATTGAATACCACCTAAATGTTTTTCTATGATAAAAGAAAGCCATTTCTCCCGGTCTTTTTTCTTGTCGATGGAAACACTAATGAAAACAATTTCATCATTGCCCTTATAGGTATTCATAAGTAATTCAAGATGTGGAATTTGAGCTTTGCATGGGGCGCACCAGGTGGCCCAAACATCAACCAAAACCAGTTTACCCTTGTAATCGGATAAAGCATGCATTTTACCCTCTGCATCAGGATAGGTAAAATCAAAGGCGTCGGCACCATGAGCAAACTTCATCACCTCGGCTTGGTATACCTTTAGTTGTTGGCGCTGCACATCGGTCACTATCAGACTGCCATATTGGGTCATTAGCTTATCAAAATACTTTCCTGATATGCGTTGACCAATAATATGGCTGGTTAAATACCGGCCTTTCAGCGTATCATTATCATAGGTGTCGATACTAAATTTTAAATAATCATCTACATCTGCTTTGTTCCAATAAGCAATAAAGCCCGGATACATACTCGAAGCCATAGCTCCTTCTTTGACCTTGAGAATATCAGCCGATGTGTGTTTTCTATCGATAATCTCTTGCAGGTACTTATTCTGCTTTAATACTTGATGAACTTCGGTAGGCACCATTGTAAAGGTGCGCATCCAGTACATATCAAAATCCAGTTGAGCCCTCAATTGCATCAAGTGCTTTAAAGTTCCATCCTTTGTATTTAAACCGTTGACGTAGGTTTGTAAAGCATCGTAATAGGCCTTCACAAGTCCCTCCACATGTTCCACCTCTCTTGTTTTTTGCCATGCTCCATCGAGCACTTCTTTACGTGTCAGGGTCCACTGTTCCTGGTAGGCCAAAGCATCTTGATTGGGCAATGAAGCCGGCACAATCTTTTTATCCCTAATGCTTAGTTTGGCTTTCTGACCGGCTTGCAGGTAAAACTCATCAAACACCGATTTAACATTTGCAGAAGAGCCCAAAGAATAAAAGCCTGTTGATGCATCCTTAATGGTAAACGAAAAGGTACTGTCTGAATCAAACTCAATGAATTCATGCAAAACCAATGCTCCTTCCTGAACTATAAAAAGACCAATACCTTTTGAGCCATCAAATGAACTAACCTTTCCCTCAATTTTAACTTGAGCTTGCATTGAGAAGCTCAGGTAAAGAATGCTTAATGAAAATAATACCTTTTTAAAACACATATAGCACAATTAATAAAGCTGCCTGAAAGTATCTTTGAGCAACGATTACTTTCAGACAGTTTAGATTATTACAAATATTTTTTAATCAACTCATTGGCCTTCTCATCGGAAGGACGAGGTGCGTCGGTTGACACAATGTTACCATCCATATCGATTAGCATAAAACGAGGTATGGCATTGATGCGATAGGCCTCGGCCACATCGGATGCAAAAGCCTTATCGGCCATTAGTTGCACTCCCTGAAGATTCTCTTCCTTTACAAAATCTTTCCATTTTTGCTGATCCTTCATTTTATCAACCGAGATACTTAAGAATGTGACTGGCTGGCCATGGTATTTCTTTTCCAGCTCTTTTAAAGCTGGTATTTGAGATTTACAGGGTCCACACCAGGTAGCCCACACATCAATGTAAACCAAGTTTCCTTTATAATCGGATAACTTGTGCTCCTTACCATTCACATCTTTACCAGCAAAATCAAAAGCTGGTGATCCTTTTTCAAAATCGCGAATGGTCATCTCAAAGGCTTTCAACTCATCCTTTAGATAAGGAGTGCTTAAAAATGGTTCAACCATTGCTTTATAAGCCACATAAGCATCATCGTAAGTTCTGAACTTGCTGACGTTATTAAGCGCATAATACCCTTTTAATAAGTCATTGGGAATATTTTCCATCGCTGCCTTGTTCCAATCAGTTGGCTTATCAGGCAATGACATAACGGCAAACATCGAATATAAACGTACATAATCGTATCCGTTTGGCAATTCTAACAGACGCGCCGATTGCGGTGATTTCTCGTTTAATAGTGTTTCGTAATATTCAGCATAATCCTTACGCTCAGGATGCTTGCCACGAGGTGTATAAATAAAGGTAAGCGCCGATGCATTCATATCTGTTTCAACAAGTAGCTTCATCAATTCGTCAAAGTTGGCATCGCCTGTATTAATCTTTGCTTTAAATGCAGCTGTTTCATCAACATATTTGGGTAAAAGAGGGAAGAAACTAGTGTAGTCAGCCATATTATAACTAAAACCATGAGAGTATGAAAACACAGTATCTACCTTTGTATTCCACTCAGATAAGACATCATTTTTGACACTGTTGCTTGCTAATAACTCATAGGTTCCATCACTAATTTTCACATCTAATTCAACACCATCCTCCAGGTAAAGGCGCTTTAGGTCATGGTCTTTTTTAACACTACGCAAGGCTTTATCCCACACAACATTTAACACATACAAGCCAGCTTTATCAACTGGGTAATTAAAGCCAAAGCGCCCATCGGCACTAATTGTTGTTACCGCCACTTTGGCCGTTTCACCATGTTCTACCTTACACAGGTGTATTTCTTTTCCTTCTTTCTCGCCAATAAACTGACCATTTATTAGGGCATAATTCGATTCTTTTGTGACACACGATGTTAACATTAAGGCAAACAAAGCCACAGCTGTTATGAACTTCATACAGTTACGTTTTAAATATAGGTTGTAAGAAAAGAGCTGATAGCAGAATACTACCAGCTCATAAATAGTATTATTTCTTTACTTCTAAGTCAATAATTTTACCACACACATGTTCGTATTGAGTTGCTATAGAGCCATCAAGATTGACAAAATAAATAGAGCCATTGTTAAGACCCGAATTGTCGTAGGTGCCAACAACAAATTTATCGTCATACTTTGTCCATCCCTCCTGAGTATAATCAAGGTACAGGTAAGAGATATTTTGCCCTGCAGGTAATTCGGCAATCAATGCCGGTGCATCTGCTGGCGCATCATAGTTATATCGGTAAATTTTATTCTCCGATGAAAAATAGAAATATCGTTCGGAGTTGGAATTTACAAACATGGTCTCGTCGGTAATTAATTCAGGTGCCGAAAATACATTTGTTCGTGTTAAAGTATAGGCATTTGTCCATGTTGAGAAATCTAATGCTGCATGCAAAACCACCTCATTTACTACACCATTATTGTCTGTGATAATAAAATGAGTACTAACACCTCCCTGATACATATGTCCACCTGGTTCTGGAGCCATAAAATGACACTTACCTGGTAGTAATAATGGTTCACCATCAATTTCTACTTTATTGATTGCTCCCCAAGAACCAAGCGCATATAGATCACCCGGATCGGTACCATGTAGATAGGCCAAAGCCATCCCCATTTCATCCACATAATCGACATCATCCATCACATCGGGCACGTCAATACCTATATAAGGTTTATAATCACCATAGACTCTTCCGCCTGTGAAATAGTATTTATTATTAACAATTGTAAAAATATCATCACGGGCAGCAAAGTAATTAACAACCATGGACTCTCCAGTATTTTCCTCATGAAAACATTTAAGGGCTGGCCATTTATAATCCATGTTATCAAAATTCATAACCGCACCATAATCCGGCCCATCACTTGTGAACATTACCAAATCAGTTGTAATCCCACTTCTTACACTTTCCATGCAATATGGCTGACCTACTAAGGGCATGCCAGTTAAGGTTTCGTATAAATTATCAATTGTTTTACCATTGTCTCTTACCAAAAACAACTCACTGTTCATATCTTTTTCACATAAAAAGAAGTAACCGTATTGATAAGCATTTTGAACACGTAGCTCAAAATCGTGCGTATAGACAACGCCGGTATTTTTATTCGTTACCTTAAATATGCCGAACAAATCTTTATAAGGTATGGTGTGATCAGCGACGAACTCTAGATTTTTATCCTGAGAAATAATAATTTCGAAATTATCTCGATCACGTGACTCATCGTTATATTCCCAATGGCTCAAACTCCATTCGTATTCATAATCGGCATCAGTCTCGTGCTTAAAGTCTATAACAGGATTTATTATTAGCACATCTTCAAACTTTGTCATGCTATATGATTCTTCAATGCCTGTAATGCCTTGTACTTCATTCAAGTCAAGGTACTCGTAATTGCCTTCATCTTGCAAACAACCACCAAGAGCCATAAGAACAATTGCAGCAAATAATATATATGTCTTCATCTTATTGTTTTTAAAGTTAACGGTATTCAAAATACAAGCGATTACCTTCTTCGTCGTAGGTCGGATTATTTTCGAACCACATGCGTGTTTCTTTAACATAAACATCGCCAGCCGCATAAGGATCAGGAAACCAATTAGGTCCGTCAACACCTGCTATTTCAATGTACTTTTTACACTTTTTCCAATGATAAGGACCAGCATAGTAATGCAGATAATTACCCTCCCAAAATGGAGGAGGAACAAGCAAGTTATCGGTTATGTTTAAGATAAAATGCTGTTGTCCACTAAGTCCTTCTTTAAAATCACCTGATTCATCCAGCTTTATCACCAATCGGCACGTTTTCTCACGTAAACTTTCGTCGCGTTTAAGCACAAGCTCAAAATTGGTTTCCGTTTCATTAGCTGGAAAAACATATTGTGTGCCTAGCGCTTCGTAATGCACTCCCGATTCAGCTGTTGTTTCATCAAGCACTTCACTCACCATATAACTACGGTCGTTAGGACTGGCCACCCCCATTAACTTTAACTTTACCTTAAGCAGTGCCGTATTTGCATCATTAGGCAAAAACATAAAATTAAGATAAAGACTATCAGGCTCTTCATAGGGAAGCTTAAAGTTGAGCGCATTGTATTCGGTATCATATAACATGGGTTCGTTTTCCTCGCACGAAAACAGAACACAAGCCATACACATTGCTAGTATATATTTATATAATTTCATTTTTCTCATCATTTAATTGGTTACACGACCACCAAACTGTATTTCGTTGGCTGGAAATGGCAAGGTATATTTAGCATCGTCCATTGGCAGGTTACTACCATCTGCACCCACTAAAACTGGAAAATTCATACGCTTGTAGAAAAAGAACAATTGTCCTTCGCCATAAAACTCACGCTCATACTCCCTTGACAACTCATCCATAAACGTGACCTCATCAATGGCTTCGTCAAGTACTGAAGTACGACGCTCAGTTTTCATCTCGTTGATTACACGTATGCCATCAACAAGATTTGTTTTGGCCTTGCTCTCGGCAAGAATCAAATACATCTCAGACAATTTAATAAGCGGTAGCACCGGATCCTGATAGCGTTTTGCTTCTTCGTCATCCTTAGGTCGGTTGTATTTTGTCATGAACCGCTTGTCGCCATCCATTGTAGAAACAACTTCAAACCAATATTTAAATCGTATATCATCTCCTTCGTACCAGCTTGCGCTTCGATCAGAACAAATCAGCTCATTAGGGTTGTTAGCATCTGTATGTGCAAAATAATTGCGCGATGTTTCTCCAACTTTTGTGTGATACAAACCCATTATAAGTTCAGGATAAAACACAAAATCTAAATTGCCTAGAATATCACTAGGATTCATCCACTTAAAACGCGCCGATTGAATCACTTCATCAGCATACAAGGCTGCATTGACATAATCTTGTTGATACAGATGCACTCGTGCTAATAAGCCAACGACCGCATAATAATTTAAGTGATTTTCTCGATACGATTCGTTGTCATCAGACGGGTTCATCACCTCATCATCGGCCAACAATTCATAGGCTTTCATCAAGTCATCCTCCACCAAACTCAATGCTTCAATTGTAGTTGATTGCTCTGTTAACTCGATTTTAAATTCATCAACATAAGGAATACCTAAAAACTCAGGATCGCTAATTAAGGGGGCGTTAAACATACGAATCAGGTCGAAATGCAACATCGCCCTAATGGCCAATGCTTCACCTTTGATATAATTGTAATTGTTACCCGAAAATTTAGAGGCATCATCTTCTTCAATAAACTGAATGATATTATTGCAATTGGCAATAACGTTGTAAGCCTTATCCCATACCCCTGAAATAGAATTCTCACTTGCTTCAGCTTCGTAATTATGAAATACCAAATCGATATAACTATGTCCGGTTGGTATATAATAGTTTTGCGCCAAAACATCTAAAAGACTCATGCTTAGCTTATCGCCATACAAATTATTATCACCTAACATTAAATACACACCATTTAATGCATCGTGGTACCCTTCTTCAGATTGGAACAACTCTATTTGATCCACTTCTGATTTTGGTTGAACATCCATCCAATCTTCACATGAAGTTAATGTAAGAACCAAGGCTGTAAATACTATTAATATTTTATTTTTCATGGTCTCCTAATTAAAAATTGGTTTGTAATGAGAATGACACTGAACGGGCAAATGGGTACGACAATCCGCGCTCCATTTTCACTGTTGATATTCTGAATATGTCATTCATATAAACAGATAACTTCATATGGCGAAGACCTATATTTTGCACCAAATTCTGGTTTAAAGTATAGGACACTCTAGCGGAAGCTAGCGACAAAGTGTTTTCATCTTCAACAAATCGAGACGATGCACGAGTAATAGATCTGTCTGCAATGCTTTTATATGGCTTCACATCACCTTCTTGAGTCCAACGCTGCTCTAACACTCTTCTGTCCACATTATTATACAGGTTCGCATTTTCAACACGATCAATAATTGTGTTATTATAAATTTGCCCACCCAAACGGTAGTTAAAAGATAAATTGAAACTGAAGTTGCCTATATCGGTATTGGTTCCAAAGTAACCCTCATACTTAGGCTGGGCTTCACCCACGACTACTTGATCACGAGCATCCCAAGTCATGGTGCTGTTACCGTTACGATCTAAGAAAACCTCTTTACCCGAAACCGGATCAATACCTAATGATCGTACGGCGTAAATCGCATAAATAGATTCACCTTCGTTAAACTGTAAAACTGGAGCTGCGCTAATCATATTGGCCGAATCACCTTCCCGATAAATATTTGATTCTCCACTAGAATCAATCTGATCAGCTACTTCCTTATTCTGGTTCTCAGCTGCTGCTTTGTTATACTCTTTTAGAGCATCTGAAATTTGCTGTATTTCATTAATATTGTGCCTCATATTAGCAAACAAATTCACAAAAATACGACGCTCACTATTTTTATAAACAGTACCACTTAAGTTAACTTCGATCCCTTTATTGAGCACATCGCCCATGTTAGAAGTAAAACTTGAAAAACCGATGGATGGAGCAATAGACACCTGTGTTAATAAATCCTTGGTAGTATCGTAATAATAGTTACCCGACAGCATTAATCGACTATTGAATAAAGCAATATCAATACCTGCATTGCGCTTCATTGTTGTTTGCCATCTCAAATCCTCATTACCCAATGCTTTGATATTTGCACCGTTATTAAAGCGATAATGACGATCGGTAATATATTGATAGGTAGTTAAGGCCTGATAAGCATAGAAGTTATCACCACCTGTTTCACCCACATTCGCCCTCAAACGCACCTCATTGACTTTTGCATTGTCCTTAAAAAACGCTTCGTTGTGAATGTTCCAGCCAATACCTGCTGACCAAAAAGGAGCAGTACGTTGATTCTTTCCAAACTTAGACGAACCATCGATACGTAATGAAGCATCGGCTAAAAAACGATTATCGAAATTATAATTCAAATTAGAGAAAGCACCTGCTAAGCGACTTGTTTCTTCGAATCCACCAGGCGTACTACCTTCTTTAAACTGAGCACCAAAACTAACATGACTCAAGCGATCATTGGCAAAACCTTCAGCCGTGTAATCTTCAAAATCAATGGTTTGCTCTTGGATATTACCGCCAATAACAGCGTTTACAAAGTGTTTGTTTATTTGCTTAAAATAGCTCAACACTAGGTTACCATCTAACAAAAACATCTCTTGATCTCCTACGTAATAGCTTCCTCGCAAGTTAAAATCTTCTTCTGGTGTATTCAAAAACTCAATTGAGTTAGGCGATTTAAAGGTTTCCGACTTATCATTCTGCAACTGAAAAGACACATTACCTTTTAAGCGTAATCCTTCCAAGAGCATCCAGTCAATAGAGAAATTATTGGTCACATTGGTGTATTTACTTCCATTTTCGTTAGATAAATACGTAGCGTCGTAAAGACCTGAATATTGCTCTGGTGTACCATAGTCATCGTTGGTACGTAAAGTCTGGTAATATCGTCCACTCTCATCCTTTAACTTATAGTAAGGGTTCAAACGAGCATAATCAGAAAAATTACCATAAGGTGATTCCGGAGCATCCACACGTGTTACCGTTAAGTGATTTTTAAAGGTCACATTTTTAAAACGATACGAAAGCATACTACCAAGTGCATAACGTTTTCTACCCGATCCTTTCATTACCCCTTTTTCGTCGTTATAATTTCCTTCAAGTGCATAACGGATAACATCATCACCACCTTCAAGAAATAAGGAGTGTTTGTGCGAAAAACTATTTTCAACAGGTTGTGCAATCCAATCGGTGTTAACTCCTGAACGAACAGCTTGGAGGTTTTGATTGTATAATTGATCAAAACGAACTTGCTCATTGTAACTATCACCTGCAGGCTTTTCTGAAGTATAAAGCCCCGCCAAACGTTCAGCCTCAAGTTTTTCTGCAGCGTCTAACAGTTCATAATCCGACAAGTCAGGAGCCGATACCGTTCCATCGAAAGTGTAATTAACGCGTAGCTTCCCTTTTTCAGGTGCTTTGGTTTCAATTACCACCACTCCGTTAGCTGCACGAGAACCATAAATTGCGGTGGCACTCGCATCTTTCAAAATAGTGACCCCAGCAATACGGTTAATATCTAAATCGTATATTTTTTCAATACTCACCTCAAAACCATCTAAAATAAAGGTTGGTTGATTAGGGTTGCTACGGATCTCACTTTCACTTAAACCAGGGAAACTGGCTTTACCTCGCACTTCAATTTCAGGCATACGGTTAGGATTAGATCCAAACTCGTTATTCTCCATAATTTTAAACGATGGGTCAAATACCTGAATGGCCTGTAACACATTTGTATTACTAACTTCTTGCAACTTATCTGCGCTAATTGTGGTAGCTGCACCTGTAAAGCTCTCTTTTGTTTGATTATAATAACCGGTAACCACCACATCACCAATCTCACTCACTTCGGTTTGCAGGGTAACGTTAATTTCCGTTTTACCATCGAGTGCCACCTCTTGATCAACAAAACCAATAAAAGTGTACTTCAGAGTAACCTTAAGATCAGGAACACGCAATTCGTAAGTACCATCGGCACTTGTAATGGTTCCTGTATTGTAATCCAATACAATAATGTTAACACCTGGAACAGGCAGTCCTTGCTCATCAAGCACCTTTCCTTTAACTATTATGGGTTGTTGCTGTATGGCTCTTTGAGCCGGTTTAATAATTATTACCTCATCGCGCACTTCCCATGATAGTCCACTATTGTTTAAACAGGTATTTAAAACTGTTTCAACCGTCACTCCTTCAGCGTCAATTGACACCTGGTCAAGCTCTAAAATCTCTTCATCGTTATAGATAAAGGTAAATTCGCTTTGGTGACTTATGGCTTTGAGCACCTCTTTAACAGAAGCATTCTTTAGCTCCAGCTTCAGCTTAGTCGATTGACTATAGCTTGACGCTGACACTTGCCATAATAACATGAACATCATAAGAAATGATAGTTTCATAATTTTGTAGATTTTGGGTGTACCCCTCCCATCAGGGCACATTAATTCCCGATTTTTTTTCATAGATTTGTAATTGAAGTTATACATACTTGTAACAACTAGCTTGTTACATTTAACAGGAGGTGCTGCAACACTTCCTGTTTTTTTTTATTGATACCGTTCTACTTTAACGGTTGATTCCTGTATATTAAATTGTACTTTTTCGGTTAAGGCTAACATCTCTAATATCTCACTTAAATTCTCATAGCGTTTAATGTCTACACTAAAGTGAAGCTTGCGAATTGCTTGATCGTTATAAACCACATCAACACCGTACCACCGGCTTAAATCGCTCATTATATGAACTAGCTCAGAGCCATCATACACAAAACGACCTTCTTTCCATGCAAGGTATGGATACACATCAACATCACTAAGTTCAACTTCACCATTGTTAACTTGGTAATTGAGTAGTTGTCCCGGCTCCATCAAACGCTCTTTGCCCGATTGAGTATGCCACAATACACTTCCCTCAACTAACACCGATTGATAGCTAGCATCATCAGGGTATGCTCTCACATTAAACTCAGTACCCAATACTTGAATGGCATTGTCATTTGGCAAACTCACTATAAATGGTCTATTCACATCCTTGGCCACTTCAAAAAACACTTCGCCCTCGGCATATACCTCTCGCGTTTCACTGTCAAATGGCTGTTTAAATTTCACCCTACTACCGGCATTCATCCACACTTTTGTTCCATCGGCAAATATAAACTGGTACTCGGCCCGGTTGGGCACCACCACTTCCATCTCCTGAGGCTCAACATTCTTTCGTAGCTTGTATGCTAACTTCCCTTGTGCTATGGTAGCTAAGTGAGTTCCGCTGTTCTTAAGCTCTTGACTGGTGGTATCTGACAGGTGTATTTCTTGCTGTTTATCGATTTTTAAGATGGCGTTAAATTGACCCGGTGATACCGTCTCTACCTTAGCCAATATTAAAGAGCGATCGTTAGGCACCAACACATAAAAAATACTGCTAACAATCAGTCCTAATACTAAAACAGCTGCTACGCGGATAAGTACCTGCCCTAAAGAAATTCTCTTTTTCTTTTGCACCTTGTCGAGTAATGCTGACCAAACCTTATCTTCCTCGAAATTTTTATAAATCTGATAGTCCGCAAAAGCATTGTCGGATTGCTCAAATTGTTGCATAAAAAGTTCGTTACTCTCACTGGCCTTACGCCATGTATCGAGTTCCTGCATCTCACTTTCAGAGGCTTGCCCCTTCAGGTATTTTGCTACTATTTTTGACAGTGTGGAGTTATCCATTTTTTCATCTTCTTACATTATTGACACTTTAAAAATAAAATGGTGTCAGAAAAAGATGAAAAAAATCAGATGTTAAGAATAATAATCAAGGACATGAGGTGTTTTAGCTCATTGCGAAGAATGCCACGAGCCTTTTTCTTGTGCGCTTTTACCATGTCAACAGTTATGCCCAAACGATCGGCAATCTCTTTTTCTCGTAGTTGAGTTAAATAACTTAGTTCAAATATTTCCCGTGTTTTTTCAGGCAACTGTTCTAAACTTTCGCTGAGCTCTTTAAATACTTCGGCTTTAATAATGGCATGTTGCACATCATCTTCCCAATAGTCTTTATCCTTTTCGTGATGTACATATTGCTGACGCACCTTATTACCTCTTATTTGGTTTAAACAACGGGTGCGAACCATGGAGTACATGTAAGCCGGTAATTTTTCAGGCTCTCTAATCTGTAAGTCTTTTTCCCAGATATGAACAAATACATCCTGCACCAGATCTTCTGCTGCGCTTGTGTCTCTCAAGTATTCATAGGCAAATAAACACAGCCCTTTGAAGTAATGCTGATAAATCACCCTATACGATGCTATATCATTACCATCCAAAAATTTAACAATCGTGGTATTTATCTCTCCTGACTTCAAATAGCTACAATTTTCCCCAAGCCTACCGCATTCTAAAACGATGATGCGGTGCGTCAAAAATAGTTTTTTTAAGGAGTATTACAAATTCAGTTAAAACAACAAGATTAAAATTGATAGATATTAAGGTGTTTTTATTACAAGCAAGCTCAAATAAACACTAAAATATTACGTATTGAATTATGTTGTTGCGGTGGTTGTTATAAATAATAGAGAACAAGGTCAGTCTTTCATCGTATAACTACATGTTTACTTTCATTATACGGTACTTCCAAAATGAGACCACTATGCACCTTGCCAAGAATTATCCAACACATATCAAGTAGATAACAAAAATAAAACCTAAATAAACTTGTGTTTAATCCCCGTTGTATTCATCTTTATATAATTCGTTGCTACTAACAGAAAACTTACTCATCAAATCTGGTTTTCATTCTTTGCTCTTTTGCATCTGTGCACTCCTTTTTGATAGCAATGATCACGAAAAACATAAATATGACACTTAACAAACTGCTTGGAATAATAGTGTTACTTATTTTCCCCTCGCTCACTGCTATTTCTCAAGGTGACACTTCACCAAAACTTAAGCTGGGTGGAGCTATTCGCTTTAATTACAATTTATCAGATTGGAAAGATGAACAGGTGACACGAGGTGGCGATTTTGGCTATGATGTTTTTAGGCTCAATGCCAGTGGCAGTTATCAAAAACTAGGTTTTAATGCTGAATATCGCTTCTACTCACCAAGTTTTGGTGGCCATATGCTTAAGCAAGGTTGGATAGAATATATACACAATCAACAATCATCTATCCAATTGGGACTGCAACAGGTACCCTTTGGTTTACAACCCTACAATTCAAATAATTGGTTCTTCAGCATAGCCTACTATGTTGGTTTAGAAGACGACCATGATATGGGAATAAAATGGATAAAATCATTTGATCAGCTACAGCTACATGCAGCTTTCTATAAAAATGCCGAAGAACTCAATTTCGATAACGCATCGGCTATTTCGCCCAACCGTTATTCATACGATGTAGCAGGAAGAAACAAAGAAGTTAATCAGGGAAACATTAAACTCAGTTATAACATCGGGGAGCAGAAATACTCTAGCATAGAAATTTCAGCCATGTACGGTGGTTTATACAACATCATCACGAGCGAAATGGGCAGTCATTCAGCTTCAGCATTGGGCTATCGTTATAATGGTAAAAGGTGGGGACTGAAACTACAAGCTATCACATTTAACAAAAATCCCAATGACTCAGCACAATACAAAGACATCATTGAAATGGCAGCATACGGATCTTCTTATAAAGTAGCAGCTAAGGGGCAAGTATTAAGCTCTTCCGTTTCCTACCAACTACCTATAAAGAGTAGTTTGATTGATCAAATACTATTGTACAATGATTTTTCGTGGTTTAGAAAAACAAAGAATGGGTTTAATGATTCGTACATGAATGTATTAGGATGCATGATAGCAACTGGCCCAATATATACATACATTGACTCAGCTTGGGGAAAGAACCATTCCTGGTTAGGGCCAGAATGGTCCAATGCTTTTGCCGAAGGTACAGACAATGCCCAATGGCATATGCGATTTAATATAAATATTGGTTACTATTTTTAAGATATACAACGATGGATCAAGGATATAAAAGAAGCGATAGAAAAACATTCTTAGGCATAAAAGCCAATGGACCAGTATTTATTACATCATTATTAGTGATTTCAGTCTTGGTGATAACTACCTTACTGGTAGGCAAGCCAATGGAGAAATATTTTTCACAGATACAAACAGCGGTAGCCAATAATGTAGGTTGGTTCTTTATATTGGTGGTGAATGTTCTCTTATTATTTGCCTTGTTTTTAGGCTTTAGTAAGTTTGGTAAAATTCGATTAGGAGGTAAAGATGCTAAGCCCGACTTCTCAAATAAAGGCTGGTTTGCCATGCTTTTTAGTGCGGGCATGGGCATCGGTTTACTTTTTTGGAGTGTTGCGGAACCTATTTTCCATTTTAATGGAAACCCTTTAATTGATAATTCTGATAAAGCAGAGTCAGCAAAAACAGCAATGGGCATAACCTTTCTTCACTGGGGCGTACATGCCTGGGCCATTTATGCCATAGTTGGTGTTGCCTTGGCTTTTTTTACGTTCAACAAAAAACTACCACTAACCATCCGCTCTATTTTCCACCCTCTCCTTGGGAATAAAATTTATGGACCCATTGGCGACACCATAGATATTATATCGGTAATTGCCACCATTTTTGGATTAGCTACTTCCTTGGGCTTTGGTGTTCAACAGGTAAATGCAGGACTTAGCTACCTGTTTAACTTTGAACTGACGACAACCGTTCAAATCGTGTTAATAGTAGTCATTACACTAATGGCAACTTTATCGTTAGTATTGGGCTTAGATAAAGGCATACGACGATTAAGTGAATGGAACATGAGCTTTGCTCTGATACTGCTCTTATTTGTAATTGTAGTAGGCCCTACCGTTTTTATTTTTAAGTCATTTGTCCAAAACATTGGCCATTACCTTAACGAGTTTTTCGAATTGAGTTTCTGGACCGAATCCTACAAAGGCGTTAAAGAAGTGAAGCACTGGCAAAACTCATGGACCGTGTTCTATTGGGCATGGTGGATAGCCTGGTCACCTTTCGTTGGTATTTTTATAGCTCGTATTTCCAAAGGGCGCACGATAAAAGAGTTTATTTTGGGAGTATTGCTAGTACCAACCCTATTAACTTTTATATGGATGTCTGTTTTTGGCGGTAGCGCTCTGTACCAGGAACTTATGGGCAATACAGTTATTACAGAAGCAGTCAATGATAATGTTGCTACGGCCATTTATAAACTGCTGGAACAATACCCCTACTCCTTTCTTTCATCATTGTTAGCAGTTATTATTGTAGCTAGTTTCTTTATCACTTCATCCGACTCTGGCTCCATGGTGGTTGACATGCTCACTTCTGGAGGACGACATGATGCCCCCGTGGGACAAAAGGTATTTTGGGCTTCGATGGAAGGAACAGTTGCGGGTATTTTATTAATTGGAGGCGGCTTAACAGCCCTACAAACGGCATCGATATTAACGGGCTTGCCATTTGCTCTGCTATTAATCGTGTTGTGTTTTAGCTTTTACAAATCGCTCAACTCCTATTACGATGAGCACTACCGAAAAAAATAAAAATGATTAAGAATTGTAGCAAATAAAAAAGGTGATTTTCGTTTGACGAAAATCACCTTTTTGAAGAGAGGTTCCTGGCGGACTCGAACCGCCGTACCTGGTTTTGCAGACCAGTGCCTAACCGCTCGGCCAAGGAACCATTGTCTTTCGGGATGCAAAATAAGCAATAAATTTATTGCTGAGCAAATTTTTATTTCTTCTTTTGCCCATATAATTTCAAGCAATCGGGACAAATACAACCATTGTATTTCTCTCCCAACACTTTAAGATTTTCAGAATTTATTGAATAATCCATACACCAACAGGGTGTTTTTGCATTTGAATGGCAAAAAAACGCTGTTCCGCACCGAGGACACTCTTTTGTAATGACACCTACTACTTCCATTTTATCGGCTAAACGTTACACTCACACATTTCATCTGACCACCCATAGGAGGGTTCATCTTTGATACTTTTACCGTAGCTTTTAACAACTCAGGGAACTTTTGGTAAATACCATCGATGATACGCTTATTTAAATGCTCCAACAAATGTGAGGTTTGCATTATTTGCTCACGCACTATTTCATATACGCTCACATAATTTAAGGCATCACTAATATCATCGGTTTCAGCCGCCACTGTACAATCCGTTTCCAGTGTCACTTTTACCAAAAAACGATTACCCACAACCTGCTCCTCTTTAAAACATCCGTGATAAGCATAAAATTCCATTTCTTCTAGCTCAATCACGCCTACCATTTGCTTTTGGTCCATCACTTAATTGTTTTTTTGGCGAAATTAATCTTTTATCACTGAATCATCAGATTTTTAAGTCGAAAAACACTTACTTTTGTACTTGATGTGCACACATCCTAAAAAAAGTAAGTACAATAAAGATATAATATTAAAGCAGATGGAATTGAACGAAACGCCAAAAACGAATTTCATTCATCAGGAGATTGATAAGGATTTAAGTGAAAATAAAAACGGCGGTGCTGTATTAACACGCTTCCCTCCAGAACCAAATGGATATTTACATATTGGACATGCTAAATCCATCTGCCTGAACTTTGGCCTTGGAAAACATTACAATGGAGGTACCAACCTGCGTTTTGATGACACTAACCCTACCAAAGAAGATACAGAATATGTTGATTCGATAAAGGAAGATGTAAATTGGTTAGGTTTTCAGTGGAAAGATGAACCTAAGTTTACCTCAGACTATTTTGAGCAATTATATCAATGGGCTGTTTTATTTATTAAAAACGGTAAAGCCTATGTTGATGACCAAAGTGCTGAAGAAATAGCTTCACAAAAAGGTACACCAACCACTCCAGGACAGGAAAGTCCGTTTCGTAACCGCAGCGCTGAAGAAAACTTGGACTTATTTGAGCGCATGCGTAAGGGTGAGTTTCAAAATGGAGAACGTGTATTGCGTGCTAAAATTGATATGGCGTCGCCTAACATGCACCTGCGCGATCCTTTGATGTACCGTATTATTCATGCTCATCATCACCGTACAGGTAACGAATGGTGCATTTATCCAATGTACGATTTTGCTCACGGACAAGGTGATTTTAAAGAAGGTATTACTCACTCGGTTTGTACACTTGAATTTGAGGTACACCGACCTTTATACAACTGGTTTTTGGAGCAGATATTGGAATTCCAACCAGAACTCAAAGAACTAGCTCGTCCTCGTCAGATTGAATTTGCCCGCTTAAACCTCAACTACACCGTGATGAGTAAGCGTAAGTTACTTCAATTGGTGGAGCAGGATTATGTAGCAGGATGGGACGACCCACGCATGCCAACCATATCAGGTTATCGTCGCAGAGGTTACACACCTGAGTCGATTCGCAAGTTTGCCGACCAGATAGGTGTTGCCAAACGTGAAAACGTTATTGATGTGGCTTTACTTGAGCACTGCGTTCGTGAAGATTTAAATAAACGTGCTCCGCGTGTATATGCTGTATTGAATCCTGTTAAGGTAATCATCACGAACTTCCCGGAGGGGCAGGTTGAATGGATGGAAGCCATTAACAACCCAGAGGACGAAAGCATGGGTAGCCGTAAATTACCATTTAGTCGCGAAATTTACATTGAACGTGATGACTTTATGGAGAATGCACCACGCAAGTTCTTCCGTATGGATGTGGGACGTGAGGTGCGCCTTAAGAACGCCTACATTGTAAAATGTGAAGACATTAAGAAAGATGAGAACGGTGAAATATCAGAAATTTACTGTACCTACGACCCTGACACAAAAAGTGGCATGGAAGGTAGTAACCGCAAGGTCAAAGGTACTCTTCACTGGGTTAGTATTGAGCATGCCAAAACAGTACAGGTAAAACAATACGATCGTTTATTTATGGACGAAGCACCTGATGGACATAAGGACAAAGATTTTCTTGAGTTCTTAAATCCTAGCTCATTATCGATTATTAATACGGGCTTTATTGAGCCTAACTACAAAGATGCGAGCGCCAATTTTGATGATGGCATTGACCGTTACCAATTTCAACGCTTGGGTTATTTCTGTGTAGATAAGGACACGACTGGTGATCAGGTAATATTTAACCGCACCGTAACATTGAAAGACTCTTGGGCTAAGAAAAAGAAGTAGTCTAAAGCTTAAAATACATGACTAAAAAATCCCGCACCTGTTATGATGCGGGATTTTTTCAATATACCATCGCGCATCAAAGCAAATATTATGGATAAGCCACTTGTATCAGTAATTATTCCATGCTATAATGTGGAATTATATATTGAAGACTGTTTAAACTCCTGTTTAAATCAAACACACAGTAATATCGAGATAATCTGCATCGATAATAACTGTGACGACAAGACCATTTCCATTATTTCAGCTTTTCAAAAGGCTTATCCTCACATTACTTTACTTAAAGAATCAAAGCAAGGTCCTGCTGCTGCCAGAAATAAAGGCATAAAACATGCAAGGGGTGAATGGATACAATTTTTAGATGCAGACGACCTCCTATTTCCCAATAAAATAGAGCATCAATTAGAAAAATCGGTCGATAATGCAGCATTTGTTGCAGGGAGCTGTATATCTCAAAAAACAGATGGCGAAACCTACACACATCCGGTTAGCAATAAACATTTAATCTATAGTTTATATTTCCAATGGCTTGGCAATACTTGTTCCAACTTATACAATGCCAAAACAATTAACAAAACAGTGTTGCAGGATGATAGTTTGCCATTTAGCGAAGAAACAGACTTCATGTTTCAGCTCGTTCAAATAAATGATAAGGTGATTGTTGATGATGAACCTTTAACCATTATACGAGAAAGAAGCACAGGTTCGATTAACAAAGGCGATAAAGCTAACAAATATAAAGGCTATATAGAGGTAAGACTAAAGTTAAGCCAATATCTACAAGTCAATCAACCTGAGTTTTACCACTTAAACAAAACAAAGTTCGATGCCCACATTTTTTCATACATACGCGGATTGGCCCATTATGATTTAAATATGGCGAATATGTATAGACTACAACTAAATATTTCAGCGCCTCCAACATCAACAGTAAAAGAGAAATTATATGCCTTAAGTTTTAAACTATGTGGATTTAAAACGACAGAAACGATGTTAAGCGTCTTAAAATACCTTTTATCCGCTTTTAAAAAGCAGCCATAATTCTTCCCTTATAGTATGCCATAAATCTGGCCGCTTTCCACCCAAATAACTTAGATATGGCACCTACAAACCGACCACTTACACCATACAAAAAATCGCTTCCGCCATTTTCAACACAGCGCTTCATGGCCTCAGAACTCAACTTTCGATGCATTGGATAATAAGCCATTGCATAAAACTTATATTGCGTTGCTATGGCCAGCCTGGCTTCTTTTGAATCACTTTTTTCAAATAGGTATTTCTGCTTTAACTCCGTACTTCTTAGGTTGCTTAAGAACTGCTTCTTACCCATTTTGGCCGATTGATTGTGTCCGTTTACAAAATGGCGATAATAACAATGTACATTCTTGGCCAGAATAATTTCAGAAGCATTTAAACACACTCGTGCAAAAAACTCACCATCTGCATCTTTACACAGCTTCTCATTCCACAGTCCATATTGTTCTATTAACGATCGATTAAGCAACCAGGCATGGCAAGGTATCATTCCAATAAAACCTTGTGCTCCCCATATTGCCGTAAACAACTCCACTGGTTTGCTGGTAGAAAATAAATATGAATCGTTGCAAAACTTCTTATTGATTCCCTCATAAAAGTGAATTGTAGAACAAATAGATGCTGAGTTTGAGCTCTGTGAAATTAATTTAACCTGCGCCTCTATTTTTTGAGAGGACAGTAAATCATCTGCATCTAAGAATTGAATAAATTCACCTGTCGACTGTTTAAATGCAATATTACGTGCAGCTTCCGCACCCTTATGATTCACTTTAATGACTTTTATCCGCTTGTCGTCAATTGACTCTATAATTCGAAGACTGTCATCTGTTGAGCCATCATCTACAACAATAATCTCAAGATTATTATACGTTTGACTAATAAGCGATTTTAGACAATCCCCAACATATAACTCTGCATTATACACGGGAATTATTACCGACACCAGTGGCTGCTTATCTTGATAATTCTGTGACATAAAAAAGCTGTTTGATATACAATATTACACAAATTGCATCATCAAACAGCTCTAAAAAATTTTTATGATCGTTTACCCTATATTCTCAACGGCTGCTTTTACACGCTGTATGGTTTCTTCTCTACCAATCATTTCTGCAATAGTCATAAGATCGGGGCCAAATCCACCTCCGACAAGAGCAAGTCGAAAAGCATTCATCACCAAACCAAAGCCTAATTCTTTGGCTTCAATTTGAGCAGCTATAGTTGCCTTTATATCATCAGCTTTCCAATTCTCTACCTTATCTAATTCTGGAGTTAACTCAGTCATAAAAGCAGGAACATCACCTTTCCAGCGTTTCTTCACAACTTTTGGATCGTATGTAGATGGTGCTTCAAAAAAGAAGGCTGTTTGCTCCCATAATTCACTCACAAAGTTAACACGCTCCTTAACCATGGCAACTGCCTCTTGAACAAAACCATTTCCTATTTCATGACCACGTTCTTTAAGCTCAACTTGAAAAAGAGTAGCTAACTCGGCATCCTCTTTACGAATCAAGTGCTGTTGGTTAAACCACTTGGCTTTATCAGGGTCAAAACGAGCTCCTGATTTATTAACACGCTCTATCGTGAATAGCTGTATCAACTCATCCATTGAAAAAAGCTCTTGCTCAGTACCAGGATTCCATCCTAGAAGAGCTAATAAATTTACAACCGCCTCTGGGAAATAGCCACTCTCGCGATAACCCATTGCAATACCATCTTCCAACTGCCAGTTTAATGGAAACACAGGGAATCCACCCTTATCACCATCTCGCTTCGATAACTTACCTTTACCAGTAGGCTTTAGAATCAATGGCAAGTGAGCAAATTGCGGCATGGTATCTTCCCATCCTAATCCGCGATACAACAATATATGTAAAGGCACCGATGGCAACCACTCTTCACCACGAATAACGTGTGATATCTCCATCAAATGATCATCAACAATATTAGCCAAATGATAAGTAGGTAAGTTGTCGGCACTTTTGTACAGAACCTTATCATCTAAAGTAGCAGTATTAAATGTTACCGAGCCACGTACCATATCGTTCGTCTGCACCTCTGTGTTCTCAGGCATTTTAAAACGGATAACCCAAGGCTCACCAGCATCCATACGTTGTTTTACCTCATCGTCGGATAGAGCTAATGAATTTTTTAGGCCATTACGCGTATGCATGTCGTATGAAAAAGGCACTTTCTCCGCTTCTGCCTTTGCGCGCAAAGCATCCAACTCGCTTGGCGTGTCAAAAGCATAATAGGCCCACCCCGTTTCAACCAGTTGATCGGCATATTTCTTATAAATCTCGCGACGCTCACTTTGCTTGTAAGGACCAAATTCACCACCTTGCTTAACACCTTCATCGATGGGCATACCCAACCACTCCATGCTCTCGTTTATGTACTCCTCGGCTCCTTCTACAAAACGCGTTGAATCGGTATCTTCTATGCGAAGAATAAAATCACCACCATGCTTTTTGGCAAACAAGTAGTTAAACAGAGCGGTACGAACACCACCAATGTGTAAGGGTCCGGTAGGACTTGGTGCAAAGCGCACACGTACTTTACGAGTTGTCATATCTAGTTATTTTTTTTTGCAAAGATAGTTTTTAAAAGTTGAATTGCTTAGATGCTAATTTGATGAATCAGGAATTTTACTTTAAAAAGCAAATAAGCTCTATAAGCTTATACTTGCGGCCTTCTTATTCCAACTTTAATTACAGTATCTCAATTAACAATATTGTCCTGAAAGGACATTACTTGACCATCGCAGAAGACGATTATTCATACATTATTCTTATCAGGTCTAATAAAAAGACAAGATAAAATTCACTAGCTATATCAATTTAAAAACCAGACTAATAAAGCATTGCAATAGAAATCATCATGCACATTAACAAAAGAAGAGCTTACCTCAAAAAGGCAAGCTCTCCCATCACTCTTGAAAAACTAAAATTAAATTTACATATGGTGCTCTAATTAAAACCCCAAACTCTTTTTCACACTAACAAGGAGTATATAATCATAACGTTCTACCTCCACAACCACCTTTTTCACACCTGTTTGCTTTTCTATTTCTTAATAACCTTGATAGTTACTTGTTCATCATTTCCCACTACAGTCAACATATATAATCCAGATGTCAGGTCTGCTACATCAATTTTATAAGAAGATAGGTTGTTTGCTTTATGGCTAAACAACAATTCTCCATTGATTGAATACAGCTTTATTTCAAGGTCTTTTTGCAGCTTGTCAAACTCAACCTTTACATAGTCATTGGCAGGAATTGGATATACTTGTAAGGTACCAGATCGCAACTCAACAATAGCATTATCTCCAACACTTAAAAACTCTGACATTTCTGTACAGCCATTCTGTGTAATCATAACCGCATAAATACCATCTTCCGAAGGATAAAATACAGATTCTGTTTGTCCTTCAAGATTAACAAAATCACTTCCATCAACTAGAACCCATTGAAAGCTTGCATTACTTGCTTTAGCTATCAACTCTGATTCCGTATCATCAACTTCAGTATCCACTTTTACAACCGTCAAATCCAGATTAATAATCGAATCACAAGCAGACGCAGACTCTACTGTATGAGTATAAAGACCCGCTTCGCTAATTTTTTGACCGCCAAATTGAATTTCCTCACCATAGCATATTGATAAAAGTGAATCTTTTACAACAACACTTAACAGCTCACCTTCTTCCGTTTGGTCAGACTTTATGCCCAATCTTTCTACCTGACCATAATACCTACCAGCTGTTAAATTCTCAAACACATAAGAATAAGCGTCACGATTTACCTGAGCGATTAATTCATGCTGATCATTTTTTAAGGTAAATGTCTGTAAGCCGTCAAAATTAGAAACCAACTCAATGGAAGCTGAAGGACAGTCGTGCATCAGGTTCATAGTAGCAAGAGGTTTTGGATCAGAAATCGAGCTAAGGACCACATCATCAATAAACCAGTTATCACCTTTGTTATTTTTGTTCACAAAAGCAAGGTAAACCTGCTGATTATCGAATTGACTTAAGTCAACATTTTTCACGCTATGAGTCGTTGTAAAATCCAATTCAGTCCATGAGTCCACTTCAACAAAATCGTCATGATTGCTTTGTGATTTTGTTGATACCATAATATGATAGCTTGAATTAAAATCGCTGGCACTACTCTGTTTCTGACTAAATGTTAATTTCGAACCATTACCCAGGTTGATAAGCGGTGTAATCAACCAGTCTTCGGCTGATTGACCATTCTCTACCTCTTCATTTCTAACAAAGGCCTCACTGGTTTGCTCATCCGGCGTGTATAACTTCCATCCTTGTTGCTCACCAAGTCCGTTTTTACCTGACATAATGGCCCAACATTCCGACGGGAATACTTCTCCATTAAAATCTTCTGTGAAGACCAGATCGTAGCTTGCACATGTGGTCATTGCGACATCAGTGACACCAGGTGAATAGCTACCATCTTCGTGCAAAGACCAAATTTTGAAATACTGGATGGTATTGGCTGGCAATTCATCAAGAATAAAGTCAGTTAATAATCCCTTTGCTATCACTTCTCCACCACCTAATAATTCATCACCGACCTGATAAGTGGTACTGTGTTGTGGCTCGCCAAACTCACCAGTAGCTGACCATGCTAATAGTACATTTTCGCCAAGCTGGTTTAGTTTCCAGGAAAGGTGGATTTCCGATTTTGAAATCCCATTGGCGTCAAAAACGATGGGATTAAACAGATTATCAATATTAAATGCACAAATACGCGTCGCCTTCATGCTCTCATAATATTCGGCAGCAAACCAAAAGGTAGATTCATCCGTCGGATCGACACTCATAGAAGCATAATCACCCCATCGATTACCTGTCTTCTGCGACATTTGACCTTCCCACACAACAGTTTCTCTTATATCCAGTATACCAGATGCTCTTAGATTTTCTTCACCTGTTTGCCCGCAATATCTGATTCCCGGATGGAGTTGATCACCTGAAATATTATATCCTAAGGCAATATTATGGTTTTTATCCATGGCTATACTCGGAATCCACCTATTATTCTCGTCAGGAGCATAGGTACTTTGCTGCCTAAGCTCCCACTCTCCGGAGGCTTTTCGCAGTTCATACCACCGAAGTCCAGCATGATCCTGACCATTAACATCAACTGTATGGGCACAAACCACACTCTGGTGGTCACCAAAATTACGATATTGAGCTCTGTACATCAATATGTGTGAAATAGCATCCACCTTATTATCGGTATCTTTCTGTGAAATATTAGACCATGTGGAACCAAAGTTACTGTCAAAAGGTTGAACCTTTAGTTCCTGTACTTTTTGGAAAGAGGCCGTTCTGGTATCGCTCCAATCGATATTCAGCTCATAAATCCATAGGGCATCGGTCTTATTTTCCCAGGCATCATCACAAATGGTAATAAACTGTCCCGGTTCTCTTTCAGGTGCTAAGATTCCATCATTGTCAAGAGGCATCAGGCAATGAAAACCACTTCGAGGTCTTTCGGCATTAACAAATCCAACCATTCGCGGATCGGCTTCACCCGCTAACATGGCATCACGTTCAAATACATAAATATCATTCCCGTCCTCATTGTTGGTGGCCATATAATAACCATCGCGCCACACACCAAACTTCATATAGTCCGGCTCATCAGCCACATCAAACGACCAGGTGTACCATTCAGCAGTCGGGTCATTAGTGGCAGAAACACCAACCAACATAAAATCATTACTGCCTTTTATTGAAAACTCAGCAACAAACCATCGATCGGCATGTTCATCATAAAGCACAATCGGATCCCCATCATCATAACTGGCTCCCTCAAGACCTTCAAATAAAACACTAAGGCTTGTTGAAGGCACTACCACTTCACCTAATTTACTATAGATGGCAAAGGATGCATTAACAGACTGCAGATAGTGATTGGGACCGGCTGCACCGATACAATCAGACGGGCTACGGCTTGTTTTCTGACCAGCAAAATTTGTATTGATGCCTTTTAATTTACTGGCACCTCGTTGACCCATTTGACGCTGCACCACAGGATCACCATTTTGAGGCAAAGCGGTTTCAGCAAAAGGATAGGTGCCTTGTTTAAATTGCAGGTTAAAAACTCCGTTAGGTGTTGCCTTTTCATCGGTTGGTACAACACCTGTTTTAAGCGTGCGTAATGGTTGACTCTTTTTAAAATCAACTGCTTTAATAATAATATTCGGACCATTACCTTTTACTTCTATACTATCATTGAATGCAGCATGGACAGTGATGTGCATAAAAGATAAAATAAATACAAGCAATGATGTCATGGCATTAAATCTAACTTTCATAAGTATACTATTAGAATAACTTCACTATTTAATCTCAATTATAAAACTTCGATGCTATTGTCACAATACAGCAAACACTTTAGTATATAGAAATACTAAAGTGTTTACAGGCTATCGGTCTTTTATCTTAATAACATCATTTCACTTTAACCATTTTACTATAATTATAGCTTTCCCCGTCAATATTTAACTTTAACAGATAAATGCCATTATCAAAAGCAGATGTATTAATAGAATGTAAACCATTTCCATTGATTTGTTCTTGTAGAATCAATCTACCAGTTACATCATAAATTGTTAACACAACATTCTCCCCTCCTTGGCTATCCACATAAAGCAGATCATTGAATGGGTTCGGATAAATATTTATTAATCGCCTTACATCCATTTCCGAAATACCAACGTGTCCTTTGAAGAATATAGTGTAGGTTCTGCTATTACTACCATCGGCTGATACAACTTTTATCTCTGCCGTTAAAGCCTCAAATCCACTCGCAAGGTTGGTTGGTTCTCTCAGTTCAACAACAGCATTGGGATTTTGTGCCAAAACATCAATGGCTGGAAACACACTACCATTAATATCCACGTAATAGATAAACTGTTCTGGGTTGAACTTATCAATCAATACACCATCCAGCTTAAGCTCGGAAAGCAAAGCATTACCTGTGCCTAATACATCAATTATAATCGGCACCGAAAGCTTTGATTTTGCAGGATCATTAGAGGTGATATTCAAAGTAGTCTGATAGATGCCATGCTCAAGAAAAAATGGTGAAATACTCAACTTAAATTCGCTTGATTCACCTGGAATAACCGGTGTACTTCCTGAAACAAGTTCAACAACAGCCCATTCCAACGTTCCGGTCATTTTAATATTATCAATGGCCCAACCGGACGATTGCACACCTCTATCATCAGCATGAAAGGCCAGCTTAACTTTCTGTCCGACAAATTGCCTCAAGCTAATTGTTTCTGTTACCCACTCTTCATTTCCTTCAGGCTGATAAATCGGCATCCATGTTTCTCCATTGTTTAATGATATTTCAACAGTCGCAAGCATACTATTGGCACCTGTATAGTAACTGTCAAATTCCAGCGTCACATCAGTTAAATTATCTAATGATACTTCGGGTGTAATCAAATAATCCCTACGTCCATAACTGGTTTGGCCACTATTATGGTCATTAACTGAGGCATAGACACCGTCATGTTCAGGAATAATGAATCCATCACTTGAGGCGTCATCACTTAAAATCCACCCTTGACTATCATCGTCATTTTGTGTTTCCCAGCCTGTAGAAAACTCGGTACTCAAAAATGAATCTGAAAACAATTCCGTCTGAAGAGATAAAGGATTTACCAAGTTATTATTGATATCGTAGATGATAGGACTTACCGAAAAATCAAGATGCAATTCATCAGCACCTGAATTGCTTACTGTAAATACAAATTCCTCGCTCTCATCTTGTGGTACAACAGCACTCATATCGTTATTGACAACATCTATAACAGGAGGGTTAACAATACTGGCAGAAATGGCTATGTTTGTGACATCAACTCCCTGGTTAGTATATAACCCAACTGTACTGCTTAGTTCTTTAACATCATTTGACAGACAGCTAAGATCTATTTGCGCAGAATCGCCAGGCATAATATATATTGGAAGACGATTATTAACTGATAAGTCTGTGTTTGAAAGTTCTAAAGATTCAACAACCAACAATCCTTCGACATTAGAATCATTATAAATATTAAATGACTTTGTTGTCTCATGACCTGCATATAATTTTCCTAAATCAACACTTTGAGGAGCAATCAATGATGCTGAGTCTCCATAGATAAATATTTCAACAGGCACTTTTGCCTCACTTTGGAAAGGATCATTCGTATTGAGAACGAAGTTAGCCGTATACTTACCATCCGGCACATCTTCATTAATATTGTATACTACCTGAATATCCAAACTGGCACCAGAAGCCAAAGTTAACTGAGTCGTGTTAAATGAAATATTACCAGTGCCCAATCCTGTATATGTTGTGAGTTCATAAGAAGGATCGATTATTAAGTCCCTTTGTCCTTCATTTAAAACATTCAATGCAAAGGTATGTATATTACCATTCTGACGATTTATTGAATGTATTTCCCCTTTTGCTAACACCATAACCGGCGCTTCCTGAGCAACAACGGATATGACATTTGAAATTTCTGATCGATTACCGTAATAATCCTTTGCTACAATTGCAATAAAATATTTTTTACCAGGATACAAACCATTTAAATTTATCTCTTCTCTCTCACCAGCAGGTAAAGCATGTCTCATTTTAAACTCTTGTGCCTGATGAAAATTATCAGCAGTGATCGGATCTTCCGAATAACGAAGCTCGTAATAACTGACAGAACCTTCGTTACCTGCACCTCGTCCTGGTGCTGTCCACTGAAGATCCATGCTTACCGGTCCAATATTTGAAGCACTAAGATCAGTCACCTGGTTAGGAATCAAATTATCATTTTCCAACTCCATTAAGGCGTGAAAAGTATTAAGACGACCCGTTCCAATCAAGCCTTTATAGTCTTCATTAAGGTGCTCAATTGAATCTGCAGAATTTCTAAGCCTTGTCCATACTTCATTTGGTGTAATCTTATTTTTATATTTTGATACGATTAAAGCAGCAGCTCCAGAAACCTGCGGACATGCCATGGATGTACCATCCATAAAAGAATATGTTGTCTCTCCTAAAGTACTGAGTATTCTGGAACCTGGTGCAATAATATCAACCCAATGCCCATAGTTTGAAAACCTGGTAATTTTATCTTCTGAATCACTCGCACCAACGGCACGTACCCTATGATAACAGCCAGGATAATAATCATCATAGTCACCATTATTACCGGCTGCAAAAAATACAATACCGCCCTGCATCGGACCTACCGGTCGGTCATTCTCATCATAACCAGCATTATCAATAAAATAATCAATCGCATCCAGCACAACCTGTTCAGCAACACCAGGATAGGTATAACCCCAGGAGTTTTGAGCGATAACAGCTCCATTATCAGCAGCATAAATAAATACATTTGCCTTTTCGGTTGCACCTGTAGAAGAACGGTCTGAAAAAATGGCACAACTCATTATTCTAGCACCATCGCCCTGACCACTGCCACCGGCAATACCAGCAATGCCAGTTTCATTATTAGTGACGGCACCAATTGTACCGGCAACATGGGTACCATGCCTCTGCATATCCGGGGTTAATTTCCCTGAGCCTGTCACAAAATTATAACCATTAATATCGTCTACATAACCATTGTTATCATCGTCAATATTATTACCCGGTATTTCCCCCTTATTTATCCATAAATTTGCTTTTAAATCAACCTGGCTTGTATCAACTCCCCCATCAATAACAGCAACAATAACATCACTATCACCCGTTTCCAACGACCAGGCGTTAAGCGCATAGGTATCTGCACCACCATTAATAGCAGGCTCATTGTTATTGTAAACAAAATACTGATCTTTAAGCTTTGGATCATTTGGGAAATTAAGTGCAGTTGCATCGGTAGACTTCAGCTCTCTGCGATTAAGTCCGTTATAGAATTCTACTTCATAAACAGGTTCTGCATTCTGTACTTCACTGGTTTCATTATAGGCATTAAGTACATTCTCAATATCTATATCTTCGGCATATTCCAATTCGTACCATAAATGTAAACCATGGCGTCGATGCTTCGCTTCAAATCTACCGGCATTTGGGAAAATGCGCTTCATTTTCACCACCTTATACTCATGGGCCAAATTATCTATTTCATTAAGTCCGGTCGCCACAGTACCCGACTTTAATGTTTGAATACTCATCCCCTTAAGGGAATTATCCATATGCTGTCCAAACTTTATCCTTACTTGTCCTGTTTTATAACCCTTAAGGTTTTGCGCAAGCACTGAATCACCTAATAGCAACATAACAGTTGCCATTAAAATCAGTTTAACATAGCGCTTAATAAATTGTATCATATTATTTGGATTGAAATATTTACGTTTTTCACCTTTCTACCAATGCCTATCGGCATTACCCTGCTATTTATTAATGATAAGCTTCTCAATAGCAACACTATTATCCTTCTTCACCGTCAGTATGTACGATCCATTACGAAGGGTTGACAGGTTAAGCACAAACAAGTCTGAATCCGCTTCTTCCTTAATTATCATTTTTCCATCCATACTAATCACCTGTATTTCGGCTCCATAAGCATTTTCAACAGTAATCACACCTTCAGAAGGATTAGGGTATACCTTAAGACCAGCCCATATATCATCTACCCCTGTTTTATTATCAATATCAAATTCCAACTTCACAATATCAGATTCTCCCTTTTGATAGGAGGTTGAAACACCTATTTCGTGGGGCCCTTTCGGAATGTACAAAAGCTTATGTTCCAATTCTGTTAAGCCACTCACAACTGGCACCTCCATATCATCAAGGTATAAGTTGTAGGTCTTCATCATCTTGGTTCTGCCTCGTTTCTCAATGTTCGGACGAATAGCAAACACTCCGTTCCGATCAGGATTATCAAGAGCTTCAGATAATTCTTTTATCTCACCTCCTAATAAGATATGAGCAAGGCCTTCTCCTTTATGTGGGCCATTTGTATCAAGCCCTACCAGGTTGGTAATCCTATTAACCGATGGATAAGCAGTAACCATGGCATAAAAAACACTGTCAAATGGCACAGGAGTTTCAAATTCGACATTTACAAATCGACTGGCTGGTATTTTAAATCCATTACTTCTTCCCAGCAACTGCAAATCCTTATCAAGAATCTCTACAACGACCTCTTCAAATGTACCATTATAGTTATGGCCATATAAATCCAGGTCACTAATATATCCCGAATAACCGATTTCATATTTATTACCGATTGCCATGTCCCATCCTGGGAATAGACCAAGTCCTGTTTCATAGGTATCATTATCCAATACTACCTGCTTTTTATCCCATCTAACACCCAGTTCACCCTGATTGGTTTTTTCTGTAATATCAAATCCAACAGGTGCTGATAGTAACTGATTGATTGTGGCATTCAGGTAAGTCTGTGGAGTATTGAGAATAATATCCTCCTCGTTATATGCGCTAAAATCACCGCCAGTATTAACTTCCATTTGGTAAGTTCCCTTGATTACAGTAGGGAAAGTGGCATAACCATCTTCTTGCACATAAGCCAAATACTGATGTATGCGCAGGCTATCGTTGTTGCTTAAGACAACTTCGGCTCCTTCGGCATTAGCACCATCTGTATTGACTAACACAGTAACTTCCGTATCTGTACCAACGCGAATAGGATTCGAAAAAGTATACTCCGAAATCCCATTGGCATATAATGTTTTAACGGCATAGGTATAAACACCATCTTCGGTAGTCTCATCAGGCCATCCAAAAGCATCGTAGGAAGCAAGGCCACTTTGCATAGTAATGGTTGATGAATTTAACATCTCCCAATTCTGCACATTATCCATATCACTTAATAAACCGCGATAAATATTATAGCCCTTAATTCCATCACCTTGTTCAGCCGAACTAACATTTTCAGAAAGCATGAGTGGTGAAACACACAGGGCAGTATTAAGGGCTTTAAAACCATCTCTCATAGTGCCGGCATAGGCATTCTGAAACGAACCATCTTCATCCTGAGCAAGACCAAAGGTAGGAGCCGTATTTCTATGCCAGTGAACCATTAGGTAAAAATCAGAATCATAACTAACAGGAGGCATATCAACGAAAATCTCGGTATGCGAAGGCAATCTAAATGGCTCACTAACGGCAATCACATTAAAATCTGCATCCAGCATTTCAAGTGTAACAGGTGGGTTTTCAAGATAAATATTAGTAGTAAAACCAAGAATATAGGCACCAATAAGCGTACCGGGCTTATTAACGGAGACCAGACTACCAGCCCATTTATGCGTAGAATCTGGAACTGCGTCGTACACTGACTCAAGGGTTCCATTATGATAGACAGGATCCTCGGTTAAGGCATTACTGTAGGAGGTCCAGGTAATGGAACTTTCACCTCTTTCTATATCCACATCTGCCATAACTGCAACAGGAATTTCAATTTTATTCAGTGTGATATCCTGACTTATATCAGCTGTGGAAATTAAATAACTATTATTACCATAGGAATCATAATTAACCTTGGTCGCTCTTAATTCATAAGTTTCTCCAATAACAATCCCGTCAAAACTGACCATCCCTTCATGATTTGTTTTAGCACTGTATGATACAATGCCATTTAGCGTTACATGAGCCAAATCGATCGCCTCGCCATTATTATCCTTAACGTTAACAGTTAAACTACCATATTTTGTATTTAAGAAAAATTTAGTATTCGGGTAAAATGTACCAGGAGTACCTGCATTAATACCAAGGTCTATTTCTGTAGCTGAAGCGGCATAACGACTAACCTGACCTGATGTGCCCAGTGTGGTTACAAAATTTTGCTGAGTAGAAAGGTTAGAAGCATTTGTCTTTATAGACAATACAATATTACCACCTTCATACATAAAAGAATTAACAAATGGGATATACAGCTCTCCCTCACCAGCATATGACTTAACAGTACCATTAAAAACGGCTGTCAGTTCTTTTTCATCTATCCAACCGGCATCCAATTGTGTATTAGCTGTATAGCCTACTTTTACCTCGCAGGCAACATCAGCAACATCAGCAATAAAGTTTTTAGGAAAAGAAACACCACTGATTGAGCCGTGGCTAGTAAATATCGCTTCAGGATAAATGATCTGAACTACGGAATATTGCTTTGACAGGTTCATGGGCAGTGAGCCTTGCACAAGTACACCATCTCCTGCGGTGTCGCTAAATGTACCCAGTTCTTGAATACTAATGTCGACTGAAGCTGTGGCATCATTTAGTGTATTAACATCTCCTTCAATATTGACTTTGGCGTATACCTCGACTTGTTCGACATACTTGAAGGTATACTTTAAAGAAATGGTATCGGTTTGACCAATTAATAACGGACTACCAGAGTAGGATTGAAGAGGGATATCCGGATTTCCTTTTCGGTATAATTCTATGTAATAATCGAAAGCGTTCAGATCAGAACCACTATTGTTGCGTATCACAATGTCAAGCATTGTTTCCTCTTGCACGCTCGTATAAGGCGCTGTTAATATCTTCACTGCTTCAACATCAGGATTATTAACCTGAACAGCTGTATTTCCGTTGACACTTTTTAGTTTAGCAAACTTAGAGCCTGTTGTTACATCCTTCTCCACAAAAATGTAATTAGCTCTCTGTCCATTGAGTTCATGGGTCTTTAAGGCTTGTTCCTGCCCTTTTAACCCGGCAAAAATGAACAATAAAACTAATACGCTAATGATATTTTTTAAATACTGCATATTTATATTTCTCTTTTTAAAAGCACATACAAAATCAATTGGCTTATTAAGCCTTATAATTTGTTTCGTTTTTGATTGGGTGTTATTAAACAATAATTTCATATGTCTTTTACTTTTTTGATGCTCCTGTTTATTGCCACTTAAAAGCTACACTATGCTTCTATTTGTTGTTTACTGGCCTGATTTAAGTAATATCAGGGACTACAACAGCCCCTGATACTAATCTATGATTACTTATTATGAACAATTCTCTTCACTGCTGAATTACCTTTTCCATCAGTAATCTGGAAAAAATAAATACCTTGAACTAAATCACCATACTTAATAATCTGTCGGTCTGAAGTTACGTTTTGAGTGAATACTATTTCACCAAGCATATTGACGACTCTTAACATACAGTTAGCAGAATTTTCAATCGTCACTATTCCTTTTGCTGGATTAGGAAAAATAGTGACAGCAGATAATGTGCTTTCAATATTAGTTGCAAGAATATCAAAGTTCCTTTCAATATTAACTTCACCGACGTACAACTGAGTCGTATATTCCGACTCACCACTTGCGGTAATACTAACATCATAGGTTTCGTTCATCGTCACTCCAGTCAATGTATAAGTACCAGTAAAATCAGTGGTATATGTATGTGTCGTTCCAACAAGTGTAATGGTAGCTCCCCATATCGGTGCTCCTCCCTTGGTAATAACACCTGATATATCGGCAGTGACAACTGCCATCGTATAGTTGGCACCTGCAATGTCATCACCTCCTACTTGGTAATTTGGCTCAACAATATTTTCATATCCAATAGCGGTCACGGATAATTCGTATGCCTCATTGGCAATGACACGAATGCTATAATGACCATTAACATCTGTTGTTGAAGTAAAAGTTTCTGCACCGGCCAGACGAACAATTGCACCTTCAATACCATTTGTACCATCGGTAATAGTACCTGATACATTAGTCATCGGACGTTGAATAAAGAAATTAGCATTGGGTAAGAAATTATATACAGTGCCGGTTACCGCTGTATAATCAAATGCAGCCGCATCACCATAGTTAATAACAAAATCTCCGCTTCCATCTTGAGCATAACTTGTACCCACAAAATTTTGAGTACCTAAAGCAGCTCCTCCTTCACGGCGAACAGATACTACCAGATTCGATGTATTATTATATACAAATGGTGTTGTGAATGGAATGAATAATTCACCAGTCCCTGCTTCAGCACTTAATGTGCCGTTAAACACCTGCACAAAGGCTGTTTCATCAATAAACTCAGGCGTGTCAAAATTATAAGTACTGTTTGCCGTTGTTCCAATTTTCACAATATAATTAGTAGCTACTTCTTCCTCTGTAAACTTAGTGAAGAAGGATACACCGTTGATGGTTCCATTCACATTAACTTTATCAAAACCATAAATCATTTGTACAATTGAGTACTCTGAATTTGATTTAACAGGTGCATTAATGTTTTCATCTGTTCCTGTTCCAACTGTCACTTCCTGTATCCCTTCAGGAAATACATCAATAGCTACCACATCAGTAGCATTATTGCTATTATCACCATCTCCTGCAATATTCACCTTTGCATATACCTCTACTTTTTCGGCTGTAGTAAATGTATGTGAAAGCCTTAATGTAGTGCTTGACAAGTGAGTCAAGGCCGTTCCATCAACCGTTTGTAATAAAACATCTTCAGTGACACCTTTCTGATATAGCTCTACTGTGTATGCTGCATCAGCCACATCCTGTTTACCCATATTACGAATAGCCACATCGATGTTGACTGGAGCGTTGGCAGCACCATACACAGGAGCACTAATATCACTTGCCTTCATATTAACATCGTGGAAGAATAACTTAGGACCTACAATTCTGTCGTAATAGTCGCCACCTTCTTGTGCTACAAATTTGATGCGGTATTGTCCTTCAATAAGACTTCTTGTTTCAAAATCAATGAAAGAAACTTCCAAACGTATATAGGCGTTGTATGGGAAGTTTGGCTCTTCAATAACCAAACGTCGCCAATCATTTTCTGCAAACTCATAAAATACAGACACGCTCCTCATACCGTTTTTAGCATCAAATATCAATTTAGATGTTGTTTTGATATCCAATACTGGTGTAATAAGTGCAGAACCTTGTTCTCTTAAGAAACAAGAATAATTGAGGGTTGCTTCTTCATAGAAACGCTCAATGCCAAAGCCTTCTATCTGCCATAAGTCGGCAGGAAATTCAGCACTTTCGAAATTTTCATAAAGGTTATCGGCACCATACACCAGCTCAATATGTGTTAATTGATTATTTGTATTATCATCATCATCTGCTAACCTAACCTTAATCTCATATTCTTTTTCAGTTGAAGGCATCCAGCTAAATGATATAGTAGTAGCTTCTCCATTAGCAAGGTTTCCTGTAGCTTTTGTTTCTATATCAACATTATCTACACTTAAAATGACATTTTTATCTTGCGCTAAAGTACCATCATTTCTTATGACTGCATTAATTGTTTTTTGTTCTTCACTGATCGTAATATCATCACCTAATGTTAGCGATTCAACTTTAAAATCATCTTGTGATGGAGTTAGATTAGTAATCTCAGCTTCGAAACCGGGCTTACCACCAGTATCCGCTGTAAACTTAACTGTTAGAACCCCTTCTGAATTGCTTGCGATAAACTTGTCATAAGCAATTAATTCTGCCCTTGTAGCTGGACCTCCAGTCCAAACCTTTCCTATTAGAGGAGCACCTTCATTTAATCCATCAAAAACTTCTATGGATGAACTCGCCCAATAATCGGCCAATGTAAAATTTAATTTTACTTTATCTGTAGAAACTACAGGCTTTATAGTAGCCGTCCAACTTTGATACTTTGAATGATCTCCATCAACACCTCCATCATCTGTTAAAATACCTGATGAAGCAACGAGAGGATTAGCTCCTGCATCATAATCTGATATAAGGTATATATCCTGAGCAACGGCACTGGATAGACTAAAACACAGCAAGGCAACCAAAGCATAAATCACGTAAAATTTCTTTTTCATAGTATTTACTTTTAGTGAATAAATAAGGAAGGGGATTTACTCCCTTCCTTATTATTACGGTTTAATTATTTTAGATTGACAAGGCGCTTAACTCTTGTATATCCATAAGCATCAGTGAAATGCATGAAGTATACTCCTTCAGCACAAGAGCTTAGGTTGATCTCTCCTCTGTCAGATACTTTACGTTTTAAAACAACCACTCCCGACATATTAAAGACTTCGACATTACATGCTCCGGCATTTTCGATATACACCATACCTTTTGCAGGATTTGGGTAGACTTTAATTTTATCAAGCTGAGTATCCTCTACTCCTGTTTTCTTGGTAAACAATATTGAATAGGTATTGCTGGTCAACTTATCCTGAGCCAATACGTGTATATTAACATATTCCTCAGTATCACCTCCGGTAATAGTTACTGTCGCGCCTTCATAATCCTTAGCAATTGCTGTCACTGTTGGATACACATTTACATGATCATCAACACCTATAATGTAATTAAACTTGTCAGGTGCAAATCCTGTATACTTAACGCCATCAAGACTAAACGATTCGAGTGTGGCATCACTTTTAGAACCATCAAATTCAACCGTTATCGCAGCGATATCTGATTCGCCCCACAGATTAACCTGCGAGACCCCGAGTGTATATTGCTGCGCATTGATATTATCAAACGAGAATCCTTTTCCAATAAGGTCAGAATAATAAGGTATTGACATATCATCCTGATAAACATGATAGGTTTCAATAGTAGACTTCAGCATTGTCTTGGGCTTAGGTTCTGTGGCCCTTATGCTGGCCTCATGCTCCAAGAATACAGGTGCCAGGTATTCAACACCTTCTCTATCGTGGTCAGTCGTTATTGATTTTAATGAGTTTGATTTTAGATCCTCGGCTCCACTAAGCGCGATTGGTCGTATTAAGAATGCACCGCTTCGGCCTCCAACAGAACCGAACTCCTTAAAGAAATTCATTTCATCTTTAACCACTGCAGCTTCATTCTCATGAGCTAATGAACCATTTGCATCTAATGCCAGCAATGCCGTTGGCTTGATAAAATCGTCCCAACTAACCATCACATAGTAGGTATCGTATACCTTTATATTAGGTATACTGACAGTTGTCCAACCGTTTAACGAAAGTTCAAACGATGCACTCTCGGCTAGTAACTCATGTTGTGCATTGTATATGCGTGCAGTAACTTTATTACCTGATAGAGTATATAAATGCTCATAACTATATACCAACAACTCTTTAATGACTATTGGGGTATCTGTGTGATATCTATTACCAAACTCACCAATATTGCCCGGCAAGAAAAAGAAACCGTACTCAACGGATCCATCATCATATTGAATGGTATCAGAAGGGTAACTTTCCCACATTAAGTCAATACTATTATTGCTACTAACCTTCGCATCAACATTAACCGGAGCATAAAGGGCGTTTTCAAGCGTAACATCCTTAATAAACGTCCCTTCACTTACGTTTAAGTCTATATTTTCAATGTATTTAACGCAATTAGGATGTGTCACCTCCAATTTGAAACTACCTCGCCACAAGTTCGTTCTTAGTTGTGAACTTGCACCATTAAGAACAACACTTTCTCCATTAAAAATGTCGATTCTTGTTAATTTCACCATTGTAGCTTCATTTAACATTTTATCAGGAAGAGTTACATTAATTTCAAGCTCACGGCTCATATCCTTTCCTACGACATTAGACTTTCGCTTAAAGCTCTGATGACCAGTATTGAATTTGCTTTCTATCGCATAACGATAACTTCCCCGGGATAAATTGTTCCACTCGGTATCCACATAAAAGGTATCCGTTAAATTCTCAGCGACTAATGTCCATAATTCCGGATTATTAATATGCTCGTTGGAGAAACGATATAAAGTATAGCTATCAACCTCACCAGCTTTTAGTTGAGCAGCTGATTTAAGCATCGTTTGCTGAACGAGGCTTTTATTTTCAGTTGATGGAAGAAAATCATAGCTAAGGCTGCCATAGTTGTAGCCATTGGCCCTCACCATAAAATTTTCATTTGGCGTTTTTAAGTCTAGTTCAAGTGGAAAGAAATGACCAATAAATTCACGATCATCAACATTCGCACTTAAATAGTTTGATTTCTTCTGAAATGGATATTCTTCGGTATTCTGACATTTTCCAAGGCCTAAGAAACCAGCACAATTAAATCCTACAAAAAATCCATTTTCGGCATAGACGGCCGTTTCAAGAGTAAACTTATTCCAATCGTTTTTAATAACATTAATTGAGTCAGACTCATATAATATATTATCCTTATCTGGAGCCCCAATACTATTTAATCCAAGGATAAATATTTTCAACGATTCTGTTCTTTTCGAATCATATAAATAAAACTCGATATCTGTAATTAATGCTTCATTCTTAAAAGCATTTCCAATTAAGGCCTTATCTGAGGATGTATACCCGATGTAGTTCGGCTCATCATGAAGCAGGCCTGAATCGTACCTGAAATAATGTGCTAACGCCGGTTTGGGTGAAGTCCAGTTAATATTCATGTCTTCTCCGGTAGCAGCAACGCTAGCTTTAACTTCGGCATTATGCCCCGTAATCTCTGTTAACTGAATATCTCCAAGATTAATAGCAGCATCTTCAATTGCTATTGTATCATAGTAATCTTCATATCCATATTTTTCAATGCGAAGTACATATGGTTGCGTACTACTATATGCTTTTATATTTGAAGTATCACTATCATCAAAAAACACCCCATCAACACCGGTACTTCCGGTGTATAAATCGTAACCATTTAAAGTAATTAAAGCTTCATTAATCGGTTGATTGCGAAAATCCACAAGGCGACCTATTACTTCATACTTTGGCCTTTGATGCATTATTAAGTCAACGTTCTGATAGTAATTACCTGCAACAAATACATCATTGCTTAAATCACTATAACCAAACTTAATAGCATTAAACGTAGTGGGGCCTTCATTAAGGTAATCAAACTGATAAAATCCACTTTCGTCACTTATTGCTTTTATAGTTGAAGCTCGTTCCGTAATCTTAACACCTTCTATAGCCACTCCTTCTACATCAGTCACTTTGCCATCTACGACGCCTAATCCTTCTTTATTAAAAAAGAAGGTAGCATCCATATAATAACTTAAAAAGTGTTGCTGATAGGTCGTTTCATTAGGGTTCCAAACCAATTTGCCACTTGGTGGATTATAAGGATCAGCATCTTCATAACGGGCCAGGTAACTAACACTTCTATTGGCTCGTTCCGGTGTATGGCTTACTTTATATTCCGTTAAACCACTGTACCATGATTTAACCATCTGTTTATGAAGCATAAATACAAGGTTTTTACCAGTGTATTGATAAGGCTCTTTAAACGGAACACGTATAGTTTGCTTACCTGGTTGAAAATCGATACTATCACTTTCGTATACTAATGTCAATTCCGAAGCCGGAATCATACCATCTTCAAGACTTTCTTTTTCCGTCTCTCCAATCCAGACTTTAAATTTCTGACCAGGAACAAAACCATCCACATCCACTTCAAAATTCATTTCATAAATCTCAGTTTTACCAAAACTCAATTCATCGGGGAAATAAATACCTTGTGCCAAATTCACCATGAAATTAAAATTCATCGGATAATAAACATCCGACTCATCCTCTCCTCCATTAACCTCATACCCCTCTAAATTACCATCATACACATTAACTGGCACTATCTCGGATAGGTTATTTTCTGGTTGCTCATCACCAGTCAATAAAATCTTAAAGAAGATATCATAGGCTCCCTCTACAGTGGGATGCCAGATAAAATCAACACTTACTTTACTCAGTATATCAATGGCTTCGCCAGGCATTTCTTTGATCGGCACATCCGGACTATTGGCATCAAATAACTGTATGGTATAATCACTATAACCAACAGGTAAACCAAGATTCTCAATGGTCAGGGTAAAGACATTATCCTTATCCAAGGCCAGCGCATTATCAGCCTCTAATGAGGCTATCAATAGATCAGCATCAGAAATAAACAGTTTTGGCCCTTCTATCTTGTCAAGGTATGCCATATTACCTTTGCTAACAAAGCCAATATAATGCTTACCAACTATTGAATCCGGAAAGTTAATTGAATATCTCTTGAACCTATCTTGCGGATAAGCCCCTAGAAGATCCCACTCTTCAAATTCGATTTCCTCAAGTAGTGACCAATTTTCTTTATCTTTAGAAATAACAATTGGCATCGAAGAATTTCCATAAGAATGCGAACGACCATAAAAGGTAATGCTGTCCATCCCTCCGGCCTGTATATCAAGGGCTGGTGTTATTAATGTATCTACATAATCGGTGTAAACAGTCATTAATAAGTTATAGCGATCATAAGAAAATGCTTCAGGGTAATCATCATATCCTAGCCTCCAGTTATTTAACACCTCTTCAAACGGTATATCATTCTCACTGAAGGTCCAATGATTCCCGGGAAAATCTTCTATAGTGGTGTGTTCCCAGCCCTGGTATAAATGGCCGCGCGGGTATACAGTTGATCGTAATACAATCGTAGAGTCGCCATCAACAGGGATATCTGTAATCAATTTTACATTGGTATAATAGTCACCACGTGCAGATGGTGTAAAACTAATGGGAATACTCTCTGTCTGGCCGGGAGCTAACGTTATATTACCGCCATCGTATGCATACTCATCCTGTAACTCATCAAACTCCAGCCCATTGATGGTTACTGCTGTATTACCAAGGTTTTTTAAATCAAACGAATGCTGCTTTGTTGTTTCTGTAGGTATTTCACCAATATCTGAAAAATAAACAATGTCTAATTTTTCAGGTGTATATTGTAATATAGGCCTTGCAGGGATATCCTCAAACTCAATGCGGACATCTGGTCTGCTATTCCATGGTCTCCCGCCCTCTTCATGTGTTCCAAAGGGTCTTGGAGAAACACCAAAATCTCTGAAAGATAATAAGGGACCAAGATCATTTTCCCCCGTTGCTGTGAGGTAAAAATAGGAAGGTACAATATTAATCTGATCATTATCTACCCATGCAATTACTAAATTATCGGTGTTATTGTATTCAAAGGGGTAGGTTAAATCAATCTTTAACCATCCAGTTGGTGTGGATGTGGATATCTCACCCTTAAATACACGCGTGAAATTTTCAGCAGGCAAAAGCCCCCTCTCAAGCTCAGTAGCTTTGGTGTGGCCCATATATATTTCAGTAGTATTCGACCAGTTTTCCTCACCAACTACATAATAATATAAACTCTTAATCCGTTTATTTCTTACGTTAATTTCACTTTGAAAATAAATGGTTTGAGATAGCGTACAATCAGAATGCTGGTTTAATGGTATCATCCCGTTGCTCCAACCTGAAAATTCACCAATTTCCACAAACGTACTTGTACCTTTTAATTGGGGCGGCACTGCAGCCGGTTCACCCTGATAAATCTTCGGTATAGGTTCTTCCTCTAATGAAGAATAAAAATCATAGTCCGTAGATTGAGCATTAGCGACAAGCCCTAATAGTATAAATACAGAGATTGTACTAAATAAATATTTTAATATTAATTTGCTCATAGAATTTGCAATTAGTTTATCTTACTTGATATAATCACTTTAAGCCCATAAATTTTTCACGCTTAATGTTTGATAAGTAAAAAATTTATAGGTCTTAAAGCATGTGTATGTATGACTTATACAACTTGATAAATCATCCCTTAATAAATGGTGATATTTATATCAACACTTTCTTCAGTCTTATTCCCAGAAAGATCACTGGCGATAAAAGTAATGGTGTAACTACCGGAAAGGCAAATAGGCACAGCTTCTCCGAACAATTGAATATCCTCTCTCATGGCTGATGTTAGCTCTTCAGCACTAAATAAAATAGCATCGCCCCTATTAACAGCCTCCCAAGGGCTTTCAAGTCCTTTTAATCCGGCACTTTTCTCTGCCCCATTATAGCTTAGTATTATCTCACAATCTTTTAAAGCTTCATTGTCAAAAAATTGACCTGTAAACAATACCGACTTACCGAAAGTAAACGAATCACCATCTACAGGTTTAATAATTTCCACTATTGGTGCTTCACTATCTCTTTCTTCTTTACCACATGCAACCATTACAATTGCCAATAGCATTAGGACTGATAATTTTGATATAATCTTATACATGACTTCTATATTTATATTTTTTTTACTCTACGATTAATTGTTGCTTTATTGATTTTAGCTGACTCTCCAAAAGATTAAGCGTTGAAGGAAAAACATTGGTCATTTCAGATGCCAAACCAGATTCTGCTCCCGTATACAACTCCCAATTACTTTTAAACACGGCATCATACACTTGCATAGAGTCAGGACTGAAAAACCAGTAATCCAAATCTTCAATACTTCCAAAACAACTGTTAATTTCACCAATCCCATCAGCTCCAAAACCAGGATTATAAAAGCTACCAATATACATGGTGTCGCCCTCCAAGTTTTCATTAATGATAAATGCTTGCTTAGGAATGCTACAGATTGCCAGCTCATTATCAAAATGTATTTCAATGGGCAGAATTTCAAAATCGATTGATTTTTGAAACATACCTTCAAGGTAAGCCTCCCAGGCTTCGGCTCCATAACTCCATAAATTATTAACCAAAATCGTTGTATCTAAACTACCTGCATCTGTTCTTAAGAAGGATTTGTTATTTCCGAAGAAATAGGACGATTCCTCTACATCATATTGCCCCATAAAGGCATTATGAGAGAAGTCACAAAACTTCATCAGCTCCAATGTGTACTCGTTATCAAAATCAGCAAGATCATCTTCCTGTGGTGCAATGGTAAAAGTTGCGTAGGTGCCTGCCTCAGTAACCCCTTCAAAAAGGCCACGAACAGTAAATTCGCCTAATACCTCTCCTGCTGGAATCGTTACCAAATCATCTACTATCTCATATTCTCGCCCTTCTATTGCTTCATCTAAAGTTTGTGCCCTAACTACTTCAATCGAATAATGACGATCATATTCAACGGCTGAGGTAGTACCAATACTGATAGGCATTTCAGGGTTATTGTCCCTCACTGACAGCTCACCCCACGGAGTAATAAAGTGAACTAAACTAGGACCATCATATACCGTTGTTTCTGTCTCTTTACAGGACGTCAGCATGAGAATAATACCCAAGAATATTGTCAATTTATTTTTATATCTATTCATCATCGTTAAATCCATTTTAATTTTCATAGCCTTCGTTTTGCTCAATCTCACTGTTTCCATTTAGCTCGCTGGTTGGGATTGGCCATATCCAGCGGAAATCACCCGTAGCTATTCTAAGATCATTGGCAGCGGATGTATTCTCCTGTGGAACACGCTCAAAGCCCAAACCTGAGCGCTTTAAATCGTGGTAGTAAAAGCCTTCATAAATCAGCTCTTTAATGCGCTCTTCAGCAATTAATTCTTTTAAATCATCACCTTTTTCAATAACACCAGGATTAGGATAAAGACGATAATCAAGAAGGGAATTCAAGGCAATGGCAGCATCTTTATCCATATCTTTCATGGCATAGGCTTCGGCACGAATAAGATACATCTCTGCCAGTCGCATTGGTTTCGGCATATTTAAACCAGCCCTAAATGGTGGTAATTCCGGATTATAAGGGAACTTATTAACAAGATAACCACTCCAGCCAAATGCAGTGGCAGATTCTTTAAAATAAGTATAAAACCTTATGTCCGTCACCTGATTATATAGATTCAATAACCAGTTAGCTGGAATATAATCCGGGTATGGCAGACTCGTTTCATAATTTCTGTTTAAGAAGTTGTAACCCGGTGCATCACCTTTATCGGTATCAGTGTATCCTACCTTCCAAATAATCTCATTCCCCGAATCATGGGTCCACATATTAATAAAGGCATTGCCACCTAGAAGTCTACAACCACTATTGTTAATCACGTCTTCTGAATAATTAATAGCCCCATCGTAATCTCTCATATCAAGTGAGATACGCGCCAATAAACCGTTGGCAAAATGCCTGGTAAAGAACTCTGTATCTGATTGAGGATTATTTGGCAATAGCTCAACAGCTGCTTCCAAATCACTCTTGATAGCTGCATAAACGGTGCTTACAGCATCACGCGTTGGCTGACTAATAACATTTTCAGTCATATAAGGCACACCTAAATCAGTAGCGGCCGTATTAAGGTCATAGGCCTTGGCAAAGAACTTGACCAGGTTATAATGAAATAAGGCCCTTCCTACTAAGGCTTCTCCTTTAATACGCTCAAGATTGGCTTTCTCACCTTCGATACCATCAATGTTATTGATAATCTTGTTGGTCAGGTAAATACCACTATAGTGGTTACCCCACAAACCACCTATCTCACCAATACCCGGCTGTATGTTCCAGGCATACATGTTTCCCATCTGATTTGAAAAGTCAGATGTAGCGAGTGTGGCATCGGTCATTATATCAGTTAACACCGTCAGGGTTTTACCATAGGATGAGCCTGACTTAAACGTTGAGTACATGCCATACAGAAGTGTTTGCGCATCATCCTCATCCTTAAGTATTTCACTTTCTTCGGTACTACTATGCGGTTTTAAATCGAAGAAATCTTCGCACGAAACCAGCACTAGTGACGCAAATAACAGGTGTATTATAAATATCTTCTTCATTTCTACTTCTTTTTCTCTTATTAAAATCCTAAATCAATACCGAACATGATTTTCCTTGCATGCGGGTACATATTTACTTCTGCAACACCATAATATTCAGGATCAATACCCGAATAACCAGTCCACGTTAACAGATTCTGCCCTTGAGCATAAATGCGAGCATTTCTAAATACTTTTGTTCGCTTTAACAACTTAGAATTAAAGCTGTAGGCCAGTGTTAAATTCTTTAAGCGCAAAAACGATGCATCTTCAAGTAAACGCGTATCAAACTGATTATCCTGATACTTTGGATGTGGATTAACGGCGACATCGCCAGGTTCCTGCCAATAGTTAAGCATTTCTGCTGTTTGATTATAGGCGGCAAACATACCCTGTGATTCAATAAAATAACGGGTGTTATTGATTAACCACTTATCAGCCATCCAGGTAAAAAAGGCGCTTAATTGAAGATTCCTGTAGCTTAAAGTACCGGTAAAACCTCCTTGTAAAGGAGGTAGGTAACTTTTTCCTTCCTGAACAACCCGATAGCTATCACTGTACATATTGCTGACTTCCCCATCAGCCGTATACCAGAGTCCTTTGCCTGTTGAAGCATCTACACCAGCCCATTCTGTCATGTAGTAGGTGCCCCTGCGCTCACCCTCTTTGATAATCGTATTGCCCTGGTCTATCTTATCCGTATCACCATAAAGCTCAATAATGTTGCTGACGTTATAGGCCATGTTGGCATTGACATTAAATCTAAAGTCTTGTGTAGACAAAAGAGTCGCATCCACTTCAACTTCAACACCACTATTACTTAAGGATCCTGCATTCTCCATACGGCCACCAACACCACTTGTTAAAGAGTAGGGGATAAAGAATAACATGTCACTCGTTGTTTCCCGGTAAAAATCAGCTTTTAGCCTATATTTACGAAAGAAACTCATTTCAAAAGCCACATTAGCTTTCAACACTTTTTCCCAGGTCAGATCGTCGTTAGCATACTGTGAAAAAACAGCGGCACCATTATTTAAATAGGAACCATAAGAGTATAATCCCTGATGGGTATAATTACCAATATTATAGTTACCTGTTTCTCCTATACTCGCCCTTATTTTTAACTGGTCGATCCAATCAATGCCTTTAATAAAGCTTTCTTCCTGCATATTCCATCCAAGCCCAAAAGACCAGAAAGTACCCCAGCGATTGTTTTTACCAAAACGCGATGAACCATCTCGGCGAATAGAAACATCAACCAGGTATTTATACTTGTAATTGTAAGCGGTATTGGCAAAGAACGAAGCGACGGTATAATCTGAATAGCCACCTCCCCAGCTTCCTGCTTCACTGGCCACACTTAAAACAGATAATTTTTCGGACGGTACATTATAGGCTGAAACACTAAAACTCTGCGAATTATTGACGATAGCTTCCTGACCTATGAGAAAGTTAAAGTCATGAACATCATTTAGGTTGAGCTTATAGTTCAAGGTATTGGTGGGTGTTAATCGGAAGTTTCGTGACATGCTCCTGCTGACTTCTCCATTATAGGCAGCTCCCCATTCTGATTCGGGACTTAAGAAGCCATCAGCGGTGCCATCGGAGAAATCGACCCCCCAGTTTGTTTTAAACTTTAAATTTTCAGCTAAATCAACATCTAAAAACAGACCGCCTACTATCTTGAAACGATCGTTAGAATCATCGTTTAACATGAGCTGCTCAATAGGGTTGGCCCAGGGAAGTCCCTCCTGGTTAAAGCTACCATCCACATTGTAAGCCCGTAGATACGGGTTTAACAAGCGTGCGGAGAAAATGGGGTTATAAACATTGGTTCCTGAGGAAACGGTATGATTAAAAGTTTCGTAGCCTAAAGTGAAATTCACACCCAAATTAACCTTATCTGATAACTTGTTATCAAGATTTAACCTGAAGGTATAACGCTCAAAATCACTTCTGTATTGAATGCCTTCCTCACTATAATAACCACCTGAAACATAAAATTTACTTCTTTCATTCCCCCCACGTGCCGAAAGCTCATGAGACTGTGTAACGGCATCACGTAATACCACATCCAACCAGTTGGTATTGACCTTGAGCCGGTCAAACTTTTCTTTGTCAGTATAATCCTGTAATCCTAGCTCTTCTTCATATTGAATTTTTTGAGCCGAACTCATCATGTCAAAATTATCGTTGGCAATTTGATTGGAACCATACTGCCCTCGATATTGAATCATGGCTCTTTCTGAATCTTTTCCACGCTTGGTAGTAATAACAATTACACCGTTAGATGCCCTACTTCCATATAATGAAGTAGCTGTCGCATCCTTTAATATGGACATATTCTCAATATCATTTTGATTTAAGGCACTAAACTGTCCTGCTGTAATAGGTATGCCATCCATTATATAAAGAGGGCTATTCCCAGAGCTTAACGAGCTCAATCCTCTAATACGCACAGTTGCCGGAGCTCCTGGCGCGCCTGAAGAACCCACACTCAGCACACCGGGAGCATTACCCTGTAGTATTTGATCAAAGCTGGCAACAGGCACCTGCTCTATTTTCTTAGCATCTACTACTTCCACCGATCCGGTATAAGTACCCTTCTTTTTAATGCCATAGCCAGTTACGACCACCTCATCAAGGTCTGTTGCTTCTGTTTTTAATACAATATTTAAGCTTGTTTGTCCTGCTAACTTAACCTCCTGTGGCTCAAAACCAATGAAAGAAAAGACCAAAACATCAGCACTTTTGGGTACAGTGATATTATAGCTACCATCAACCATGGTAATGGTACCTACACTGGTCCCTTTTATATAAACGGTTACACCGGGAATCGCTTCCCCTTTTTCATCAAGCACGCTACCTCTTACTGTTATTTCCTTTTCTTCCTGCTGATCAACAAGCATAACGGACTTAAGTGCAGGCGCTTTACGCTGAATAACGTAAACACCATTTTTGAGCTCAAAGGTCAATTCTTTGTCAGCTAATAGTTCATTCAGTACTTCTTCAATTTCTCCTTCTGCATCAACATTAATATTCGAAAACATCTCTACATCTTCGTTACTAAATGCAAACACAAAATCAGTTTTTGACTGAATTTTCCAAAACAACTCAGCTAAAGTAATGTTCCTCTCCTTGAGCTTCAACTTACTACCCTGCGAGTGTACACTTGCAGATACCTGCAGCATACCGATTAATAATAACACAAGAGACAGTTTCATGATCCTGTACAGTTTTAACATCTTTCTTCCCTCAAGAAAGACAGTTTCTCTATTTTTCTTCATATTTTTGAAAATGATTTTTTAACGAATGAGCTGAGTACCAATCAGCTTATGACTTACAGGGGATACTACCAATATCCCCTGTTTTTATATGTTTTTTTATATCTCTGTTTCTTGGTCTATCGATTTAATGACAATGTTATTTTCGAATCTTTCAAATTTTACACGATTAGTGGCTTCAAGTATTTCTAACATTTCTCCAATCGAATCATAACGTTTGGTATACAATGAAAAGCGTTTGTCTTTCATCGTTTCATTCTGATAGAAGATGTTTAGTTGATACCACCTTGATAAATCTTTCATAATGGTTTCCAGCAGAGCATTCTTGTAGACAAATTCACCATTTTTCCAGGCTGAGAATATATCAGCATCCACTTTACTAATGGCTATTTCCTGACTATTCCCCTTAATGACCGCTTGCTGATCAGGCAATAAAATAACGCTCTGGTGCATAGCATCCAAAGCAATACTCCCCTCAACAAGTGTAATCACATCTGATGATTCATCTTCGTAACAACGAACGTTAAACTCAGTACCTAATACTTTTACTCGTTTGTCGTTAAAATGCACAAAAAATGATTTTTCTGTATCTTTCGCCACTTCGAAAAACACCTCCCCTTTTACGTATACTTCACGAGTGTTCTCAACAAATCGTTCTGGATAGCGCAATTGCGATTCAGCATTCATCCACACCTTGGTACCATCTTCAAGAGTCAGATAAAACTCACGTCCACGTGAAGTTACCATGGTGTTGTACCGCAGCTCTTCTGCATATTTACTATCTACTGACGAGTAATCGGCTCCCATGGAATCCAACTTAATGTGCGTTCCTGATTGTAATACATCAATCAAGGTATCTGCACTTGCAATTTCCACAGTACTACCATCATATAAGGTCAGTATCGCTTTAGCTTCACCTGGCTTCACCTTATAACCTTCAACATATTCCCCCTGCAGGTCTGCATCATCGCTTAATATGTAGACACTAAAAAACAACACAAGCGGAACTAATACAGCTACCGCATAAGACAACCACCGTCCTATCTTCCGTTGTGGTCGTATATGCTTCTCAATCTTTCCCCAGGCATCTGCAGCATCAAATTGATCGTTCAGTAAACTCTGCTGAATAAGGTTCTGCTTGTTAATTATTCTATCATACAGCCGTTGATGACCATCATCCTTTAACCATTCTTCCAGCACCTGCCGATCGCCATTAGACAATTCTCCACGAAATTGGCTTATGATTAATTTTGATATTTTTTCATTGTTTACAGGCATTCAATTAACATTGTTTATCCCCATAACACGGAGGTCGATAATGTGGGTGACATTTTTTTTAATTTTTTTTACAAAAATTCACTTATTCAATTCTCAGATATAATTAACTTATTATAATTCAAACAAATTAAAAATTAACTACGAGCTTATCCGAGCAATAGTATTAAAGCCAATGCATACCACCTAGTTGTTCACGCAAAGTTTTATATGCTCTTTTTTTCAATGTTTTAATTGTATTAACTGACACGCTTAACTCCTCAGCTACCTCTAAATTTGTTAATCCATTCATCGAATGAATAACAACCTCACGTGCTTGCGGTGATAAACGCTTAATTGCGTTATGAACCTCAGCATATACTGTTGCTTCAATTTCATATTCATCGTCAGTAGCATTGCACTTTATGTCGGGCGATAGTTCTTTAGTATGCTCCTTGACTTTTGCGTTGCGAATATGATTTAAACAGCTATTGCGAACAGAAGTAAATAAATAACTACGTAATGCTCCGAAGTTGGAAAATTTTGCATGACTATTCCATAATATCACAAATACTTCCTGTACAACATCTGAACTGTTGACAGTATCTTCAAGGTACTTGTACGCGAATGAACAAAGAGGTGTATAAAACTCTTCAAATATCTCTTTGAAAGCACTTTTATTGCCCAATTGCACATTTTGTATAGTCCTGGAAAAATGATTCACTTAAAGTATATTTCACCAAAAATTTACATTCTAAACAAGAACACCAACATAATAGCATCTAAGAATCTATTCATTAACTTTTATATTATTTTGACTTTATTTGAAGCCGTTTTTTGACTTGACCGACACTTATTGTTAACATATCTTTATCTCAATTTTATTATTTCCTAGTTCACTATTAACCGCGCAAATGTACAATCTACAGAAAGCTCACAACGACAAGGAAAACCATGTTTTTGCAACCAACTTCAATACATAGTAATGGAAGTGTAGTTTTACATTGTCTAGTTTAAGTTGATTCCATTTGAGCCTTATATCAAGTTTCTCTACGTTAGAACTATGACTTTGCTGATGGCTTCCTTCAGATTTGGAGTCACCTCCAACACCCTTGCCAATTGCTAGTTCTTCCTGCCAACTAGGCGAACTCAAGAACATTTCATCTTGATAGCACGTCACCATGCCCGACATACTAAAAAAAGAAGAGCTTACCTCAAAAAGGCAAGCTCTTCCATCACTTCTGAAAAACTAAAGTTTAATTAACATATGATGCTTCAATTAAAAACTCCAAACTCTTTTTTACACTAACCAAGGGCTCATAACTATAACGCTCCACCTCTACTATTATCTCTTTCATACCTGCTTTCTTTTTCAACTTAAACACAGATTCAAAATCCATCTTTCCACTTTCACCAAGCTCTTTTTCATCCTTGACGTGCCACAGTTCAAAACGCCCAGGATAGTTCTCGAAATATTGAGCGGCCTCTTTGCCACCCACCATTATCCAATACAGGTCTAATTGAAACATCACCTTTTCAGGATCCGTATTTTTTAGCATGTAATCGTATCGAATATGGCCATCTACTTCGCCAAACTCCTTATCGTGATTGTGATATCCAAAACGAATACCTTTGGCATTGCACTTATCGCCCACTTGATTAAAGTAATCGCAATAACGTTTGAGGTCTGCCAGTGAGCCATATCCTTTTTTATCCATAAATGGCTGAACAAGGTACGTAACACCTGCTTTAGCGTGCGCTTCAATACATTCGTCCCACCACGCCATAACTGTGTCCCAATCCTCTTTTTCGGGTAATGCTTTACCACAGTGCGATGCGGTAAATTGCAAGCCATTAGCGTTCAACAGTTTTTTGAAATCCTGTGGCTCCATACCGTAGAATTTACCATCGGCATAACCTGCTGCCTCAATAAAGGTGTAGCCCATATTACCCAATTGCTTAATGGTACCATCTGCATCCGTTTTCATGTTATCACGAACCGACCACAATTGAATTCCAATGTTCTTTTTCACCTCTTGAGCTCTTATATTGATTGTAGGCATTGAAACCAATAGAATGCCTAAGACTAAAGCAAAACGCATCATAACTCCTTTATTTTAATATTTCTGAACCACACATCATCACCATGATCCTGAAGACCAATGTATCCCTCTGAAGCCACATCGGCCCATGTTGGGTTAAGCGATGGAAACTTACTACCTGCCACCAACTTGTTCCACTCCGGTGTCCACAGGTGGTATTCAACCACTGTTTCTCCATTTTGGATGTGCCATACAGAACCTTTGTAAACCTTAATCTCTACCGTATTCCACTCTCCAGCTGTCTTAGCGTTTTGAGGCACAGCGGGGTACAAATCGTACAATGAACCAGCTTGACGATTGCCAGCAATTCCCGCCTTGGCATCAGGATGTTTTTCATTGTCCAGCACTTGCATTTCCGGTGCTGTCTTCCAGATATAATCCAGTGAGTCGCTCTCCTGACCTAAATAAAATATACCAGAGTTTCCTCCTTCAGATATTTTCCACTCAAGTTTCAAGTGAAAATTCCCAAACATCTTATCGCCATAAATAATATCGCCACGGTCTTTTCCTCCCGCTTCACCACGTCCCGAACCAGGACAATGGATTGTTCCATCTTCAGTTATATCCCATCCATCAGGAAATGTAGTTTTGCCATAATTACGCCAACCATCAGACGTTTTGCCATCAAACAACAACTGCCATCCATCGGCTTTCTCTTCTTTACTTAGTGTATTTATCTCTTGTGATTTATCACAGCACGATGACATCACCGCTAACATTAATCCAACTATTAATAGGTATTTCATATTATTGCTTTTAAGATTCATATTAACAAAACTAAACCTCCCCACCTGTCGGCACCCAGCTTATAAAGAAGGGGAATTATGGCACTACTCTCCTCCTTTTCAAGGAGGAGTACCTCGCTTTAAGCGAGGGGAGGTGGTTGTTTCACTATATTAAGCAGGCATTTCGGGTAAAGTCCAGCCGTCGCGGTACTTATGCTTGATAAGCTCCTGGGCAAAGGCATTGGCATTAACGGGCTTGGTCCATTCTTTATCAAAAGTAGGATGCCCATCGTGAATTTTAAAACCATCACTGATGACTGTTTTAATCGTTTCATCATCGCCAATGTTCGTAAAACGCATATTCTCGCCATCCCATTCGAGCTCTTTATTAAGTGACTGCAAACGCACGGCCAACACCCCCATAACCACCATCTCATTAAATGGACCTGCCTCACTAAATGGAGATAAGGTTTCTGTACGCGAACCAGGTGTCTCTTTACAAGCTCTTACCCAATCCATTTCATGACTTATGCTGATGCGTGGTTCTGATTTAGGAACATCAGGCACACGACCAGATAGCAACCAAGGGTCGCGACCGTAACATCCGCATACCAAAGTATCTTTTGAACCATGAAAGAGTACTCCTCCACCTTGATTATTCATGTCCTTTCCTGCAGGCCAGCCATCAGGCTTCAATGGTTGTAAACCACCATCGTACCAATGCACTTCCACTTCAGGCATGGCTACTTTAGCAAGTGCCTTACGCTTTGGAAATACCAATCGCACTTTTTGTGCAACAGGCGCTGCATCAGTCAACAATAACGAAGAGCTACCCTGTGCCTTAGTAGGATATCCCAGTTTAAGACCTTTAAAAACAGGGTGCAAGATATGACATGCCATATCGCCCAATGCTCCGGTACCGAAATCCCACCAGCCACGAAAGTTCCATGGTGTATAAATCTCATTAAATGGTCGCATTTTAGCTGGACCAACAAATAAATCCCAATTGAAAGTATCCGGAATAGGCTGCTCCTCTGTTGGCCTGTTTAAGCCCTGTGGCCATATTGGACGATCGGTAAACGCTTCTACTTTACGTATCTCACCAATCTCGCCATTCTGAATCCATTCAGTTGTTAAAGCCACCCCTTCACCAGATGCACCCTGGTTACCCATTTGAGTAGCCACCTGATGTTTAGCGGCTAATTTCGTTAGCAAGCGCGATTCATAAACCGTGTGTGTTAAAGGCTTTTCAACATATACGTGTTTACCCATGGTGATGGCTGTAGCTGCAATAATGGCATGGGTATGATCAGCTGTTGCCACCACAACGCCATCAATATCATCACCCATTTCGTCAAACATTTGGCGCCAGTCCCAATACTGCTTGGCCTTTGGAAAGTAGGCAAAGCATGATTTAGCATATTTCCAATCCACATCGCAAAGTGCTACTATGTTCTCACTTTCCATAGCTTTTAGTACACCAAAACCTCTTCCGCCAACGCCAACGCCAGCAATATTTAACTTGTCATTTTTTGATTTTTTACGTTTTTGTGCTGCTGCCATAGAAGGCATCATTACCAAACCGGCTGTAGCTATTCCTGCGTTGGCTAAAAATTGACGCCGATCCATTTCAAGCCGTTTTTTGTTATTGTTCATGTTTTAAAATTAAGGGTGATTAATAATCGGGTTTATAGGGTACTTATATAATCTGTTCTTTTTCAGCATCCCAGTAGACTTTTCGGTTTTCGCGATAAGCAATGGTTGCCATGTGTGCAGTTATGGCCTCTTCAAAGGCCTGATCGATATCACAGCTCGGTTGCTTGTTAGCTCTAATTCCATCTAACCATTCTTTTATATGCAGATGAGCTGTATTAACTCGTTTACCCTGTACATGGGTGTATAGTAAACCACGACTGGCAAAATATTGCTCTGTGGCCGACGTGGTGCCATCCAAAGTATTTCGTCCTGGTTCATAGGTAATCATCGGCTCATCTGGCTTTATTAATCCAGCATTAAGCTGTTTTCTGTATTGGGTCGATTGACTATCAGGATATATCTCCAGTTTATTTTCCATCCTCATGGTGCCATCGTGACCCATTATTACCTTTCCACGATAATTATCGTTGGCCAAAGATGCACTGTAAATCAATGTTAATTCACGATCAGGATATTCAAACACCGACTGAAACACATCTGGCACCTCACGCCCATCTTTGTAATAATAAATACCGCCAGAAGCAACGGCCGAGTGAGGAATTCCCAATTGCAACACCTGGTTGATGGCATCGTATTCATGGGTTAGTAAATCGCCTCCCAGGCCAGTACCGTAATCCCACCAGCATCTCCAACGGAAAAAGCGTTCGGCACTAAACGGATGATCATTCGTTGGCTCCACAAACTGTTGCCAATCTATTGTTTTTTCATTCGCCTGGTGATGAATGGGGTACACCCAAGCTCCATTGGGATCATTACGGTTGGTACAAACCTCAATCAACGATATCTTGCCCAGAATATTTCTATCGATCAATTGCTTGGCCTTGTTAAAGCTGGCGGTTTGGCGGCCTTGATGCCCCAGTTGAAATACAACACCTGAGGTCTTTACCGCCTCTCTTAGTGCAAAAGCTTCATCAGCTGTCCGGGTTAATCCTTTCTCTATGTAAATATGCTTTCCTGCTTTGGCGGCATCAATGCCCATTTGTGCATGCCAGTGGTCGGGCGTAGCAATAATAACGGCATCTATATCATCCGATTTTAGTAAGTCGCGGTAGTTTTTATAACGCTTTACCTGAGGTGATACTTCATCAATGACGGTAGCCTTAACTGCATTACTGGCAGAGAACATGGCCTCCTCGGCATGTACATCAAAAATATCGCAAACGCCCCTTATTTCAATATTTAAATCATCCTGAGCCATATAATCACCAAAACGCGTATCGGTTTTATTGCTTAAAGACTGATCGTGCCAATGCTTTACCTTATTGGGATGAGCAAAACCTGCCGCTTCGAGCAAATATCTGCCACGGCCACCTGCTCCAATGATTCCTAATCGAATGGTATGACCACCTTTGGATGATAGCCTATCGGGTTCATCGTAAAGGTTCAAACCCAAGTCGTCAGCTATGTTATATTTTTGTTGCTTCTGATGTTCTATCTTTTTTAAAACCCCATATCCCAAAGCACCTAGTACAGGTACAGTTGCTAATGTTTTAACAACATCTCTTCTTGTGAATTTCTTCGCATCATCACCCATCACTAACCTTTTTTGTAAAATATGAAACGATCAAGACCAATAACCCGACTGGTGGGGAATAGGTACAACACAAAAAGCACACTGATGAATATCAAATTCTTATCGACCCACAGTGTATTTTCATTGGAAAGAAGCACTTCATTGACATGAATTAAGGGTGGGTGTGCCAAATAATACAAGCTAATAAGGAGAACTCCCATTAGTGAAGAAAAACGGCCTAACAAACCTAGAACATGCGCCAAACCAATGGCAATTAGACCCCATATATTAAGTAGATTAATTACATCTACTAGCGCCGAGTTATCGGCAATACCAATAAAGAAATCACTTAAGAATCCCTGTGAGCTTTTTAAATAGCCAAATGATGACCAGTGAGGGCTGAACAACTTAGCCAGCCCCTCGTAGAGCAGGTACCAACCAAGAAGAATGCGAAGCGCAACCATGGAATACAATTGCGGTGCACTTAGCTGCTTAGGAAAATTCATCATACATTATATATTTCTAATTATTTTATTCAAAATCACCAGAAAACTCAATGCAAACAAATACTATTCAATCAAATACCTGTACAATACAGATTCTTTGAACACAAATTACAACCTCACGCTATCTTCTCATTCCAACCTTAACTCTTTCTAAAATAATATGTTTGTAAGTTACCTTAATTTAAACTTGACTCCAATTTACAAAAACAGAACAATTATCTGTTGACTACCTAATCAACAGATAATTTAATCGTTTTCTTAATCTGGTTAGATGCTGTTCCGATCATAAGTTGATAGCTTCCTTTTTCCAAATTCCAATCTCCCTTGGTTTCATCATAAAAGGCAAAGGTGTTGACAGGAACGGTGATCTCTACCTGCTTACTCTCTTCTGCATTCAAATTCACCTTTTTAAAAGCCTTTAGCTCCTTAACAGGTCGCATCACCGATGAATTTTCATCATGAACATACACTTGAATGACTTCAGCACCATCAACATCTCCAACATTACTGATTTGAACAGTCAATTTTATCTCATCATCAGCACCATAAACTGTTTTATCAGTTGTTGCTTCATTAATCTTAAAGGAGGTATATGACAAACCATAACCAAAGGCATACAGAGGTTTGATCTTTTTTGTATCGTGCCAACGGTATCCCACTAAAATATCTTCTTTATACACCTGCTTTTCGCCATCTCCAGGATATGACAATTCATCAAAAGCATGGGCTCCATTATCTTCAAGACTTACAGGAAAAGTAAATGGCAGTTTACCTGATGGATTGATATCACCCGAAAGCACATCGGCCAAAGCATAACCTGTTTCACTACCCAGGTACCACGCCTGCACAATGGCTTTAGCTTTTGATTGCCAAGGCATGGCCACAGCATTTCCACTCACTAAAATGACTGCAACATTTTTATTTACAGCCATTAGCTCACTCAATAACTCATCTTGTCCAAAAGGTAAATTTAAACCCTCACGATCGCCGTTTTCACAGTCTTGCTCATGGTTTTTATTTAAGCCACCAACAAACAAAACAATATCTGCCTGCTGTGCTACTTTTACAGCGGCCTGCTTTAATGAATCGGCATCTAGCTCAGATGGGATAACTCTTCCGTATTGCGATGGCCCCGATGCGTAACCCATTGAATGGATGATGTTGGCATTTACAAAGCGCTCTTGCAAACCTTGTAGGGGCGAAATTTCATGTACCGTTTTTAATTCCGATGAACCACCTCCAACGGTCATCATACGGGTTGCATTCTCTCCTATCACAGCAATGGTTTGCTTCGTATCAGGATTTAATGGAAAAAAGTTTTTGTTATTCTTTAATAAAACGATGCCCTCTTGAGCTACCTCACGAGCAACTGCAAAATGTTCTTCATTGGCTTTTCTGCCAAACGGACGCGACTTATCCATGTTGGTGCGATACATTAAACGAAGGATTCGGCGCACTTTATCATCCACAACACTTTCATCGATTTCACCACTTTTAATCATCTCTAAAAACGGTTTGGCCAAATAATAATGATCATAGGCATTTTCGGTAGATGACGTTAAACCATCTGTTCCCGTTCCCATTTCAATATCTAAACCATAAAGAGCAGCCTCTTTTGTATCATGTGCACTACCCCAATCGGTAACCACCACACCATCAAATTCCCAATCGCTCTTTAATATATCGTTCATCAGCACTTTGTGATGACTCGTATGTTGACCATTGTACTTATTGTAAGCACCCATAATTGACCATACACCTCCCTCTTGAACAGCTGCTTTAAAGGCTGGAAGATAAATTTCATGTAAAGCCCTATCGCTAACGTTAACATCAATATGGGCTCTCCATACTTCCTGGTTATTGAGCACATAATGCTTTACACATGCCGCCACACCATTGGTTTGAACGCCCTGGATATATGGCACACACATAATAGAGGCGAGATAAGGATCCTCACCCATGTATTCGAAATTACGACCGTTAAGTGGTGTTCGATAAATGTTAACACCCGGTCCCAATAAAATATCTTTTTTACGATAACGTGCTTCTTCCCCTACTGCAACGCCATATTTATAAGCCAATTCGGGATTAAAAGTTGATGCCAAACACGTTAATGCAGGAAAAGCAGTACACGAATCATTGGTCCAGCCAGCATGATTCCAGCTATCCCATTCAATTTCTGCCCGCACACCATGCGGACCATCCGACATCCATATTTCTGGTATTCCCAATCGTTCTACTCCAGGAGAGCTAAACTTTGATTGAGCATGACACATCTTCACTTTTTCTTCAAGTGTTAGTTGCTTGATTATGTCATCAATCGCTGATTCAACATCGACATTGGTATTTTGTGCCGATAAACTTAGGGTGCTAATAAAAAGCGCAAACGTTAAGAAGTACTTCATCTGTAATTAATTGAAAAGGTATAGGGTCGAAGATATGCAATAGTGTACAAAATACACTAAATAGATTCTTAATAATTCTTAAATAGGCAGAGAATTATTATTTTAACACTTAAGAAGCGTATAAAAATTGAGTTCGGCATAAAAAGGAATCTGCGATAATTCTTTTAATAAGCCTTAATTTCCGGTGCGACTATGAGACTTAATAGTCTCTACCGAACTCAATTTTTAAATTTATTTTAATTCAAATTCACTCGTTAAACCTTCTACAGAACTCGTTCCAACCATTACACCAAAGTCACCAGGTTCAACAACAAACTCCCCTTGCCCATTATAAAAACCAAGCTCTTTCTCACTCAAGGTAAAAACAACTTTATACGTTTGTGATGGCTCTAAACTAATTTTTTCAAACCCTTTCAACTCTTTTACAGGACGAACAACACTGGCTACTTTATCGTGCAGGTACAATTGCACTACTTCTTCACCTACTCTATCACCACTGTTTGTCACCACTACACTCACCTCAACTTTACGCCCTTCCAGAACGTTAATGTTTAAATCTGTGTAGTCAAATTTCGTATAGCTTAAACCGTAACCAAATGGATACAATGGCTTTTCGCTTTCATCCATATAGTGGGGCCAAAATACTTCGGTTTTAGGACCAGGACGACCAGAACTATATTGATTGTAATAAATAGGCACCTGACCTACATGGCGAGGAAAAGTCATTGGCAGTTTACCTGCCGGATTGTACTCACCAAACAGTACCTGCGCAACAGCATGACCCGTTTGAGTTCCCAACTGCCATGCCTCAACGATGGCAGGCACATGTTCATCGGCCCAGGTAATTGTTAATGGACGACCATTCATCAACACCAAAACGATGTTTTTATTCACTTTATAAACCGCTTCCAACAACTCTTGCTGAACGCCAGGTAAACCAAGATTGGCTCTTCCACGTCCTTCGCCACTGTGCAAGCCATGCTCACCCAATACCATTACAACAACTTCTGATTGTTTTGCTAAGGCTATCGCTTCTTTAAAGCCCGATTTGTCCGTTGTGTTAATCTCTAACTCAACAGGAAAAGCTGTTGGACCAGTTACTAACTCGGCACCTTCGGCATATTTATAATTAACACCGTAAGCATCCAATCCTTCCAGTACCGAGATAGCTGTATTATCTTCACCAGCCATACGCCAGTTACCCAAAGGACTATCCTTGTCATCTGCCAAAGTACCAATTACAGCAATCTTTTTTTGCTCCTTTGCAAGTGGAAGAACATTATTTTCATTCTTTAAAAGTACGATCGACCTTTTCGCCATATCCAAAGCTGCCGCCATATGATCAGCATGATAAATCAATTCTTTCTCACGCGTTTCATCACAATATTTAAAAGGATCATCGAACAGGCCTAGTTCATACTTTACCCTTAATACACGCTTTACAGCCTCATCAATGGTTGACTCTTTTACTTTACCAGCTTCAACTAATTTCACCAAGTGCTTAATGTTAGCGTACGACTCCATGTCCATATCAGAACCTCCGTTAGTAGCCAATTCAGCCACATGCTCCAAGTCTTTAGCATAACCATGGGCAATCATTTCAGCACCACTACTCCAGTCGGAAATAACGAAACCATCGAAGCCCCACTCACCTTTTAGTATGTCGCGCTGCAAGAATTTATTAGCCGTAGCAGGTATCCCGTTGATGATATTAAAGGAGTTCATAAATGTTTTTACATCCGCCTCGTCAATAGCTGCTTTAAACGGAGGAAAAATAACGTTGTGCAAAGTTACTGTTCCTACATCAACCGTATTATAATCCATGCCCGCTTCGGCAAATCCATACCCAGCAAAATGCTTAGCGCAGGCAGCAATGGTATTATGCGCACTCAAGTCATCGCCCTGAAATCCGTTTATACGTGCCACACCAATGCGTGAACCTAAGTATGTGTCTTCGCCAGCGCCTTCCATTACACGTCCCCAGCGTGCATCACGCGATATATCAACCATGGGAGCAAATGTCCAGTTGATGCCTTCTGCCGATGCCTCAATGGCCGCTATACGAGCAGATTTCTCAATGGCTTCCAAATCCCAAGAGGCCGCCTCTGCCAATGGAATTGGCGATAATGTTTTGTGACCATGAATAACGTCGAACCCAAATATCATGGGAATACCCAGCCTTGAGCTATCTACTGCTAAAGATTGCATTTTTCGAACTTCATTAGCACCACGCACGTTCAACATGGATCCTACCCAACCACTCTTTATGTGCTCATATTTATTTTTAGCATCACCTTCCGCAGGAGCAGGCCCGGTTACATCGTAAAAACCATTATACTGATTCATCTGACCAACCTTTTCTTCAAGCGTCATTTGAGCCAGTAAATTCTCTACTTTTACGTCAATCTCATCCTTACCACTTGGTTGTGAATCACAAGCCAATAAGAATAATTGGCAGCAAACCAATAACATCAAGAATCGTCCTTTATTCATTGTTCTATATTTTAGTTTATTCATTCACTATTTTTGATACACCCTTACATAATCAACCAGCATCTCGCAAGGAAAAATATCATCATCGACACCGTGCTTACCACCCCAATTACCGCCTACAGCGAGGTTTAAGAGTAGGTGAAAGCGTTTATCGAAAGGCCACTGTGCCGAAGTTGCCTGCTCTTCCTTTCTAAAAACAAACACTTTTTCATGATCCAGGAAAAAGCTGCATTTATTCTTCGTCCACTCAACACTGTACACATGAAATTCATGTTCGGCATTTGGCATGTAAACAGCCTTTGCTTTATGCGTTCCCTTTAAATGGTTGTAGGCGTCGGTATGAACGGTGAAATACACAGAATCTGGCTCATAACCAACATGCTCCATTATATCTATCTCACCACTTGCAGGCCACCCTCCATACTTCCAATCAGTTGGTAACATCCAAATGGCTGGCCAGGCACCTTTGCCTCCAGCTACTTTAGCTTTCACTTCAATACGGCCATATAACCAATCTCCTTTTCCTTTACTAATCAATCGCGCCGAGGTGTAAGGCTGATTAAATCCATCCTCTACACGAGCAGTAATGTGCAGGAGGCCATCCCTTACCTTTGCATTTTCCATCCGATTGGCCGTATAATGCTGTAATTCGTTATTACCCCACTGCCAAGCATTTCCCTCTGTGTCATAACTCCATTTTGTTGAATCAGGTAAGCCATCCACATCAAACTCATCGCTCCACACCAGCTCATAGCCTTTTTGGCTATTGCAGCTTGCCACCATGAAAATTAAAAGCAAAAAAGATATATACCTCATAACTTACTATTTGAGTTACATTAACGCCAACAACTGACTAACTAAAAGAACCAAAAACTCCATGTCGTTTAGATCATGAATGAAATGTTAGCATTTGAAATGTGCTTTTCAAACAAGCGCCTTACTTCGTTAAGTAATTGACTTGTCTATCGTTTAACCAAGCTAACAACATGTATGAGTTTTTGGCCTTAAAAAGAGCTCACGCCCTTGCTGAAAAGCACATTCTCATTTTTTTATTCCAATTGATACACCCGCACATACTCCACTTCCATGGTAGCTGGGAATATTATATCATCAACACCATTAACGCCACCATAATTACCTCCAACAGCAATATTTAAGAGGAAATAAAAAGGCTTATCGAAAGGCCAATTTTCTTCGGTAGCTTCATTTGGTTTCCTATATGTTAAGATCACGTTTTCGACATCATCACGATAAAAACGCAAAAAGCTTTCAGTCCAAATAACACCATAGTTATGAAACTCTTCTTCAGCCGTTTCTAAAGCCAAATGTCCTGAACCAATTGCATTACCTTGAGCATGATTATTACTTTCAATATGAATAGAGCTGGATGTTGTGTTAGGATCCCAGCTCACATATTCCATGATGTCCATTTCTCCGCACAAGGGCCAAGATGTACCATTTTGTATCGACTCACCCAACATCCAGATTGCCGGCCAAACACCAGGCCCTTTGTCTGCCGGCATTTTAGCACGCACTTCATAAATACCATAAGTAAATGCTGCTGTTGAATTTAAGCGAGCTGAAGTATAGTCACCTACTTTTTGTCCCTCACCAATTTTCTCAGCGATAATTTTTAATGTACCATCTGACACTTCAACGTTATCTCCATCGGTGTAATTTTGCCATTCGGCATTACCCCAACCGTGTTGACCTGTTTCAGATGACCATTTATCTCCTGATAAATTACTTCCATCGAACTCGTCATTCCAAACCATGGTGTAATGCGATAAAAACTCAGCATCATCTTCATCAACCGGAATTGTTTGCGACATGATTTTTTCATAATCTCCTGCCAACACTTTCAAGCCCACATTATAATCACCTTCGAATGGGTAGTATACCTCTACTCCTTGTCCATCATCCAGAAATTCCTGACCTTTAATTATCCAGATAGCATTATTGAAATTACCAGTTGTAGTATTATCTAGACGGTAAGTATTGGTTTTGCCTTCTATTTGCTCAAGAGAAATGGCAGCAGTAAACACATCTTGATCGATGCTTATCTGTTTCGTTATTTTCTTGTTATCCGCTAAGTCAGATGCACTTCCCCATATAGTTAAAGTCACTTCAAAAGTTCCTTTTTCGGGATAAAAACTTTGTTGACTTGAGTTAGTGATAGGTTCACGATCTGTGCGATCGCCATTACCATAATCCCATCTCCAGAAATAATGATCCCCTTGTGTGGTATTTTCAAACACTATTACGTTAGCATCATTTGGATGTTGACTAAATTCAAAATTGGGCACATATGAACTTTGTGGGTCATCATTACTACACCCACACAAACCAACTATTAACACTAAAACGGCAAACCTAAATACTGTTTGTATCATTGTTTTATTGAATTGTAATACGATTAATATGAGAGTTTAAACGCCTTAAGATTTGAACCGCCAGATTCAAACTTTATCCTCAACACGGTTTTACCCTTAGGCATCTTTATATTCTTTATCAATGTGCTTTCCCATTTCGATTCATCTTTTGTTGATGGCAATACAATATTGGAGGCTACAATATCTCCATTAACGCTAACTGAGATAGCTCCGCTCTCTGCAGAGGCCGATGACAATAACTCCATCGTATATTTTTTAGCCTCTTCACTATTCAAAGTATATTGCAACCACTCTCCCGCTTCAGTCCATCCCACATAATACCCATCCTCACTTTTGCCAATATCCACACCATCATTTCGGTATTGATTACCCGTATTCCACTTCGACCATTTAGTAGCACCTTCGTGAATATTTTCCGACAAATTATCTTTATAGGCAAAGCCCTCTTTACCCAAATCATAATCTACACATTGAATCCAATCGCCGCAAAGGTGCGTTTTATAAGCCTGGGTATGTTGACTGTTATCGCCACCATTGAGAGCGAAAATAACATCTGGAGCAATGGTACAGTTCTCAATCATATGCGCTTTGGCATAGTCCATTACAGCCTCATAAGTCTTATCAGCTGACAATGGCTCGTTACCTTCTTTCCACGAATCTAATAATTCGTAATAATTTTCATTGGTGTTTACTTTTAATACATTGTTTAGGCGACTCTTTTTTACGGGCCACCACGACCAACCAATGTGATTTTTTTCAAATAATTCTATTGCCTCAGCAAACCAGTGATTAGAATTTTCACCCGATTCACTCATCCATAAAGGCATGTTGTATTGCTCGCGCATATCAAGCGCCCATTGAATAGAATTTTGGTGATTGCTATTCCAGTATTTATGAAAGGTTAATACCGTATTAGTATCCAAAGTACTTAATGGATGATTCTCAAAACCGTTATAATTATTTCCCCAACAGTTGCCGGATATGTATATTATATGCTGTTGGTCTACTTGTCTTATTGCTTCCGTTAATCGCTGATGCAAATCCCACAAGGGTTTGTTCGTTTTGCAATTGCAGCCATTTTGATTCTGGGTATTTCCATCCACATCCCAGTTGGTTTCATTAATTACATCATAACCACCTACCCAAGGTGAATCTTTATAGCGTTCTGCTATCTTAACCCAAAGGGCAACTAACTTATCCTGGTTATCAACACTCTCCCACAAGGAAGGCAGAGAAGGATCGTAATCACTGATATTGGCATCTTTTCCTTGTCCACCAGGGGCACCATGCATATCCAAAATAACATACATTTGGTTGGCTTCGCACCACGAAACCAGTTCATCCAACATATTAAAACCTTCGTCTAGCCAGGTAGCACTGAGTGTACCATCAGCATTTCTAATCTCTTGTTCTATAGGAAGTGTAAACCATTTATAATGCAGGGCTGGTCGAACAGCATTAAAGCCCCATGCTTTCATTGAGTCCACGTCAGTCTTTGTAAAATGATGCTCTAACCAAAAGTCATAAAACTCATTGGTTTTATCCGTTCCCATTGTTTCATTTAACTTCTCTCTGAATTGCGTATGTGTATTGATACCTGCGTCGGTAGATTGCATCATATATCCCTCTTGTATCATCCAATTACCAGTACCGATACTGCGGATAATAAAAGGTCCCTCTTCATTAACGATTTGCGTATCATCGACGCGCAAAAAACCTTGTGATTGAACGGGCAATACAATCCTAAGAACTAGTAAAAAAACAAGAACTACTCGTATCATTTGGGAAGATAAATTAGAAAAAAAATAAAGGGACTTTACTTTTGCTGTAAAGCCCCTTTATCAGCAATCAATTGTTAATTAAATCTATTGTTGTGGCACAAATACCCATGTCCAACCTGTTGCCCAGGCAGCATTAGGTACGTGTAATACCATTTTATCAGCAGTTAGTTCAACGATATCAAACACTCCTGCATTACCACCACCTTCCATTGAACCTAGCAAATTAGCAGGTCCTTCAATAGTGATTTTAGAGTAGTCTCCGTTAAATTTAAATTTACTGCCAGTTACTGGTTCTCCAGCTGCATCGGCATAGTAGGTATAGTTGGCATTACCTGACACATCAAAAACCATTTTACCTGCTGCATCGGCTGGCGGACAACACTCACCACCGGCGTTCCACCATACACCCCATGGGTTTGTTGGGTCAGACATAAACCACCAAAGACCTCCATCAGGTGCAGGTCCTCCATCAAAAACCCAGGTTTTACCAGCAAGATCATCACCCACCAAATAATAATAGGCATCAGGCAAACGTTCGTCTAACTGAGTAATTTCTACAGAAACTGTTTTTTGAACATATTCCGTTTCTGCCGGATTATTATTGGGCATATACGGTGTAGTGGCATAGTAGGTAAATTCATGCGTTCCAGTGAACGGAAATACTACCTCTACACGATCGGTATGTTTAACATCAAGGATATAATCCCAATAACCAATCACACCTTCAGTCTGCATTTGAATAGATAACTTATTACCGCCATTGGTTGCTTGCACAACTGCCAACTCAATGTTATCCGGATCAAAGCTATTGCTTAGAACATCTCTATCTTCAATGGGCTCACATGCTGAAAAGACTAACAGGAATGCCATCGTGATCAAACCTAATATTTTGCTAATTTTCATTTGACTAGATTTTAAAATTTACACTTGATTACCATCCTGGGTTGGCCTCATATACACCATTCGACAACCTAACTTCCGACTCCGGAATAGGCACTAAACCTTTGGTTTCGTTACGATAGCTAACACTATAAGAAGCATCAACACCTGAATTATTTACATTGGCTTCAACACCAAAATAATTTTTCCCAGTTTCAACATCACCCCAGCGAACCAAATCAAACCAACGAACACCTTCAAAAGCAAACTCATACATACGTTCGGTTTTAAGATTATCAATGTTGTAGTCTACCGGATCCAATCCTAAACGACCACGCACTGCATTAATACCAGCATTCGTTTCAGTTAATTCTGAGTGCATAAGCAAAACATCAGAGAAACGTAAGTAATAGAAATCTTGAGCTGCCCACAACTGCATTGGATCACCATGAACCATATTAAATAAATAGTAGAACATACCTTTCACACCATCGGCACCATTATGCTGAATAGTCGTATATTTCTTATTCACTAAACCAGTATTGTGGTCTCCTTTACCAATTCCCCAGCCATCTACACCTTGATCCGCATCTTTTGAATTCAAATCAATTACAGACCCTACTTTTCGTGGATCTTCTTCTGGCCATGTATCGTAGAATACATTGTGTACAGTACCCCAGCCCCAACCTTGTCCGAAAGGAACCATTGAGTGATCACGTATACCAAAGAACAATGGCACACGGTTATTAAACTTCTGACCTGTACCGTTATCAAAACCCCAGTCTCCCAGTCCAAAACGCATGGCAAACATCACCTCATTATTACCTGTTCCAATAGTTGAGTTAGGTCCATCCTGACCAACCCACTCTAAACCTTCAGCTTCAGCCCAAGGTAAAACAGGGTGCGTTCCTTCAGGATCAAAATCTCTTGCGTTTTGATTCACATGTGCATAAGGCCACAAATTTCTAAAATCACCTGCCAAAGCATAACCACTTCTATCGCGAATATCTTCCAAATGCGTAATCACCTCAGCTTTAGATATACTACCACCATCATATAAAGGCAATGCATCGGTAGCCTGCTTTTCAATATTGGTCATATAACCCGTATAAAATAAATAAGCACGAGCGATATAAGCCTTAGCAACCCAAACATTAGCATGCCCATAAGTATCTAAAGTATAGTCTCCAGAATTCTTTTCAGGCAGCAGATCAGCAGCTGCTTGGAAATCCGATGCTATAAAAGCCCATGTTTCAGATAAAGTAGAACGAGCTACCATACGATCGGCATCTGTAGTAGGAATAATTGGCATTCCACCGAAAAAGCGGGCTGCACGGAACATTAGGAATCCACGCATAAAATAGGCCTCTCCTAAAGTATTATTCTTGAACTCCTCTGCCTCTGCTGCTGTTTCAAAATATTGTGAAAAATCTCCTTCAAGCACTGACTCAATAACAGCATTAGCTCTACTAACACCATTATAGGTTTCTTTCCATAAATCACCATAAGTATCTTCCTGAGGATCAAGGAAACGATCGACATCTTTCGCACTCTTATCATCAGGACCACCGCCACCGAGCATTACATCACTCATCAGGTTGGCAGCCACATGTTCGTTACTATGTGGACTAGTCACAAACAAGGCATTGTAAACCCCATTCATGGCCTCCTCGATATCCGTTGGATTTCTGTAGAAAGTATCTAAGTTTTTCTCGTAAAGATTATCGGTATTTAAATGATCATCACAACTACTGATGAGAACCATAACACCAACAACCATTGTATATATTATTCTTTTCATAATTCGATTCTTTATTTTTATAAGAAACAATGTGATACAATTAGAATGTTACATTAACACCAAACATTACTGTACGTGGCAATGGATACAAACCTAAATCAACACCTGAAGACCATGCATCTGGGCCATAACCAACCTCAGGATCCATACCGTCGTATTTTGTAAATGTATAAAGGTTGTTGACAGACATGTATACTTTAGCTGCCTTCATCCATTCGATATCTCTGATTAAACGATCGAATTTATAACCTACAGTTAAATTGTTAATTCGCAGATAATCTGCATCGTGCATGTAAATATCCGATATCAAATTCGTATTGGCATTACTATTATAGGTTAATCGTGGTAAACGATTAGAAGTACCTTCTCCGTGCCAGCGACCAAATATTTGTGTTGTGTAGTTTTGATCCAACTGATCGGCAAACGAACGATACGATTGCATAACCTGCTGACCAAATTTACCTGCTAAAGTAGTGTTGACAAATACCCCTTTATACTCTGCATTAAGCTGAATACCCAATTCGAAATCAGGAAGAGGAGAACCTAGCATCACTCTATCATCATCATTGATAACACCATCACCATTTTGGTCAACAAAGTTCACATCACCTGGTTGGCGTGGAGTATCAGCCTCAGTTTCGACAACGATAGGTGCACCGTCTGCATTCACATAGTTGTCAACATCTGTTTGGTTTTGGAAAATTCCATTTGTTTCATATCCATAGAAGAAACCGATTGGATTACCAATTTGAACACGAGCAATATCAGAGGTTCCTTGTGACAATACAGAACCAGAGCCAAAAATAATACCTTCGGCATTGGCCAGTTTAGTTACGGTGTTTTTATTGTAAGCACCAGTAACTGTTGCTCCATATTTGAAATCACCCACATTATCATTCCAGGTTAACATTAATTCAAAACCTTTATTCTCAACATCACCACCATTAATAAATGGAGCGCCAGCACCAAAGGTTCCTAAAATAGGTGCATCAACTAACCAATCTTTGGTTGTTTTCATGTACCAGTCAAAAGTAAAACCTAAACGTGAGTCTAACCAACGCGTATCAAAACCAATATTAATTTGTTCCGATGTTTCCCAAGTTACATCCGGGTTCGGTACATTGGCAGGAACTGCCGCTTGTTGGGGCACGTCTTTATTAGGACCGAAATAATAACCTTGATCTTTATAAGCTATATTAGAACTATAGACGAAATTACGGATATCCTGATTACCATTTTGTCCCCAACTTGCACGTAGCTTACCATACGTTAGAAAGTCAAAGTCTTGCATAAATGATTCTTCCGTAAAATTCCAACCTGCTGATACAGAAGGGAAGTAACCCCAACGATTGTCTTCAGCGAAATTAGAAGAACCATCTGCACGCATAGTAAAGTCGGCCATATACTTTTCATTAAAGTTATATGATAAACGTCCCATATACGACATTAAACCACCACCTTGTGCAGCCCAATCCTTACCCCATGTTCCTATTTCAGAAACTTGTTCAGGATTTTTTGTATTATCAATGTAAGCATACTTTGGATCACCAAAAAGTGTATTTCTCTTTGATCCACCTACATTCATATTCAATACATCTTCAACCATCTCCGTACCTACTAAGGCAGTAAAGCGATGACTATCAATATTGAAATCATAAGTCGCAGTGTTTGTCCAGGTATAACGCGTACCTTGATACATATCTTGTTGCGCTCCATCAACAGTATTTTGATACTGCGTTGCTAATTCATAAGTTGGTGACCATGAGCGACTGTTGCCGAACCATGCGTCAACACCAAAAGAAGAACGAATCTTTAACTTATCAATTGGTTCGAGTATAGCATAAACATTACCTACAATGTTATTGCCTTTGCCCCAGTTATAATTATGACGGTAATACATGGTTGCAATAGGGTTATGCTGCCCCATAGAGATACCTTCCAGAGTTGGTGCAAAACCACCTGTTCTATGGTTAATATCTTCATTATACCAATTTACAGGCATCAGTGGATTAGTAACCAATGCATTATGCAGATCATTCCAATATATATTCCCTGTTGCCACAGAGCGATTCTCAATATTGGTATAGGTGAAATTTTCTCCTACCGTCAGTAAATTACCGCTATTCCTCTTCAAAACAACAAACTCAGTGTTCAATCGTCCTGTTATACGCTTATAACCGGCATCTGTAATATCACCACCAAGCATACCTGTCTGGTCAAAATAGGAGAATCCTGCCGAATATGTTACATCTTCTGAAGCACCTGTAATATTAACCGAGTGACTTTCAATAGGTGCATTCTCCTGAGTCATTTCGTCAATCCAGTTCGTACCTTTCCAACCATTTTGAAGTTGATCCCATACATCTTGGCCATACTCTGTTCCTAAACTACCAGGAAAAGTTTCACCCATATAGGTATTGCCATTCACAATCTTGTCTTGCCAGTCGAATGGTGCCAATCGCTCATTTGAGCGAGCCTCATCCATAATGTACATATACTCTTGAGCATTAAGCACAGGTAAAGTTTTATATACATTTTGTACACCATAATACCCGTCATAAGAGACTGTAGCCTTCTGGCCTTTTTTACCTTTTCTTGTAGTTACTAAAATAACTCCATTGGCTGCACGTGAACCATAAATTGCAGCCGATGCTGCATCCTTTAACACATCAATGGATTCGATATCTGACGGGTTCAAATAATCAATACCACCACCAACAGCTACTCCATCAACAATATATAATGGTGAAGCATTTTCAATTGTACCTGCTCCACGAATAGTTACACGTGTTCCTGCTCCAGGAGCACCATTACTTCTTGTAATATTAACACCAGCAGCAAGACCTTGTAATGCTTCCATAGCACTACCGGTATTCAATTCCGCTAAGGCTTCACCTTTAACATTTGCATTAGCTCCGGTTACCAAGGCTTTTTTCTGCACTCCATAACCAACAACAACTACCTCATCTAGATCGGTAGCATCTTCTTCAAGAGCTATATTAATGGTTTCTGATGTAACCGTTACCTCTTGTGGAACCATACCAATAAATGAAAAAACCAACACATCGCCTTGGCTTGACATTAATTGAAATTGTCCATCAACATTTGTTACAGTTCCGGTAGTTGTACCTTTAACAACCACACTAACACCTGGCAATGGTAAACCATCAGCGGCGTCTGTTACCGTACCTGTAACAGTTAGATTTTGCGCCTGACTTGTTAAAGCCAGTAAAAAGAGAAAAATCCCTAGTACATGTTTCATAATAAATGGATTTTAAATTATTTGTTGGCACAAACCTAAATCCAATTGTTAACGAATACTAATTAACAACACTCACAAAACACTCACAAAACTACACTTACCACCTCATTTTAACCTCACGCAATAAATTACAATTACCTGCATATCAACTTATTATATTTTTCATTTTTCACATAAACAACAAACAAAACACCTCACTTTAGCCAATAGTTGAAAATTACATTCAATAAGCATTTTTTAACACTTAGAAGCCAAAAGGGAAATCCCACCGAATGGCTCATAGATTTGAATTATGACGATTATATTACGAAACAAACCTTAATTTCGATTGCAGATCACAAAGCTCTTAATTTACATTCGACGTTGATCATAGTAATTTCAAAATTTATGAAGACTCACATTGAAACACACTTGGTATGGCTTTGTAATGAAAAGGACGATTTCTTGAAGATTGCAAAACAAAGAGATCCAGTTTTGACCTACAATCTATAAAGTTAATAGTAATTGTGCCTTTTAATACGCCCCCTCAACACGGCAATTCGTACTTAAGATTCTACCACTTTGTGGTTGTTATTAAAAAGATATATATCATACCCCCTGCATCCCTTGCAGGTTTATTAATATTAGATCCTTTTCAGGATTTATCACCAACAACCACAGCGTGGTTGAATAAGAATAACCCCAGATAAAATCTGGGGCAAATTAAAATTCTCAATTATAGAATCCTAAAGGGATTGCCGTAGTACCCTCAACAAGCAGCTAACACAATCAACTGTGTATACAAATAAAATTATAGGAACTTGAAAGGGAGGTGACGACCATTAATCCATTCATAGAACAACACTAAATTTCTCCAATATACTTTGACAGGTCATCTCCCTGAAGTAAACCCAGTTTTTGCCTAAGCTTATAGCGATTATTCTCAACGGAGCGAGTGCTAATATTCATCAATGAAGCAATTTCTTTTGAAGCCATGCCCATTCTTATATAGGCGCATAACTTTTTATCTCTATCATTTAAATCGTTATGCTCTTCTACCAATCGATTTAAGAAAGTTAAATGCACTTTCTCAAACTGAGATTCAAACATCTGCCAATTGCTTTCATTGTCAATATCCTTTCCAATTTTTCGCACCAGATTATCAATCTTGCGATCTGACTCATCAGGAGATTTAATGCGTTTAATACGCTTAAGCTGGCTTTGCAGTTCGCTTAGAAGGTCGTTTTTTTGAATGATGTGTACTGTTAAGCCGGCTAACTCCTGCTCTTTAAACTTCATCTCACTACGCAATTTATCATTACGCATTTTAATCACCTCTTTCTCTGCCCTTAAAGCATCATTGGTCAATTGCTCTTCTTTTTCTTGAAAATGCTTACGAGCCTTGAGTTTTTCCTTTTGCTTACTAACTTCTATCCGCCTGTTAAAGGTATAAGAAACAACTCCTGCAATTAATAGAATAAGAACCAAGTAGGCTATTTTGGCATACATATGACGATGCCATGGGGGCAGCACTTCAAAGGAGAAAACGAGTGGCTTTGATTGCACCCCGTAGCGATTCCGGGCTTTAACTGTAAAGTCATAAGTCCCTTCCCTTAATTTAGTAAACTGCCTACTTGCGGCTCTACTCCACTCACTATACTTTTCATCAACAGAAGACATGTGTGTCGAATACTCCATCTCTTTATCTCCATAGAATGCGGCGGCATATTCAAACTCAAATAAGTTGTTTCGGAATGTATAACTCGGCACTTCTAATTGAGGATTATCATCATTGCTTGTTTGATGAAAAACATATGGAACACTATCACTTCGCCCTGTAAAAGATCTTAGGTGGACCTTAAATGGGATTCGAAAATTATAATAGTCTTTCATCACATAATGTGCAAAGCCATCCTCTATTCCAAAAAACACATTCTCCCGATCATAAACAAAAACCGATTCAAAACTGGTTACCAGTTTTCTTTCCAGGGGAATAAAGGGAAGGGTTATTTTTTTGTAGGTACCATCTTCCAAATACCTTAACACCTCAACAAAATCGGTATAAAGCAACCATAAGTTTTTATATTGATCTTCCTGGATAGTAGACGGAAAAACTCTTGTTGAAAAAAAATGATCCAATGCTTCATAGGGCTCTATATCACCATCAGCTCCAACGGTAAACAAACCAGCACTACCCACTATCACCATGCGCTTGTGAAATTTACTAACCGTAAGAGAACTGCTACCCGAAAAATCACTCATGGCATAGGTATGCACTTGGTCAACACGGCTGTAATCCTGAGAGAAATCCAAACAAAAAATCCCCTTATAACCATGCGACACCCATAAGCGCCCCTGCTCATCCCATTGCATAAACCGAGAGGATTCATTAAACCCATCTATATGCTGCTTAAACACCCATTTTCCATTAATGTTTTCGAAAAGAATTAAGCCATTATAAGTGCCTGAAATTAAAAAATTCTCTTCTCCCACCACGGGTAAGAAATTCCAAACTCCATTGACAGACGATGGAGTTATTAGCTTCCCTTCGTCGCCATCGACAGCATAAACACCATTGTTATGACCACATAACAATTGACCTCCCGCTTGAAATAAGCTCCAAACCTGCCCATCGGTTCCTTTAACACGAGTAAAGTCATCCCTATCTTTTAGCGGATTATTAAAACCCTCATCATCAATTTTAAATAAAGCCTGGTTGGTACCAAAATACCAATCGTTCCTATAACGTTCTTGTACATAGCCTGTGCCTAAATTATAATAGCCTGTAAGAAATGAAACGTTGCTATTCAAACTAACACGAGCAATACCGTTATCTAAGCCACACCAAACTCCACCTTCTTTATCCACAAATACACTTAGTACGGTATTATTCACTAAGCCTTTGTCCTTATCAATTGCCATAACTAAATGACCATTATTATCCACCACAATTAAGCCATTCTGAATGGTTCCAAACAACAATAAGTCATCATTATATCGGGCACCACAAAACACATTGGCTTTTTTAAGCAATTGATTAACATCTTCGCGCCAAGGCTTTACCTGGTTCAAATCCCAAACAAAACACCCATCATTCATTGTACTTATTAACAACTCCCTATTTGAAAGAGATATAATTGAAGTCACATTCTTCTCGGCAAAAAAATCACCTCCTGAAATAGGATAAACATCCTTCCCACGCACCTCCATCAGTCCCTCTTGCTCATCATCCACCAAAAGCATTTCGTTCACCAAAAAACAAGTCGTAAACCGGGAAATACTAGGAATAGTTTTAATCACCTTATCGTCCTTCAAAAGCACCAATGCCGCTTCGGTATGAATAACAACCAAATCGCCCCATTCATGAACGGTCCAAACGTCACCCAAATCTTTAACCTCATCAGTACTAACTAAGGAACTATAGGAAAATTGATGCAGGGAATCATATTCAAAATACCCAAAATCGTTATGGGTACCTATGTAAATTCGTTCCCCAATGCATTTTACACTACGAACAACCCCAGTTCCCATTTCACGGTGGCTTAGCCACTGCGAACCATCATACTCCACCAATCCATCATTATTAGCAAAATACATCAAATCGCTTTCGCTTTGAGATATTTTCCAATTTTGAGTGGCCGCACCATACTGACGGCGGTTAAAATATTCAATTTCGGGAATACCGAGCTTTTGAGCGTAGACATCTACAATAGAAATACTTGACAGGCAAATTAGTACGAACCAGAATAATAGATAATTCCTCATAGTGCAATAATGGTAATGACAATTCTAAAATAGGAAAAATAGCCTCGTAAACAAAAAGCGACTCTGTATCGGAAGATAGTCTTGCTTAGCACGAATACGGATGTCATCGCTTAGAGCTATGAAATCCGTAAGCAGACCCAATACTGGCGAATTTGAATTTAATATGTATTAATACACACCCAGTTCCCCTATGCTTGTTGCATACTCAATTCCCCTATGTGCATTATTGGCATCTTTCTCAATACCCCCTGACAAACCTATAATGCGGATTCCTTTAGTAGTTATCGACTCAAATTCAATGTAATAATCCTGATATGCAGGTTTTAGCCATTGCGAATTATCAATATTCAAATCAGGAGACATGGTAAATTTCTCTAACTTCACCCATTTGCCATTTTTAAGGTACTCCACGTCGAAGGTTGTAAACCAGCCATAAAACTCATTTGGCTTACCGTTATTATAAATCAAACTTGAAATAAGTTGCTCATCCTGCCATGTGTAGCCATAGTAATCGATTTCACGCCTTTGATTCCCCTTTAAACTCATGTAACTTGTGCCAACATCTCCATCGCGTATTACCGCAATTTGATCATCAATGGAATTTTGATTAAACACCATACCATTTGCTCCATAAGCCATATTTTCAGCCAGGACATGTAATTCAACATCAATGCGTCTTTCCTGAAGCTTATCGCGCGCGATGATGGCAAAACGGTATACCCCCGATTCAGTTGGTGTACCAAGCAATGCATTATCAGTTAATTGAATTCCATCTGGTAATTGTCCATCAATAGTAATATCTATATCTGCATCCTTTCGACCTGTATGAATGGGATAATAAAAATACTCTGATTTCTTTAAAGGCATTTTTGGTATGGCATTTAACTCAAATGGGGCTGAAAAAACAGCCTTAGTTGGTACTGAATAAAAAGCTTCACCATCCTTTTCAAACCTTTGACCTCCATGCGCAAGAATAATCTTTTCTCCTTGTACGGCTGTTCGTTTCGACAACTCACGAATCGTAATATCTGAAAGTCCTTCGCGGGTAATCATTTTATAAGAATCATTAAATGGTAAATCCCAATCAACATCATCCAATGGAAACATTAGCTCTTTGGGTATACTCTCAAACCCATTCACAATACCTAATAATCCACACATTGTTGCCGCCTGATTATCAGCATCCATACCAAAAGCACATGCATAATCCAAGGTATTCTGAAAATCACCTTGCCCATAAAGCAGAGCCATAATACCAAGGGCACCATTTAGGGTTGCATCCACAGCAGCCCACGAATGCCGATTATAATCTTCAACTACATAATACTTTGCACATACATTTTTTCGTGCTTGCTGCCAATCGTTAGGGTATTGACCGTACTGATTTTTCACAAATTCAACCGCATTAACAAAATGACTCTTTGGCGACAGCGCCTGATTACCAATCTCAATCAAGCGATTTATATCTTTTTCGAAGAATGCAGCACTATACATGGCAGCGTAATGAAGCGTGGGCTCCAGACCAAAGTCATTACTTGTAATACGCGCAGCAAATTCTGACTTGGCAACAGCATAATCAACCATACCTGGTGCTGTAACAGCCCATATTTCATTAACCAGTTGCGGATCAATCTGAAACCATTCACTATTAAAATCTTTATGCCCCGTTATTGGTGGATAATGCCCTGCATGCATCAAGGTCACAGCCATTCGGTTCGCAAACCAAACGCGCTCCTTAACATGCGCCTTCCATGCTTCTGCCAAATGAAAATAAATGGGTTCTATTCCATTCTTTTCCATTTGAGTCAAATACATATATTCTATATCCGTATCATCGTCTGAATAAGCACCATTATGCTCTCTTAAATCGGCCAATGTAAAACCATAACCATAAGGAAATACATCAGGACCTGGTTCATCAATAAACGTAAACTCATAACCTAAACCATAGGTATTGCCAATGATTTGTCCAATCCAGGAGGCATACACAGCATTCTCATAATCCTTGACCTTAATTAATTGTGCATCATTATCGTTTTTTTCGTGCTTACAAGCAATAAAAACTAATGCTAATAACAGCATTGAAGAAAATCGCATCATGGTATTGAATTTAATAATGTTTAACAAATATTTTATTAGAACATCTTTATGCATTTAAAATCGATCAACACAAAAATGAAGCTCACTCCTTGAACCTTCTTTAATTGCTTATCAAAACTCACTAATAGCTATATATTATATCAGCATTTGTGAATCTAATTATGAGTCACACTTCATCATACTATAAACAATTAGACAAGAACTCAAATAGCTTATATCAGAAGTACACACCCAATATAGTACCCACACAAGGATAATACATTTATCACTTTTACAGTACTAATATGTAGTTTTAAACACCTCATATTTACCTCACTTTCACTCATCCTTACCTCATCACACCTTGTAGTAGGCTTAAAGAGAGACCGAGATATTGTAGGTTTACCGTTAGATGCAATAACAAACTTTAAATACAACAATATGCGAATAAGTATTTCAATTCTCTTAAGCTATTTACTAATGGCTTGCACACCTAACCAGAAAGCAGATAAAAATGAAGCACCTCAAACATTAACATACTCAATAAAAGGAAAGGTTGTTAATGTTTATGTCACAACTCAAGCGAACAACGATCGCTTATCACCTAAAAGCAAACTTAGTTTTAGCCAAGCAAGCCAACCTTTGGAATCGGAAGTAGCCATATTTGTCAATCCAAATAAACAGTTCCAGTCCTTCATCGGTATTGGAGGTGCCATCACCGATGCTTCAGCAGAAGTATACAACAAGCTATCTGCCAATAAGCAAAAAGCACTGATGAATGCCTACTATGGTAAAGGAGGAATTGATTACACCTTATTGCGAACAACCATTCACAGTTGCGACTTTGCAAGCGAAAGTTACACCTACATTGAAGAGGGAGATAAAGCACTGAATACCTTCTCCATAGAGCGGGATAAAAAAGAACGTATTCCCATGATTAAAGAAGCGATGGCACAAGCCAGCGATCCATTGCTATTTTATGTTAGTCCATGGAGTCCACCTGCATTTATGAAAGGCAAGAAACACATGCTACAAGGAGGAAAACTTTTACCTGAGTATTATCAATCGTGGGCCAGCTATTATGCAAAATTCATAAAAGCTTATGAGGCAGAGGGCATGCCAGTTTGGGGCTTAACCATACAGAATGAACCAATGGCTGTTCAAACATGGGAATCGTGCGTTTACACGGCCGAGGAAGAGCGTAATTTCCTGAAAAATTACTTAGGGCCAACTCTTGAAAAAGAAGGCTTAGGAGACAAAAACATTGTGGTGTGGGATCATAATCGTGATCTGATTCCCCATCGTGCCAACACCATCTTTGGTGACCCGGAGGCAGCAAAATATGCATGGGGAATAGGATTTCACTGGTATGAGCGTTGGGCTGGCGGTCAGTCAATGTGGCGCAATTTACGCAATGTCAAAGAGTCCTACCCAGATAAGCAATTACTTTTTACAGAAGGATGCATCGAAGCTTTTGACGAAACACAATACCAACGATGGTCCAATGCCGAACGCTATGGCACATCGATGATTAACGACTTCAACTGCGGAACAGCAGGTTGGACTGACTGGAATATCTTATTAGATCACACCGGCGGACCTAACCATGTGGGCAACTTCTGCTTTGCGCCCATCCATGCAGACACAAGAACGGATCAACTCATATTAACACCGTCGTACTATTATATTGGTCACTTCTCAAAGTTCATACGACCTGGTGCCAAACGAGTGAGTACAACAACTAGCCGTAGCCATATGAACAGCACTTCATTCCTTAATACCGATGGTTCGATGATAACGGTTGTGATGAATAATACTGAAGAAGCCATCACCTATCACTTAATGGTTGGTGATCAATCGACAACAATCGATATCCCCGCTCACAGTATTCAATCACTGGTTTATTAATCAGCAATTAATGTTGTCCTAATTATTTTTATCAATTGGGCTATCCGCCCAAACCGGACTTACTTTTTGTTCTTGATCACAAAAACTAAGGAAAAAAGATCAAGGCTACTTTTTAAATAACTTTCTTATTTATCTCAAGCTTAAGTGCGGCTGGGCGATCTTCGAACAAGTTCTCAGCTACCCAGTCTCTCTAAAGCTTTTGATTAAACGTAAGCTATTTAAAAGAGAGGCCACAATGCAAGGCTCGAAAGCACCCAAACCTAGAAAAACTACATATAAACAACTTAATTTTAATCAATTCAATTCATTTCAAAAAAATCATTTAGGACGCGATTGATAAGAAATTATCAATACAAACAGGAGAGCCGGTTATGCCGGCTCTTTTTTATTGAATCAACTCTACATAGACACTATTGCTCATTTCCTCCCCCATCCTATCGGTAAAAGCAAGCCAGAAATGATAATCCTGAACATTGTAATTACCATCAAATTGCCAGTAGTACTTTTCATCATTCCGCATTGCTCCAGTGAATAAAAAATCGGACGACAAATAAGTTTTATGACGCATCATCACCAACAAATTATCATACGGTGAACCCTCACCCTTAACATACTTCCATTTTATTACAATGCCATTCACACCCTTCTCACCACCTACCTGTTGCGGCTTCACCAAAGGACCTTTACACAAAAGCGCTGTCTGATAATTAATTTCCATTTCATCGGCAAAGCCACTGGTTCCATTCAATAAATTATATGATTTTGCCAGGTTATACGCTCGCTTCTCTGATTGTGGATCAACAAACGTTCTTTTCAATAAGCGTTTAAATGGGCGAAGAAAATCATTGACTAACTCCATCTTTTTACGCTGATTTAATTGCAAAGGCGTTTTGGCATCCTTGATACCATCGGGCTTTGATCGTACAAAAGTCTGGCCATCTCTTTCATAAAAGATTAAACCACCAATTTTACCTTTTAGTCCTTTAAATAAAGGATTATCGATACGTGCCATAACAATACTATTATTTAGCTGGTCAGGGTATGGTCATCACTAAGGCAAGCACTAGGGTAAACCGAAGCAACAATGAGCATACTACCAATTATTAACTAATTAAATTTATAGTTTATTCGTCCCATTGTCAATTCATATTCGTTTTTTATCAAAGTTCTATCGAAGATGATATGTATTTAAAACGTAGTTTATTCCTATTCAATAGTAAGTAGACTATAATAGGATACATATATGATATGTATATAAGCTACCAGAACATAAGCTTTAAGCTACTCTGAACCCGGGCTTGGGCAGCTCCATGATATTTGCAATGATTATCTGAGTTGAGACTAATTGGACTATACACATGGTTTGTAACACAACAATTGCAATGCATGCAACAGACGCCCAATGCAGATTATAAAATCTGGCATTTTTTGCAAATCAAACAGTTGTTGCCAACATTTTAAGTGATAATAAAGAGCACATACACATAACTCCAAAGTTATTTGCAATTATCCCAACAACGGCACGACCAGCACCTGATTTTTCATTCGCACAAAAACAGCTATGCATCTACTTTTACACTATACATTACAGTTCCACACTGCCTGGCAGTGCTCTTACAACAGTCCGTGTATTTAAAAAGTAATAACAGCTTAAAAGTTTGCATCATGATTTTACTTATTCTCATCTTAGTCAAACTACTATCACCAGAACTAGCATCTGCAAAAGTAGTCAACACGTCATTATGTAATACTAATGACAACAATTGGGCCTTTGTGAAAGAAAAAAACAAGATAAAATTATATGAGCGGTGGATTACACTAAATGATTCACAAGCAGTACGAGAGCGTAAAGGAGAACTACTCACTACCTGCTCGTTTGACCTTGTTGAAAAGTACCTACGTAACTGTAACACGGCTAGCGAGTGGTTTATTGGTATCAAGTCTATTGATTCTTTTTCTGATAGCTCCCATCATCTCCTACGCATTAATATAGAGCTTCCTTGGCCATTTACCAATCGTGAACTAATCGCCCGGTACAGCTTTTTCAAAACAGATAGTAAGCACAGTGTCATCAAAGTCATGAGTACTAACAACTATCATCAACAAAAAAAGCAAAACAAGCATTATGAAGCATCGTGGACCATTGAACGAATCAGTGATGAGCTAACGAAAATTACTTTTAAAACTTTTTCTAATGAGGCTCCTAAGTTCCCTCAGTGGATTCAAGAGCCTGTCATCAAAAAAGTATTTACGAACAACCTCTTACGATTAAAGAAGCGCCTATCTGAACTATAAAGTCATTAATAAATTAACCATGTTTGACAAAACAGCCATTATAACGGGGGCCACAAGTGGACTTGGTAAAGCATTTGCGACCCAACTTGCAAAAAGGAACTGGAACCTATTCTTGACTGGGAGAAAACAAAACCTATTGGAGACGATTAAGGAGGAACTGGAAGGAAGCTACGACACGCATATTGCCACTTTCAAGGCCGATTTATGCAATCAGGCAGAACTGCGATCACTAATCTCCTCAATTGATAAGCTCTCCAATGTTGATATGTTGATAAATAATGCTGGCTTTGGTAATAGAAGTGATTTCTACGAAGACTCTTTTGATAAGCAAAGTCAAATGCTTCAGGTTCACATTACAGCAGCCTCGCGGATTATACACACGGTAGTGCCTAAAATGAAAAAACAGAAAAGTGGTTCGATCATCAACGTCGCATCCTTATGCGCCTACCTCCCTGCACCGTTAAGTTATTTTTACTGTTCTAGCAAAGCTTTCATAGCCAATCTATCGGAATGTATGTTTATCGACTTACACCCGTATGGAATTAAAATTCAGGCACTTTGCCCAGGGTTTATCAACACCAGTTTTCATTCGCGTATGGGCTTAAATAAAAATCACTCAAACCTTGAATCCAAACTACTGTGGATGAGCGATAAAGAAGTTGTATCCTATAGTCTCAGACATCTAAAATCAAACAAAGTCATCTGCATTCCAGGGATAGTCAACAAACTCATCGTCATGCTGTCGCGTGTCATCCCGCGCCCCTTCTATTACAAACTAACTAGCTATCAGGCGAAGAAAATAAATTCTAGTAGCGCACAAGTATGCTAAGTTAAAATCTGCAATCGCAGAAGTGAATTACCTTACACAGGTTAAGATAAGTGATAAAAACACCGTTTATTTAGTAACTATACCTACACAATTTGAATTTCAAGTGGTACTATTGCGTTAGCTACCCTTTAAAAACATTGCCATCAACCATCAAATTTCGACAACTCATGTAGCTCTTTAAATTGTTTAACCTTGGCATGTAGCTTATTAAAAAAACGATTACGCTCTTTCTCGGCAACCTGACTTATGAGATTCGATTTCGATATTAATGTTTGATGAAGACTGGCCACGTTATGGCAAAAATTATCATTTGAAGATGCCAAAAGTCCAAGCACATTATATGTAATATGAGCACTAGACTTGTTATCTTCTGATATAAATATAGAGTTATCGTTCAGCACTATTTCATTTTCGTAAAGAGTGTATGAGTTTTTAAGACCGTGCGGCTCATGGCCATATAGAAACTTCATACCTAATTCAGCCTGTTTCTGATTATGATATAACCATAGCTCAATACTGTTGAGCAATTGAAGCAAGTCATCCTTAGTATCAAAATAACCTGACACCCAATGGTATTCAATTTGTCTCAACAAAATAGTGAATGTGTCCTCATTCCAAATCTCGACTGTTGGTATTTGCAATGAAAGGGCGGCTATTTTCCGACATTTCTCAACTACATCAGGATCCATTTTATCCAAACTAAATGTTTTTCCATCTAATTTCTTCGAATGAAACAATGTTTTCTCCCAAAAATAAAACTTAAAAGATGCAATCTCCGGAAACTGAAAATATTGAAAGATAGGAGGATCCTTAGCGGCATAAATAATTTGCTTCTTTTGTGCTTTACAAATTAGCTTTAACCTGGCATAAATAAAATCAATCCATTGATGCTTATCAAATTGTTCTGGAGCAACACAAAAATGTTGAAAGGTAAGCAAGTTAAGCTCATTTTTCATAAGTAACTCCAAAGGACACTGGAAGTGCTTAATCAGTATCAATGCCTCATCGAGGGTTAAGGCCTTTTCCAGGCGCAGTCTTCTATATGTACTGTCATAACTCAGTTCAAGTAGTTCCGACACTTCATGCACCAGGCTTAGATTTACAGGTAATTGTTGCTTAATGTAATTAAATAAGGCTTTCTGTATTTCACCCTTGTCATCCATTGGTTTAAGTTACACCAATAAATACCTATTTTCAATTCTCACGCCCCTTATTCAGGGAAGTTATCACCTAAGTTGTGAGCATAGCTATTGGTTCGAACTTAATTATTGTTACCTCCACTATAGTGACGCCCTGCTTTTCTTATTATATCATTCAACAGTGTAAGTTAAAAGCAGCAATATTATTTACCTAATTTCCATGTTGCTATCGTATGACTTATACCAAAAAAAGTCCGGGAACCCAAATCCCGGACTAACACTCATCCTAACCCTATTCACCCAGAAAAACTGGAAATATCGTTATTCTGTTTCTTCAACAACTACTTCATCACCTTCATTTTCATCTGCTTCTTCCTCTTTTCGAAGTTGAACAATTTCCGCAGAATCAATAGCAGCCTCAATATCCAAAAGCATAATAAAGTTATCATTTCGAAAAACAACACCTGCTATATAATCTGAATCGTAACCCTTACCAACTTCTGGTACCGACTGTATTTGTTCCTTGTCAATTTCAATCACATCAACCACCTTATCGGCCATAGCTCCAATCACCTGCTCTACGCCACCAATGGTGAGATTAAGAACCATCACAACATGCTTCTCATTCTCGGCATACTCCTCAAGATCAAATTTTTTGCGGGTATTAACAACAGGTATTACATTACCCCTAAAATTAACTACGCCCTGTATTGTTTCAGGTGCTTTTGGAAGGGCAGTGATCGCATGTTCTTCACTGGTTTCAATAATTTCCAATACTTTTTCGACACCTATTGCAAACAATTCACCTTTTAAGCGAAATGTTAAATATGAGTTTATCTTCTTCATGCTTATACGTTTTATTTTTTTCCTTTTCTTATATTGTTACTAGCCCTACAATAGCAGTTAGAGACATCTTGCTTTTGACTAGAGCACTGTAATTCTGTCCGCTATTTATCTAATTCACTCGCGTACCTTGTAATATACCATTAGTCATTACGTTGTGGCGTACTTTATTTTTAACACCAACATGCCTGTTGTTGATACTAAAAAAACTAATGGCATCCTCCAGTTCGCCTGCTTGCACCGATAATTCTTCTGAACTACTTGCCATTTCTTCTGATGAAGAAGCATTTCGCTGGGTTATTTGACTCAACTGCTGAATGGCAGCATTAACCTGATGAGCGCCTGCCTCCTGCTCTCTGCCCCCTGCAGCTATCTCTTCTACCAATTGCGAGGTTTTTTTAATTTCGGGCACGATCGCGTTTAACTTTTCTGTGGAGCTTTGAGTTAAAACCAAGCCTTGTTCGGCCAGTTCAACAATATCATTGGCTGCTTGCTGACTACGCTCGGCTAGCTTACGAACTTCACCTGCCACTACAGCAAATCCTCGACCTTCTTCTCCTGCGCGTGCTGCCTCAACAGCTGCATTAATCGCTAGCAAGTCTGTTTTTTCGGCAATTTCTACAACTATGCCAATACGTTTAACAATATCTTGTACCGCTTGCATACTTTCATTGGAAGCTTGTGCCACCAACTCGATGTCACCACTGGCTTTGAGTGCAATATCACGTGTCTTAACTGCATTTTCGGTGTTCTGCTGAATATTAGCAGTCATTTCTTCCATCGACGAAGACACCTCTTCGGCATTAGCAGCCTGTTCATTTACTCCGCTTGATATATTTTGTGAACCTGCACTTAATTGCTCACTTGCCTGAGCCACATTACCAGCACCTGTCTGAATGGTACCAACTACACCTTTTAGTGTTTCCTTCATACTGGATAAAGAAGCAGCCAGACGACCAATTTCATCCTTTTGTTGAATATCTACATCCTGGTTTAAATCACCTTTCGCAATGGCCTCACTCACCCCAGCCACTTTCTCTAATCCTTTAGCTATATTAGAACTTATCCAGCTATTAATTAAAACAAATATAATTATGCCAATTACCAGAATTATCGCCAATACACTTCTCATGGCTCTAATACTTACCAATAAATCATCCTTAAACACCAAGGCACACACATAAGCCTCAATTGAAGTCATATACTTCGAATACAACAAAACATCTTTATCATCCCAATTTGATTCAATGCGAGACTGCAAGTTCTCATCACTCACAAGATGAGTGAACAGTGTACTTTTCTCTATATTTTCGCCTTCCTTTTCGGGATGAATTATCAGCTGTCCGTTCTTATCAACAATAAATGGATATCCTGTATGAAAAAACTCTTTTTCAGAAAGAATTGATTTAAGCTCGCTTAACTCCTTTTCTTTAACACCCACATATAAAATCCCCTTCACCTGCCCATCTACTTTTATTGGATGATAGGCAGTCAGATACCATTCGCCTACGACAAAAGCGCGTCCGGTGAAGGTTCTTCCTTTAGTGATTGCTTTTGAAACAGGTGAATCATTATCAATATAGGTTCCAGTAGCTCGTTTTCCATCCTTAGCTTTTACATTGGTTGATATACGCACATAACCATCGTTAAATTGCTGAAAGATTGTGGCGGTTCCTCCTACCTGCTTTTGAATCGCATCAACTATAGCATTAGATTCTTGAATAATATCTCCATTGACAGTCCAGGACGGTAAACCGATTGTTTTAGACTGTTGAGTTGATTGGTTAAGCACTCGCATGCTTAAAATGTTTGACTCATCAATACTTATTTCTCCCAGATTTTTGAAATACGATTCTGCAAAGCTCATGCTTAACTGAACTTTTTCTTGGTTTTGAACCACTTCACGCTCAATCAGCTGTAAAATATCGGTCGTTTGCTCACCCATACGTATATCAGCCTCCTCATTCAACTCCCGTTCCTGAATTGATAAGATGATAATACCCATCACCAAAATCAATACAGTCATGGCTAAACTTAAGCTATAGTTAAGCTTCTTTCTGATTTTTATATTATTCAAAAAATCCATTTGCCGTTCTTTATACTAATTAATAACTACCGTAATCATCCAAATTCTCCTGTGACATTTCTAACTCAATAATTGGCTTTTGAGCAGGGCGTTTAAGGCTTGTTCCCATTGCTTGAGGAGCAACTTTATTCCTCCCCTTATGAGCACTCTGCTGGAACGTGACATTATCGATCTTAAAAAACTGAGTAGCACCTTCAAGCTCTGTTGCTTGAACAGCTAATTCTTCAGAGCTACCCGCCATTTCTTCAGATGATGAGGCATTTTGCTGTGTTATTTGACTTAATTGCTGAATGGCCGCATTCACCTGGTTAGCTCCTGTTTCCTGTTCCCTTCCCGCTGAAGCAATTTCATCAACTAATTGCGATGTTTTTTGAATTTCCGGCAAGATATCATTTAACATCTTAGTTGATTCTTCAGTAAGAATAAGTCCATTCTCGGCCAATTCAACAATTTCATTCGCTGCCGTTTGACTGCGTTCGGCAAGTTTTCTTACTTCGGCAGCTACAACCGCAAAACCTCTTCCTTCGTCGCCTGCACGCGCTGCTTCAACAGCGGCATTAATGGCTAGCAGGTCAGTTTTTTCAGCTATCTCAACCACCATATTTATTTTCTTAACAATGTCCTGCACTGCTTTCATGCTATCGTTTGACGCAGTAGCTACTTGCTCCATAGCATTGGTAGCATTTAAGGCTATCGTACGTGTTTGCAAGGCGTTCTCAGTATTCTGCTGTATGTTAGCTGTCATTTCCTCCATGGACGATGACACTTCCTCGGCACTTGCTGCCTGCTCACTAACGCCATTTGATATTTGCTGCGAACCAGAACTCAACTGATCACTGGCAGTAGAAACATTAGCGGCACCCGTTTTTATATTTCCAACAATCTCACGTAATTGCAGAATCATACCTTTCAGGCTATTAGCCAATTCACCTATTTCGTCTTCCTGATCAACATCAACTTTTGCTGTTAAATCGCCTTGGGCTACTCGTTTTGCAAAATCAACAGATGCTTTCAATGGGTTAACAATACTGTTGGATATGAAGTAAGCAAGAACAATTGAAACGATAATCATAATGATACTAGCTACAATAATACCATAGCGTGTTATTGAAGCTTCCTCTTTCATCACCTCATCGGTCATGATGTATTCTTTCGACTCTTCAGAAATTTCATGAAATAAATCACCCATCCTTTTGAGGTGAACCATGGTTTCATCCTGATAAATGGCATTTGCTTCTTGCATACCATTCAAACCATCACCTACATGTGAGGTAAAATCGTTGAGGTGTGCTAATACATCATTTGTATTTTTTAAAATAGTTGATTCAAAATAGGTCTTTGCTTGATTATTTTGTCCATTTTGCTGGTAATTTTCAGCTAATTTAACAGAACTATGCAACTCACGATGTGCTGTATTTATGGCATCAACTTTAGATTGTAAATGCGGGTTCTCACGCATAAACGCTTTAAATTCGTCAGACTCAAGCCACTTTCCAAACTTGCACTGAGTTGGATCCTTCTGAACATTAATTTGAGCACTATTATTAATAAAGATATCATCTTTTACCTGATGCATCCAATTAATATGTGCCATTTGTGCTTCCGTTAAGGTAAGCGCCATCTGCCAATCCATCTGCTCAAATACTTCATTTATCTTGATAGCTGATTGATGCAAATGTATATGTGGCTGTTCAAACTCATCAAATTTACTTTTTAACTGCGGTGTTAATTCCTCTGCGTGTCTTCTTCCCTCACCATAGTACCACTTACCAAATTTACATTGATGATGATCGGTTTGCACATGTAACTCATGAACTTCGTCATTGGTCAATAAATTACTAACGTCTTGCGCCCAAAGTAAGTGATCAACATAACGCTCGTCTAATTCTGCACGCAATTGATTACCTGCTATAACTACATCAGCATCAGCCACTATATCGCTTATTCCTTTGATAGACCAGCCTGCAGCAGCGATTAATAATATGACTATGACTCCAAATGAGACAAAGAATTTCTTCCCTAGTTTAATATTTTTCCATTTCATGGGGTATCGGATTTGTTGTTTTTAAAAGTTTGTTTTTTATGTATGTAAAATTCTGATATTAACAAGAATAAAACACCATACTTTTACCCTAAAAACAATAACCCAAAAGGGGGGTTTGCAACAAAGATTTACTATTAATTAAACACTTAGCGAATATAATTATCATCTACAGCATCAAATACGGCCTGTAGCATTGAGCAGTTTTTATGCTAATACAAAACAGTGTAACACCCATGCTCGCACAACACAACATCAAATAAATTCTGGTTACAATTGTAGGATTCCCTAGTGCATTGCTTACAATTTCACTAATCGATTATTCAATATCTTCTCCCATTATCTCTACAAGAATGTCATTTGTAATTCTAACAAGGTCAAATAACCACAATTTGCCGTCAATCAGATGGAGCACACCTAATCTGCTAATTCAATTTTTACCACCTTATTCAAAACAATTTTAGTAATCATATGGGCGGTATTACGGGAATCTGTTTTTTTAACAAGTATAGCACGACACCTTTCCACAGACTTTATGCTAATAGACAATCGCTCTGCTATTTGGCTGTTTGTATCACCCTGGCATATATATTGTAAAATACTTTTCTCTCTTTCACTTATTTCAGCATTATCAGTTTGTGCTGTATCATCATTTGACATTAAGTCACGTAACACATTCTGACAAAAGTAGACTCCTCCTTTGGACACTTCATTAATGGCTTTGAATAGTTCATCGAGGTTTACATCCTTATTCAAAAAGCCTTTAACACCGCTGCATATCATTTGGTGGTAGTCACTTTTATCACTTAATAAGGTTAGAGCAATAATTCGCAAATGGGGGTGCAGGATTAAGGCATTGGATATGGCCTCTTTTCCATCCATCACCGGCATTATCACATCCATAAGTACCACATCGGGTATATGATTCTTTAACTCAATTAAAAACTCCAAGCCGTTACTACATTCGAAAACAAGCTCCATGTCATCATGAGCGTTGATAATACTAACTATGCCTTTCCTAAAAAGTGGCTGATCCTCAACAACGGCGATTTTAATTTTTCTGTTCATCGTTTTGTATGTCATTTCGTTTAGCATTATTTTCGCTTATCTGATTACCTTGTTCCAATGCTGCTTGACGCCTGTTCTTAATTAGCTTTGCTTTCTGTTTCGCCAAATCTGTATTGGATTCCTTTTCCAAAGTCAATCGTTGCTTCATCCAATCATCGAAAATTATTTTTTCATGTTCATTTTCTGTTACAAACTGATGGTGCAAAAACTTTTCGTAAGACACAGCCTCATTTTGAAGGCGCATAAAGCGGTAATCGTAAGCACTTTTATTACTGATAAGCTTAAAAAGAACCGGAGCTGTTTCAATGATTATAAACAATAGGCTTATCAACCACTTAGCCATAAGCATGGATTTGTTTGAATGCCCTATTTCACTCAAAGCTAAGAGACGTGCTGCCAAGCCATTATTATCTTCGTTTTTATCGATTAGGGCTTGTAATCTTCTCTGGTACGCTTTCTGTGTTTCTTCAACCTTTAGTTCCAGCTGTTTAATTCTTTCCCTATCAACCTTATTCAAGGCTTCTGAATCTTTCGCATATGCTGTTGCTTGCTTAAGTAAGCGTTCATACTCTTGTTTCTTTTCTCTAAAAATAGGGCCACTACCTCGTTGACCTGAACCACCCGAACCATCTAACTCTTGCAGGTATAGCGCGTAAGCCCTTTCTGCTTTATCTTGCAACAAATCATGCTTTGCAATCCGCTGATTAATTTGTTCATTTAAGTCCTCTTTTTGACGACTTACACCCAAAAGTTGTACAGATTTTAAACTATCAACATGAATCTGTTGCTGGTTACTTAACATCAATATTTTTTGCTCAATGCTTGTTTCAATTTCTCTTTCAAAAAGTTTTAATTCAATGGGTGTTGCAATTACCAAGCCCAATACAATTGCCATTAACAAACGTGGCAGCACCTTTAAAAATCTGCTTAGTGGCTTTTGGCTTTCACTGAACTGCATAGTACTAATAATGTACCTATCCAAGTTAAATATGAGTGCGCCCCAAAAAACACCAAGCACACATGCTATACCAATGCTTTGAAAAGTTGTGTAAAAAGCATAACCTCCGGCTAATGCCGCCATTAGGGCTGTAAACAATACAGTGCCTCCAATGCCCACATACTTGTTTTTATCTATTTCAACCTGATGCAATAAACGCAGGTCGGCTCCTGAAGACCAAAGAATAAAATGATAAATACACTTAAAAAAAGCGCTCATGATTTTTTTTGGTAAATATCTTAAACAATTCAAAAGATGGTACAGCCCAAAACCACTATTCACGCCCCCCTTTTTGTACCGTTTTCTTATTCTTAAAACAAGACACCTCTTAGCGATCCAAAGTAAAACTCATTTTAATTTTGCAAAAATTATTGAACCTATAGAACTAAACAATAAAATATAATGAGCATATATTTTGCTTTTAGTATTCTATTATTTTTTTTGGATAGGTGTCAATTTAAAGTCACCTAGCAAAATATCATTCCTTCAATACTTCATATACACCGCTTACACTTAAGTGTGAACAATGCACTATCCAACAATTACACAAGCATAAGAAATTAATCATTTAGAAGGCTTACCCCCCCAATTCAACAACCCTTTTGTGGGGGAGCACAAACCCCCTTTTGTACAAATAAGACAGTTACAAATACCGTTTTTTACAAGTATTGTTCTAGCTACCATTGTAGTAAATTATTTTGCCTTCCCTCAGCATTGTATAACAGCAAAACACACCATTATGAAAAACAATTTATTGCAGTCATTTCTAAGCTTTCATTTAAAAAACGAATCGTTTGCACTTGGGGTTAATAGGGTACTTGAGATAATTGAAGTATCGGATGAGCAATCCATCACCTATTTACCCAAGTCCCCAGAAACAATTGAAGGAGTAGTCAACTTCAGAGGTCAGGTTATTCCGGTTGTTAACATGCGATTAAAATTTGACATGGAAGCTCACACTACCTCCGATAAGTATGTCATCATGGTATTGAACCTTAACATTAATGGTACTGAGCAAGTAATTGGTGCCATGGCCGATAAGGTAGTTGATGTGTTAGAGATAGCAGAGGAAGATATTCAGGATGTACCAGAAGTAGGACAAGGAATTAATTCGGAGTTTATTCAAGGACTTGTACATCGGGATAAGCAATTTATCATGTTACTCGACATTGAAAAGGCTATTAATAGTGAAGAAATTATTCAGCTAAAGGATAGCCTAGAAGAAGAAGAAGAAACAATACCAAATCAAATACATGTTTAATGGACCGCTCTCATTTTAATAATAGAGCCACAATGAATACTATGGCAATGCGAATGTTGCCATTATTGTTAGTATTCACCAGTTGTACTCAACTAGCCCTTTGCCAATTAGAAGATGCCTTTTCATTTGAGGCGTCGTACGTTAGCGATTACGTTAATAGTTCAAAAAGTGCTATTGAAAATGCCAACGCCTATATGGGCATGATTGATTTAGCTACCAGCTTTGATACCAAAGCTGCCAGGTTATGGTCAGGTGGAGAATTTTATTTTCACCTTGAAAACACTCACGGAGCAACGGCCTCGGCTGATTTGGTAGGTGATTTACAAGTATTTTCTAATATTGATAATGGCGACTACACCTATTTATATCAATTATGGTACAAACACACCTGGCGTCGTTTTTCTATAACAGTCGGCAATCACGACTTAAATTCAACATTTGTAGCCAGCGATTATGCTAGTGAGTATATTAACAGCTCATTTGGCATTATGCCATCCGTTTCAATGAATGTGATGGTCTCAATCTTTCCTAAGCCATGCCTTGGGTCAATCATAGAGTATCAATTATCGGATGCAACAAATATAAAAGCAGCTGTGTACGAGGGGGATCCTCTTTCACTCGATGATGAGCCCTACAATACCAGTTTTTCGATTAATAAGGATGGTGGGTATTTATCAATTGGGGAGTTTTCATATTCTGTTTCACTATTAGAGAAACTGGAAGGCACTTATCGAGTGGGAGGCTACTATCACAGTAACTATTTCATCGATATGGCGAAGCCGACCTTGGAACACAAAGGGAATTACGGCCTATATTTTATTGCCGACCAACTATTAAGTAAAATAACTACTGGTAGAAGTAGCCTTGGTATGTTTGTGAAATTTGGGCTGGCTCCAGAAGACAGAAATGAGTATCCGTTTTTTGCCGCGGCCGGACTAAACTTGTATGCACCCTTTAGCAAACGACAAGATGACTCCATTGGCTTAGCTCTGGCTTCTTTATCAATTAACAAGCAGTTAGTTGGCCATAACAAACCCTACCAACATAATTACGAGCAAGTAATCGAGTGTTTTTACAAAGCAACTATTAGCCAAAACATTGTCATACAGCCCGAGGTACAGTACATTATTAATCCGGGAGCCATGGCTAGTAACAATAACACAGCCATAGGGCTTATCAGAACGTATATCAACTTTTAGCACAAAACATATGAACGTAAAAAATTTAAAAATCAGTCAGCAATTGAGCATCAGCTTTGCAGTGGTGTTAATCATATTTGCTATAGCCAACCTTATACAAATAAATCGCTTAAACCAACTAGGCAATCTTCAGCATGAGGGCGCTCAACGCGCTGAAACAGCTATATTAGTCACAGAAATAGATGCCTTACCCTACCAATTTTATATGGTTATTGGTGATGCCATCATTCACAGAGAACTTGCTGAAGTGAAGCAAAAGTGGAGTGCCATAAAAGAAGAGGCTCGTATGGACTTTAATAATTTAAATGATTTTTTAGATACGGACACTGAACGACGTTTGTATAACGACGCTCAACAATCGAAGAATGCACTTATTAATTTGTTTGAAAATGAAATACTTCCCATACTCGAACAGGACATAACGGAAGAGTCAAATCAACGATTAATGGCTTTTGATGAGCGCATGGATCAATTAATTATAGATATATCTACACCTTTGCAACAGATACAATCATCCATGCTTCAAGAGAATGTTGAAGCAGATGAAATATACGATGCAACACAGGTCAGTTTAATTCAGCTGTCCATCATATTTTTGATTTCTGCCATACTACTTTCTATTGCTATCATTTTTTATATTACTAAAACAATTACGCAAACATTGGGTGGCGAACCACTCGAGTTGGATGAAATTGCTCAAAAAATGGCCAATGGTGATTTAACTATTGAAACATCAAATATTAGCCAACGCCAAGGGGTGATTAAAAATATGCTTCACATGGTTAATCAACTACGTGGTATTATTGGCAGCATAAGCAATGGAGCTGATAATATTTCTAGTGCCAGTCAACAATTAAGCTCCGGCGCACAAAGCATATCTTCGGGTGTTAGTGAGCAAGCCGCTTCTGCCGAAGAAGTATCATCATCGATGGAGGAAATGGCAGCCAACATTCAGCAGAATACCGAAAACGCCTTAAAAACGAGAACTATATCAACTAATGCAAGCGCTTCGATGCAAGCTTTAGTATCTGCCTCTGAAAACAGTGCTTCGGCAGTTAACGAAATTTATTCAAAAATAAATGTGGTGGTGCAAATTGCAGAAAAAACTGATTTATTAGCTATTAATGCAGCTGTAGAAGCTGCCAGAGCCGGTGAAGAAGGACGAGGTTTTGCGGTAGTAGCAGCAGAAGTAAGGAAGTTGGCTGAACGAAGTCAGTTAGCTGCAAGTGAAATTGTTGCCCTGGCCGAAAATGGCATGAAATTAACCAATGAATCAACCGAACAGTTAAAAAGTATTGTGCCTGATATTCAGCAAACGTCACAGTTAGTTGAAGAGATTGCTTCGGCCAGTCAGGAACAAGAAACAGGTGCTAACCAGGTTAATTCAGCGATACAGCAGTTGAGCATGGTAACACAACAAAATGCATCTTCTTCAGAAGAAATGGCAAGTAGCTCCGAAGAAATGTCTTCTCAGGCCACAGAACTGGAGGAGATCACCAGTTTCTTCACCATTGGCCATCGCAAACAAAAAAAGAATGTGCGCCAAAAGCCAAAGGCAAGTCAGGTAAACAACTCCCACTCTGTTGCTAGTAAAAATGGCACCAACACATTTGAATTATCTGACTTACAAGATACTCTTAAAGAATACGAAAATATGTAGTCCCTTTAATTCAACAGCGTCAGGCCTGTTATATAACCCAGGCTTGGCGCTGATTTTTATTTACCAATTTGTCTCATATTATACCACAACAAATACCTAGTGCTGGTAAATATGATTATCCAGTTCATCTTGCAATTTTTGTTTCTCAACTAACAACCAGGTGGTTTCGAGTAATAAGCCTACCTGCTCCACATCAAACAGATCATATTGCTCATCTTCTTTAGCAATCCACATAACCCCAACTACTTTTTCCTTATTTAAAATAGGAATAGAGGCTGAATAGATTAACTGATTGCTTTCTCCTTTAATTAGGTTATTCATTGAATCACCTAGTACAATCCTTTTCTCATGAGCAGACTGAACAACGCAAGCAACCTGTCCAATCTGCTGATCCTCGTTCTTGAGTACCAAAGGAACTTCTTCGGAATAATTATTCAATAAAAAGACATTTTTCTCCTGTGAGTATTCATATAAATAACCAAACTGGCTAGCTGTGTATTGAATAACCTGTTGAACAGCATAATCCAGTAAATCGTTAATAGAGTTTGGGTGATAATGAACAATGTTATCAAGCCCATTGAGACGCTGATTAACTTTTAAGAGCTCATTTTGCGCTTTAAACGATGCCGAGCGGTCAATAATAATGGTAAATATCAACTGACGATTCAAGGAATCAATAATGCTAAAGAACACGTCAACTTGTTTTACCGATGCGTCACTCATAATATGAGTGTAACGCATGCTCGATAACTCATGCTTTAATACACGTAAGAAGTCGGCCTGCACATCTTTGGAGTCATTGGTACATAGCTCAACAAATTTTTTATCATCCAACTCTGCTTCCGTCATTTGGTACATGACTTGAGCTGCTTTATTATGCTGTATTATTGCATTGGACTCGGGATCGATTAATAACATAGCCGTTTCACTATCATTAAAAATATTAGCGAAACGCTGCTCACTTTTATGTAACTCCTCTTCGGTTCTTTTTCGCTCCGACGTTTCGCGATACCAATCAATCGTTTGATCTAAAATACCAATATCATGCTGAATGTATTCAGTTGATTTATTGGCTACAAAAACTATCGACAAGACAATTTCCTCCCGAACTACAGGATAAAGCAGAGCCCTTTGAAACAAAGTTTCTTCTTGTACATCATTGGGGAACTCAAATGTTATGGCCTGCTTATTTAGCAAGCACTCGTTTATTTTATTTTTAAAATATTCCCCTAAAAACATTCCTGGCGTTTGCTGATCCAGTTTGTTGGCTACTTCACTTGAGTAGGTTTGAACCGTATTATAGAAAACGGCCTCTTTAAATGGAATCAAAAAACACATTTCACTCTTTGATAAAGCTTGTATGTCGTCCAATATTTTAATCAATAACTGCTCCAGCGATGAGTGCTCAAACACTTCAAGTATTTTCAACCTTCTTTCTGACAAACGGATTGTATTTTTTTGAAGAGATATATCCCGCATGGCAACCAAACGCATCTCTTTCCCCTTATAATAAATGTTGTTTGTCTCAATCTCAACATCAAAAATACTTCCATTGGAACGCAAAACTTCTGTTTCGAATTTACCAGAAAGATGCTTGGTCATATTGTTGATAGCAAGATCTTGATATTCTGGCAAAATTCGATCAAAAGGAATTGGGGTATTATATAATTCCTTTGGATCCGAGACATTCATTAAGCTTGCAAATGCCTTATTGCATTCTACTATATTACCCTTATAATGTATAAAAATAGCTTCACTGGAATATTCAGACAATAAGCGAAAGCGTTTTTCACTATTCTCAAGCGCTTCTCGGCTTGCTTTACGTTCTGTGATATCCATAATAATTCCACTTAAAAATATAGCATTATTATCATGGCGTTTTGTGGCCTTCCCTTTACATTGAACCCAAACCCAATGCCCCAAGCGATGCTGCATCCTATAATGGATATCAAACCCTTCAACATTATGATTCGAACAGCCAGCTTTTACAATCTCTGAGTCATCGGGATGCACGCGCGACAACCAAAACTCGTTTGTATTACCTAATTCCTCAATCGAATAACCGATCATAGCAGCCGCTATTGCATTCCGCTTGGCATAACCTGTTTCAACATTGACTTCAAACGTGCCCAGCGAGGCACTATTAATGATCAAATCAAGGTTCTCTTTTTCATAAAGTAGCTGGTGAGTTAGCTTATCTAGCTGTAAATTTTTATCAAGAAGCTCCTTATTTCGTTGGTCTAAAACTTTCGTTCTCTTTTTTACTTTCTCCTCTAGCTGCAAATTTAACTCATCAACGTGATTTCTGTAATTTGCAATTTTTAAATGCACGTTAATTCGCATTAATAATTCAGCTCCATTAACAGGCTTGGGCACATAATCAATAGCCCCACTTTTAAATGCTTTTACCTTATCAAATGATTCATTAAGCGCAGAAATAAAGATGATAGGTATTTGCTCAAACTCCTTTTGTACTTTTATAGCTTCACATGTTTGATAACCATTCAAACCTGGCATCATCACATCTAAAAGTATCAAGTCGGGCTTTATAACAGATAGTTTACGGAGTGCTTTCTCCCCTGAAGTAGCAATTGCAACCTGATACCCTGCTCGAAGAATTATTTCTTTTAGAATAGCAATGACCGATATCGTATCATCAACTATTAGTATTTTTTGTTTTGTCTTATCTACGTCCATGCGCTTGTAATTATTAATTGTCATTACACAACTCTACAATGCGATCGTCATCATAATTTTCAATGGCCTCAATCATATATTTTTTAAAAATAGCATACTGCGCTTCTTCCAAAGAAGCAACAATGGCTTCAATTTCAACAAAAGCACCTTCGTTTACTAATTGACATAGCTGATTTAAAGTTTCCCTTGAAGGATAAACCATTTCTTGCTTTTCCTTTTCTATTGTTTGTTGGCTACGAACCAATGAAATTGGTAGTAAACGTTCCATTTTACACAAAAGCACATATGGATCAATGGGTTTTGCCAAAAACTCATCACAATGATCAACAAATTCCTTACGACGGGCATCGTTGGTTAAGGTTGCTGATACTCCCAGAATTTTACTATTTGATGCGCTTTTGCCTAAGGCTTCAATAAAACCAAGTCCATCAACATCGGGCATCATAAAGTCAAGAATAACCAAGTCGGGCTGTTGTGCTTGAAACAGATCAAGAGCTGCCTGGCCATTAAGAGCCGTGCAAATTTCAAAATTTAAAGGAGTTAGCAAGTCAGACAGCATGTTTAAATTAATGGTGCTATCATCTACTAATAATATTTTTTGAGGGCTACCAGTATAAGCACTTATCGATGAATGGTTGGTTTCATTAAACGAATAATCTCGTTCAAAAACCATCGGCAAAACTACTTTAAAACAACTTCCTTGGTCTGATGTTTCTTCTAAATAAACTTCGCCCCCCATCAGCTCCACAATGCGCTGCGTAATGGGTAAACCCAAACCGGTACCTTCAACAAAATTTTTATCCCCTAAGCTCTGAGTAAAAGGTTCAAAAATTGCTTCAACATCCTTTTTAGCTATGCCTCTGCCAGTGTCTTGCACTTTTATCTCGATGGAACTCTCATTCTTAACTACATGGGTAATCTTAATGGTAACACCTCCTTTATAGGTATACTTAACGGCATTACTTAAAAGGTTTAATAATATTTGCTTTAAACGTCTGGCATCGGATTTCACTATCTGATTGGTTTCGAAGTAAGCCTCGTAATTCAAATACAAGCCTTTTTCTTCGGCCTTCACTTTGACAATATTAAGCGCTGTATCAATAACATCCGACAGGTTAAAATCTTCATTTTCGATCTTCGACATATTGACATCAATCTTACCAAAATCCAGAATTTCGTTAATCATCTCTAGGAGATGCTCGCCACTGGAGTAAATGGTTTTTAGGTGCTTTTTCTGTGGAATTGAAATATTACTTTGATTTTGAAGTATATGGGCATAACCCAAGATAGCATTTAAGGGTGTACGCAATTCGTGACTCATGTTGGCAATAAAATCACTTTTGGCATGACTGGCCTTTTCTGCCATCTCCTTTTGTACCTGCAGCTCCTTTGTACGACTATCAACCACCTCCTCAAGATTCTCCTTGCTTCTCTGCAACTCATAATTCACCTCCTTATAAAGTGAATTAAGCTCCTGATACTCATTCATCTGCTTCAAGAGTTGCGATTCAGCATCTTTCCGATCGGTTATTTCGATATGCATACCACTCATACGTAAGGGATTGCCTTTATCATCCCACTCAAGCACTTTGCCTTTTGATTGTACCCAAATCCAATGACCGTTTTTATGCTTTTGCCTGAATTCATCATCGTATAAGTCCGATTCGCCTTTAAAATGCTTTTCAAGTAGCTCTTTTGTTTGTTGCAAATCATCAGGATGGATAAACCGATTCCACGTTTGCTCATTAATTGGTTCCAACTCCTCTAAGGTATAACCAATTGTTTTTGCCCATTGTTGATTAACAACAAAGCTACCCGATTTAAGGCCCCAATCCCATGTACAAGCGTTTGTTCCTTCTAGTATCTGCTCATTTCGGTTTTTAACACTTAATAAGGCTCTCTGCGCCAAAACCTCAGATGTTATATCTCTAAAGACCGTTGCAAACATTCCTTTTTGAGGACTAAACACACTAACATCATAATATTGCTTATTAAGCTGTGATTTCCAAACCAGTTCAATCGGATGGTTTGTAGTCATGACATGGTTAATGGCTAAAAACCAGTCCTCATCGTCTGTATCGAACACTTCACTGTATTTCCGATCAATTATCTGCTCACGGTTAAAACCAAAATAACCGAGGTACACATCGTTTACCTCTTTAAAAATATAATCTACAACTTTGAATTCGTCGTATATGGCCTCGTATAAACAAAAAGCCTCATTCATATTATCAAATAAAGACCTGTAACGCTCTTCGCTTTTGTTTAAAGCTTGTAAAGTTTTTTTCTCTTCTGATATATCGGTAAGAATACCACTCATACGAACAGGTTTGCCACTACCATCCCATTGAACCACTTTACCACGCGATTGCACCCAAACGTAATGACCACGTTTGTGTCGTTGCCTATACTCAACATGGAAATTATTTTGAGTATTACTTAAATGCTCTTGTATCGCTTCATTGGCTAGAGCTAAATCATCAGGGTGCAAAAGAACATCCCATGATTTTGCATCCATGGGTCCAAGCTCTTCCAGTGTATATCCAACAATTTCGGCCCATCGTTCATTTAATATTAAACGATCTTTATCGATTTCCCAATCCCAGGTTCCAGCATTGGTTCCCTTCAAAATAAACTCATAACGCTGGCTTATACCTTTTATCCGTCGTTGATTTTCAACATCGTCGGTTATGTCATTAAATACAAGGGCAAAATAATTCTTTTGGGGACTAAATATATTGGCTTCGTAATAACGATTATTGAATGTTGCTTGTCGAACCATACTGATGCCAATTCCGCTTGTTGCCACCTGGCCAACAACATCTAAATATTCCTGGTCAAATGGCTGTGGTGCCTGACAGTAGGACTCTCCTATTAATACATCCCTTGATCTTCCTGCATAACGTTCATAGGCACTATTAATTTCGATATTAACAAAGTCTACCACAACTCCTGCATCATTTGTAATAACTTTGTGTACACTAAAAGCCTCATTCATGTTCTCAAACAAAGCCCTGTAACGGTCTTCACTTTGCACGATCTGCTTATTTTTCAAAAACAGCTCTTCGGTATTAGCCCTCAATTCTTCTTCGGCCGCCAATAACTCATTATTCTTTTCGTGCAACTCCTCATTGGTAGTGCGGTACTCTTCATACAAGGATAGGTTTTCATCTACTTGCTGCTTCAAATCCTGTTCGGCCTTGTAACGTTCTGATAAATCATGGTGGGTACCTATAACTCTATACACCTTACCATCTTCATTACGCATTAAATACGCGCGAGCCAAAATATGAACGTAATGCCCCTTTTTATGAGCCATCCGAAACTCTACTTCGTACTTATCTGCGCTACCTTTAACAAATCGCCCAACCTCATCAAGCGTAGACTTCAAATCATTTTTATGTACCAGTGAGGTAAATGTTTCGAACGTGTTTTCCAACTCATTATCAACATAGCCCAAGATGGCTTTGTATCGTTTTGAAAAAAACACCTCATTATTCTCCAGGTTCCAATCCCAAATACCATCATTGCTACCTTCAATAGCTAAGCGAAAGAACTCTTCTCGCTCAGATAAGTTTTGATGCATTTGCTTTTGTTCTGAAATATCAATTTGTGTTCCCCACAAGCGGGTTAAATAACCATTATGGCGCTCACCAAACATATTATTTAAGAACCAAAGCGCTCTTCCATCTTTGGTTTGTTCAAGTGTTTCGTAGTTAGACCAGTTAAAGTCGCATCGAATAAGCTGTTTTAATAGTTGACTAGCGATGTCTTTACCACCCAATAACTCAGACAATGAATAGCCAATTATCTGTTCAGGAGACTCGTAACCGTATAGTTTTGAAAACGCAGAATTACATTCGGCTAAAAACAGATGTTTATGGAACCATTCTATCTGTTCATCCTCTGGAAGAGATAAAGATAAAGCACGGCGCAACTCCCAACGATGAATTCCCTCGTGGCTTAATTGAATAAAGTTTTGATACCGTTCCTCACTCTCTTCTAAGGCTTCATTCTTATCTGACAACTCCTCTAAGTTAGATCGCAGCTCTTCTTCAACCGAAGCCACTTGACTTTGCCATCTATGCAACTCCTCTTTTTGTCGATCAAGATCCTCATTTATTCGCTTTAGCTCATCTTTTTTGCTCTGTAACTCATCTTTTACTTTAAGCCTTTGTTCCTTCAGCTGTGCAAGAGAGGCATTACTCTTGTTCATCTCATTTTCCAAGCTCTGTTTACTGCTTAATAATGTTGGATAGTTGCCCAAAATGTCGCGTATGAGATATTCCGACTGCAAATCACACTTCTCGATACCCATCCATGGCAAAGGATCAATTTCACTCTTAGATGACCACCTTAGTTTAAGCACCCCATTTTTGGCCACTTGCCCCACATAGGCTTTGCGTGAAAAATGCTGATTCTTTTTTAGCGTTACTCCTCCTCCAGGCGTTTGATAAACCCTTTCAAAACTGTTCTTCTCTATTCGAGTAGAGAAGTCTTTCTGGGATTCACAAATCTGCCTCCAAATATGCACCTGAGCGTAGGCCATAACTATTGGCTCAGAAACCAAACTGTTAGAACCACATTCACCCTGATAGCTTTTTACAAACTGCTCATTCATCTCTCCTTTAAGCCCTTGAAAATATCCCCAACAAGCAAAATGCCCAACGGTCGATGCTCCAATCATCTTAAACTCAGGTTCGGCAATGGATGTTGACATAACAGGTGTGTCATCAGCTGATATACCTTGCTCAGAAAGCTGAGTAAAAAAGGCCTTATTGCTCTCTCCATTTAAGGTGTTAATGATAACATCAGGTTTTACACTTTTAATTTTATCAACAACATTAGAAAAATCGGAACAGTTTAGTGCTTCATAATATTCTCCTGAAACAATGCCTTTCTTTTGCTTTATATATGATTGTATTAATTTGTTGGCAGTGATCGGGTAAACATAGTCTGATCCTATCAAAAAGTAATTGCGCCATTTTTGTTGCCAACACCAATCTAAAGCAGGAATAATTTGTTGGTTTGGTGTACTTCCTGTATAAACTATATTTGGCGATTCTTCAAGTCCCTCGTATTGCATGGGGTACCATAACTGCGCATCATATTTTTCCACAACTTCTTTCAAAGCTTTGCGCGCTTGCGAAGTCCACCCTCCGAAAATAAGCTTTACGCCATGCTCAAGAATTAATTCCTCGGCCTTTTGCCTGTACACCAAGGCATTTGATTCGCCATCTTTAACAATGCATTCAACCTTATGCCCCAACACTCCACTAGCACTATTTATTTCTTTTACAGCCAAGATTGTAGCATCCAACAAAGCATTTTCGCTTTTTGCCAAAGAGCCCGTTAAGGAAAAAATTACTCCAACTTTATATGTGCACATACGTATTCTATTCGACTTAAAATAATAGGTATCGTTCCTATGACTTTGACAATGTTACAAGCGTGCGCGTGCCACTCTTATCTGCTTTGTTTTCGAACGATAAATCTCCTTTGTGTGTTTGTATAATTATTTTTGCCAGGTATAATTCCATGGCATTATTTCGCTCAAACTGGTAATTTTGATTGTTAATTGAATCAAAGAAATGAGACACCTTTTTACCATTAAAAAGGCTTCCATTATCTTCGATAATTAATTTCCAGTAATCCCCATCATCTTCCATTGAAATAATGATCTTTGGTTCTTTTGAATAAGCCAATGATGAGAACAGCAAGGCCTCTATGGCATTACACAGGTATTCAAAATCGACTGTAGAACCAGCTTCATCAGGAAATGGCTTTACAACTACATCAATCTCCTCATCTGGCTTGCTTTGTTTAACCTGCTTCACACACTCTCCAATAACAACCTGCCAGTCAACACGCTGCCACTCCAACTGAGAATCTCCTTTTAATTGTAAGTTAGCTATTTGAAGTGCTGCATATGAATACTTTTCTAAATTAGAAACCGATTGATCGAGTAAGCTAATTACATCGGTAAAAAAAGCATCTTGCGAAAAATTACGTAGTAAGTTTAATGAGCCACATATACCATTCAGTGGCGTTCTAATTTCGTGACTAATGGATTTTAGAAAATCGTTTTTAGATGCATCCAACTGCCTTAACTCTTCATTTGCCTGGCGAAGTTCAAGGGTCTTTTTTTCAACTTCTTGGTTGAGCCACTGATTAACATTGGCCAGTTTTTGTCGCGATTCTTTTAATTCAATATGTGTTGCTAACCTGGCTAATAATTCGTCATGGTTAAAAGGCTTAGTGAGGTAATCAACGCCTCCTACCTGAAAACCCATGGTGATACTTTCAATATCCTCTCTGGCTGTTAAAAAAATGACTGGTATCTCGCTCCATTCTTTGTTACGCTTTATCTGCCGACATGTTTCGTAACCATCCATCTCAGGCATCATTATATCCAACAAAACAGCATCAAACTCATGGTCATTTAACCACGATAAAGCTGCTTTGCCTGAATTAGCCACTTCGATATTGTAGTTGTTTTGCGACAGTAAAGTTGCCAATACTTGTAGATTCTTTGGGTTATCATCTACAATTAAAACGGTGTAATTCTTTTCATTCATGTATCTGATGTTAGTAGCAGTATTGTCTGGTTATTATAATTGCTGAGTTAACTTTTTAAACACAGGAAGAAGCATCGCAATTGCCTCAAAATCAAATGATTTTATAGCAAGGTCTAATTGTATTTGGTAATCGATTAACTTCTTAAGCGGATAATTATCTACAACTTGCTTTAATTTAGAATTAAATTCACTCAAATCTTTTGATGCCTGACGCTTTGACAGAAGATTCCATAGCGGCATTAAATTCTCATCTATGGTTTTTATTAATTCTTGACGATCATCGTCAGACAAGGAAATATCCTCTTCTTTCTCCAAATGAACATCCTGAATTAATGCGTTTGGCTGATCAATAATTTTACTTAACTGCGTATAAAGAGAATTGGCATCAATTGGCTTGGTTACCACTCCTGCAAAGCCTTTATTAATCATATTCTCTATTTCATGATCCAAGGATGCGGCCGTAACTGCTAATACCTTATTAAGATGACAATTATTGCTTTTACCAATTAATTCTAACACATCAAAGCCATTCATATCAGGCATATTAATATCCAAAAGAACAACATCGTATATGTTATGCTCCATTAAATCAACAGCATTGCGTCCTGTGCTAATAGCGGTTGTTTCGATACCGACATCATTCAAGAACAAATCTAATACCTCTTGATTGGATGCTACATCATCAACAACCAATGCCTTTTTCCCCTTATAATTTGGCACTACAACTGGTAGGTCATCACTTTTGTCAATCGAACTTTTATGCTCTATTTTTGGAAGAACAATACTAAAGCTACTACCATGGCCCTCAATGCTTTTCAATGTTATGCTACCATTCATTAACTTTACTAACTTGTGAATGATAGACAAGCCTAAACCAGTACCTTGAATATGCTTATTAATGCTTTTTTCTTCCTGTTCAAACGGGTCGAAAATCGACTTCTGCTTTTCCTTTTTAATACCAACACCTGTGTCCTCAACATTGATATACAATTGCCCAGTATTTTCTTGCTCTGACTTAGTATAACAATAGGATATGTTCACATGCCCCTCGTGTGTATACTTAACAGCATTATTAATCAAATTGAGCAATATCTGTTTTATGCGAATTTCATCTAAAACCAGTCCCGCAGGCATATGTGTAGGATGAATAAGGTTCAATTCGAGGCTTTTTTCGTTGGCACTAAACACAAATGTTTCAGCTATTTCCGAGATCAATTGCTTAAAATCTATCGTCTCGAGCTTCAATACTAGTTTATCAGCCTCAATTTTTGATACATCCAATATATCATTGATTAAGGACATTAAAACCTTACCACTTGTTTTTATTGATTTAAGGTAGTTTTTTGAAACTCCATTGGGCAGGGTTTTATTTAATATTTCAGAAAACCCAAGTATGGCATTCATTGGAGTTCTTATTTCATGAGACATGTTGGCCAGAAAATTTGTTTTAGCATCATCTGCCATTTTTGATTTGTTACGCTCCTGCTCTAATTCCCTCACTAAGGATTTGTAGTCATTTATATTTTGAATTATTCCATAAACACAATTGACTTGACCATTTTCGCTTGAAATAGTACGCAGGTGTATATTTAGCCATATGTATTTTTGATTATGATTGAGAAAACGAAACTCGAACTGTACCTTTTCTTGTTTCTTATTAATCAATTGATGTATCTTAAACTTTGCTACCCCAATATCATTATTGTGAATTCGAGACTCCAACCAGCTTAAGTCTATCTTGGATCCATTTAAATCAAAATCTATTATATTTTTTAGGTAATCGGCAACCTTGTAGGTATAATTGTTTAAATCATACTCGACAAATGCTATTTGACTTGCCGACATAGACATATTTAACTGCTCATTGAGTAGTTTAATCTCCGCCTCGGCCTTTATACGATCACTAATATCAACCCTAACCTCGGCCATGTATAACTTTCCATCGCTTGTCTCATACGGTAAAGCTGTTACCTGGATATTCTTTGCTTCTTCTCCCGGGAGACTATAATAGAAAGTTTTCCGCCTCTTCACAGCGTTCTGCCGCGGACATTCTTCGCACTTTTCGGTTCTATTCCTAAAGTGCTTAAAACACTTCTCACCCCCATGCATAGGCCTTTCTGTATTAAAAACAATATTACCGACATCGTCAATAATGCATAAGTGAGTATTCGTTGCATTAAGAACAAAATTAAGTTGATCGTGTAATCTTTCAGTCTCTAGTTCAAACTCCTTACGTTTGGTAATATCAACTGAGGTACCACATAGCTTGTCAACCTCTCCTTCCGTATCGAATACTGGAAAGTAAGATGCATAAAACCATCTTTTTTTGCCCTTTGAATCACTCAAGCTAAACTCAAAATTATTGGACTCCCCACTTTCAGTTGCTTTTTGCTCCTGCTGTCTCATTTCTGATGCCAGATGAGCAGGCAAAAAGCGCTCTAATCTCTTACCTTTGAATTCTTGTTCAGGAATACCAAAAAAAGTCTCGTAAAATTGATTGGTTAACAACCAATTTCCATTTAAGTCTTTCATAAAAGCAAAAGACTGAATTGAATTAATAAAGGCATTGAGTAATTGCTTATCTGAATGTAGTAGAGCATTCGCTTCCCTAAGCTCTTGTTCTTTATTTTTAAGATCGCTTATGTTAATCATGAAGCCAATTAACTCAATAACTTCACCATTACTATTTGTAATAACACTTACCACATCACGTACCCAAACAATACTTCCATCTTTTTGAACTAAGCGATATTCAAAAAGATGGTCTTCGTTATTAACGCTGCATTCGAAACAGTAATTAAGGGCCCACTCAGCATCTTCTGGATGAATGCAAGCTTTCCAAGACTCTAAATCAGGCCAATCGTCCATTGTAAAGCCCAGCACCTTTTTTGACTGAGCTCCAAGATAAGTGTATTTTCCAGATTTAAAATCCAGGCGCCAAGGCACACCATTCATCGAATCCAGAAGGAATGTCATAACTGGGTCACTCTCCACAAAACTATGCTGATTAATACTTTGGTGTTCAAGAATTAATTCATTTTCAAAGTTTTTGACAGTTGACAGTATCAGACTAAGATCAAGCAAGAGATGTGCATCTTCTTGCTCACTCATAAGAATTAATAAACCCCAACACTGTTTGTCGACCGCAATTGGATAGTAGGCAATTGACTTGGTAAAAGGCAAGTCGACATTAATATTAAAACAAGGCTCTCCCTCTTGCAAAACGGCTGTTTCGCATTTATGCGATTCATAAACAACTTGTAATTCAGCCTTCCAGTTAGCCTCATCACTTGTTTTAGCAATAGTTTGATAAGTGCCTTTGTTGAAACGGACTACAAACAGATGCTTGGCAATTGTTAATTGTTGCAATACCCACAATTGCTTATCCCAATTATTGTTTTTTATTACCGTCATCTTTGTATATCCTTAAAACTTTTATAATTCCACCAGTTTGTTTTTAATGGCAAACATTACTAAACTGGCACTGTTGCGGCAATTGTTTTTCGCTAACAAACTACTTCGATGCCCTTTTACGGTTTGAGCGCTAATGAATAATTTCTCAGCAATCTCGTCATTGGTTAAACCATTGCATATTTCTTTCAGTACTTCTAATTCTCTTTTTGAAATATTATGCTCTTTAATTACACTATTCTGTTCGGGTTTATTAATGTTAGTAATAATCCTTCGCAGTAACTCATTGGAAAAATAACTATCGCCATTTATTACTGTACGTATCGCGTGCTCAATCTCTTTGATACCACTATCTTTTAACAAAAATCCTTTTGCTCCTGCTTCAATCATTTTGTAGTAATATTCATCATCTCCATGCATTGAAAGTGCTACAATTTTTAGATCTGGGTTTTGATGAAGTGCTTTAATGGTGGTTTCAATACCGTTAAGAATTGGCATTGAGATATCCATTAATACTAAATCAATTTCTTGAGCATCCATTTTATCTAAAAACTCTTGTCCGTTAGAAGCTTCTCCTACAATTGTTCCAACATCTTCAAATTCAATCAGGTTTTTTAATCCTTCACGAAAAATTCGATGATCATCTACCAAAAAAATCTTTGCAGTTCCCATAATTTTGTTCGTTACGCTTTAATATTTAAAGTCAATTTGGTACCCTGGTTAATACCTGATTCGATGTTTAACGATCCTCCCAATGAGAGAACACGAGATTGCATATTAACCAAACCGTTACCTTTTATCTCACTTAGTCCTTGCTCTACATTAAAACCAATACCATTGTCTTTGTATGTTACCTGAAGCAAATCTCCGCTCTTATCTATTTGCACACTAACTTCACTTGCCTTTGCATGTTTTATTGTATTATTAACACATTCGCCTACAAGTCGATAAATAGTTACCTCTACTTCGTTATTCAACCTTTCCAATACAGTATTTGAATATAATATATTAATATTGGAAACGGCCTTAATTCTATCAATAAAAGCTTTAAGAGCTGTATTAAGCCCAAAATTCAAGAGAACATTTGGGCTTATGTTATTCGAAATCTCCCTTAAGCTTGCAATTGTTTCCTCCAGAGTTTCTTCAGCTTTTGAAATAATTACTGATTTATCCGCTTTGGAATCTGGTCGGCTAAACCATTGCAAATATAGCTTTGTTGTTGATAACAATGGACCAATACCATCATGTAATTCTTGCGAAAATCGCCTACGTTCCTTTTCTTCGGTTTGTATAATGGATTGCAGTACCTTTTTCTCCATCTCTTTTTGCAAAGAAACATCGTTAAGCCATATCATAAACGACTCCTGTTCATCGTATTGCAACTCAACATGGTTTATCTCGAAATAGTAAATCTCTTTATTAATCGAAAATTCAACGGGCTGTTGCTTATGGCTTTTCGCTTCGCCAATAACTGATAAATAATCATCAAACGTTTTTCTTATTTCTTCAATTAAGCAAAAATGAAATGACTTATTAAGCGATGAATTATTTGAAATGAATTTTTGCCCAGCATTGTTACAGGCCAATAGTCGTCCTTTTTTACAAACGATAAACGTCGGCTCAGTGCGCGATTCATATAATGTTCTAAACTTCTTCTCCTCTTTACTCAGCCTTTGCAGCAACAATTGATAGGCATCGTTTTTCTCCTGTAATGAACTAATTAATTCCTTTTGTTTTGATTCTAAGTTATATTGCTCAATGGCTTTTTCAACGGCTACTATAATACGATGTGGTTCAACAGGTTTAGTAAAAAAGCTATAAACTCCAGCTTTATTAATGGCATTTTCAACAAACTGAGAGTCGCGAAAATTTGTAACGATTAAAAATTTAAGAAATGGAAAATCAACTTTTAGTTCACTAAAACAATCTACGATAGAACCAAAGTACTGCACACTATCGGCTATTACTACTTTTGTTTTATTGCTTTCTATTATTTTTTTAGCTGTTTGATGATTATCAGCAAATTTAAGTATATATAAATCTCTAAATATCAATTCATACAACCTTAAACTATCTGGGTCCTTATCTATAATCAACAAGCTCTCTTTGTTGTCTTCTTTCATCAATTAATCATTGGTTACTTGCCAAGCAAGAATTCTAAAATAAGCAATCGACATAACAACTCAAGTTTTGTCAGCTTTTTTATCAAAAAAATCATCACAAAATGAATCATTTGAAATAATCCATGAAAATACCACCAATTTAATCAAGTCATTTGGGACAGGTAGCGAATAGGTACTTTTGCAGTAAAAACAATACTTTATATTCAGAGCACCAACCCTTTTGTGCTACTGCACTTTCACCTATTAAAGGTTGTTTTTATGTAATTACATTTAGGCAACTTTGCCTGCTTAACTAGCAATGCTTCGAAATACTAAAGTAAAAACTAAAAACCAGAACTTTATCAATTAATACACCATCGACATGAAAAAAATAGTCTTTCTCGCAATTATTTGTTTAATCACATTATTGTCATACAGCTGCAGCTCTAGCAACAGGCTGGCCGCAGTTGAATGTCCGCAAGCCTATTACGGTTCTGGCCTGCGAAATTAATTCTCATAAGAAAAAGGGTCACATCCCGATTCCCCACTTTTACTACATATATTGTGGCCCTTTTTCAACATTATTACTTCATCAGAAACCATTCCTCAAATTGCTTTCCTGCAAACACCAAGTACAGCCATTTATTGTCGTTTAATTTTCATAATCTGAATATCAACTGCAGCTCGGCGTTTTTACCCATACCTTCCTTGTTGAAGTTTTTAAGCGGCAGTTAACACTATTTAAAACCAGAATCGAAACTTATTTGAGCAAAAACAGCACTAAAGGGTCATAAGTCGTTTAGTGTTATTTCCTACTTTTGATGCAATGTAAAAACCGATTGAAAGTAAAAGCCTTAGCATGGACATCAACGACATTTCAAAATTTAAGCAGCTATTCATTAACGAAGCAACAACCCTACTGAATTCTATGGAGGGAATAATTCTGGATTTGGAGAAACATCCAGATAACATGGATTTAATTCAAGAGGTTTTTAGGGTAATGCATACCATAAAAGGCGTTAGTGGCATGTATGGTTTTGATACAATGAATGAGCTTACTCATAGCATTGAAAACATTTATGATTTATTACGAAACGGGGTTCTACAAGTCAACAAAGACATTCTAGACTTAACACTAAAGACTGTTGATCAGTTATTTGCTTTGATTGAAGATAAAGACATGAAAAATGTCAATACAGCCAACAATCAAATAAGCTTACTTAAACAATCAGAAAACATCATCAGTGCATCAAGCGCAGCTGGCGACTTCAAAGCTATAACTACAAAAGATGGCTCTGCACCTGTTGCCACCTACAATATAATTCTTCACACCCCTCAAAATATTCTTGATCGGAAAATCAACATTTTTTATGCAATCAAGGATTTAAGTGAAATAGGCGAAATCCGATCAATAAATCCTTTACCATCGGAATCGGATGATGATGAAAGATGGAGTATTTTTATTGTTGGAGAGATAGATGATGAGTTAATGGAAGATGCATTAATGTTCGTATATGAATATTGCATCATTAGAAAAGTAGCCGATTACGATGTATTTAATGACGAACAGCTAGATTCTGTTAAGGAGAAGCTGAGTGAAAGTGAAGAAGACTCACAGGTGCATGTTGATGAAACAGACATTATAATCAGTGAAGAATCATCAAATAACAGCATAAGCAAATCGCAAAATGCCATCGATTCCATTCGCCAGAATATGAATCGTGTTTATGTTCATTCTGATAAACTCGATCACTTAATGTTTTTGGTTAGTGAACTAATTACAACTAGTTCGCAATTAAACCTCATGACAAACGATAAAATATTCAATCCCATTCGTTCGCAAATTGAGAAGTTGGATAAACTATCGACCAATTTCAGAAATAATGCATTGGAAGTTCGATTAATTCCAATCAGAGATATCACTCCTAAGTTTAATCGCCTGGTTCGCGACATTTCAAATGACTTAGGAAAAGAAGTAGATTTTATAACCGAAGGCATGGAAACCGAGTTGGACAAGAGTACGATTGATATGATTGCCGAGCCACTTGTTCACATGCTAAGAAATGCGCTTGATCACGGCATAGAAACTCCAGAGGAAAGACAAGAAAAAGGAAAGCAAGCAAAAGGAACAATAAAGCTCAAAGCCTACAACTCAGGAAGTAATATTTTTATTGAAGTTTCGGATGACGGTCAAGGACTAGACAAAAATAAACTACTTAAAAAAGCAGTTGAAAGAGGCATCGTCAGCAGTACGGATAAATTATCAGACAATGAGATATACGAATTAATTTGCCATCCGGGATTTTCTACAGCTTCAGAAGTAACTTCTATATCAGGCAGAGGAGTAGGCATGGATGTGGTACGCCAGAAAGTAGCCGAAATGCGTGGTTCTCTTGAAATATCGAGTCAGCTTGAGAAAGGATCCACTTTTACAATAATTCTACAGCAATCTATTTCCATAATGGATACGTTGCTAATAAAATCGGGCTCTATGAATTGCCTTGTGCCCTTAAATGAAATAGAACTATGTTCTCAAATTAGCTGCGACGAATTACAAACACGCTTAAAGCATGGCACCATTAGCTTTGAACAAAGTCTTATACCTTTTATTTCGTTAAGGCATCATTTTGGCTTACTCAACAACGAACCAAACAACTATAAAACTTTAATACTTAACAGAAACGGCGCAAGAATTGCTATTCTGACAGATGAAATTATTGGTCAACATCAGGCGGTACTTAAACCAATGGGTAATTTGGTAAGAGATCATGATGAATTTACAGCTGCCAGCGTTTTAGGTAATGGAGAAATTGCATTCTTAATTGACACTAGTATTTTCAACTATCATACTTGCAATTAAAAACCCATAAAAAAACCTGTAAATCAAACGATTTACAGGTTTTTGCATTGTTTTGAAGGTCTTGATTGTGACCCCGGCGGGAATCGAACCCACATCATAGGAACCGGAATCCTACATTCTATCCGTTGAACTACGGGGCCAATAAGGTGCGCAAAGTTAGAAAATTATTCGTAGGCATCAATCGCAACTAAACAAAACCTCATAGTTCAATGCGATGAGTACCTATCGATACTTACAGCAATCTGGTAAGGAAGCGTACACTTCATCCTTGGCTATAGAACTACCAGCATCATGACCAACGGCAGCAACAGCTTGTTCAATCATCCCTAAATTAATCATCGAATCATCATAAAAAACACTTAACTGCTTTTCTTTAGCACTCCAAATAGCAACATCAACTCCATCAAGCTGTAAGGTGGCTTTTTCAATTCGTTCTTTACACATATCGCAATTACCATTAACCGCAATTATGCTTGGTTGGCCAATTGTTACAACCTGAAAACCCAGCTTCTTAATCGCTGAATTTAACCTTTCATCGGTATTTTTCAAAGACTTATAACTTACTGTGACTAGCTTATTGTCAACATCAACCCGAACATCCTTTACACCTTTCTCGTAAGGAAGCTGCTTCATAATTTTCGCCTCGCAATTTTCGCAAGTAATGGATGCTTTAAAAGTAGTAGTTGTCACCTGATTCTTCTCTTGAGCATTGGTCAAAATGGTAACTAGCAATATGAGCACTAATGTTATTGTTTTCATAATTCACACATTAAATAAGTTAACGATCCAATTTACACTTAATACCTACATAAAACATTCGCCCATACAGGGGCCCCCAAATACGACTCGCATCAAAGCTATCGCCAAAAGGGTTATCGGCATCGATAATAGCATTTTCCTGAGTATAATTAGTTAAGTTTTCGGCTCCAACATAAAAGCTCCAGTTTCTATGGTTTTTAGTAATTTGGGCAATCAGATTGGTGTATTCCTTCGACCTGCTTGCCAAAGGCTCATCATCGAAGTTGGCACCAGGCAAACGTTGGTCGCCATGAAATTGCAGAGTCATATCAAACTGCCATTTATCCATTCGCGTACGATACTGCCCAGACAACATGGCCTTATAGCGACTCACATAAGGCACCTCCTGCAAAGTATTGTTTAAAGTCGCCTGCACATCATTATATCGATAACCAGCTGCTAGCTCAAAACGGGTAAATAATTCGTAAAATGCTTCAAGCTGAAAACTGTTGGCAAATGAGCGACCATCTAAATTGTAAAAGTGTACTTCATTCTGACTTTGATCCAAATCAACAATTAATTGATTCTTAAAGTCAGTACGAAAAAACTCTACAGAAAAAGAAGCATCACGATCATTAATCAAAACATCTTTGGTTAAGCTAATCCCATAATTCCAGGCTTCTTCCTGTATAACATCATCAGCAATAACAAAATTCTTGGAGCTAGCTAAGAATTGTGTATTCTCGCTTAAAACATTAGGTGTTCGATACCCTTTTCCAGCTGAGGCTCGTACAATTGTTTTTTCATTAATTGAATATTTAGTATGAATACGTGGTGTGATAAAATTACCATGCAGCGAACTATAATCATTTCTTAATCCAAACAGAAACGAAAATTGTTGTGATGGAATATAGTTGTATTCAAAAAAGCCACCAGCCACAAATTCCTCAAACCCTACATTTACATCATTAAATAACTCTTTATTATCATCGTAATTAAAGCTAATACCGGCATTGTAAGTATGTTGCGTATTATTTATGTACGATTGAAAAATCAGATTTGTATATAAGTTTAACTGATCAACATCAAGTTGGTTATAGCCATAAAACGAATTGCGCTGAAAATAATTAGCAGAGCTAATCCAACCAATACTTGTTGCCGGCCGATCCAAAACAAAACCTAATTTTGAAAAGGCATTTAAACGTGTAACATCAATTCCAATTCCATATTGTTCTTGTTGGTTTTGTGGTAATTCATGATTGTATTCTAGCTGACCACCCTTTCTGCTTTCATTTATGACTGAAATACCCAATTTAGCAGTCATTTTATCACTCACATAATTCCAACGATTTAGTACATTAATAGTGTTTGAAAGTGGCTTATCCAAAAAACCATCGTTATTCATGTCGAGCTTTCGTGTATTACCACTCCCATGCGCCAAAATATTGGTTGACCATTTCTCGTTGACATTAAAGCTTAAACCTGCATTAGCCTCCACTTTTCCATCCTGATTCCCGTATACATTATAATGCATCTTCTCTTTCCCATCGGGATTCTTATAATGAATATTAATCTGCCCAGTAAGGCTTTCATAGCCATTTTTAACAGCGGATGTTCCTTTGGAAACCTGGATATTTTCCATCCAGGTGCCCGGAATATAACTAAGACCAAAAGCGACTTCACCACCTCGTATAATTGGAATATTCTCCATCATCAGCTGCGAATAACGACCTGAGAGACCTAGCATTTTTATTTGCTTGATACCTGAAACAGCATCGGCATATGACACATCAACTGATGCATTTGTCTCAAAGCTCTCTGATAAATTACAACATGCAAATTTGGATAGCTCTTTATCGGAAATATTAACTGTGAAAATTGGATCTAATTTTGACACACTACTACTTTTTACCCGGTGCTCAACGGTTACTTCATCAAGACTAGCACCCGCTTTTAAAAATATTTGTAAACGTTGCAGCCCTTTTACTTCAACTACCTCTTCGTCAAATCCAACATAACTAAATACCAAGCGATTAGACACTTTAGACTGTTTAATTTTAAATTCACCCTTGGTATCCGTAATTGTTCCCTCGGTAGTTCCTTCCCAATAGACATTTACGCCTACCAAAGGAACTTCTGGACCATGCTCAACAACCTGGCCTTGTATTTTCTGTGCTTGCATGTTAGATGCTCCCCAAAAGGCCACCATAACAACAAACAATTTTGCTATATAACGTTTCATTTCAATGCATTTAATTTATTACACACTCATTTTCAAGTGATCGCACACCAATGCAATCAACCTTTAAAAGGAGACGTACGTCAAATCAAATACACCTGAATTGTAGAAAGAAAAATAGGTAGTGGCAAAGGAGGAGGTTCTTCATCCGATGAGTTCAAGGTTGAACTATCGTATTCCACCGGCAACTTATTATGAGTTATGAGTGACAAGTTTAAACACTCAAGGCACATTTTGTCGGGCAGCACATCGGCATAAACAAACTGAAGCGTTTGTACGTCCAACTTGGCAAACTCCTTCGAATCAGTGCAACAGTCGTCATCACACACATCATGTGCTTGATTAGTTACCGTTGAACTGCAACAGCTTGATACGACAATCTCAGAACAAGTACAGCTCTCTGCTTGTATCAAAAAAGAATAAGATATTTGGTTTTTATGGCTACAATGATGACTGTGCCAACTAAAACCAGCTGTAGTCAATACTACCAAACTAATTAAAGTTAGCGACACAAATAATTTCGCCATATTTTTTATTACACCCAACATCAAAAGCAAAAATAAGAAGACTTCAAGATAATTTCAGTTATTAATTTGTTAATTCTCTTAAAAAAACTCACGTTTTAAGGAATAAATTGAAGTTATCCACAACAAAATCATCAGGATTATTGAGAATTAAACAAAATCATTGCAAATTACCAATTAAACAAATTTCGAAGTACCAAAACCTACAAGCACATTATTTGTTAATAAATAAGTTACAAACCTAGATCTGATTTAATTATGAAAAAACTATTTCACTTAATTCTATTCTTCTTAATAAGCGCAACAGCTTATTCCCAAGTTGATAAAATTACCTTTAATAACGACGATTCTGTTATTGGAGAAATTAAAAGCATGAAAAATGGCGTTTTATCTATTGAAACAGATTACAGTGATGCTGATTTCACCATTGAGTGGAGCGGAATAAAAACCATTATATCTGAGTCTTACTTTCTCATCACTGTTTCCGACGGCAGACGTTTCAATGGTCAAATAGCCACCAATGATAATGGTTTAATAGATATGATTACCGATGATGAAGGCACAATCACCGTATACGCAGATGACATTGTTCATCTCGAATCTGTTGACAAAGGGTTTTGGAGCCAGGTTTATGCATCTATTGATGTTGGTTTTGACATTACAAAGGCCAATAATCTTCGCCAATTAACTTCTCGAAGTAATGTTGGCTATATTGCCGAACGATGGTCTACAGACATGTTTTACAATGGATTAAACTCGGAGCAGGACAGCGTAGCTCCTGTCAAAAGAGACGATGCCGGGATTGATTTCAAGTATTACTTTCAGAGAAAATGGTTTAGTGTAATTTCATCTACCTTTTTATCAAATACAGAACAGAAGTTAGATCTTCGAACTAACGGGAAGCTTGGTATTGGTACCTACCTACTACAAACAAATGCCGTTTATTGGAACCTTTCTACAGGTGCTTCATTTAACATGGAGCAATACGAAGACCCCTCTACCGATCGTGATTCTTGGGAGGGTTATGTCTCAAGCGAGCTTAATATGTTTGACACTGGTGATTTAAGCCTTACTGCTAAAGCTGGAGTCTACCCAAGTATCACCGAAAAAAGTCGTATTCGTACGGACTTTAGTTTTGATGTAAAATATGATCTCCCAAGAGATTTCTATGTTCGCATGGGCGCCACTCTCAATTACGATAATCAACCAGTTGAAGGAGCTTCTGAATCAGATTATATTTTCTCAACAGGTTTTGGCTGGGAACTATAACAACATAAGTATTCAATTACATGCATTTAACACCTTAATACTAGAATGAATATATCCATTCAAAGAATTTGCATAACGCTTTCACTTTTTGCCCTCTTCTCATTTGCTAACGGACAAGAAGCAAAACAAGATAGCACGGAATCTAAAAAGGAAAGAAAAAACCTTCGTTTTAGCATCCTAGGAGGTCCTGGCTACACTCCAGATTTTGGCGCTTTACTAGGAGGAAGCGCTCTATTTACATTTAGCACCAATGCGAGCGACAAAGAATTAAAACGGTCTGTTGTGCCTATTGGTTTTGCTTTCTTATTCGAAGGAGGCGTCACTCTTATAAGCAGGCCTCAATTATTTTTCAATCACGACCGTTTCAGGATATTCGGACAAGTAATATACAAATACACTTTAGACAACTATTACGGCGTTGGGTATGAAACCAACAAAGACAGACCTCGTGGAAAAGAGACAACTGGTTATAGGAACAATGCTTTACAAATTAATCCTATCTTCCTATTTCGGTTTCAGGAATCTAACTTCTTTATTGGTCCCGTCTTAGACATTACTTCCGACAGAATGAATGATGTATCTGAGGGCGTTGCCATGGATGAAAACTACATTGCACAAGGTGGCACCTCAGAAGAGCTTTACTTATTTAACACAGGTCTGGGACTCAACCTGTCATACGACACCAGAGATGTTCCGGCCAATGCGTATAGTGGATTATTGTTTGACTTTAAATTAACCCATTATGCCACCTACTTTGGTGGTGATATGAACTACTCAAATATTTCATTGGAATATCGACAATTCACCACCTTAGATTGGATTGGCAAACGAAAATCTCTTGGATGGATGATTCAAAGCAAAAACTCGTTTGGCGATGTCGCTCTATCGCGTATACCATTTGTTGGCTCCCCTTTTGATTTGCGCGGGTACTACTTAGGTCAATATCGCGATGAATCGGTGCATTTAGCCATGGGCGAATACCGCAATATGTTTAATTCAAACCGTACAGACTTAATGGGAAAGCTTATTAATCGTCTTGGTTTCGCCACATGGGCTGGAGTGGGTTTTATGGGCCCCGAGCCATTCGACATAGAAGGTGTTCTTCCTAATTTTGGTGCTGGTTTGCGTATTGAAGTTCAACCTCGCATGAATTTTAGGATTGATGTGGGACATAACCCTATCAATAAAAACACCTTGGTCTACTTTAACATGACAGAAGCATTTTAAATAAAAAAAGCCGAAAGAAATAAATCTTTCGGCTTTTTTAGTAGCGGGGGCCCGACTCGAACGGACGACCTTTGGGTTATGAGCCCAACGAGCTACCAACTGCTCCACCCCGCAATATATCTTAATTGCGTTACAATATTTCAAGAAAAAAAATAAGCCGAAAAGATTGGTGCTTTTCGACTTATAGTAGCGGGGGCCCGACTCGAACGGACGACCTTTGGGTTATGAGCCCAACGAGCTACCAACTGCTCCACCCCGCAATATATCTTGTAACACATTTGTTATCTGTCTCAATTGCGGATGCAAATATAGAGTCTTTTAACTTACTATGCAAACATTTTATTCAACTGCAACCACAATATTTCCACCATTTAGACTTAATGCACAGATAAACAGAACCAAGTACTATAAATAAAAAACAGTTTTATCCGTTGATAAAACTGTTTTTTCAATAACCTAAACCCAAATCTATGAAAAAAATCTACTGTAATGATAATATCAACATACATGCCAAAAATTGGTCACAGCTCCTTTTTAAATCTTTTTAATACCTGTGTTAAAACTTGCAAAAGCACTTTGCTGATAAAATAAAAAAACCGGCTCTACTCGTTAGTAAAGCCGGCTTTTCAATAACCTAAACCCAAATCTATGAAAAAAATCTGTTTGGTATAAAGCAATAGCTATACCACAAAATCGTTTCATTTTTTAAAAAAATTAAAAAAGTTTTAAAAGATGTACGAAATAGAAGTACTTACCATTGTTACACATGCAAGCAATGCTTACTTTTGCATGTTATTTAAAAAGCAGGTATGAGCGAGGTTAAAAAAACAGAATTAGGACAACTGGGTGAATTTGGATTAATCCAACACTTAACGGAAAACATAAAGCTAAAACACGACTCCACCCTTAAAGGCGTAGGAGACGATGCGGCGGTTTTAGATTTCAATAACAAAAAAACAGTTGTAACCACTGACCTTTTGCTAGAAGGGATACATTTCGATTTAACTTACACTCCTTTAAAGCACTTAGGATATAAAGCAGTGGTTGTTAATGTTAGTGATGTATATGCCATGAACGCCACCCCAAAACAAATCACCGTATCACTAGGCTTAAGCGCCAAAATGTCGGTTGAAGCATTAGATGAGCTGTACGAAGGCATTTACGCTGCCTGTGATTATTACAATGTAGACTTAGTTGGTGGCGACACAACTTCCTCACTTACAGGCCTAACAATAAGCGTTACCGCATTGGGCGAAGCTGAAGAATCAAAACTTGCTTACAGAAGTGGGGCTAAACCCAATGATCTTATTTGCGTTTCGGGCGATTTAGGCGGAGCCTACATGGGCTTGCAACTTCTCGAACGAGAAAAACAGGTACATGCTAACAATCCTGATTTACAACCCGACTTAAGCGGCTATGATTATATCTTAAGCCGACAATTAAAACCTGAAGCAAGAAAGGAGGTTGTTCAATTTCTAGATAAACTGAATGTAATTCCTACATCGATGATTGACATATCCGATGGCCTTTCAAGCGAACTACTCCACATTTGTTCGCAATCAAAAACCGGATGTCGTTTATACGAGAATAAAATTCCCATTGATCCTACAACGTCAATGTTGGCAGAGGAAATGAACATCAATCCGATAGTTACTGCTCTCAATGGCGGCGAAGACTACGAATTACTTTTTACCATTAGTCAGGATGATTACGAAAAGTTCAAAGAGGCTGGCGACATCAACATCTATATTGTTGGCCACATTACCGACGAAAGCAAAGGAGCTTACCTGGTCACCAACGCCGATCAGGAGGTAGAATTACAAGCACAAGGCTGGAATCCGATAAAAAAGTAAATATATATCAAAGAAACTATTGAATAGCTGATGTGAAAGTTTTTGCATCAGCTATTTCCTTTATATCTTTATAGCATAACCTAATTCAAATGTACGAATATATAAGTGGCAAAGTTGCCGAATCAAGTCCCGCTCATGTTGTAATCGATGTCAATGGCATAGGTTACCTTTTACACATTTCTCTTAATACCTTTACGCGCTTGGAAGGTAAGCAAGAAGCGCAGCTTTTTATTCATGAAAACATTCGTGAAGATGCATTTTCCTTGTTTGGATTTGCCGACCCCTCGGAAAGAGATCTGTTCCGCCACCTCATTTCGGTATCAGGTATAGGGGCTAACACTGCACGAATGATGCTTTCATCCTTATCACCAGAAGAATTGCGAGGCGCCATTTTAACCGACAATGTGAATGTGATCAAAGGAGTGAAAGGCATTGGAGCAAAAACTGCTCAACGGGTAATTGTTGACCTAAAAGACAAACTTGGCAAAGAGCCTGTCGATCAGAAAATATTCGCCACACAAGACAATACTATACGCGATGAAGCGTTATCTGCATTAGTAATGTTAGGATTTGCTAAAGCAAGTGCTCAAAAGGCGGTTGACAAGTTAACAAAGCAATCACCCGATCTTAAAGTAGAGGAATTGATCAAGCAAGCCCTTAAAATCATGTAATTCATTATATTACATTGCATCTTTGAAAAAAAGACTACAATATACCGTTGCCCTATTCGTATTTACCATTTCTCTAGTAATTGGTGGAACCTCATTGTCACATGGAAATATTAGTAATTATTCTAATATTGAGTTCCAGCAACCCGATTCAATCAACACAACAGAGCCTGTTAATTTAAAATATCAAATTAACGATCCAAGCGGCTACCCTCAATTGGAAGAGGAAGAGCAGCGCGGCATCAACCTAAACGACCCAGGCAATCTTGATTATAAAGCTGAATACGATTACCAAACAGGCAATGTGACCATTTATCGAAAAATGGGCAATGTAGATGTTCGTCTTCCATATTCTATGCCACTGGATGAGTACCTCGATTATGATACACGTAAATCAGTCTTGTCCTACTGGCGACAAAAGCAGCAGGAGGAAGCACAACAATACGGCGATAACTCCACGTTTAACAAATTATGGAATAACATTGGCGGCGAAGCCTTTGAGGGCATATTCGGTAGTAACGCTATCAATGTGCGTCTTCAGGGAATGGCCGAATTACGAATAGGCATACAGCGTACAAAAATTGATAACCCTACTTTACAGGAGCGCCTCAGAAAAACAACCACTTTTGATTTCCAGGAAAAAATACAAATGAATTTAAGTGGAAGCATTGGCGAGAAACTTAAATTGGGTGTCAACTACAACACTGAAGCAACCTTTGATTTCGAAAACCAAGTAAATCTGGAGTACGAAGGTGGAGAAGATGATATTTTAAAGAAAGTTGAAGCCGGTAATGTTACACTTCCTTTACCGGGAACATTAATAACTGGTAGTCAAAGCCTTTTTGGACTTAAAACTGAAATGCAATTTGGCAAACTAACGGTTACCAGTATTTTTTCGCAACAGAAAGGCGAAACATCCGTGATGAATATTGAAGGTGGTGCCGAAACGCAAGAGTTTGAAATTCATGCCGATCAATACGATCGCAACAGACACTTCTTTTTAAGTACGTTCTTTAGGGAAAAATACAATTCCGCACTAGAGCGCTTACCACTCATTAACAGCGCTGTTAACATTACACGGGTTGAAGTATGGGTAACCAATAACCGCAGCGATGTTAAAGAATCTCGTAACATTGTTGGCTTTGTGGATTTGGGAGAAAACCTCCAGAACACCCATAACACGGGCTTATGGGGAGGACGTTCAGGCTTATCACCACGAAATGATGCGAATAACTTATATGCGGAGATGAACTCTACCTACGATGCTGTTCGTGACATTAACCAGGTTACCGCCACATTAGATCCATTACGCAACAATGATTTTTACAATGCCATTGATTACGAAAAGCTTGAAAATGCTCGTAAACTTTCCGACACAGAATACTCCATCCAATCAAAACTGGGGTATATATCTTTAAACACCTCATTAAATGCCGATGAAGTTTTGTGCATTGCCTATGAGTACACCTATAACGGTCAATCTTTCAAGGTGGGTGAATTTTCCAATACGCAAAATGAAGCCGACAAAACACTCTATCTAAAACTACTAAAACCAACGAACTTATCACCCGGAGAAATTACGGTTTCAGGCATTAGTAAAAAGAATCCAACCTGGGACCTTATGATGAAGAACATTTATGCGATTAATGCCTATCAGGTAAACCGCGATGACTTTATTATGAATGTTACTTACACCAACGACAGCACAGGAGGCGACATCAATTATCTTCCTGAAGGGCCTGATGGTGTAATGGGGCAACTATTCATCAAATTGATGAATTTGGATAATTTAAATTCCAATAACGACTACCAACCAGATGGTATCTTTGACTTTGTTGATAACCTAACGATCAAACCAGATAACGGCCGTATCATCTTCCCTGTACTGGAGCCTTTTGGTAGTAATATGAAAGAACAACTTGGTGGCAACATGGCTGATGATGCATTGGTCAATAAGTACGTCTTCCAATCACTATACGACAGTACGCAAATTCTCGCTGAGCAAGATGCATCGCGGAATAAATACAAATTAAAAGGACGTTATAAATCCAGTTCTGGTTCAGAAATATCACTGAATGCCATGAACATTCCTCAAGGTTCTGTTATTGTAACTGCTGGTGGAATTAAATTAGTTGAAAACCAGGACTACACGGTTGATTACACTTTGGGACGCGTTAGAATCATTAATCAGGGTATTTTATCATCAGGCACACCAATACAGGTTTCTCTCGAAAACCAATCGCTGTTTGCCATGCAAACAAAAACATTAATGGGCACCCACCTCGATTATCAATTCAATGATAATTTTAATGTTGGTGGTACTTTAATGCATTTACGAGAAAGGCCTTTAACACAAAAAGTAAACATTGGCGACGAACCAATTGCCAATACTATTTGGGGCTTAAATACCTCGTTTTACACCGAATCAATGGGCATAACAGAACTCATTGATAAATTACCATTGGTAGAAACGAAAGAAATGTCGAGTGTTACATTCGAAGGTGAGTTTGCACAACTTATACCTGGGCATCCGAAAGTAATCGACGAATCAGGAACTTCATACATTGACGATTTTGAAGGTACACGCATACCATATGATATGCGAAATTGGTTGGCATGGCAATTGGCCAGTACACCACAAGGACAGGAAGATATTTTTAAAGAAGCTAGCCTGATCGATGATTTAAGATATGGTATCAACCGAGCTCGTTTTGCCTGGTATCAAATCGACCCATTATTTATAAGAACTAGTAACAACACACCTGGGCATATCAAAAATGATGATGACGAGCGTTTAAATCACTTGGTCCGACAGGTGTACGAAAACGAAATTTTTCCAAACAGAGAAGCACCTTATGGCCAGCCAACGAATCTACCGGTTTTAAACATTGCCTTTTATCCAGATGAAAGAGGTCCCTATAACTTCGATGCCCTTGCAACTGAATTTTCTTCAGGTATTAATTATGATGGCAGCTTAAAAGATCCTGAAACGCGTTGGGGTGGTATGATGCGCCAAGTTGATGTGAATGATTTTGAAGCTGCGAATATCGAGTACATCGAATTCTGGATGATGGATCCATATGTGTACGACGAAAACTTAGACGAAAATGATGGGTCCATATTTTTCAACCTCGGTAATATCTCAGAAGATATCTTAAGAGATTCACGTAAATCATTTGAGAATGGACTACCTGGACCTAATGAACCGTTTGATGTCGATTCCACCCAATGGGGTTACGTATCTCGTAAACAAAACCTAATTAATGGTTTTAGTAACGATCCGGCCACCATTTTAGCACAAGATGTCGGTTTAAACGGCATGAACTCTGCCAACGAAAGACATTTCTATCGTAAAGAATATGCGTTTCTTGATATTATTGAAACCATGGCTGGTAGTGGCGACCTCGCTCAAGAAGCTTTAGATTTTTTAATGAGTGACCCGGCATCCGATGACTTTCTATATTTCTTAGGAGGCAAACATGACGAAAACGAAGCAGGTATCCTCGATCGTTACAAATTATTCAATAACCCCGAGGCGAACTCTCTCCCATCCGAATTCGAAGAAGATGGTACAAAAAGAGCATCGAAAGTACAGCCTGACATGGAGGACATTAACAATGATAATACTTTAAGTGAAAACGAGAGCTATTTCCAATACGAAGTACCGATCTCGAAAAAAACAATGAGTATCGCACAAAATCCATACATCGTTGATAGTCGAAAAGCTATTGACAACCCAAATAGTGTAGAAGATAACGATGGAGTAAAAGCGGATTGGTTCCTTTTCCGAATCCCTATACAACAGCCAACAGAGACAGTTGGATCAATACGCGATTTAAGAAGTGTACGCTTCATGCGTATGTTTATGAGGGGGTTTAAAGATACCACTGTACTAAGGATGGCTACCTTAGATTTAATCAAAGGCGATTGGAGAAAATTCAATGAGTCATTATACGAAGATGGCCCTGGTAATGCCAATACCGAATTTGAAGTATCGGTTGTAAATATTGAGGAAAGCTCTCAAAAAACACCTGTTAACTACGTATTGCCTCCAGGTATTGACAGAGTGATTGACCCGGCCAATCCTCAGCTTAGAGAATTGAATGAGCAGTCACTTTTATTAAAAGTAAAAGATTTGGCAGGTGGTGATGCCCGCGCTGTTTATAAAAACGTTAGCATTGATATCCGCCAATACCAACGGATGAAAATGTTCATTCACGCCGAAGATGTTGATGATTTGGGATTGCAGGACAATGAAATGATGGCCTTTGTTCGTGTTGGTAGCGATTACAATGACAACTACTACGAATACGAGATACCACTTAAATTAACGGACCCAGGAACATATAATAACGACTTAATAGACGATCGCTATATGGTATGGCCCGAAGAGAATGAGATGAACATTCCTCTTGAACTATTTCAAACAGTTAAGCTACGACGTAACGACGAAAAACGTGTGGAAGGCTCAGAAGTTGCTTTTAATAAGCCATACATTATGCCCGACCCTTCGACACCAACCAACTTTGTGGCGGTAAAAGGTAATCCAAACCTGAGCAACATCAGAACCATTACCATGGGTATTCGTACCCGAGGCTCCCAAAGCAAATCAGTTGAAGTTTGGATGAACGAATTGCGTCTGACTGACTTTAACGAAGAAGGTGGTTGGGCAGCCAATGCCCGCATGACGGTGAAAATGGCCGACCTCGGAAATATTTCTGTTGCTGGTAAAAAAAGTACGGTTGGTTGGGGTAGCATCGATCAAAATGTACAAGAACGTAGCCAGGAAGATTTCTTCCAATACGACATCGCAACTAATTTGGAATTGGGTAAACTACTGGGGCCTGAGTCTGCATTGAGCGTGCCATTTTACTTTGGATATTCCAAGTCAGTGGCAAGCCCTAAATACTATCCTTTAGATCCCGACATACCTCTAGAAGTGGCGCTGGATAATGCCCAATCTGAGGCGGCCCGAGATTCAATAAAAGACATGTCGCAAAATGTTATTAAACGTAAGAGTGTCAATTTCACCAATGTAAAACTAAAACCTTCAAAAGATAAGGTCCAGTTCTACAGCCCGTCTAACTTATCGGCAACGTACTCGTACAATGAAACATCGAAGCATGATGTGGATACCGACCATGCTACCGATAAAAATTACCGCGGTATTTTAGCTTACAACTACAATACCAGGCCCAAGGCTGTTGAGCCATTTAAAAAAGCGATTAAGAGTAATTCTCTAGCCTTGGTGCGCGATTTCAATTTCTATTATCTACCCAACCAAATTTCATACAGGTGGGAGTTTGACCGTCAGTACCGCGAAACACAATTACGAAACAATACTGGCTCGCCTATTAGTCCTGAGCTCACGGTTTCAAAGGATTTTGACTGGAACCGCTTTTTTGACATGCGCTACAACCTGACAAAATCATTAAAACTTAATTTTAAGGCGATAACCAACGCTCGAATTGACGAGCCAGAGGGTGCTGTTAATAAAGATTATGACCGCGATACTTATTATGAATGGCGCGATGAAGTTTGGCGCAACATTCAAAGCATGGGACGTACAACAACTTACCAGCACAACTTTGATGTGAGCTATACCATTCCTATTAATAAATTGCCTTTGCTAGATTTCACTTCGGCTAATATTCAATACAGAGGCATGTACCAATGGGAGGCACAACCCTTATTAGAAAGGGATTCGGAAGCACCCGACTGGGGCAATACCATTCGCAATTCGAATGTTATACAAACCAATGGTCAGCTGAACATGACCACCTTATATAAAAAAGTACCTTACTTAAATGAGTTAGATAAAAAATATCGCTCATCTCGTAGAAGAAGTACTTCGTCTAATAAAGATGGGAAAAGAACGGTTCGATTTAATAAGGCCAATATGAAGTTGGAAAAGGATCAATTGATCGAAATCAATCACAAACTTAAAACTACAGAAACATCCGTCCGAATTTTTGACGCTAGCGGTAAGCCAGTAAGAGGTGAGATCAGTACCATCAATAAAAATAAAGTAGGATTTATTCCAGAGAAAACGGTCGAAAGTGCAAGAATCATGGTGACGGGAACCGTCACTGAAAATAATTCAGCGCTACAAAAAGTCGTTGACTATTCTGCCTTATTATTGACTTCACTAAAAAACACAAGCGTTTCATACTCTCAACAAAACGGAACGATTATGCCAGGTTACACCCAGGAATCAAACTTCATGGGAACATCACCAGGCTTTACGGCACCAGGTGTCCCATTTATTTTAGGCTGGCAGAATCGCGACTTTGCAGTAGAGGCAGCTAATAACGGTTGGCTTACAACTGACACAACAATGGTTAATCCATATGTAATGACCCATGGGGAAGACTTTTCCTTAAAGTTCACCTTAGAGCCGATAAGAGGTTTAAGAATTGATGTTAATGCCGAAAGAAGCTATGAACGTAACATTAACGAATACTACATTGGAGGAAGCTCCACTGCAACAGGAGCAACAGCTAACGGACGCTTCTCGATGAGTTTTAATGCATTCAGGACCGCCTTTGACAAACCAGAAAGAACAGGTGCCTTAGCCTCATCTACCTTTGATGAGTTTATAAATAACCGACAAATTATAGCCAACAGAATTGGTGAAACGGATGAAAATAGTCAGGATGTATTGATACCAGCTTTCTTAGCTGCTTATTCGGGCAAAAGTGCTAACTCTATTTTTACAGAGCAATTCCCGGCCCTATCGCAGATTCAACCCAATTGGAGATTAACCTACGATGGCCTTTCTCGAATAAATGCATTTAAGAAAGTTATTAAATCGTTTGATTTAACACATGCCTATCGATCAACCTATAATATGGGAGCCTACATCTCCAGAACACCTGAGCAGGCCGATGGTCCAATACTTGAATATGATATAAATGCCATTACTGTTTCTGAACAGTTTAATCCACTTATTGGTGTTAATATCACTTGGAATAATTCAATTACAACTCGTGCGGAGATAAAAAAAGCCAGAACACTGAGTTTAAGTATGGGTAATAATCAAGTAATTGAAAATTACAACGATGAAATTGTAATTGGTTTCGGTTACAGGTTTGATAAAATGAATCTTATTTTTGGCAAGGGGAGCAGCCAAAAATCTGTCAGCAATGATTTAAATATTCGAGCCGATTTCTCTATCCAAGATAACATTAGCTTTGTTAGAAAAATTCAAGAAGAATACAATCAGTTAACGGCTGGTCAAAAAATTACTAAGGTTAAATTCACTGCTGACTATGCGCTAAGCGATCGTTTTAATATGCAGTTATTTTACGACACTAACATTAACACACCATACGTCTCATTATCATATCCTATTACCAACTCTAACTTTGGGGTTAGTTTCCGATTCTCATTGGCTCAATAAAGAGGCTATTTTAACCACATGATCCAAACAAACAGGAATACTTTCCTTTTGTTCACATTTTTATTTATGATTTTTATTAGGATTTGAGAACGATCAAAAATCACTGTACGCTGTTTTACTGATAGTTAACAACACGCCACCTTTCCTCTTTTTATAGTAGCAATAAAAATGTCATAGAATTATTTTAATAAATTCTTTACATTTGAATCATCATAAATAAAAAAAATCGTTCAATCATGAATGTACCTGAAAATCTAAAGTATACAAAGGACCACGAATGGGTTCTAATTGATGGTGATGTAGCAACCATTGGTATTACAGAATTTGCTCAAGGAGAGTTGGGCGATATCGTTTTTGTTGAAATTGAAACAGAAGACGAAGAACTTGACTTTGAAGAGGTATTTGGTACAATTGAGGCTGTTAAAACAGTTTCTGACCTATACATGCCAATTTCTGGAAAAGTTATAGAAGTAAACCCTGAATTAGAAGATCAACCTGACTTGGTGAACAAAGAGCCATTTGCAGGCGGTTGGATGATTAAGGTACAAATTGCTGATACTGCTGAGTTAGATAACTTACTTACAGCTGAGCAATACAAAGAAGTTATTGGTTAATCATCTTAACCAACAAACATATTAAAAGCGGCCTTAGGGTCGCTTTTTTTTATATTAGTTGCTCTTCAAATTTCTTTCGCAAACCAGTTAAATTGATGCCTGCCAACTGTTTCTGCAATACATCTACTTTTTCAATATGCTTAGCTACAAATGCCTGATGAGCTGAACTCCGAATACTAAAAGGCCGATGTTCGGCTGCCTTCAGTAACTTGCGAAGTTTTTGTAATGCACTTTGCCCAAAATCATCATACTGCGATGCTATAAACTTAGCCCTGATATATTCTATCGCTTTATCGGATGGATGCAACATATCATCACTAAAAAAACGATAATCGCGTAAGTCATCGAGCAAAAGCTCATAAGCTGGAAAGTAAGAAACATGAGTGAATAAGCGCCCTAACTCTTCAATAGCCAACAATAGCGTAGCTTTGCTTAACTGATTACCATGCGCCCCATCTTTCCAGTGTCTAACCGGGCTTACAGTAAAAATAACTTTCTGGTTTGGATACTGAGTTCTCAAATCAATAATCAACTCCTTGTAAACTTTTACAATTTGATCAACACTCAAAGGGTATCGTTTAAAATCTTTACTCGGATACTTATGGCAATTTGAAACAACCATACTCCTCTTCTCATGTTCAAATACGTATGCTGTACCGAAAGTAATAATTAGGAAATCGGTTTTTGTCAGATGATTTTGACTTTCCTGAAAGGCTTTGTTGACAGTGCTTAAAAAGTCTTGTTGGTTATCACGATTAAAACTGCTATGATGAAAAAAAGTATGGTATTGACCATCTTTACGTAGTACATCATCGAGCGTAAAAACATTATTATCTAACAAACGCCTGAGGGAATTAGCAATAGAAATAGGATTATATAAGACTCCAAACGGATTAACACATGCATTTATATAGTTAGCACTAAAATAGCGTCCTATATTCGTTGCAAAACAACTTCCTACAAATAATAGATTCGAATCATAACTTATTGGATTACGCGTAAAATCCACATCTATTTCTGTTCTAAAATCATTCATGACATTCTGTTTACATTTTCGAAATTAAGAAAAGTATAGACACAAAAAAAACCGTTTAACAGTTGCTAAACGGTTTTGTTTATAACATTTTCGATAACTTACATTACCAATTTATATCCTTTACCGTGTACGTTAATTATTTCTACACTTGGCTCATCCTTTAAGTGCTTGCGCAATTTAGTAATGTATACATCCATGCTTCGTGCATTAAAATAATTATCATCCACCCAAATCGTTTTTAAGGCAAAATTACGTTCCAATACTTTGTTAGCATTGGTACAAAGTAATTTTAATAATTCCGATTCCTTAGTGGTCAATTTAATGGTATTGTCACCTTCAATAAGCTGCTGCTTTTGGGTATCAAATTTATACTTACCTAATTGATAAAATTCCTGTGCAGCATTTCCTCCTTTGGTACGGCGCAATATTGCTTCAATACGAAACAATAGCTCTTCCATACTAAATGGTTTAGTCAAATAATCGTCTGCCCCAATTTTAAAACCTTGGAAAATATCCTCTTTTAAGGATTTTGCCGTTAAAAATACAATTGGCACTTCAGTATTAACCATTCTAATATCCTTGGCCAAGGAAAAACCATCCTTTTTAGGCATCATCACATCCAATATACAGATGTCATACTTATTTGCCATAAAGGCTTTGTAGCCTTCTTCACCATCAGGCATTAGATCGGTCTTAAGTCCTTTTGCTTCTAAATATTCGCGAAGCAACATTCCAAGGTTCTCGTCATCTTCGGTTAAGAGGATTTTATATTCTTTTTCCATTCTTTTGTGTTTTTTAGAGGTAGGAAAATATCAAATTTTGTACCAACTTCCATTTCGCTCTCAACAGAAATTTGTCCACCATGATCATCAATGATCTTTTTAACGTAGGCAAGCCCTAAGCCAAAGCCTTTTACGTTATGAACATTACCTGTTGGTACGCGATAAAATTTTTCAAAAATACGTTTTAGGTTATCCTTTGATATACCCATTCCGTTATCTTTAACAGATATTACTATACCATTGTTCTTATTCCATGTTTTGACGTAAAGAACAGGAGCCCCTTTCCTGTATTTAACGGCATTGTCAAGCAAGTTATAAATAACATTTGTAAAATGCACTTCATCAACGGTAATTATGCTATTTTTTGCTTCCAGTCGCTCAATAATCTTGCCTTGTTGATTTTCAACCTTAATTCGAAAGTTGTTTGTTACATGATGAATTAAATCATTCACATCTAACTTCTTTAGCTTAAGGCCAGCCTTGCCTTTTTCAAAGATAGCCATTTGCAGCACTTTTTCAACTTGAAAACTCAAACGTTTACTTTCATCCTGAATAACGCCCGATATGTGCTGTAATGTTTTGGGTGTTTTCGCTACCGAGCCATCCTTTAACATTTGTGATGCTAATGAGATGGTTGAGATCGGTGTTTTAAACTCATGGGTCATGTTATTAATAAAATCATTTTTTATCTGATCCAATCGCTTCTGACGTACAATAATGATGATGGTAACAATTGAAAGTAAAATAACGATTAAGGTAAAAGCTGCGGATGGCACCACAAGTCCCATCGACTCTAAAATTGGGTTTGGCTTTTCGGTAAAATGCAGGTTTAAATAGTTAGCCTGCTGGTGAAAATCATTTGGAAATAAACGTTTATGATACAAATGAGACGCTTCCTCTTCATTGTAGCTTGCCGTTTGAAATACTGTTTCGCCCTTTGAATTGATAATAGCAAATTCATGTGGATAGTAAATTCCTTTTTCTTCAAGAAATTCGAATATATATTGCTCCACACGCATATTCTCAATACGACGTTCTATGGGTACATCTTCCAGAAGAGATTTAATTAAGGCTTCTCTCTTTTGATCTGCCTTCTGTCGAATATCATTCTGAATAGATTGCATGGCACCGGTAAATGGGTCGGTGCGTTCAAAGCCGCGTATGGATGCAGCCCCCTGAAAAGCCGCGAATAATGAGTCTTGCATATATGCAGATGCGGTATAGTAACCGGCATCAACATTGATATTAAACTCAAACTTCATCTCCTGACTGCTTGCAACCACAGACTCATTGTCTTTATTACCGAAGTACTTGGAATCGTGACGAAGATTGGCAGGCACCTTGTTATTGGTTGTATTCAGTCGTTTTTTACTGTCGTACATCGATATCTCATCTCTTTCGAGGCGAGTTATTACTTCATCAAGTGCTAAACGAACGGACTGATCAAACTGCTCTTCTTCAATCTTAGAAGCATTTAATATCCACATGGCTTGAATGTAGGTTATTCCTACAAGTGAAATAGCCATAATTATAGTAAGTCCAAGAATGAATTTTTTACTCATACGAGCAAAATTAGCAGCCTAAAAGGATTAATTGTGCCAATTAACATTAATTAACTACTCTTTTTACTAAGACTATGCTAATAAACTGCTTACCTATCGATCTGCGAGAACTTCTAATGCTTTACGGGCAGCATTTTGCTGAGCTTCTTTTTTAGACATGCCTTCACCTTGACCTATCTCCATTTCGTCAACCGAAGCTTTGGCAATAAAACTGGCTGCTTCCCCATCTGCGACATGCTTTTCTTCGGTAATAAAATAAACACTTTGCTTATGTTTCTGTCCCCACTCAATCAACAATGATTTGTAGTTGCTATCTTTTTTAGCAACCTGTTTGATATCGACATATTGATTGATAATTTGCTCAACAATAAACTGCTCACACACCTTATACCCTTGATCAAGGTATATGGCACCAATTAAAGCCTCTAGAGCATCACCTAAAATACTGGTTTGTGTAATGTCGATTTTAGATTGTACACTAATCCACTTACCCAAGTCCATTTTAAGGGCAATTGTGTTTAACAAGGTACGATTAACAATGCGGGAGCGCATTTTTGTAAGAAAGCCTTCATTTTTACCAGGGAAACGCTGATAGAGAACATCAGCCACTATGGCTCCTAACATGGCATCTCCAAGAAATTCCAGTCGTTCGTTATTCACGAATCGACCATCCTCACCTTTAATCATGGATGACTTATGAATAAAGGCTTGTTTGTAGATACTTATATCAACAGGACGAATGCCCGTTGCCTGACGTATAAAACTATAAAACTTTTCCCTCCGAAGAGAGAAAAGTTTTATAATGTGCAAAAGCGGCTTAATCACAGCTTTTTTACAATGCTTTAAATACCACAGATGCATTGTGACCACCAAATCCAAATGTATTGGATAAAGCCACTTTTACTGGACGTTCCTGTGCCTTATCAAAGGTGAAATTGAGCTCATTGTCAATTTCAGGATCATCTTCAAAGTGATTAATTGTTGGAGGTACAATACCATTCTTAATGGCTAGGATACATGCCATAGACTCTATAGCCCCGGCTGCTCCAAGCAGGTGTCCAGTCATGGATTTGGTTGAACTAATGTTCAGCTTAAAGGCATGATCACCAAAAACCTCTTTAATGGCTTTTGTTTCTGCAATATCACCCAATGGAGTTGATGTACCGTGTACATTGATATAATCAACTTCAGTCGGATCAATATTATTATCCTTTAAAGCGTTTGCCATAACTCGTTTTGCTCCTAATCCCTCTGGATGTGGAGCAGTTAAGTGATGTGCGTCGGCCGTCATGCCAGCACCTACTATTTCACAGTAGATTTTAGCACCACGTGCTTTAGCGTGCTCATATTCTTCAAGAATTAATGAAACACCGCCTTCTCCCATCACAAAACCATCACGCCCCTTATCAAAAGGACGGGATGCAGTTGTTGGATCGTCATTACGAGTTGACAAAGCCTGCATAGCATTAAATCCACCAACACCGGCTTCATTAATAGCAGCCTCTGAACCACCAGTTACAAATGCGTTTGCTTTACCAAGACGAATAAGGTTATACGCCTCACCAATTGCGTTGGTTGACGAAGCACAAGCCGAAACAGTACCGAAATTTGGACCTCTAAAACCATGTTTCATAGAAATATGGCCTGGGCAAATATCAGCAATCATTTTCGGAATGAAAAAAGGACTCAAACGTGGTGTTCCGTCCCCTTTTGCAAAATCAGTTGCTTCATCTAAAAACGTTTTGATACCTCCGATGCCTGTTCCCCATATAACACCAACCTCGTTGGCGTCAATGTCTTCTGAACCAAGATTTGCATCAGCAATAGCCTGATCAGCGGCAATTATCCCGTATTGTGCGTAAATATCTAATTTACGTACTTCTTTACGATCAAAATACTCTTTGGCATCGTAGTTTTTAACCTCGCACGCAAAACGCGTTTTGAACTTAGCGGCGTCAAATTGAGCTATAGGTGCAGCACCGCTTACTCCGTTAACCAGGTTAGTCCATGTTTCATCAACAGACCTCCCTAGCGGGGTAATGGCTCCTAGCCCCGTAACAACTACTCTTTTTAACTCCATAACTACTTTTAACGTATCCTACTCTTTCTTACTTTGCGTTTTCTTCGATGTAAGTGATAGCAGCACCTACTGTACCGATATTCTCTGCTTGATCATCTGGAATAGCAATGTTGAATTCTTTTTCGAATTCCATAATTAATTCTACAGTGTCAAGTGAATCAGCTCCTAAGTCATTAGTGAAGCTTGCTTCTGGAGTAACTTCAGTCTCGTCAACTCCTAATTTGTCTACGATAATTGCTTTTACTCTTGATGCAACGTCTGACATAGCTCTTGTTTTTTTTAAATTAATACTAATAAAATGTTCTTAAACAACTTTGCAAAGAAATACATTTGTCTATAATTATTCAAACTTCGTGTAAAGAAAATGACATTTCATGGTCGTTTTTACCTACTTTTGTCATAGATTTTTACTTTTTTCACATCTCGCAAACACAAGTAAATGAAAAAGATAGTTCTATTTGCATCCGGTTCAGGATCAAATGTAGAAAACATTGTTAATTTTTTCCAAAAAAACTCATCGGTCGAAATTACGGCCGTTTTCACAAATAACCCAAAAGCCTTTGTTATAGAACGTTGCGCAAAACTCAACATAAGATGCCAAGTTTTCAGTCGAAAAGACTTCAGAGAAAATTTAAGCGTTTTAGAAGAATTAAAAGCAATTAAGCCTGATTTAATCGTTTTGGCCGGCTTCCTTTGGCTTATTCCTGCTGAGTATGTTCAGGCTTTCCCTAATAAAATTATTAACATCCATCCGGCACTTTTACCAAAATATGGTGGAAAAGGCATGTATGGTCAACATGTTCATGAAGCAGTAGTTGACAATCAAGAAAGTGAATCGGGCATCACTATACACTACGTTAATGAGCATTATGATGAGGGAAACATCATTCGACAAGAAAAATGCTTAGTTAGCAATTCTGATACGGCAGATGATGTGGCAACCAAAGTGCACGCACTGGAATACGAATACTTCCCTATCGCAATTAAGGATCTTCTAGAATTATAATCCCGTTTAATAACCCGAGTTCGACATAAAATTTAATGCTCAGATCGCTTATAAATATTGAGTTTCAAGGACTATTTGTGAAGGCATAGCGGGCTATGCCGAACGAATATGACGCAGAAAATCGATGTTTATAAGTGGATACATTAATCTTTTCATTAAATAATCGATCTACTGCTCTAAATTTTAATCGAACTCGGGTTAATAATCAAAATGTACCTTTAGAGCATACCATTTCGAAAGCCATGTTGGTTATGTTACGATAATCTACCTACGCATTATGAATATAATAAATGGTATAAAGCAAAAAAAAGGAGCTGCACAGCTCCTTTTTCGTTGATGTTATCGCAAAAATAACTATTAATTCAAATCTGTTTTTGGCAATTGCAATGAATCCAATTGTACTTTCAATGGTTTGATAAAGCTATTAAAAGCCTCCATATTCTCTTCGTGAACAGGGTTAACTGGTGGTGCATCTATTTTTAATGGGTCAACTGGCTTGCCATTTTTAAACACCCTAAAATCCAAATGTGGTCCAGTTGATAAACCAGTAGATCCAACATAACCGATTAACTGACCTTGTTTAACATGTGTCCCCTTTGAAATACCTTTTGCAAATCCATGTAAATGCATGTAAACAGTGGTGTAAACACTATTATGCTTGATCTTAATATAGTTCCCTCCTCCTCGCTTTTGATAAGCACGTGCAATGACACGTCCATCACCCAAAGCATAAACAGGTGTTCCGGTTGCAGCGGCATAATCTACTCCATGATGCGGGCGCCTTATCTTCAATACCGGATGAAGTCGACTATGAGAAAAGCGACTACTGACACGCGAGAACTTTAACGGTGCTTTTAAAAACGCCTTCCGTAAGCTTTGACCGTTCTCATCAAAAAAGTGAGCCACACTATCTTCTGCATAGTAAAAAGCATAATAATCGCGTCCACGATGATGAAACAAAGCAGAATGAATTTGCCCAACACCAATACTAACACTGTCTACATATAATTCATCGTAGTACACTTTGAAATTATCACCCTTCTCAATACCGAAAAAATCAACTGTCCAGGCGAAAATCTCTGACAACTCATTCGCGAGCAAAGGGTTAATATTACTATCCTTCATCGCATTCCACAAGGATGAAGTGATGACACCTGTGGCAGTTTTTAATTCATGGCGTGTTTCTTTTACATCGCGATATACATGAACAGAATCAGACAAGGTCACTACCACGTAATCTGTATTGTCAATAGCATACACAAAGTGATTCAATTGCTTGGTGGTATCATTGCTATGAAACAATGTATAGCGGTTTCCTTTTTTGATCTTTCGCACATCAAAAACAGGGTTTATCTTCTCTACAATGGTATTAATGGTTGGATAATCAACCCCAGCCTTTAAGAAAATATCGGCAAGAAATTGATTCCTTTTCACATTATTCTCTTCAATTAAAAACGAATCAACCGGCAAACCATACAAAAGTTCTGGCTCTGGAATTTCAATCACAGCCAGTGAATCAAGCGTTTCATCGGTAATGGGTGATATCGGATGATTATAGCGCTGAACGGCTATATAAACAGCTGGAATTAATAGTAATACAACAACTATTGCAATAATTATTTTCTTTTTGTTCATCAGAATCTGTTTTGAAGAGCATGCAAGTTAGCAATACACCTCCTAATCTTAAAATAAGAAATGAAATTATATTTTAATTTTATCGAAGCCCTGACCATAAACACCCATAACCGTTCCTACGGTAATAAAGGCTTCCGGGTCAATCTGTTTCACTACCTTAAATATTTCTTGTGTTTCGTTCTTTCGAGCAATAACCATTAAAACCTGACGATCTTCTCCTGAATATCCGCCCTTACCATGAAGAATGGTCAAGCCTCTTTCTGCATCGAAAATAACAGATTTACGTAACTCCTCAGGTTTGCTTGAGATAATAAAAAACTGCACTGTTTGCTTGTTACCCGATATAACCATATCAACGGTATACGCCAAAACAGCCATGGTAACAAAACCATAAACCACCATTTCAATTGAAGACGTTTGAACTAGGAAAAATGATGACGATATAATAATGGCATCCATACCAAGTAGTAGACGCCCAAGGCTAATATTCTTATACTTATTAATGATCATGGCAATGATATCAACACCTCCTGTACTACCGCCATTCACAAAAACAATTCCGGCGCCTAAACCGCCTAATATACCTCCAATAATGGCGTTCATCATCACTTCAGAAACCACCGGCTCTTCAAACAAGGGAAGCATCACGGATAACAATCCAGCGAAAACCAAGACACAATAGATGGTTTTAATCCCAAAGGAAGCACCCAAAATACGCATGGCCAATAAAATCAACCCAATGTTGATAATTAAGGAAGTAATACCAACATTCCACCCTGTCATAAGAAAGATAATTGTGGCAATACCCGTTAAACCACCGCCCACAATTTTAGCGGGAATCAAAAATGCTGTCCACCCTAATGTGCCAATTGCTAAACCAATGGTTAGCATGACATAACTCCTAAGCTCTTTAAATAGAGCTGTCTTACTTTGCATTATTCAATAATTTAGTGTGTAATCTGTTATAGAAAAGCCTGACGATATCAGATAAAGTCAGGCTTTAGTATCTAATTTGTTGCTGATCAATTAGCCAACAACAATGTTTATAATCTTTTTAGGGACAATAATGACCTTACGAACCGTTTTACCATCCAACCACTTGGCCGATGATTCGTGTTGCATAATGGCCTCCTCAATGGCCTTATTATCCATATCAGCTGGCAAATCAACCTTAAAGCGCATTTTACCATTAAATGAAACAGGATAAGTCACAGTTGACTCCACTAGGTAGCTTTCATTTAAAACTGGCCATTTCGCATCGCAAACGGTACTCGTATTACCCAAGGCATACCATAACTCCTCTGACATGTGTGGTGCAAAAGGCGCTAAAAGTGTTAATAAGGGCTCTAAAATCTCACGCTTATTGCACTTTAAATCATTTAGATCATTCACACAAATCATAAATGCACTAACACAAGTATTGAATGAGAAGCGCTCAACATCTTCGCCAATCTTCTTAATGGTGCGATGCAGTACTTTCAACTCATCAGGTGTGGCTTTCTCGTCAGATACCACAAAGGCATCATCTTTATAAAACAAACGCCATGTTTTACGTAAAAACTTATGAACACCATCAATTCCATTGGTATCCCATGGTTTTGATTGTTCTAATGGCCCTAAGAACATCTCGTATAAACGCAAGGTATCAGCACCGTAATCAGCAATAATTGTATCTGGATTTACCACGTTATACATCGACTTGGACATTTTTTCAACCGCCCAACCGCAAACGTATTTTCCATCTTCAAGAATAAACTCAGCATTGGCATAATCAGGGCTCCACTTTTTGAAAGCCTCCATGTCCAACTCATCGTTACGAACAATGTTAACATCCACATGAATGGCCTGTACATCGTACTCTTTACGAAGATTATATGAAACGTAGGTATTCGTTCCTTTTTTGCGATACACAAAGTTAGAACGTCCCTGTATCATCCCTTGGTTAATCAATTTCTTGTAAGGCTCATCTTTAATGACTTTGCCCATATCAAACAAGAACTTATTCCAGAAACGAGAATAGATTAAGTGACCAGTTGCATGCTCGGTTCCTCCAATATACAAATCAACATCTTGCCAGTACTCATTGGCTTCTTTACCTACCAAGGCCTCTTTATTTTGAGGATCCATGTAACGTAAATAGTAAGCTGATGAACCAGCAAATCCAGGCATGGTATTCAACTCTAATGGATAACCATTTTCTGTTTCCCATCCTTTGGCTCGACCCAATGGTGGCTCACCCTGCTCCGTTGGTAAATATTTATCAACCTCAGGTAAAGTCAAGGGTAATTTAGACTCATCCAACATGTATGGCATGTCGTCTTTATAATACACGGGGAATGGCTCACCCCAATAACGCTGACGGCTAAAAATAGCATCGCGCAAACGGTAATTCACCTTTACAGCACCTATGTTTTTCTCCGCAATATATTCTTTTGTTTTAGCAATGGCTGCTTTCACATCCAATCCATCCAAAATACCTGAATTCACCATTGTACCTTCTTTCGAATCAATGGAGTCTTCCCAAGTTGCTGGATCTGTAGCCTCAGCACCAGTTGGTATCACTACCTGGCGGATAGGCAAATTAAAATGTTTTGCAAAGGCAAAATCACGCGTATCGTGCGCAGGCACGGCCATGATAGCCCCTGTTCCGTATCCAGCTAAAACGTAATCACTAATCCATATAGGAATTTCCTCGTTGGTTAAGGGATTAATTGCATAGGAACCAGAGAATACTCCACTTACCCTTTTCACCTCGGTCAATCGCTCACGCTCGGTACGCTTGTTAGTTTCTACAATGTAGGCATCAACGGCAGCACGTTGCTCAGGCGTTGTTAGTTGATCTACCAACTCACTTTCAGGTGCCAGTACCATAAAAGTCACGCCATAAACAGTATCGGCACGAGTCGTGAAAATTTCCATTTCAACATCAGACTCCTTGGCCTTAAATGTCATTTCAGCACCTTCAGAACGCCCAATCCAGTTACGTTGTATCTCTTTTAACGAATCGCTCCAATCTACATTATCCAATCCAGATAATAAACGCTCGGCGTAAGCCGACACACGTAAAGACCACTGACGCATCACTTTTTGCTCCACGGGATGACCACCTCGCACGGATAATCCTTCCTTCACCTCATCATTGGCTAAAACAGTGCCTAATGCAGGACACCAATTTACCATGGTATCGGCCAGGTAAGCTAAGCGATAGTTCAATAATATCTCTTGCTGTTCTTTTTCGCCCTTGGCCTTCCACTCTTCATCAGTAAACTCAAGCACTTCGCCACAGGCCAAATCCAATCCATTGGTGCCTGTTGCGTTGAATGCCTCAACCAGCTCAGTTACCGGACGAGCTTTTTTTGCCTGATTGCAGTAGTAATGATTAAACATTTGAATAAATGCCCACTGTGTCCAATGGTAATAATCAGGATCACATGTTTTTACCTCACGATCCCAATCGTAACTAAATCCAATTTTATCGAGTTGCTCACGGTATCTTGTAAGGTTGTTTTCAGTAGTGATAGCCGGGTGTTGACCTGTTTGAATAGCATACTGTTCAGCCGGTAAGCCATAGGCATCGTAACCCATTGGATGCAAAACGTTAAAACCATTTAAACGCTTGTATCGACTATAGATATCAGAAGCAATATATCCGAGTGGGTGACCTACGTGCAAACCTGCTCCCGATGGATAAGGAAACATATCTAAAACATAGTACTTCGGACGGCTATTATCGACCTCTACTTTGTAAACTTTGTTATCGCTCCAGCTCTTTTGCCACTTTTGCTCTAACTCCTTAAAATTATATTCCATGATATTTAGTTGACTTAATGCGACTTGCACATAATTCTTTTTCCATAATAATTTCCCGCAGATAACGCAGACTCTCGCAGAATTACGTCCAATCTTAAGGATACTTTATTCAAAGTGCGAAATTAGTAAAACTTATTAAAATGATGAGGGATACAAGATTGGGAAATGAATGATTTAGGACTTTTTAATATGCGACAGAAGAATCATTAAAAAAAAGAGACAAATATCCTCGGTAAAGGTAAAAATTACGGATGTCATCCGTATTGATCATTGCTTTTCAAATTCTTAAGAAGACTTATAAAGAAAAATTAAAAGCTGTCTACTACCTCAATTGTAATTTATAGGTCACTAGTGTTTCAAAATCAGCAATTATGTGCAGATAACCGCTTTTACGATCCTCAACAGGAATCGTCAGAACTAATTTTTCATCAACACGCTCACCGTTCACTTCTTCCATATATATCTGATCATTGAATCGGTAGCTAAAAGTATTGAGTAGTTCATCTGTAATGATTTCAATTTTTATAATCCCTCCTTTTACCTTGCTAATAATCCCTTTTTTGGGCGAATTAATCTTCATGCCTTTCGACAAATAGGCACTTGTTACCAAAGGAATATTCACAAACTGGCTTTCGCGATAACGATTCAATATCCACTTGGTATCATTGGGGTAATGGTTGAGGAAGAAAAGCTCAGGTTTGGTTTTGTAATAAACGGGATTAAACTTAGGCACAAACTCCTGAAAACGCGGATGCACATATCCAGCTGCCCAGGTAACATCCAATAAGTACCAAACGCCTCCCAACTTTACCGCATTCCAGGCATGATCAGCGTAACCTAACTTCTGTCCTATTTCCTCTGGTTTGGTTTTAGAGTAACCCGACACAATCTTGCTTTCAATACCACACTCTAAACACAAAACACGAAATAACTCGGAGTAGCCCTGGCACACTCCCTTTCCATCCTGAATAGTGGCTTCGGCCAACATTTCATGAATAGACCGTTCAATTCGTTTACGCTCCTCTTCGGTTCGGTATGAATAGGAAATTGTTTTGGGATGACTGGAAAAATAAGAGTCGGTATCGTATTGTATATTGAGCGCTATCCAGGTAAATATTGCTGCTGCTCGTGACTCTTCGGTGTCAAAATCATTTTGTATTTGCTGAGCTAAAGACTCATAATGATCATACGCCACAGGGTATGTCCTAATCTTATCAATAATACTTTGTTCAATTTGCGCGGTAGCCACAAATGCAAGTATTGTTAATCCGAATAAAAACGAGAGCTTTTTCATATAATTTAGTTAATTTGAAACAAAGCACTATTTGTGCCCCATCAATTTAACTGCTAAAAGTATGGAATGCAAGCCTCAATTTGATCAAGTCCCTTTTTACGCAAACGGCGTACACCTAAATCACCAATAAACGGAAAGCTGTGAATCAACAACTTCTGATCTTCTACTTTTATAACATAAGCCAAACCCCATGAAGTGAAAGTCGGCTGTTGAAAACACTTTATAAACTGATTCTCGACGTCGAGCCTGCTAACAACAAAATGTTCATCTATTCGCGCCACAAAACGCTCTATACCGCCATCAACTCCCTCATGACTTATCTCTTTTAGTTCTGTCGATCCAAACTTGGGAATACTATTACTTTCCGACTCAATAAATTGCGCCACTGGCTTACATGTACTCCAGGCCAATGAATAGAAAAGACCATAAAAAACAATAAATACCAGTGAAGCAGCAAGAACCGTTTCTCCCAGATAGAATAACTTATCGCCATACAAGGCATAAGCAGCTTTTACTAATATATGAGATAATGCGAACGCAGCAGCTGCTCGGAATGCTAAATTTCGTAATATTTTCTTCATATGATTATAATTTGCTTTCATTTGACAAATGGAGTTCTTAAGTAAATTAATCATGCTCCCGTATAAAAAACCAGAAGCAATAAAACGGGGAACAACTACCTCTATTAATACTAATTCTGTTCTTGCTCCTTATCTCGCTTTATCAAATTGTAAATGGTCGACTTACCAATATCAAGCTTAGCTGCCACTTTCAGTACATTGTTATTATACTTTTTCAAAAAATGATAAATAATAGATTCGTTATACTCCTTAAGGGTCATTTCACGACCAAACATCTCCATTTCGCCTTGGGTTGAGCTGAATACAATATGCTCTTCATCAATCAAATTATCATTGGTAAGAACAGCAGCCAATTCAATAATGGCTTTTAATTCGCGCACGTTACCTGGAAAGTTGTAGGATAAGAGTTTTTTCTTGGCTCGCGAGGTTACCTCTATCTTCTTCAAACCATTTTCTTTACAAAAGCTTTTCAAAAAGAAAGCACTCAGCAACAGCACATCTTTATTTCTATCTTTCAGTGCAGGCAAGTGAATTGGCAATCCCAGCAAACGATAGTACAGATCTTCCCGAAAATTACCCTTGCGCGATTCCTCAGCCAAATCTTTGTTAGTAGCTGTTATTATTCTCGTATTAATCTTAATCACCGCATTACCCCCTACTCGCGTAATCTCACGCTCCTGCAGCACCCTCAACAACTTAACCTGTAGATTAAAATCCATTTCCCCTATCTCATCGAGAAAAACAGTGCCACCGTCAGCCTCTTCAAACTTTCCTTTCTTGGTATTGATGGCGCCAGTAAAAGCACCTTTCTCATGTCCGAATAATTCACTTTCAATAAGCTCACGTGGGATAGCTCCCATATTTACAGCAATAAAAGGTTTATCTTTTCGAGGAGAATTATAATGCACCGTTTTTGCAATCAGCTCTTTTCCCGTACCTGTTTCGCCATATACCGACACATTAATATTGGGTACATTAACCGCTTTATCAATTAAAGCGTAAACAGCTTTTATGGCAGGACTGTCGCCAATGATGGCATTTTTATAATCGTATTTATTACCAATTACCGTCTTAAGTTGTGTAATCTCGTTCTTTAAGGACTTTTGCGTTCTGATGTTATTAATCGCATGCAGCAAGCGGTCCTTGATATTTTCATCTTTGGTAATGTAGTCATAAGCGCCCTCTTTCAGCAACTGTACAGCTGTTGAAATATCGTCCTGTCCTGAAATGATAATCACATCTATTTCAGGATTAAAGCGCTTAATTTTCTTTAGAATTTCATTACCCGTAAAGTCTGGCAAACCCAAATCAAGCGTTACCACATCAGGATTATCTCCCAGGTTTTTTATGAAATCTTTACCATTAAAAAAGGTGGAAACTTCATAATCAGGATTAAGCTTAAGCGTATGCTCAATAAGCTTATTAAAAACCCGATCATCTTCAATAATATTAATTCTCATAGTTGGTTGGCATTACAGTATATTAGCCTAAAAAGATGCTCTTTTAATTGCTAATTGGTAAATTTAAAAATAGTTTTTGCTCGTAGAGGCAATTTTTGATGATTAATGAAATATTTTTGTCAAATAGCAGTTTAGTTAGTTAAAACGCTAATACTTATACAAAAGCTATTATTTTTGATAAATCAAAGGTGCCTCTTTGCATAAATTGTGATCAAAGAGATTAATCCTAAGGACCTAAAGCCGATACAAATACATGATTTTTAGAAAAATCAGCATCATACTTATTCTTTTTTCCATTTGGGGATGTAGCACTAAAAAGAATACCTGGTTGAGCCGCAACTACCACGACTTAACAGCCTATTATAATGTTTATTTTAACGGCAGGGAGGCATTCAAAACAGGCGATCAGGCCATTATTGATGGCTATGAAAACGATTATTCAAATATCCTGCCTGTTTTTGAATCATCAGATCCCGATGCAGCAAGCGTGGCCAGCGGCGATATGGACAGAGCCATTGAGAAAGGACAAAAACTCATTAAAAAACACTCGATAACGGCTAAACCTAAAAAGCGTTCGCGAAACAATGCCTATGCAGCCGAATTTTACAGCAAAAAGGAATTTAACAAATGGGTAGATAATGCCTATGTATTAATTGGTAAAGCACAAATTTACAAGCACGAACAGTCGCTTGGCATCAGAACCTTGCAAAAAGTAGTGCGCGACTTTCCTGACACAGAATCGTTTTACGAAGCACTTATTTGGCAGGCACGAGCCTATACGGACAAAGGCGATTACATCGGAGCACAGGCAGCACTTGAAAGCTATGACCTGGGGGGCAATGCTCCTCTTGAGTTTTATGCCGACTACATGTCAACATATGCCAACCTGCTATTAGCGCAGGAAAAGTATGTCGATGCCATTCCTTACTTAAACAATGCCGTTTTAAACCATAAAAGCAAGCAAAAGCGCTTGCGCTATTCCTATATACTTGGTCAACTTTACCTACAAAACGATCAACGACAAAAAGCAGCCGAGTCGTTTGCCTATGTTGCCAAAGCCAGTACCGACTACGAAATGACATTTAACGCCAAGGTTAATCAGGCATCAATTATTTATGCCAATGCCGATATTGCGGTTGTCAAAAAGGAATTAAACAAACTACGCAAGGACAAAAAGAACACTGAGTACCTCGATCGCATTTACTATGCTTTTGGTAGAGTGGCTCAACAAGAGAATGACGAAGCAGAAGCATTAAGCAATTATAGAAAATCGATTAATGCCAGCGTTGATAATGCGAACCAAAAAGGATTGTCTTACCGCGAAGCTGGTGAAATCTATTATTCCAACATGGACTTTGCGAATGCCTACTTCTACTACGACAGCGCTCTAACTGTTATCAACCAGGATTATGAGGAGATTGAAGAGCTGAAAGAACGCCATTATGGTTTAAGTGGTTTAATCGATCACTTGCTTACCGTTGAACGCGAGGATAGTTTGCAACGCCTAGCCGACATGAGTCAACCCGTGTTATATGCCTACCTCGATGATTTGATTGCCGAGCAAGAGGCTGAGCAAAAACGCTTGCAAAAAATGCAGGAAGAAGAAAGTATGAGTGATGCTTTTTTCTACCAAAATAATAATACATCAAACAACATGGGTCAAACGGGTAAGTGGTATTTCTACAACCAGAACTCAATGGGCATGGGTAAAATGGAGTTTGAAAAGCGTTGGGGCAAAAGAAAGCAAGAGGATAACTGGCGAAGAAAGGACAAAAGTAAAATTGCCGAAGAAGAAGAAAATGATGAGGATCAACTTTCAATGCCAGATGATCCGTTTGGCGGACAAAACACTAATAATCCCACACAGGAACAAAGCAGTGAAGATGGAGAAAGCCAAAACGCAAATGAAAGTTTTACGGTACAAACTCGTGAACAGCTATTGGCCGACATTCCTTTATCCGATTCAGACAGGCAAGCATCTGACGATAAAATAGAAGCAGCTTTATTGGAGCTTGGCTTGGTATTTATGGATCGCCTACAAAACTACGACAAAGCCATTGAGTCCTTAGAAGAACTCATAGCTCGATATCCCGAATCGTCATCGCGTGATGAAGCCTTAATTGCCCTCTACAATGCTTATCGTTTAAACAATGACGAAGCTGGCATGTTGGCCACCAAAGAAAAGATTGAGAATGAATTTCCTGACCATCGCTTTGTGGCCTATCTGAACGATCCGGACTTTCTGAAGAAGATACTGGATAAAAAAGAGCAGGAATCTAAAAGCTATGAAGCCACTTATGAGGCCTTTTTGTTTGGTCGTTTCAATGAGGTCATCAGCAAAAGTAATTTGGCCATCTCCAACACCAATGAAGACAGCCAGCTAACCAACAAGTACCTTTTACTACGAGGATTATCCTATGGTAAAAATGGGCAAGTTGAGCCTTTCAAAACGGACCTCACAACCATCATCAACAATGATAAAGAAAGTGATGAAGCTCAATTGGCACAAGAGTTATTAAAGCACATCGAAGAAGGTAAAACGCCTGTGCAAGGCACTTTATTTGCTGCAACACCAGGACAAATTGGTTCACAAGTTAGTGATGACCTAGATGTTGATTCATTAAAACAGCAGGCCGATTTTGTATATGTTGAGAAAGAACCTTACCAGGTAGTTGTAATGGGCATTAAAGAAGCTAACCTAAACAGGGCCATTTACCATGTAGCCGACTATAACTTCTCTCGCTATTTATTGCACGATTTTGAAATACAAGAGCAGCGACTACTGAACGGCTCTTCAATTGTTGTAATTGATGGCTTTAGCAATCGGGTTGAGGTAATGGACTATTTCTATGGATTACGCGAAAATCCACAATTCTTCGGCTTTGACAAAATAAACGACAACATCGTTGTTTTATCTGAAAGCAACCATAATAAGTTCTACTTATCAGGCTTGGTTAAGGATTACATCCAATTCTTCAACAAGTATTATTTGCAATACGCCAACAGGCAAGAACTTGAAAAAGTAATGCGCAAAGCAGAGCCTCAAGAACAAGATTCGACTCCTGTACAAGAAGAAAGCAGCAGTGAAAAAACGGTTATAGAAAACAAAGCGGAAAAAGAAACTTCTACAATTAACCCACCCAATGAAGTAGAGGTAGGAAATGCCGAAGCAAATAAGAGCGTGGGCGAAACAGAAGCGTCTGCTGCCGCTACAACAACTGTAAACGCCACTAACAAGCAAAAAGAAATTATTGAAAAAGAACAAGTCACAGAGGAAGAACCGGTAAAAGAAGAGCCAAAATCGATCTACTCAGTTTCGAAAAACGAATCGCATGAAGTGCTTGTTGTTATTCGCAAAACACGAATTGACTACAATAAACTACAAAAGAGTTTTGCTGCACACACACGAAATAATTTTGGAGCCGACCAGAAAGTTACCTTGCTTGATTTGGGTAGCTCATATCGCATGATTAAAATTAGTGGTTTTGCCAATGCCGATGAAGCTAATGCCTATATTAAAAGCATTGACAAATACCCTTATTTAACACGTGATATCGCGCGAAAAGAGCATTATATTTGGTCTATCTCTAGCAGCAACTATAAAAAAATGACAGAATTGATCGATATTGAAGGTTACGACTCTTTCTTCAAAACAAACTATTAGTAGCTTTGAGAATGGTGCGGTTTTTGACACTGTGCCCTAACATACATTTTTAAAACAGCCATCATATGAGTGAGAGCGGAATCAAAATTCTTTGGGTAGATGATGAGATTGAACACCTGAAAGCGCACATCTTGTTTTTAAAAGAAAAGGGTTACGACCTTGACACAGCCACCAATGGTTATGACGCACTCGAGATGGTTGAAAAATCGTTTTACGACCTCATCTTTTTAGACGAAAACATGCCTGGCATAACTGGTCTGGAAACTCTAGGAAAGCTCAAAGAGTTACGCTCAGAGCTGCCAGTTATCATGATCACCAAAAGTGAAGAAGAGGATATTATGGATCAGGCAATTGGCAATCAAATAGCCGACTACTTAATTAAGCCTGTTAATCCAAGGCAAATATTACTCTCCATAAAAAAGCACCTCAATAAAAGAGATTTAGTTACTAAAACCACTACTTCGGGCTACCAAAGTCAGTTTGGTCAAATAGCCTTGCAAATTAACGATTCATTCACGCACAACGACTGGAGCGAAGTATACAAAAAACTTATCTACTGGGAACTGGAATTGGAACAAGGCGATGGCACTATGGATGAAGTGCTGAGCATGCAAAAAAACGAGGCCACTCAAACATTTACTAAGTTTATAAAGCGCAACTACTTATCGTGGTTGAATGAGCCAGATGAAGCACCATTGATGTCGCATAACCTGGTAAAAGAAAAAGTTTTACCTCATCTAAACAAGCAACAAAAAGTATTCTTTATTGTCATTGACAACTTTCGCTATGACCAATGGGAAGTATTGAAAAAAGTTATATCCGACGATTATTTAGTTGAAGATGACAGCCCCTATTACAGCATATTACCAACAGCTACCCAGTATGCCCGCAACTCTATATTTGCAGGTCTTCTTCCGTCACAAATAAAAGAATATTACCCACAGTACTGGGTTGATGACGATAGTGAAGAGGGTAAAAATAAATACGAGAGTGAATTACTAGGCACTTTATTGGAGCGTTTTCGCATGAAGAATTCCTACGCCTATCGAAAAATAACAGATAGCGATGCAGGCAAAAACCTACTGGATGATCTTCACAAACTACTGAAAAACGATTTAAATGCCATTGTTTTTAATTTTGTTGACATGTTGTCGCACGCTCGTACCGAAGTAAAAATGATAAAAGAACTGGCTCGTGACGAAGCAGCTTATCGTTCATTAACGCAGTCGTGGTACATGCATTCGCCACTTCGTGAGTTACTGCATCGCCTGAAAGAGGAAGACGTAAAAATTGTATTAACAACTGACCATGGCACAACACGGGTTCAAAACCCTGTTAAAGTTATTGGCGACAGAGCAGTCAACACCAACCTACGATACAAGCAAGGTAAAAACCTATCCTATAAATCAAAGGAGGTATACGAAATACTCAATCCCAGCGAGGGGCATTTACCACGATACAATGTATCCACAGCCTATATTTTTGCTTGCAATAACGATTTCTTTGCCTATCCCAACAACTACAACCATTATGTAGGATATTACCGAGATACGTTTCAGCACGGAGGCATTTCTCTCGAAGAAATTATTATTCCATGCGCTACCTTAAGTGGTAAAAAGTAGCTTCAAATATTTCTCAAGCAAATTTACATTATAAAAAAAGAGACACCTTTCGATGTCTCTTTTTCTTTGGTTACATACTTGGCAGATATTAACCACATTTTGAAGAACCACAGCTTTGACAAATCAAACATCCCTCCTGGTAGATTAATTCATCTGATCCACAGTTTTCACAATTTCCTCTTTTAGCTTTTGTTCCATCTGGAATATACTTCTTAAGAGCACGTTCAACACCATTTTTCCACGTATTAATCGACTCACTATCCAACTGAAGACCAGCCACCAAATCAATAATACCCTCAATTGGCATTTGATGACGCAATACACCTGATATCAACTTGGCATAATTCCAATACTCCTTATCAAACTTATGCGAAAGCCCTTCAATAGTTGTTTTATAACCACGCTTGTTAGTGAATTGGAAATCGTAACGCGATGTACCATCCTCTTCTCTATTCTTGATGATCTTACCTGTTTGTACCGATTTAGGTAATAATATACCATCTTCATCATCTGACAAACCTGTAAATATTTCGTATGGAATACCATCAATCAATCCTACAAAGGCAATCCATTTCTCTTTATTATTCTGAAAACGTACCACATCGGCATCCAGCTCTAATGGTCTTTTCTTAGGGAAACCTGTTTCTTTTGTTTCCTCTTTCTTATCGTTGGCAATTAACACACCAGCACGACTTCCATCACGATAAACAGTCACTCCTTTACAGCCACTTCTCCAAGCCTCTACATACAGCTTACCTACAAGCTCCTCAGTGGCATCAGCTGGCAAGTTAATGGTCACACTAATTGAGTGATCTACCCATTTCTGCACACCACCCTGCATACGTACTTTATTCATCCAGTCCACATCGTTAGATGTAGCGCCATAATAAGGCGACTTGGTTACTAACTCGTCCAATTCTTCCTGCGAGTAATTTTTTGAAGTATCATATCCATTCGCCTCCATCCATGTTACAAACTTATGGTGGAAAACAGTATACTCTTCCCAGCTATCTCCTACTTCATCAACGAAATCAACACGCGTTTCTGAGTCATTAGGATTCACTTTACGACGACGCTTATAAACTGGCAAGAACACTGGTTCAATACCCGAAGTTGTTTGTGTCATCAAACTGGTAGTACCAGTAGGCGCAATTGTTAAGGCCGCAATGTTACGACGACCATACTTTTTCATATTGGCCTCTAACTCAGGATCAGCATCAAACAAACGTTTAACAAACGGATTGTTTACCTCTTTTTGAGCATCGTATATTGGGAAAGCACCACGATCTTTTGCCATTTCTACTGACGAAGCATAAGCAGCCAGTGCTAAATTTTTATGAACTTCAATCGAAAAATCAACAGCAACATCGCTACCATATTGTAAATCAAGCGCTGCTAACATATCACCTTCAGCAGTAATACCAACACCTGTACGACGTCCTTCATCGGCCTTTTGGCGGATATTTTCCCATAACTCGCGCTCCACACGTTTAACAACAGCACTCTCAGGATCTGACTTGATTTTATTCAGGATACCATCAATCTTTTCCAATTCCAGATCAATAATATCATCCATAATACGCTGTGCATAACCAACATGCTCACGGAATAATTTGAAATTAAATTTCGCCTTTTCAGTAAATGGATTCTCTACATATGAATAGAGATTTAAAGCGATTAAACGACAACTATCATAGGGGCACAATGGAATTTCCCCACATGGATTAGTTGACACAGTACGATAACCTAAATCAGCATAACAATCTGGCACCGACTCTTTAATAATTGTATCCCAGAATAGGATACCTGGCTCAGCCGACTTCCATGCATTATGAACAATCTTTGACCAAAGAGCCGTTGCATCAATATCTTTTTTGTACTTAGGATCTTTTGCATGAACAGGATAATGCTGTGTGTATTTTTCCCCATCAACAACAGCCTGCATAAAATCATCGTCAATTTTAACCGACACATTGGCACCTGTTACTTTACCCTGCTCCATTTTAGCATCGATAAAAGACTCCGAATCGGGGTGCTTAATCGATACGCTTAACATTAAAGCACCACGACGACCATCCTGAGCTACTTCGCGTGTTGAATTGCTAAAACGCTCCATAAACGGCACTACGCCTGTTGATGTAAGCGCTGAATTCTTCACTGGCGATCCTTTCGGGCGAATGTGTGATAAATCATGACCTACTCCACCACGACGTTTCATTAACTGAACCTGCTCCTGATCAACCTTCATGATCCCACCGTATGAGTCCGATGGTCCATCATCTCCAATTACAAAACAATTGGATAAAGAAGCAATTTGGTTATTATTACCAATGCCCGACATTGGACCTCCCTGCGGTACGATGTATTTAAAATTCTTTAATAGATCATACAGCTTCGTCACTGTCATTGGGTTCGGATACTTCTCTTCTATGCGTGCAATCTCACGAGCCAATCGCCAATGCATTTCATCAGGATTAGACTCATAAATATTACCATCTGAATCTTTCAAAGCATATTTATTAACCCACACGCGTGCGGCCAACTCATCTCCTTGAAAATACTCAAGCGATGCTTTAAAAGCTTCATCATTAGTAAATGTTTTACTCACATTTTCGGTTTTTTGGTCAATTTCTTTAACAGCCATTTGCTCACAAAAATTTAAGACGTTGATAAAATGGTATTTAGTGTTTTTATATTCCCTCTTTTATATGACTGCAAGGTAGGAAAGCCATCAATCGCGAACAACTTTAGTTTTCAACAATCACAAAAAGTTGTCCAAAACTTTTGGTCACGCTCCTCACTATCATTCCATTAGAATTTTTACAAATTCAAAAAGTTGTCCAAAACTATATTTTTTATCAACACAACAATAAAAACCACCATACACTATTGCATTTTACAAAACCCTTGAAGTTGCTGCATTATTAATGTTTTAAAACCCAAAGAACAGTAAATCCCGCTCTTAAAATCACACGCAAAATCCATAATTTGGAATCTTATCAACAACTTGTTAAAAGAGAAAAAATAAAAAAGCCGATGATCAATGAGCATCGGCTTAAGAAATATTATTTCCCTTTAATATCAACACTAACTAAGCAAATACCTCCGTCATTATTTGCTTGGTAGCACCACACATTTTATCAACATAAGCTTTAGATTTATCCGAAGTACTCTTTAGATATGTTGCATCTGAAAAAAGCTGATTGGCTAATTCGTTAAATTCACCAGCACTTTTGATTGAGAAGCCGCCTCGCAAATCAATTAAGTCACGCGCCTCTTTAAACTTTCGAAAATTAGGCCCGAACAAAACTGGCATTCCATAGGTAGCCGCTTCTAAAGTATTGTGTATTCCAACTCCAAAACCACCACCTATATAGGCCACTTGTCCGTATTTATAGATAGATGATAACATACCAATCGTATCCACAATTAAAACACGGGCATGAACAAGGTCATTTTCAGTACATGTATACTTTTGATAAGGTACTTTCAGCTTTGCTTCTATTTGTTGAATATGTTCTTTGTGAATTTCATGCGGAGCAATAATTAACTTCACTTGCTCATTTGTCTGCAAGTAATCAATCAATATATCTTCATCTGCCGCCCAGGTACTGCCAGCCACAATCACCTGCTGACTATCCCCTACAAAATTCTCAACAACATCGAAATTCTTTGACTCCAAGGCAATGTTGCGCACCCTATCAAAGCGCGTATCTCCAGAGACAACATAATTATTAAAGCCTATTCCACTCAATAATTCTCCAGATACCTCATCTTGCACATAAAACTTTGTAAATGCCTTTAGCACATTCCTAAACCAAGCTCCATATCCCTTAAAGAAACCCTGCTCTTTCCTAAAGATCATTGAAACTCCGTACACAGGAATACTTAGCTTTGACAATTCACTTAAGAAATGATGCCAAAATTCGTATTTAATAAAGAATACCTTTTCTGGCCGTATGGCCTCCACAAACTTTCTAGCATTCTTTTTTGTATCAGCCGGCATATACAACACATGATCGGCCAAATCAAAGTTCTTTCTCACCTCATAGCCCGATGGCGAAAAGAAAGTCAAGACCACCTTATATTGCGGATGATCTGCTTTAATCTTTTCAATAATCGGTCTTCCCTGCTCAAACTCTCCCAGGCTAGCGGCATGCACCCACACCACAGGACCATCCAACTTCAGTGTCTTCAAGCGTTGAAGCGATTCTCTTCTTCCTTCTTTAAGCAGCCTCGCCTTAGCATTAAAAGGCGCAACTATATTTATCAAACAAGAATACAGCGCTATGCCAATATTGTACAAGAATGTCATGTTTTAATTATTTTGAACAAAGATAAAGGATGATTTAGGATATATGATGATCGATTTAAGATTTATAAAGTCTGAGTTAATCAGAAAATATACGACAAAGCTAAAGGAACCAATTACACAACTACAAAACACAACAAAGCCCGTCAACTTACGCTAACAGGCTTTGGAAATATATCTTCAGATAAAACTTATCCGCGAATGGCTTTTACACCTGGTAATTCTTTTCCTTCTAAGAATTCAAGAGAAGCACCACCTCCAGTAGAGATATGGCTCATTTTATCGGCCAAACCACTTTGATTAACAGCAGCAACAGAGTCTCCACCACCAATAATAGAAACAGCCGATGAATCAGCTACAGCCTGACAAACGCCAAATGTTCCTTTTGAGAAGTTAGGCATTTCGAAACATCCCATAGGACCATTCCAAACAACTGTTTTAGCACCTGCTATTTCAGCAGAATAAGCAGCTGTTGTTTTAGGACCAACATCTAAAGCCATACGACCTTCAGGAATATCACATCCTACTTCCATTATATCAGCGTCATCAGCAAATTTATCAGCTGCTAAGTTATCAACTGGTAACATGAAGTTAACGCCATTTTTCTCAGCATCAACCAAAATCTGTTTCGCAGTATCAACTAAATCTTCCTCAACAAGTGAGTTACCCACATTATATCCTTGAGCTTTTAAGAATGTGTAAGCCATACCACCACCGATTAAGATTGTATCAACCTTAGTGATTAACGACTTTAACACTTCTAACTTACCAGACACCTTGGCTCCACCAACAATTGCAACAAATGGCTTTTCAGCATTAGCAACAGTATCGCCCAGGAATTTAATTTCCTTATCCAATAAGTAACCTGCCATTTTCTCATCCATAAACTGAGCAATAATGGTAGTAGAGGCATGGGCACGGTGAGCTGTACCAAAGGCATCGTTTACATATACATCAGCCAATTCAGCTAATTTCTTAGCGAAACCTTCATCCCCCTTAGTTTCTTCATTATGGAAACGTAGGTTCTCAAGTAATAAAACCTCACCACCCTTAAGGCCTGAAGCCATTGCTTTCACATCATCACCAATACAATCTGGTGCCATTTTCACATCAACACCTAAGGTAGCTGATAGGTGAGCTACAATGTGCTTTAAAGAAAACTCTTCTTTAGCTTCGCCTTTTGGACGACCTAAATGAGACATTAGAATAACAGCACCTCCGTCGGCTAATACCTTTTTAATAGTAGGTACTGCAGCACGAATACGTGTATCATCAGTAATTTCAAATTTATCATTCAAAGGCACGTTAAAGTCCACGCGGATGATGGCCTTTTTTCCTGCGAAGTTGTAACTGTCAATTGCAGCCATTGTGTAGTGATTTTAATAATTCAACAATGAGCGCAAAGATAAAAAATTAATAGCGGTATTGTGATAAAAATCAGTTTTTCAATTGCGATTTATAATTCTTTAACTAAGAAAAGTAATGATTAAAAAGTCAGTAGATGAAAAGCCACTTACAACAACCAATAATCATCAATTGACACATCTTTACCAACAGCTAAAAACCAGCCATTCAATAGATCCTGACGATTATATTGCATAGGCTGTTTTGTCGCCCAATCGTATAGCTGACCACCAGCAGCCTCAACAACAGCCTGCCCCGCTGCTGTATCCCATTCCATTGTTGGTCCAAGGCGCGGATACAAATGGGCCGAACCCTCAGCTACCAAACACATTTTCAAAGAACTGCCTCGTGACACCAGTTCAACTTCGCCTACCTTCTTCTTTAAAGCACTTATGTACTTCTCTGTCTCTGCCGAAAAATGACTAACACTGGCTACAACCGTACACACATCAGGTTGCCGAAGTGGCAATTGTTTAGGTACTAGCTCTTCCATCAAGGCATCCATATGTTTATTGATCCAATCGTCTGATAAATCTACTTTATAAGCACCTGATTCATCGCCCCAATACAAACAGCCTAAATAAGGCGCAAATACCACGCCCATTACAGGCTTTTGCCCATCGACCAAAGCTATGTTAACCGTGAATTCTCCACTACGCTTTATAAACTCCTTGGTTCCATCCAGTGGATCAACGATCCATAACTTGTTCCAAGTTTTTCGATCCTCAAAATCAATTTCATCGCCTTCTTCACTCAATATATCGATACCCGTAGACAATAAGGCAGATTCAATTACCTGATGACTCTTTAAATCCGCTTCCGTCAAAGGAGAGTCGTCACTTTTTAATCGCACTCCAAAATCATCGGAATTGAAAACATGCAATATTTCCTTACCTGCTATCAATGATGCTTTAATCGCTATTTGTAAAAGTTGCTTCATCTGTATAGGTTTATCGTCATTTGCCAGTTGGAACTCTCAAAATAAATTTCATCATCCCCTTATGTGTCAAATTGGATGATCAAATTTACATGGTCGTTTCATCTCTGAATTATTTTGAATGAGGACTGAGGACTGAGGGCCATATTTCTTAGGTCAATATTTTGCAACACTAACAAACCAGGGTTAGCACCCGCTCGGAGAACACCCCACTCGGCTTGCTCAAGCAACTGAGCCGCTTGAAAAGTATGCTTTAACAAATAGTGCCCCAGAGTATACTCACTTGAAGATGCTGTTGACAATTGCTTTAATATCTCCCAAGGCTTTAGGTATTCTTCACTTGACAGTAATTCTGATTCTTGCTGCAAACGCAAAACCCCATTTACAATGACTAATTTAGACAAACTTTTACTCGCACGACCAATTGAGGCAACAAAGCCAGGGATTAATATTCCAGGGTAATATTCCAGGCTTGGCTCTTCTTTAAAATCATCGCCTTTTTCAACGACTGAAGCAATACGCCCATCACAATCAAGGCTTATGATGGGACGTTTTCCAAAAGAACCATCCGAACGCAAATAATAATGAGCACTAACTTTTCGCATTAATCAATCATCAATTCCTCTGCCCTTAAAGTAGGGATAAAAGTCAACTTCACATCTTCAACAGACACGGTGGAGTATTTACTTGTATCGTGATCAAATAAATACCCTTTGAGTTCAATCAAGGACTTGGCCTGGCCAATTTGATGACTCAAATTACCATTAACACGCTTAAACGACTTATGAATTTGATAGGAAACCGTATCAATGGTACTATCGGCATAACAGGCCAATAATTTTATTTGAGCACTATCCAAAAAACCACCTTCTTTAAAGGTGTAACCAGCATACAAACGAATAATACCACCTTTTAAAGAATCAACCTTAACATGAAAAGGAATTCGGTTATCCAATGAATCATTCGCTTCAAAGGGCAGGTTAAACTTGGTAGAATCCTCCCAAAGACTCATCCTACCAGCTAGCTTATTGGCTTTTTGAGCCTGGGCATCTTCCTTCTGCCTGTTCACTTCATTCTTTAGCTCGGCATCTCGCCTGCTTAGTATCTCTACCACTTCTTCGTATACATCTGACAAAACCGTTGGATGAGCAGAGTACCATGACATGGCCGTATCAAACTCCGCCTTGGTCATTTGGTGCTGATCAAGGATAAAACGGTAATACCCTGACACTTTATCTTCCTTGCTTGAATTATAGGACAAACGCGTTTGACCAAGTAAGCTCTCCACCTGATACATATCGGCTAGCACTTCAGCCATTAGCTCTTCCTGAGGCAAGTCACGCGGCACACTCGGGCGCGTTGAGCAACTGAATAAAAGAACAACTAGTGATATGTACATAAATATTTTCAGCATACTAACTTTTTTATCTACCATCTGCCCTTAACATGGTACGGATGGTTTTGAGAACAATGACAAAATCTAAACGTAAAGACCAATTATCTATATACTCAAGATCCATACGCATCCAATCCTCAAAGGACACATCGTTTCTGTTGGGTGAAATTTGCCAGATACAAGTAATACCAGGTTTCATTGATAAACGACGGAGCTGCCAGCGCTCATACTCTTTTACTTCTGATGGTACTGGCGGACGAGGCCCTACAATAGACATGTCGCCCAACATCACATTAAAGAACTGCGGCAACTCATCCAAACTCGTCTTACGTAAAAAATGACCAATACCTGTAATGCGAGGATCGCGTTCCATTTTAAAAGCCGGGCCATCCATCTCGTTCTTCTCCATCAAACTGGCTTTCAAGTCCTCAGCATTGGTCACCATGGTACGAAACTTATACACCCAAAACTTACGTCCACGCATACCCACACGCTTCTGTTTAAAAAAGATAGGACCTTTAGAACTTAATTTAATCCCAAGAGCAATACCTATAAAAAGTGGTGAAAAGATGGTGATGGTAAAAAATGAAACAAAAAAATCAAATACACTCTTGAACTTTAGCAAAAGGTAATCCATCGGCGTATTGGAAATAGTTAAAACCGGGATTGTATCGAAATAATGCAAGTGAGTCTTGTTCGTTAGCATATTAAAAAATGGCGATGACATTCGGAAGATAACACCTAACTCATTACAACTTGTTAAGATGACCATGATGTCTTCCATGCGCGCTTTTTCGCAACAATAAATAACTTCATCAATGGTTTTCTCTTCGATGATCTTATCAATATTAGAACCTTCAGGCAACATTGTCACCCGTTGTCCTATGCGCTCCTTTAACTCATCATTGCCAATAACACCCACAATTCGGTAGCCCCACTCATCGTAGTTGAGCACCTGATTAATAAAACTCATTGCAGACACATCACCTACAACAAGAATATTCCTCGAATTCAGCCCCTTACGCCTAGCTCCCTTAATATAGGTAAAGAACAAAACCTTTAAAGTAAACAAAACCAATGCGGACACACCACCAAAATAGATGAGTGGAACAACTCCGATGTAATGCAGGTTAAATACAAAAACCGCCAAAGCTAAAATCCCCACGCCAATAGTAGTGGCTGCAGTAACATTAAACAACAATATGGAATATGGTCTTGATCGATAGATTTCATTAGCCCTAAACGCTTTAGAAAGAAAGAACCACAAACCTAAAACCACTAGATGGAGGATGATGGAATCTTTATTACTTAGGAAAGTAAATTGACCAAAATAAAGATAAAAAGCTATATCTAAAGAAATCCAAGCAAGGACAGCATCAACTATTGCCAGAAAATTATTGACAACTCTTTCTTTCTCCTTTAACATTCGTGCATGCGTTTTATTTTGTGCAAAAATAAGGAATTACCTATACAAAAGTGACTTCTTGGTCTATTAAAATGCTGGAATGTAAACCAAACTAAGTTGGCCTCCAACAGAATTATACAATTGGCCCACATCAAAAGCGATTTTCCCTTTCACATAAAATCCTTCCAGCCAATTGGTTTGCCAATCTATCTCTAACATCGAATACATTTGACGTTTAGTGCTTTTGAAAAAATAACTCTCTGTCTCCTCCCAGCTTGATCGACCTCTAAACTCCTCAGCATAGCTTCCCTTATTTAGGGTGTAGCTTGTTTTAATACGATACTTCAATACAGGTAATATATAGCCACTTGCTCCCAAATGAAAACCATTCACCCGGTTATTGTAGAACAAAACCTGATCATATTCATCCCACGGCGAAGCGTATTTTCTCACTTTTGTAGCCGTATGATACAGAGGCGTCCCCATATTATTGCCATGATAAATCCAACCATTGTAATAACTACCGTTATTCATGTAATCATCGCGTCCACCATAAGCGTAACCCTCATTTAACTCTACCTCAAGGTAACGGCTAACCTCATCTTCTGTCCATCCGGTTTTAGTCTCACCAAACACCTCGTACATAAAGCCATCCAAATCGTCCTCAATCTCATGCATCCAAATAATCGAACCTTGTGGATGCCCGTTATAAGCCACTGGATAAAGTGGGTCAGGAATTCCATAGCCAGACTGATGATCTGTACGAAACACTTCAAACGAAAAACCCTGCAACCACTTTAAATCTTTCGGCTCCAACAATACGCCCAAGCTATAGTCCTTATTGTATCCATTGTAAAACCGCATACCCGAAGCATCTGCAAAGGGCATTTGCCAATAGAAATGCACATCTGCAAAATTGTTATCCCAGTTAAAACCAAAATCCCACAATCCCATATGAGCTCCTGCAGCATTCGTTTCCTCACCTCCTCCCAAGGACGCTGATCCTTTAGCGGTGAATGTTGCCCAAAAATCAATTGGAATTTCAGTACCATTGGGTCGTGTTCCTCCGAACAATGCAGAATGCATTAAACCGGCATAAGGCTTTAGTTTTAATCCGCCAACGCGTAGGTAAGCAAACTTTTCGTGAAGCAGCACATCACTGGCACTATTCCCCTTCTCAATGCGATCGTCGTTCAACCAGCCTTGGGACATCCCACCTTTAATCTCCACCCAATCATTTGTAAAGCCCAATGGTAAATAATCAAAAATACCCATATTGACCTTGGGTACTGGTCGGGCATTTGAATTCATCAGAAACATACCAGAACTTAATTCATCGTTGATAATAACTGGAGAAAACTGCTCCTTACCCAATGAAAAATCAATAAACCACAACTTTCCTTTTACATAAGCTTCCTGCAAAATACTGTTCGACACATTGGCATTAAGCAGCCCCCTTACTCCTATATTCAGTGCCACATTCTTATTGTTTAAGACCTCATAATCAGCTCCCAATTCAAGCAAGGTTTCAGAATAGCCAAACTGTTCAAACTTCCCCCATTCATTCGCAACTAACCACATGGGGCGTACATCATCAGTAGAGCCCAATGTATGAAAACTAAGATCTGCTTTTAAGTTATTTTCCTGAGCTTTTGCAGTATTAAACACCGTAAAGCAAAGCAAAACAATCATTAATTGATTACTTAATTTATGAATCATTAATTTATATACTTGTTGTTTATAATTCCAGCATCAAAGGTACTATTAAAATCCATGCGTAATATTAGGATGAAAGGATGCTACAAAGCACTATTAAACATATCATCTTTTTACTATCTTCGCAGCACCAAAACAAACTATTACCGACCTTGAAAAACCTTGTTTGCTATATCGTTGCTTGTTGCTTTGGAACTTTAGCTTTGCATTCGCAAACCCCTACTAGCACAGACAATGCAAAACCCGAACACACGTACTTGGGTGCCAAACTCCATGGAGGCATCGTGGTTCCTCATCATGTTAACATGATGTATTTTATCGAGGATTTTTCAGGTGGACTTGAGCTCACCTATAGCCGCGCCTTGTTTTCACCTGATAGTTGGGAGAGCTATTTCAATTATCCCGAGATAGGCCTTGGTTTTTACTATGGCACATTTGGCAATAAAGATATTTTTGGTTCTGGCATAGCCATCTATCCTTTCATTAATTACAACATTCACCGATCACCCAAACTATCGATAAAAAACCGGGTTTCAATGGGCATCGGCTATGCCACCAAGCCTTTCGACATCGAAACCAATACCTACAATACCGTATTTAGCTCTCACCTCAACGCCTATATCGGGCTTGACATATCGCTTGATTATCGTATATCTAATCGTTTTTCTTTAGCCTTGAGTGCCACTTTAACGCATTTATCCAATGGCGCAGCCAGAAAACCGAACCATGGCGTCAATACCTTTACTGCTGGCTTTGGAACCAAGTATCATTTTAATGAAGCCTTAACGCCCATATTAGCCCAAACCACACCCCCTAACAGCGAACACCGCGAGATAATAATTGTAGGCAGTGTAGGACGCAGCCAGAGCACTCCCTATAACACAACCCTTTATTGGAATGGAAGTCTGAGCATTAACCACCTTTGGTATCTGAATGAAAAACGCGCCATCGGCTTAGGTTATGATCAGTTTTATTCAGAAACGGCACCCCACAGTTGGGAGGCCTATGAAGATTCAAATGGAGACATTCAGTTCTCCAGCAGACATTACTTATTTAATGCTTTGTTTGCATCCTACAATGTCTTCCTCGGCAAAACTACCCTTTTCGTCAACATTGGTGCATACCTACACACCAACATCGATCCACCACAACCAGTTTATCCACGTATGGGCATCAGACATTACCTAGGCAAAAATTTAATCGCTAACTTCAGCGTCAAAGCCAGCTTCTTCCGCTCCGAATTTTTAGAATTCGGGCTGGGATATCGAATTAATTATAAAAGAGACAAACAATAATGAACCAATATACACCACTTAAAATCACACTCCTAGTTGCTGTATGTATGCTATTGGGATCGTGTGAATACATTCAAAATTTAATGGGTGATGATGAAGTGATTGACCAAACGATGGAATTAGGGATTATTTCTCATATTGTTGCCGATGCCCCATGCCGTATAGTATTGCATAACAAGGAAAGTAACATCGTCAGCATAAGTGGACAGAAACGACTGGTTGACAACCTGGAACTCAGCACCGACGATGGTGCTTTAACCATTAGTCATACTAAGAAAAACTTTCTGCAAAAAAGTAAACTGATTGAAATTGGTATTTCAGCCAAGCACCTGACTCGATTAACTGCCAACATGGCGATTGAACTGGAAGCACCGGAGACTATAAAAGCGGATCATTTCACGATGCTTATAAATGGAGGAGCAAAGTTTGCGGAAATAGAACTAGATCTTTATTGCCAATCTATTCAACTCAGAGTACATGGCAACAACAACATTGGTAATTACCATTTAAGTGGGCTAACAAATCAGGCATTTATTGTGCTCGAAGGCAGCGTTAATGTTGATGCACTAAAGTTAATAACTAGCAATTGTAAAATAAAACATATGTCTATCGGCAGCTGCAAAGTTCATGCCAGCACAAACCTTAAGGTCGACACCTACTCCTCGGGCAATACCTACTACCAGGGTGGAGCCGTAGTAAGCCACCAATGCATAAAAGTGCCCTATCTCAATTGCACCGGAAAAGTTATTAACCTTGATTAATTCACACTCATGCAAACTCCAAAGGTCTCCTTATTTTTAACCACATACAATTGGTCAGAAGCATTACAACTTTGCTTACTAAGCATCAGTAAACAAACGCACATGCCCGATGAAGTAATTGTGGCAGATGACGGATCTGGCAACGAAACAAAGCTTGTAGTAGAGCGCATGAAAGAGAACTTTCCTTGCCCCTTAATTCATGTATGGCAAGAGGATGAGGGTTATCGCATCAATGCCATCCGTAATAAAGCAATTAAAGTTGCGAAATACCCATACGTTATACAGATTGATGGGGATATTTTGTGTGATGAAAATTTTGTGAGAGACCACATACAGTTTGCCAAAGCTAATCGCCTGGTTATTGGTCGACGAACTGACATTTCATCATCCGACACCGAAAAATATTGTCAGAAGCTTAACTATGCGAACATTCCTAACTTTAGGAATAAAATGATTGCCGTGGCCCACCAACATTTACTCTACGATGCAAAAAAAGTAAAAGGAGTACGGGGTTGCAACATGGCCTATTGGCGGGACGATGCTTTCAGAATCAATGGATTTGAAGAAAGCATGGTAGGTAAAGGTCCTGATGACAAAGAGTTTGCTATCCGACTAATCCACGCGGGTATTGAGGCCTATAACCTCAAGTTTTATGCTATTGCCAACCATCTTTATCATGGTGATGAAGGTTTACGCAACAACTACGGCAGCAATCAGAAATTATACGCCGACACTATCTTAGAAGGTCGAATCAGAGCCATTAAGGGCTTAGAATAAATAGACTATGAACATCTTATTTGTATGCTCAGCTAAAGCCTGGGGCGGCAACGAAAAATGGACATCCATGGCGATGTCGGCACTTTCAAAAAACCACCAGCTATTCTTCATTGGCAAATCAGAGAAACTCCTCCCTAAATTTGGACAACATAGTGGAGCAAGAACTTTACCTTTTGCTTCCTACTTTGATGCCTACACATTTCTGAAGCTCAAAGCATTCATCAAGACAAATAAAATCGACCTGATCGTCAGCACGAAGAAGAAGGAATACTTTATGTGTGGGATCATTGCCCGCCAGTTGGGTATTAAACATCTTATGCGCTTAGGTGTCAGTCGTAAGATGAATATTCCTTTTTGGCATCAATTAAATTATCGTGATTTAAACGACGGCCTAATTGTCAATGCCCATTATTTAAAAAAAGAGCTACAACACAACTCCATCTTTAGCAAGCATCCAATACATGTGCTTTACAATGGCATACCAGGATTTACTTCGAACAATCACTTAGCACCAAAAACACAACTCGACACATTCAAAATCGTAAGCAGTGGACGCATCACACGACAAAAGGGTTATGGTTTATTAATCGACGCTATCAGGGGATTGGATGAAGAGCTAAGAAAAAGGCTTGAAGTGCAAATTATTGGAGAAGGGCGCAATGAACAGGAATTTGAACGCCAGTGTGAAAAACTTGGACTGAATACAATCATTCGTTTTACGGGTTTTGTTGATCACCCCTGTGACTTAATGAAAAATGCTGATTTATTTGTTCTTCTATCAGAACGTGAGGGTATCTCCAACAGCATATTAGAAGCCATGACTATAGGCATACCAGTACTATCAACTGACACTGGCGGCATAAAAGAGCTGATCAAGGATGAAGAGACAGGGTTTCTTGTTGAACGGTCTGTGGACAAAATCACGGCTAAACTAACTGAACTGATTGAGAAAAAGGGCTCCATATCAAGCAAAGGAGAAAAAGCTTTTCAGCTTGTCAAAAAGCAATTTGCTTTTGATATTTTCGAGAAAAAGATAAACGACCTGTTTCAGCGTTTCGAATAATTCAATAGTCATTGTAACTTCTTTTATAAACAATCATTGCTGAGCGACCAATCTTTGTTGAATGTATTGAATAGAACAAAGCATTAACTGTTCGTAACGTGAACCTTTAAAAACTAACCATCTTCTCTTTATTTGCCCGCAGATTAACGCTGATATACACAGATTTGTTTTCCTTTGAAAACTTAAGAAAACTCTAAAAAAAATGTTTTACCGGAGAGTTAAAGGAGAACGCGGAGAGAATCCACCTCCTAATCTAAAATTATTACTTGGCGACCTTGACTTATATAATTCTTCGCGGCCTTTGCGTACAATACTCATCTCTTTTTTCTCTCCTCTTTTTACCCGCAGATTGACACTGATTATTTTTTTTCGTAAAAATGATTCTTGTACGAAAAGCGTTTGCTTGTTAATATACCTGTCAAACTTAGCCAAAAAAACTATTTTCGGCCTTTGCCTGAAATACTCTCTTCTGTCCTCTCTTCTCTATTTTTGTCCACAGATAAGCACAGATTTGTTTCCTTCGGAAACTTAAGTGCACTCTATAAAAATTTTTACTGCAGAGTTAAAGGAGAACGCGGAGAGAATCCACATCATAATCTAAAATTATTACTTGGCGACCTTGACTCATTTAATTCTTCGCGGCCTTTGCGTACAATACTCATCTCTTTTTTCTCTCTTCTTTTTACACGCAGATTTACACTGATTTGTTTTACTTCGTAAAAATGATTCTTGTACGAAAAACGTTTGCTTGTTAATATACCTGTCGAACTTAGCGTAAAAAACTAATTTCGGCCTTGTCTAAAACACTCTATTCTCCACTCTCTTCTCTTTTTTTTGCCCACAGTTTGACACAGATAAACGCAGCTTTGTTTCCTTGCGGAAAGTTTAGAGCACTCATAAAAATATTTTACCGCAGAGTTGAAGGAGAATGCGGCGAGAATTAACCTCCTAATCAAAATTATTCCTTGACGAACTTACCGAAAAAGAATCCGAGGCATTGCGTACAATACACCTCCCTCTTTTCTCTCCTCTTTTTGTCAGCAGATTGACGCAGATTATTTTACTTCGTAAAAATAGTTCTTGTACGAAACTGTTTGTCTGTTAATATACCTGTCGAACTTAGCGTAAAAACTATTTTCGGCTTTATCTAAAATACTCTTTACTCCTCTCTCTTCTCTTTTTTTGTCACTTGACAAATCAAATAGAGAATTTTCTCCTCAATTAATTGGACATAGTAATCCTGAATATGTAAATTGATTCTGTTTAACCAATAAAATAGAATTATGAATAGAATATTACTCTTAGCAAGTCTGCTATTAATCTGCGCATCTGCATTTGCACAACTTTCAATTACTACAATTAACCAAGCCGATGTTATTACTTTTGATCAGACATTAGACGGCATCAACAATGGAATTTTTAATGCATCTGGTTTCTCTCCCTCTCCTAACGAAGGACAACTTGATTCTGACGGACTAATAATCACAGGCTTTTCCGATGGCGATGTACTTTTGGGCGAGACCAAGCTTGATGGTGATTTTGCCAGAGGAGCATCAGAAGGAGGAGTTGGCACAGGTGGTATTTATGCCTTTAAAGTGGCTGAAAATGATTATGCACTAGGCCTGCAACCCGGTGGCACAGACCTAACTCCTGGTGACATCATAATTAAAATAATTAATAATACAGGTGGCGTTGTTAATTCAATCGACATCTCGTACGATATTTACGAGTATAACGATCAAAATCGCTCTTGTAGTGTAAATTTATCCACTTCTGAGAATTCTATTGATTACACGCCCAAAGCCTCCACAGATTACCTGACTCAGGAAGTAGCTGAAGCAACACCCACATGGATCAAGCAGGAGCAAAATTTGAGTCAAAATCAGAACATACCCAATAGTGCTACTTTTTACCTCAAATTTACCATTGATGATGCAGGTGGTTCTGGCTCACGTGATGAAATAGCAATAGACAATATCAGCATCCGCTTTAATGACACACCAACCTCAATTACAAGTCCAACTCTAAGCACCTGCAGCATTGTGCCACATCCTGTAAAAGAATTCTTTACTTTTAACAGTGACAAAACTGTTAAACACCTGATGATTTATGATACCACTGGCCAAATCGTTAAACAAATTGATGAGCGAAGCAAACAAATAGTTGTTCCTGTATCAGCTTTAAGTAAAGGAATCTATTTATTGCATGTCACTTTTGAAGACAATAGCAAGGCGTGTAAAAAGATAGTAATCCAATAGTTGAGTAATAAAAAGTAAGGTCTTATTTCTCTTTATTGAAAACAATAAACGTAAAGAGCGCAAGGGAAATGTCTCCTTGCGCTATTTGTGTAGTTTGGAACTCCTCCTAATCTTACAAATAATTAGTGCTTGCCCGAAAAGTCCAATTTCTTCGTTACGCCCTTTTTGAAAACAGTCATTTACAAAAGTAAACTCCTAGATTTTCAGAAAAGACCAAGCCTTGAAATTTAACTTCTCCATCCAATCACTTGAGAAATATCTGAGTTTTCTTGCAGAGACTAATTAGGAAGGAAGATTATTTTTTGGTATGATTAACTCTCTTTTTGAAACTCTTTGATTCGTTGCTCCTCTTTTTTCTGGCATACCATAAACACACCGTTGGCTTCCGTCACGATACAATCCTTTAAACCTTGTAACACCACTTTACGCCCATCGGGGATTGTGATGATGTTATTTTCACAATCATAAGTCTTCACAGCATCGCCAACTACCGTATTGCCGGCTTCATCCTTCTCTCTCTTTTCCCATAGGCTGCCCCAGGTACCCAAATCAGACCAGCCAAAATCCGCTGGCATCACGTAAATATTATTGGCATGCTCCATTATGCCATAGTCGATGGATATATTCTCACATTGTGGAAATTGACTATCCACAAAAGCCTGCTCTCCATTGGTATAATAGACTGTTTCACCTGCTTTAAATATTTTAGCAAGCTCCGGTAGATAACTTTCAAAAGCGTTCAGGATACTCTTTGATGACCACAAGAATATACCAGCATTCCAAAAGAAATTACCCTCTGATAAATAATTCTCAGCTGTCGCCAGATTGGGCTTTTCTTTAAAAGCTTGTACGGTATTAATAACATCATTAACACTAGCACCTGCCTGAATATAACCATAGCCCGTTTCCGGTCGATGAGGATGAATACCTAAAGTCAGTAAAACATCATTGGTACTCACAAAATCTAGCCCGTCCTGAATGACCTTTCTAAATGCCTCTTCTTTGGTAATTAAATGATCAGATGGCGCTACAACAATGTTAGCATCCGGATTCTGCTGATTAATCTTATAGACCGCATAGGCAATACAGGGAGCTGTATTACGCATGCAAGGCTCCATTAAGATCTGCTCGTCCTTGATCTCGGGCAGCTGTTCTTTAATCAAAGCTTTGTAGCGCTTCCCGGTAACAATGTATACATTTTCAATCGGCACAATACCGTGCAAACGATTGATCGTCTGCTGAATCATGGTTTGTCCTGTTCCCAGAATATCCAAAAATTGCTTCGGTGTTTCCGGCGTGCTCATGGGCCAAAAGCGGGAACCTATGCCGCCGGCCATTATTACTAGGTAGTTGTTGTTCATAGCTTATTGTTTTCGAGCTGAGTCGTGAGAAGGGAGAGATGAAAAAATTTATTTATCTGACCCATGGTAGAATTATACCGATTACTATTCAAAATGCGCCTTTCGTTCGCTTCACTCCTAAAAGCACTAAGAATATGTATCGGCATTATACCAGCACATTTTAATATTTAAATGGTATTACATTACTCACCACTCATTACTCTACTCTCACATCTAATTTACATACCACTGATACATCTTCTCTATTCCCTCTTCGACATCTATCTGGTGATGCCAACCTAAGTCATGAATCTTTGTCGGATCGGTGAGTTTACGCATGGTACCATCGGGCTTATCGGAATTAAAAATCAAATCACCCTCAAAACCAACTTTCTCTTTGATGGTCTCAGCCAATTGCTTAATGGAAATTTCCTTACCTGTTCCTATGTTGATGTGTGTATTTCTGACTTCACTTTTGTTCGCAGAGTCAGTCGACGCATAAGTATCTTTAAAATCGACTTTCTCCATCACATACACACAAGCAGCCGCCATCTCTTCCGACCAAAGGAATTCGCGCATGGGCTTGCCTGTCCCCCAAATCTCTATACTTACTCGCGAATTAGGCAAATGGTCATCCGAATTAAACGAATTTAAACGAATGCCGTATTTATCAAGCTTATTGAGTATTTCTTCTTCGGAGTGACTACCATTAATGCCTTCAATCGGATTTTTATCCAAATCAGCACGCAAGGCTGTCCAGTCATTATTTTGAAGGCATTTACCCAGGTGATTTTTACGTACCAAAGCAGGTAAGACATGAGACTTCTCCAAGTCAAAATTATCGTTTGGACCGTACAAATTCGTTGGCATCACCGAAATAAAATTGGTTCCATACTGCAAGTTGTAAGACTCACACATTTTAATCCCAGCAATCTTAGCAATGGCATAGGGCTCATTGGTATATTCCAGGGGAGATGTCAACAAACAATCTTCCGGCATGGGCTGTGGTGCCTGCTTAGGGTAAATACATGTAGAACCTAAAAACAATAGTTTCTTCACACCATGTACATAAGCCGAGTGAATCACATTGTTTTGTATCATTAGGTTCTCGTAAATGAACTGTCCCCGATAGGTATTATTGGCCACAATACCGCCCACCTTCGCAGCTGCCAATATCACATAATCCGGTTTCTCGGCTTTAAAAAATTGATTAACCGCTTCGGAATCCATCAGGTTTAGCTCGTCAATTGAACGTCCTATTAAATTGGTATAGCCTTTATTTTGCAGGGTCTTCCATAAGGCTGAACCTACCAGGCCACGATGGCCAGCTATGTATATCTTTTCTGTATATTTCATATACTTACGAATTGTACTAATTATTGCGAATTGTGCGAATACACCTTTCTAATTATTCGAATATTGTGGATTGATAATACGTTTATAGGATAAAGAAGCCGTACCAAAGTTGACCAATATCCCAAGTCTATGATTGATAGCTCGTAAATAATTACCCGTCTGATCATATTGATTCTTTACAAAAGAATTGGTTGATTTTATTTCAACCACGATTGCTCCATAACAAACAAAATCAACTATATAATATTTCCTCAAGGGTTTCCTATCATAATAAATTGTCAACTTCTTTTGACGCTCAAAGGGAATTTCTTGCTTTGAAAACTCTCTTTCCAATGCTTCTTGATAAACAGCCTCAAGAAATCCAGGCCCCAGTTGCGAATGAACAGCCATGCAGGCACCAATGACTTTATAACTTTCTTCCTTATAAATTATGTCTGTCATCCCACCTACCTAGTTCGTTTCATTCGCAATACCTTCGCCATATTCGTGTAAATTACTCGAAATAATTCAAAGTCTCGTAACCGCCATCTTTCAAATACTTGTCTTTTTTCATCAGGTGAATATCTGATTGCATCATGTCCTTGACCAATGCCTCCAGGTCATATTCTGGTGTCCATCCCAATTTCTCATTAGACTTAGTTGGATCACCAATCAACAATTCAACCTCTGTTGGACGATAGTATTGAGGATCAACCTTCACAACTTCAGTACCTATCTCAACTTGGTATTCTGGCATATTACACGCCACTACCTTACCCACTTCATTTTCTGTCTCACCCGTAAACTCTAGTTCGATGCCCACTTCAGCAAAAGCCATGCGTACAAAATCACGTACTTTGGTGGTTACCCCGGTGGCAATCACAAAATCTTCTGGTGTGTCTTGTTGCAGGATTAACCACATCGCTTTGATATAGTCTTTGGCATGTCCCCAGTCACGTTTGGCATCCATGTTACCAAGGTAGAGGCAATCTTGCATGCCCATGCCAATCTTAGACACCGCACGAGTAATTTTACGGGTTACAAAGGTCTCTCCTCGTAAAGGACTTTCGTGGTTAAACAAAATACCATTACATGCATACATGTTGTAGGCCTCACGGTAATTAACTGTTATCCAGTAGGCATACATCTTAGCCACTGCGTAAGGACTGCGTGGGTAAAATGGTGTTGACTCCGACTGCGGCACCTGCTGCACCAAACCGTACAACTCTGATGTGGAGGCCTGATAAATACGTGTTTTCTCCGTCAAGCCCAAAAGACGAACAGCTTCCAAAATACGCAAGGTACCCAAGCCATCCGCATTGGCAGTATATTCAGGAGTATCAAAACTCACTTTCACATGACTCATGGCCGCCAGATTGTATATCTCATCTGGCTGCACCTCTTGAATAATACGTGTCAGGTTCATCGAATCGGTTAAATCCCCGTAGTGCAAGATCAAGTTACGGTTCTCCACATGCGGATCCTGGTACAAATGGTCAATACGATCGGTATTAAACAAAGATGAACGACGCTTAACACCATGAACGATGTAACCTTTCTTCAATAAAAATTCGGCAAGGTAAGCGCCGTCCTGTCCGGTTATACCGGTTATGAGTGCTATTTTGGGCATAGTATGTGTTTATTTTTTAAAAGTAGAAGTCGGAAAATGCCCCCTATTGATAAAGTATCTTCCTGATAATTATTATTTGAAGTACAAATATCGTCTTATATTCAATTATTTCCAAAAAGGATGGCTCTTTGCTAGCTTAATAATACTTTAATCCTTGAGCCCTCTGCGTACAAAACTCATTTCTCACAACTCTCCTCTTATCGCTTTCTTTTTTCTTGCCCGCTGATTTGCGCTGATGTACACAGATTCGTTTCCTTTGGAAACTTTAAAAAAAGTTTTACCGCAGAGTTAAAGGAGTACGCTGAGAAGATACTGTATATCAAAAAGTAAATTGTGATCGCATTTAGATAAACGCTTCTCGCGATGTGCGCTAAAACATTCGCCAATACGCCAAGCTTATTGATAGATCCCTTTGCGAACTTTGCGTGAAAAACTCATTGCTCACATCTCTCCTCTCATTACTTTCTTTTTTTCTTACCCGCAGATTTACGCTGATGTACACAGATATGTTTTCTTCGAAAACTTGGAACAACTATAAAAATTTTACCGCAGAGGAAAAGGAGAACGCGGAGAAGATACTGTGGTTCTAAATATGTCTAGCGACCGCTTTTAGTAAAATAATTATCACTAAGAACGAAAGTATATTGATAGATCCCTTTGCGAACTTTGCGTGAAAAACTCATTTCTCACAACTCTCCTCTTATTGCTTTCTTTTTTCTTGTCCGCAGGTTTTTCGCGGATGTCCACAGATAAGTTTCCTTTGGAAACTTAAACAACTTTTACAAAAATTTACCGCAGAGGCAAACGAGAACGCGAAGGGAACCATTCAGCTCCGATATTCACTCAAAAGCTACCTCAATTCACATCTTGCTAAAAAAAATATTATCACAACCTTGATGCTTTCTATTCTTTCCAACCTTTGCTAGAAATACTCAACTTACCATTTCTTGTCCGCAGAATTTCGCTGATGTGCACAGATTTATTTCCTTCGGAAATATGGTAGTTATACAAAATTATTAGTCGGCTACTTTTCTTTACAGCCATTGCGAAAGACTCTTCTCTCACCTCTCTTTACTCATTTCTTATCTCTAAACCAATCCCAACCACAAGCTATTACTGAAACCTCTCTCCTTGTAATCCCGGAACACCAAGCAAATATCATATTGTTCTGTGCCACAATAATCAAACTTCCACAAGTAAGACTCATCTCTTCGTTCTGCTTCGGTTTGCTTATACTCTGTGTTGTATTGTCCTCGCTCATTGGCAATCAAAAACAAGGTATCGAAAGGACTTTCTCGTCCATCATCTTTCCATTGAAACAACAGCCCCTCCTCAGTCCGCTCGACACAAGCTTCCGATGGTAAAGAAACATTCCCCATACTAACTAAAGCCTTTGTGTAATCAATGTGCTGTTCTGGATATTCACCACCAACAGCATTGAGCATATTATAGGACTTGGCCGCCATATAAGCAGAGCGACCAACAGCTTCCTTTTGAAATGTTATTCTCACCACATCTTTATAGGGCCCTAGAAAGCCATTCACCAACTCCATTTTCTGGCGCTGCGCCAATTGTTTCTCTGATTTTTTATCCCTATAACTCCCTGGCAAGGAACGTGCGTAGCTATTACCGTACATTTGGTAGTTTACTACATTACCAATTCTCCCTGAGGAACCATCATTACTATTATATCGTGCCATAGTTTTATCGATTGTTAGATGATTAGACAATTGAAATTAGAATACGTACATTTTTTGCAAATCAACACATCAAAAATCAAGTACTTCTTTACGTCACTTTCGGGACAGCTAGATGGCGACAAGCTACCTTCCTATGCATAAAATCATATTCAAGTTAAAACAAACACAGACTTAAGTCAAATTAAACTCAATTGAAATCGAATTTAATATGAGTTTAGTATGAGTTAAATATGACTTTACTTTGAGTTTAGTGCAGTGTTGGTATTGAGATGGTATGAAAGAGATATAGAGATGCTGCTCTAAAGTTTAAAGCAAAAGAAAACCCACCTCTATCGAGATGGGTTGACTCACTATATGCTTTAATATTTTATCGAGCTAAATACCAATCAATCGTCTTTACGATACCAGTCTCAAAGTTCTCATCAGCTTTCCAGCCTAGTTCCGTTTCAATTTTTGTGGCATCAATAGCATAGCGCTTATCATGCCCAGCTCTATCCTTTACAAAAGTGATTAACTCTTTATAAGAGCTACCATCATGCCTAGGGCATTTACCATCTAATGTTTCACAAATATGATTAACGATAAACAGATTGTCTCGTTCATTTCGGCCGCCAATATTGTATGTCTCACCAGATCGCCCTTTGTGATAAACCAAGTCAATGCCGGTGCAATGATCAAGTACATACAACCAATCGCGCACATTTTTACCATCACCATAAATAGGAATATTCTCCCCTGATAGTGCTTTTCGTACGATTGTTGGGATTAACTTCTCGTTATGCTGTTTAGGACCATAATTGTTACTACAATTACTAGTCGTCACATTCATTCCGTATGTATGAAAGTAAGCACGAACTAACATATCAGAGCTAGCTTTCGAGGATGAGTACGGACTATTGGGAGCATAAGGCGTATCCTCCCTGAATAAACCAGTTTCGCCTAATGTACCATACACTTCATCGGTAGAGATATGATGAAAACGGCATCCTTCATACCCTTCTTTATAAGCAAATGGCGCATCCATCCAATATTTTTTAGCAACATCCAACAGGGTGAATGTTCCATTGACATTTGTCTTGATGAAAATCTCAGGTCCTGAAATGGAATTATCAACATGGCTCTCTGCCGCAAAATGAATAACGCCTCTGATATCATAGGTCGTAAATAAATACTCGATCAGTTCTCGATTACAGATATCCCCTTGAACAAACTCATAGTTAGCCGAACTATCCACTTCTGCAAGATTATTTAAGTTTCCTGCATAGGTTAGCTTATCCAAATTTATGATTTTATAATCCGAATACTTCTGAATAAAATAAGGCACAAAATTAGCGCCAATAAAACCTGCGCCTCCTGTTACTAAAATTGACTTCATATTTCTTTCTTTTTAATCTTTTCAATGCATTCCCGAAGCGCATCTCTCCAGTAAGGAATTGTTATTTTATACTCATCTTTTATTTTGCTTTTATTCATAACTGAATAATAAGGTCGGGCTGCCGGTGTCGGATAATCTTTTGTTTCAATAGGCTTAACAGAACAATTAGTAGTGGATAACTCCATGATAGCCTTGGCAAAATCATACCAGGACGCCACTCCTTCGTTGGAATAGTGGTATAAGTTGTTACTTGTTTCGGGTGACTCCACATAACAAATATGCAAAATTGCTTTTGCGAGGTCTTTGGCATAAGTAGGTGTGCCAACCTGATCAAAGATGACAACAAGTTCCTCACGTTCCTTCCCTAGGTTCATCATTGTCTTTACAAAATTATTGCCATATGATGAATATAACCATGAGGTTCGGATAACAATACCTTTCACTTCAGATTCCAGTATGTAGTTCTCACCTTTACGTTTGGTGCTGCCGTAAACACCTAGTGGTGAAACTGCATCATCTTCCTTTAAAGGTTTAAAGAACTGCCCATTGAAGACATAATCTGTTGAAACATGTATTAATCGTATATCATATTTTAATGCTGCCTCAACTAAATTTTTCACAGCAATCGCATTGACCATCTAAGCAGATTTAATATCTGTCTCTGCTTTATCCACAGCTGTATAAGCAACGCAATTAATAATGACATCAATCGGTTGATGACCGAGGAAAGAAATTATATCGGCTTCATTACATAAATCCAATTCATTGACATCGGTAAATACAAAAAGGTCATCACTGGAAACGGATAATTCTCTTAATTCTGAGCCTAATTGGCCATTGGCTCCTGTAACTAAAATATTCATCTAAAAGGGTATTTCCGTGTCCGACATTACTTGCAATAACTTATCTTTTCCAGATAAAAGAATCGACTCTTCTTCTATTTGCCAATCTATATTTAATCCCGGATCATTCCAAGCAATTCCCGAATCATGCTCAGGGGCATACCAATTGTCTACTTTATAAGAGAAAATGGCCGATTTACTAAGAACGACGAAACCATGTGCAAACCCCCTGGGTACAAATAACTGGCGTTTGTTTTCATCTGACAATTTAACAGCTACATGTTTTCCAAATGTAGGGGATCCTTTACGTATATCAACAGCTACATCTAACACTTCTCCCTCTATACAACGTACTAGTTTTGCTTGATTGTATGGTGGCAATTGAAAATGAAGGCCTCTTAGAACACCATAACTTGAGCGTGATTCATTGTCCTGAACGAAATTTACTTTCCCTATGTTGTCTTCAAACTGTTTTTGATTGAAAGACTCAAAAAAGTATCCACGCTGATCACCAAACACTTTAGGCTCTATGATGACACAACCATCTAATTCTGTCTTGATAAATTGCATTATTATTTTTTAGCTAAAGACAACAAGTATTCACCGTATTGATTTTTGGACAATTTCTTCGCTAGCTCAAGCAATTGTTCTCTAGTTATCCAATTCCGATGATACGCAATTTCTTCAGGGCATGCTACCTTCAATCCAATACGCTTTTCTAAAGTCTCCACAAAATGGCTCGCTTCTAATAAGGATTCATGAGTACCTGTATCTAACCAGGCAAAACCACGCCCCATCAACTCCACCCTCAAACGTTCTTCTTCCAAATATTCCTGGTTAACGGTTGTTATCTCCAACTCTCCTCTTAAACTTGGCTTTATTCCTTTAGCGACTTTAATCACATCATTAGGATAGAAATACAAGCCTACTACCGCATAATTCGATTTGGGATGCTCGGGCTTCTCTTCAATGCTTGTTACATTACCTCCTTCGTCAAAAGTACAAACACCATAACGTTCCGGGTCATTCACATAATAACCAAATACGGCTGCTTTGTTTGCTTGTGACACCGTTTGTACAGCATTAGCTAATAATTCAACAAAACCATGTCCATAGAAAATGTTATCACCCAATACTAAACAAACATCGTCATTGCCAATAAACTCTTCCCCTAATATAAAAGCTTGTGCCAAACCATCGGGTGAAGGTTGAACGACATACTCAAGATGAATTCCCCATTGACTCCCATCGCCCAATAAACGAATAAATCCAGCCTGATCTTCAGGAGTGGTAATAATTAACACCTCTTTAATACCTGCCAACATCAAAACTGACAATGGGTAATAAATCATGGGTTTATCAAAAACCGGTAATAATTGTTTTGAAGTAGCTAGTGTAATGGGATGTAAACGAGTGCCGGATCCTCCAGCAAGTATAATTCCTTTCATTTAAACTTTCTTTAAATTATAATATTTATCTCCCTTTTGCAGAAACAAACAAAGTAACGCAATATAGGCTGCATTGGTTCCTGATGTAAAAAAGTGTCCGGCTAAAGAACCTATTAAAATATAGGCACCGACAAAAAACCAGGCTAAACGATTATTTAAATCAAATTTGAATATTGTTCCAAAAATCAAAACAAAATATACTATAGAACCACATATACCATAAAAAACAAACAAATCAATTAAGTCCATTTCAGCAATTGGAAGTTTCAAATAATATCCTCCAATAATAAAGTTATACCACTCCCAACTATAGACTGTTGGAATAACTCTTTCTACAAATATATCACTTCGCAAAGATGTTAAAGAGGTAAGCAAACCATCAGATATATATATTTCTTTAAAGAAATCATATACACCTGTATAAGTAACGAAAAGAATAAGTAGAAAGAGGGATAGAACAAAAATCACTCCTTTTAAAAAAAAAGATAACTTAACCACATCAATTAACAACCAAAGGGTTAGACAGGTGAAAAACAATAAAATTACCTTTGTCCCCAAAAGAATTGAAGCAAATAACAAGATTGATATAATTACTAAATTCCAAATATTAAAATCATCTTTAATCTTTTTAAGAAAATAGACTATCCCTATTATCCAGAACAGTGATATCTCATTATGAGCCGCAATCATGGGCTTATAGCCAAAGCGCCTTGGACCGTATGTATAAAATAGAGAATTATCAGTTACAAAAGCATAGATAACAACTAAGGCAGCGAGTATATATATTATTTCGAGAATTTTAAATTGGTATTTACTTGATGATAAACTAAATGTCCAAAATAAAATGATCGGAAAAATATACTTGTTACTTTCTTTAATTATTTGAAATGCATTATACGTATTAATCGAGTATGAATCATTAATCATCCATGAAATAGACAACCACATAACAGGCAAGGCAATTAATATAATTATATGATACAAATGTTTTTTCTTATAAGTTTTATTAAAAAAAATCATTAGTATTCCACCAAGCTCAACAGCGGCCCTAAAAAAAAATGAAAACCTATTTCTTTCCTCTAGCCCCTGACTGCTATCAAGGTAAAAGCTATATGCATCAACTGCAAATAAGGTAAAGACTATTATCTCAACGTAATAAAATCTTACGTAAAAACTTATTTGATTAAGTAGCTTTAGCAAGGTTATAGTTTCTATTAAATAAACATATTAAAAGAGACCTTTAAACTCACAGTCTTGAAACCAATCTAGAAGTCCCTCTTCAAAACCATATTTATAATTACCTTTTATTTGATCAAAAAGTTTTAGACCACTAATATTAGTTGAAATCATTAATTTTTTAACTCGATCTGGATGTATACCTTTCTTTTTACCTCCCATAGCACCGATGATCAAGGCCGATATTTTAAGTATTTCTCCATTAATCATAAGGGTTGGATCTTTACATTCTATAACATTAGAAATACTTTGCACAATTTGCTTAATACTCAACGGCGGAGCATAAGTGAAATTAAATAACTGTACTCCAAATGAGTACCCTGCTATTAAACAATGAGTAATATCAACTAAATCTTTAACGTAAATACATCCTTTAATTGTATCCTTTCGTCCCGGGTAAAAAAATACGCCCTTAGCTAAGGCTTTATAAAGCCGGGTAAAATTACCATTTTCACCTTTGCCGAAAACAACTCCTGGGCGTAATATTAGAAGTTTTCTAGTATCGCTCTCTTTGGCTTGCCATATCTTATGAATATTTTCTGCAACTAGTTTTGATATACCATATGGCGTGTTAGGAGTTGGCAATGTCATTTCTGTTTTTACATCTTCGGATGCACCATAAGGAGCAATAGAACTTGTAAAAACAATAGTTTTTATGCCATTATCTTCCGCAAACTGACAAATATTTTCAGCACCTTTTATGTTCGTCTCAAAATATTCGTAATCCGGATGACCTGGCGTTGTATGAACTGCTGCCAAATTGATTATTATATCATCCTCCGAAAATTCACCTTCAATTTCTATTTTCTCTCTGACATCATAACTTATATCTTTTCTAATGTCGTATTCTACAACTTCTCCTAGGTTATTTCCTTGAATGTAACTTTTAAAGTGACTCCCAATAAAACCCTCTGAACCAAATATTATATACTTCATCTTAAAAATCCTAAACCTAAAGGCTTCTTCTAAATTACTATGCTACTGGTTTGTTTTCCTCAACAAAAATAGCTTATTATGAAAATAATACATTAGAAATATAATAAAATGCAAACCACCTTTTAATTTATTTCCATCATAAAAATAATTTGAAATAACTTCAAAGTTCGCTTTTATTAATCTAAGTTTGTTTGAGCTTAATGAGTTTGAACTTTTTCTGTAGAACACAAGTAATTCATCTACACAATAAAGATATTGTGTACGCTTTAAAATCTCTAAAAAAAATATCCAATCTTGCCTTTTTCTCATTAAAGGGAAACGGACATCTTTAACAACCTCTCTCTTAAGCATTAATGAAGAGGTTAAGATGTAATTGTTGAATCTAAGTCGTTTAAAGCTTAATCTTGAAGGCACAACAAAACTTGTAGCACCATTACCATCCTCGTTAACATTTTTGTACCAAGAAAAAGAACCTGCCCATTGATTTTTATTAATTGAATTGACTTGAATCTCTATTTTTTTTTCGTCCCAATAATCATCTGCATCCAGGAATGCTATAAATTCACCCTTAGCATGATCCATTCCCACATTTCGCGCAACTCCGGCTCCTTGATTATTGGGCTGCTCTAATAACTTAATCCGATCATCCTTCTCTGCAAATCCCCTTACAATGTCTATTGATTTATCAGTTGAGCAATCATCAACAATTATTAACTCCCAATTATTATAAGTCTGATTGATAACTGAGATTATGGTAGTTTCAATAAACTTTGCCGAATTATACATGGGAGTTACTATACTTACCATTAATGGCTCTTTCTTATTTACTTTGTTGAGAATCATATACTAATATAAATTGATCACTTACCTCTCATAAATTAGTTTTATACAAAGATACTACTAAAGTTCATTAAGCAGTAAGTTTGTATTTTCAACCATGTAATCCACACTAAACCTCTTGCACGTAAGTTCCTTGGCTTTTTCTCCAAGCTTCTTGCACGATTCAGCATCCCTCATTAGCGTAGTGACAGAAGCTACTACACTGTCAACATCACCGTTTATCAAGAATCCACTTTCATTATGCACAATAACCTCCTTAGGACCAGAGTTATTTCCGCCAATTAATGGTAAGCCATAATAACCTGCTTCGGCGAAAACCAGGCCAAATCCCTCAAAATCCTTATCATCAGTCATAGTATTTATCATGACAAAGGTATCAGCAGCAGAATAGTAATAGTCTAATAATTCTGACTCAACATAACCTGCAAACCTTACAATACTATCAATACCCAATTCTACACATAACTTCTGTAATTTTTCTTTTTCGGGCCCATTACCAACTATTACATAGCGAAAATGAGGATATTTATCAAGAATAGAAGGGATGGCACTTAATACTTTTTCATGCCCCTTGCGGCTATCGACTCTCGAAACTGTTAAAGCATAAAAACAATCTTTTTCAAAACCTATTCTTTTTCGAGCTTTTTCCTTAGGAATAACATTCATCTTTGATAAATCTACTCCATTTGGAACAACGGTTACTTTATCAGCTGAAACACTAGCATATTCAATTGTCTTTGCTTTAGTAAATTCGCTTACTGCGATTAGTTGGTCAGCTACAGACAAGGTTTCCTTCATTCGATCCATAGTATCTGATGAATCCTTATGTCTGGTTATTTCAGCACCATGACATGTGATTACCAGCTTGTACGAAAATAGTTTTTTTAGCAACATTGCCGGATAACCAACTTTCCATGTTGTGGCAAATACATAATCCGGTTTCTTAATTAATGCATTAAAAAACAAATACAAAACTAGAAATAATCCTTTTACTGCTTCAGGAACTTTAATCCCTAAACTAATTCGCTTAACACGAACTGTATCCGGCCAGGTATTTTCCTTATCACGACCTTTAAATGTTAGTACCTGAACATCATTATTTCGTCCTAAACCCTCAGCAATATAATAGGAGTAATTTTCAACACCTCCAATGGTTGGTGGATAATCTTTAGATAATATGAGTATTTTCATTTTAATTTATTCTACTGAGGTTTCTCACCAATAAAATGGAGGATCTTATTAAGTCGTGATTCCCATGTGTTTTGACTTGCTATTTTTATTCTTTGTTCTTTTTTATCAGAATTATCCTCTAACAAGATACAAGCTAACAACTCTTTAAGACTACCTAAATCGCTATATGTATTCAAATACGCGGTATATTGCTGAATACTGGATAAGTTCTTGGCGATAACAGGTTTACCGGAAGCTAAATACTCAAATATTTTCAAAGGAAATACCCTCTCTGTATGAGAGCTTTTCAAATATGGCAACCATAATATATCGGCATGAGACAAATAAACAGATACTTGTTGATACTCTCTATAACCCAGCAATATTATATTCTCTGATTGATTAATTTTATGTTCCAATGTTTTGTTGCCAATTCGATTGGGGCCAACAAAAACAAACAAATGACTATCAATTGTATCCGATGCAACCTTTAAAATTATCTCAAGGTCAGTTTTATAGTTATCAACTACACCAGTAAACATCACCTTACATCTCTGATCTTTGACCCACTTTTCGTCTATGACAATAGATGCATCAGGATTAGCAAAGTGCACAAAATCACCAACATTATGAATACACTTACAATTTGCATTTATAATCTTTTTGTCTTCGTAAATTGAATTTGATGTGGCTGTCACATAATCAACTGATTTGACAAGTTTAGGTTCTATTATCTCCAACTCTTTCCTTCTCGAAGAGTTATTCTTAAAAAAAGGTTGTGTAGCAAATTCATCCACACAATCATATAACAACTTCCCGCGCTTTATGTACTTAGTAAAGTAATAAGCTTGCGGTTGGTATATCCAATAAATAACTTCCTGATTACGGAACATGTAATTACAAGCTCTCGCAATAAGATACCAACTCGCCTTTTTTAAAATCCCACCTTTGATTAATGGTAGCGGTAAAGAAACCGTCAACAAACTATCAGTTCTTTTTTGAATAATTTTAAAGATTGATAAAAACTGTTTTTGTCGAATTAGTTTTCTTAAATAACTAGTTGACAATCCTTGATCAATATAAACAACAGAATAATCATCAACTTTTGATAAGCGACTCATCAAGTGCTGCTTATTGGTCCAAATATCAGCATCGTAACTATCATTTGAAATACAAACAACGACCTTTTTATTATCAAACTTATAACTCATCTACTAAAATAATCTAAATACTAACTTATTAACTAACCCATACACCCTACAGAACAGACTATATTTTTGCCGGATCATATTCTCTACACTTGCACTAAATCTTTGATCACCTGTCAACTGGAACATTACAAATAATTGCTGTACATGTAGCATATGATAATGGATACTAGCCAGGTTCTTCTTCTTTCCTGTTAAGTACGTTATATCATAATTGCTCCATTTTTTTTCATCCCAGAGTGAAATATTATCTGCTAATTGTGAGGACAACTCATTAAACAGTCGATTACTCTCCTCGTAATGTTTACCTAAATCATATAATCCCCATAAAGCAGTAATATGACCGTTTAAAACTCCAGACAGTTCCTCAGAAGGGTACTCCTCTAACACACTAACTTTACATCCAGTATCATTTATTTTTACATTTCTTAAAACTCCACCTTCTTCAACCGTGAGTTTGAAATTAGCAAATAACTTTATTGCCGCATCTAAATAGCTATCCTCTTCCGACAGAGTGTATAGCCTTGTCAATAAAGACAAAGCTACACCCAAGGATAAGGCACTTGGCCATTCATTTTTTAATCCGTATAGAGCAACAGGGTATTTGTTTAGAACTGTAAAAGTTGCGTTTTTATATTGAGTAGCAAGTGACAAATACTTGTTTGTATGCAAAATACATTCGTTCAACCAATATTTCTCCTTCGTTTTGATATGCGCCTGAAAGGAGGCCATAGCATATTGAATTAATTCAATAGAAGAATAATAAGTACCTCCATCCTCTCCAACATATTGAGTAAGCCCTTCATTATCACGTTCCAACTCGCACTGAATGGCTTTCTCTGACATATCCCAATAATAATTTTGTGGATCAGAATTTAATGGGTACTTAATATGCCAATAATCCGTAGATTGAAGCGTATAATATTGCTTAAACGTATTTAAAGATTTATATGATTTTGTTGCTGCTTTCATATGAAAATATTCTAGGTACTTTTATTTTTTGATGATATAGTGAAGCAAACATTAGTCCAAAAAAGAAGTTCAAAACTCCATTCTCTAGGGCAGTCCCAATAATTCCGATTCCTAGAAAGCAAATTGTAAGTAATGCGGTAAATGTTCCTACCTTACTCATCTTGATCGAAAGAGCGATGATTTTCACACCAAAATATGTCAATATAACAATTGAAAAAACACCTACAAGTCCATATAGATAAATAAATAAATTGTCCGCAGGATGATAAAGTAATGGTTCAAAAATAATTTGTGAAGCCCCAATTCCACCAATTCCTCGCCCGAATAGCAAATCACCATGATTCTTAATTAAGTCTAATGCTTGAGGCCATACCTCTTCGACTCTAACTTTAAATGAGGAAAACACAATTCGATACACAAAGGGCATATTATTATCAATTACAAACAAATTACTCCAGCTTAAAATTGGTAAAATTACGAGTAACAATAATAATCCTAAAATACAAGACTTCAATATTACATTAGGAGTTCGCCTTTTTATTAAAACAAACATTGATATTAACACAAAGGAACCAATAGCACCCTTATTAGTTGATATTAACATCCCGATAAAGAACAGTATTGTCAATAAAAAATGTCTTACTTTCCATTTCTCTAAAAAACTATAGTTCAAAACGGTAGCAATTAAAGCAAAATAAGCTGGATTGGACCAATTTCTTCCAAATCCAGCTAAACGTTTAAATCCACCGGCAGCATGTGCAGATCTCGATAGATCAACCGTAACGCCTCCAATATCCATTCCAGTGCGCTCCCATGGAAAACTATAGAATACATTCAGCAGTAAACCAATACAACTAAAGAAAGCTAACCAATTAATTGCTTTTAAGAAACGACTACTTAACTGTGGCAAAAAGCGATAGCTTTGAATACCGATAAAGAAAGATATATATATTTTATAGCCAAAAAATACTTGCTTATACACAACCCCATTTAGTAATGCAATTGCGCCATAGAATGATAAGATGACGACAAACAGAATCATGATTTTATTTACAACAACAGTCTTGTTCTTTCTAACTATTAACAACATAGCTACTACTAGTAGGATGAGATCTTTTGTATATATAAAGAAGCCTAAACCCATCCTATCGGTATATAATCTTATAGGTGCTTCAAAAACATATAATATAAAAGAATATACAACTCCTAAGAAAATAACATCTGCTATATTTAGTTTTAGTTTGAATAATGACATTAATCTAACTTAGAGAAACACTTCTTTTTACTGACGCAGAACTCATTAAAAATATATTATCAACTCGAAAACTTAAAGTTTGCATTTTTTCGAAAATCCCTATTAATATTTTGCAATATATATCCGCAGTAGCACAAAAGAAGACCATATTGAATGTTTAAACTTGAACCGTCGTCTTAGTTGGTTGCTTGTTATAACAGAGTTTGAAGCTGCATCTTCTTTGTGTAGAATTTTTAAATCAGGATTATATATAGCTGTTAATTCATGTCTCCTTACTCGTGAATATAAGATATCTTCTTCGCCATACATAAAGGTTCTTGGATCAAATGCGTTATGATATTTGAGATAATACTTTTTTGAAAAAATAATAGCCGCACCATGAAGCTTTACTGCTTGATTTGTTTCGAACTCTTCTATACAGGTATGCCTTTTTTTATTTTTCAGCTTTCGTTTATTATCTACATATTCAATTAACAGTGTATCCTTATTAATAAAATTTAAAACAAACAAGAGGATATTATATATAAGTGCCTTAAAGCTTTTTTTCATTGAGTCTGTCGGGTTAGGCACAGGATTTTGATCGACTCTGTCATTAATTGACCAAATACAAGGTCCCAGCATATCAAAATCAGTTTGTTTATATATCTTTTGTATTTGATCTACGAACATTCGGTCTTCTATTATCGTGTCATTGTTTATAACGATATAGAAATCTGGATTGTAGTTTTCGAACGCATATTGGCATCCAACATTATTACCTTTGGCAAACCCTAAATTCTTTCTTTGCTCTAAAACAGTAACTTTAGGATTGTCTTTATATTTATCTTGTAAAATTAGACTACTATTATTAGGAGAATGATTATCTACAATAACTATATTATAATCATCTCTTTTTATCGAATCAAAAATTGAGTTTACACATTCAATTGTATCTTTATATACTTGATAATGTAGTATTATAAATGTATTCATTTAAATCAGTGTTGTAATATAATACCTTGCTTAAAATCGGTTGTGGATTATATTAGTTCTTTATGACTTTTTTACTTGCATGAATAGTCCTAAGGTATATAGACTTTAGTATATCTCGTTCCTACATCTAAAAGCCAATTCTGTATATTAAAAATATAAAGACGGCTGAGTATTATAGATAACGTAAATTGTGAAAACCATTCTGCTTAAAACTGTTAAGTTATCTTCAGCTGATATCTTGCACTTTACGATCAGAAGTATTAATAGTCTCAGTATGTGCTATAAGCGTTATTTTGTTATCTGAAAAATCATTATCTATTTTTAATCATTCCTCGAATTGTTACATATAGCTTACCAACTGTAAATTTCGCAACAGGGATAATATTTTTCGGAAAATAAGAAAATGAATAAAACAGATATAAACAGTAATATTTAAGAAAGCTCCAAAACCCAATATGGTTAGGATATTCAAATAAGGTTTTATAAATGATGGATTTATAAGTACTTCTTGGGAAATTATGATTAATATCATAAAGCCAAGGAATCATGTTAAAATCGTTTTTCAACATATCAACAGTTACCTTTGAGGATATACCTCCAGCATTTTTTCGGTAAACACACATTGTATCTGCTAAAAAACATATAGGACCTTTAGAAGCTATAAGAAAATTTAAAGCTCTGTCACCTGAAAATATATTTGAAGGAAATTTATTTTCTTTCGTAATACATGAGCGAAACATTAAGGAAGCAGTATGAAGTTTTCTGTGAAATAATATATCTTTTAGATGTAATGTAGGTGCAACATTTTTAAAAAATACCTTCTCGGTAGATTCTATTTCGTTGATTCGTATTGCCTGATGCCCACAACCTGAATACTCCTCATTCTCTTCTAAAAAATCAACCTGTTTTTGCAACTTATATGGATCTGTCCAATAGTCATCCCCTTCGCAAAGGGCTATATATTTACCCCTAGCTCGTTTTATATTATCAACCAGTGGCTTAACACCTTTAGTGTATTGATTCTCATCATATGCTAATAGGTTTACCTTATCCGGATATTTACTCGCATAATCCTTACAGATTTCTGCCGTACCATCTGTAGATGCATCGTCTCTCAGTAGAATTTCAAACGTAAAATCTGTCTCTTGCATTAGAAAACTATCTAAAGCCTCCTGTATATAACCCGCATGATTATAGGTCTGGCAACAAATACTTACCATTACTTGTTTGCTATTCATCTCTATCTTTAAAAAATAAGCTATCCCTATTGGACAAAATAAAATACACAGCTCAAAGAGCAGGTTTAGACACCACTAGTTGCAACATTACACCTGCTCTAAATAACTTGAGTATCAGTATTGACATTATTTATTGACAAAAGCAAGGATCTCATTAACCGTGTTGATTCTGTCTATTTCTTCTTCTTCAATCTTAATCCCGTAGTGTTCTTCAAGACTCAAAAAAAGAGTCAGCTTATCAAGGGAGTCCACCCCTTGATCTGTCATGGGGATGTCATTCTTAAATGTTCCGAAATCGATCTGTCCTTCTAGTTCTTTCTTAAGTAATTCAATAATGTTTTCTTCTGTTAGTTTCATCTTATTATCGTTTTTAAATTTTACAATCTGTTTAACAATGCACTTGACCAGGACAGGCCTACTCCAAAGCCTGAAATCAAGCAGGTATTTATACTTGTGTCATCCAGCATTTCGGCTAAAATAAAGGGAATTGATGATGAAACAGTATTGCCATAGGCATTGATTTTGAACGGCACTTTATCCTCTGCAATTTTAAGGCGCTTTCGTAAAGTATCAACGATATACTTGCTCCCTTGGTGAAAGACAAAGCGATCGACACTATCGGTGCTCTGGTTGCATTGTTCTAGCAGTTTCTTTACGTCTTTAGGCACGGTCTTAGCTGCAAAATTGAAGATGGCGTGGCCACTCATAAACAACTGTCCATTGCGACAAATCAAACCTTCATGACCCTTGCCGGAAGTTCCAAAAGAAAAACGCTCGCTGGTAAATACAGGGGCATCAGAAATCAAGGTTGCCGTGGCTCCGTCCCCAAAAAGTACAGAGGTGTTTTTATCTTCGGTGTCCAGTACTTTGGAGTAAGGATCTGCGGTGATCAATACGCCTTTTTTCATTCCGTTTTGCGTCATAAATGCGGTAATGACGGACAATCCATAAACAAAACCGGAGCAGCCTAGTGAGACATCGAAGCTAGCACAGCTCTCCGGCAGATCGAGCTTACCGTGTATCATTGCAGAGGTGTGTGGTATGTTATAGTCCGGATTTTGTGTGATGACGATCAAACATTCGAGATCCTCGGATGCAAAGCCCGCTTTTTCTTGCAAATTACGATAGGCTTTTACCCCCATGTCAGAACTATCCTCACCCTTGTCTTTACGTGTAACATATTCTACGCCAATTTTATTTTGAATAAAGAAGTCATCCATCTCAAACTTCTCTTTTAGATCGTAATTAGACAATATGTTTTTTGGCAAGTAAGTGCCTATGTTTTGTATTCCCAGCATAGCTTTAAACTAATGAAAAATAAATATAACCGACTGGTTTATTATTAATCAAGATTTCACTTTTTGTTAACTTATTATTGAGATTCTTTTGTAACAGGATCGTTACATCTTTAGTCATGTAATCGGCAATACCATCTAGGGTAGCGTACTCAAACTTGGTCACAATCCATTTGCCCTCGCTGTGCATGTCTTGCATGTAGCATTTGTTCATGGATACAACCAGCTCGCTAAAAGTATAGCCTTTAGTATTGTAGTTAAGCTTAATAGTGTCGCCTTCAATCTCTGAATTGCTGAATACATAGTCCTCGGAATAATCACTTCTGCTGTCAATCTTGACGCCATTATCTACCACGTAGGCCTTGTGTAATACATCTTCGATATAGTAAGTAATGAGAGAGTCGTATTTCTCGATCTCCTCTTCAGGGTCTAATATGAGTGTCGCATTGTTTCTAATCCAATTATGTGCACTGTACTTTATGTTTTTTACCGATTGTTCCTTTAAAGCCAATGCGTCGACAACGGCATCAAAAATATCCGGCCCTTGTACATAGCTTCTCTTGCCTTTAAACGAAAATTTTAATTTAATATTTTTCATTTTTTTGATTTTAGAAAGTTTAACATATTCCGCTTGTGACTATAGGCAAAGTAGCCCGAGACATCGGCATTTTCTGCAATGTTATTTATCACCACACTTCCCAAACGCACCTTGGCATTGTTGCCTATTGTAATGCTATCGCTAATGGTGGATGAAGGACCTATCCATACCGAGTGACCAATGTTGACATTGCCGGCGATCTGGCAAGACCCTGCTATCATTACATTTGCACCTACCTGGCTGCCATGGCCTATAACGCAACGGTTACTAATCTTTGTATTAGCACCAATATGAGTGAAGAAGGCATGGTAGGGCTTTTGGATAATAGCTCCGGTAAGAATGTGGCAGTTTTCTTCAATTTTAACCCCTCCGGCAGTTTCTAAAAAGAAAACGAGGCCATCAACGGTGGTATTTTGCATGCCGCCAGAGCCAATTACGACATAGTCGTCGATCACGCAATGATCGCCTATTATCGTATTATCCTTGATGATGGTACCAGCACCAATTTTGACATTTTTACCTATTTGCACCTTTGGTGATACCACAGCCGTGGGGTGAATCTCAGCTGTTTCGTCGACATAATCTGTCGTGACTAATCGAAGCTTCTCCATCCTGACTAAACGGTTGTGCAGCTCATAATAGCACTTCTGTGGGTGCTCACTTACAATTAGCCCCATATCATCAGCTACAAGCTCAATAAGATCTTCTTTTGTAATCACTGCAGTTACCAGCTCATTTTTATTGAGATTCTCAATGGCTAATGCATCTGTAGCATAAGCTATGGACTGTTTCGTAGTGTGATGTGGAGAATAAGTCGAGCTTATTTCCCTATCTCTCACAAGCTGTTCCTTGTCAAATACTTCTCTTAGTCTCATTTTGGTAATTTATTATTTTGCAAAGATACAACAATGACCTAATTCTTGGGGATAATATCCTTAATCAATCGGACATTGCCGATATTAAAGCCCCATGCTATTCCTCCATATAAGAGTAGCCCAGAAAAAGAACCAATGGATAATTGCCAGAGTTTTGAGCTTGTTATTCCTGTTGTCAAATAAACAAAAGCCCCCATCACTAGGCTTAATAACAAGACGGGACCAATATCCTTCATCTGCTGCCAAAATCCATAATTAATTATTCGCTTAGTATAGTAAGTATTAATTATCAATGCCAACAAGGATGTTGCGATTTGACCAATAAGCATAGCCTTTATGCCTATTGGTATGGTAATTACTAACATGATAATTGTAATCACTTTTTTTATCACCTCTAATCTCAAGAAGAGATCCGATCGTCCTTTGACATTTATCACATTGAGATTGATGGCATGGATAGGGTACCACATCATTGCAAAACACATAATTTGTAGCATCCAAACTGTTTCACTCCACTTGGCCGTCAAAATCGTAATGACTAGAGGTTTGGCCAAAGCAGCCAGTCCCATCATTAAGGGAAAAACAACCAATGCTGCCATACGAATAATCTTACGGTACCCTTCGCGTAGACGAAAATCATCGTTTTGCACCACACTCAGCACAGGAAAGGTTACGCGTTGTATAATCGTGGTGATATTAGATGATGGAAACTCTGAAAACTGCTTGGCACGCGTAAAAAAGCCAAGCGATTGAGCCGAAAAAACCTTCCCTATTACAATTGTAAAGATATTCTTAAAAAACGTATCTAGTAAACCAGAGAGTAATAGTTTGGAGCCAAAAGAAAATAAATCCTTAAAGCGCTGGAAAGAAAAGCCATGACGAGGCATCCATTTAGAGATACACCAGAGTATAATCAGGTCTAAGCTTCTCCGAAGCAAATTCTGGACCACTAGTGCCCAAACTCCAAAGCCAGCATATGCTAAATATATACCTACACCACCTGAAATAACAATCGCACTCACCGCTGCTTTTGTTTGCGATTTAAAATCAATATTAATGGTAAACTTGGCTCTTTGTACTATCGCTAAAGAATTAACGATTAAGGTCAAACCAAGAACTCGTGTTAGTTGCACCAGTTGAGGTTCGTCATAAAAACCCGCTATCAAAGGTGCAAATAAGAAAAGAAGGGCATAGAATAAAAACCCAACAGCACCACTAAAATAGAAACTGGTCGAATAATCTAATTCATCACAATCTTTTTTTTGCACTAAAGCCGTAGAAAAACCACTATCAATAAAAGTATCCGAAATCGCTAAGAATATGGCTAGCATCCCTATGAGTCCATAGTCAGAGGGCGAAAGTAGTCGAGCAAGTATAAGCCCAAGTACAAACTGTACACCTTGTGACGAAAAACGCTGTATCGCGCTCCACATAACACCTTTAACAGCTCTCTGTTTTAACATTGAACTCAATGTGCTATTTTTTAATTATGTAACATATTCTTTCGATTTCAGCTTGTTCTAAAGTTGGATAAATTGGTAAACAAATAACCTGCTCTGCTATTTTAGTTGCATTAGGTAAATTATGTGTTTTTGCAGAATCATATCCTTTATACATTGGGAACTCACTAATTAGGGGGTAAAAATACCTTCGCCCATATATATTGTGTTTCTTTAGCTTTTCATAAAGTTGATCCCTTGTGCTTCCATAATCATTACCATTCACAAAAATTGGAAAATATGCATAATTACCAATTGTTTGCTCTTGTTCTGATAATAGTCGTATTCCATCAATTTCTTCTAGTAGTTTTTGGTATGTATCAGCCACACGTTTCCTTTCAGTCACATTGTGCTCATGATTCTTCAACTGTAACAAACCATAAGCAGCTTGCAACTCATTCATCTTAGAGTTAATCCCAGGAGCCACAACTTTTGTTTCGCCTGCAAATCCGAAATTTTTTAAGTAATCTATACGTTTTTTAGTCGCTAAATCGTGACTTATAATAGCTCCTCCCTCAATGGTATTGTACACTTTAGTTGCATGGAAACTTAGAATCGATAAATCCCCATAATTCAGAATACTGGTATCCTTATAATTCACACCAAAAGCATGCGCAGCATCATATATGGTTTTTAAACCATAGGTATCAGATATTTCTTGAATACGCTCAACTGCACATGGATTACCATATACGTGTACAGGCAATATTGCCGAAGTTTTAGGTGTGATTGCTTCCTCTATCTTTTCCGCATCTATATTACAGAAATTCTTTTCAATGTCAACAAATACCGGTGTTAACTGATTCCATAATAGGCAATGCGATGTTGCTACAAAAGAATAAGGAGTTGTAATCACTTCACCAGTTATCCTTAAAACCTGCAATGCAGTTAACAAGGCAAGTGTACCGTTCGCAAATAATGAAACATAAGGAACGTTTAGGTATTTAGCTAATTCCTCTTCTAGCTTTTGATGAAAGGGGCCATTATTTGTCAGTATATTGTTATTCCAAATCTGCTCTATATATGGAATAAAATCCTCAAGATCAGGCAATGCCGGCTGTGTTACAAATACTTTTTTATTATCCATGTAAAATAGTTAGAATCTTTAGTTTTGTTCCAGATTATCCAAGAGAACTACACAAAATTCTTGTTTAGAAAGACATCCAATAACCTTTTCAAGTTGCTCCTCGGACAGTCCAAGTTCTTCTTGTATTAAAACTATAGGTCTTCGGCCATTAGCTATTAGCTCTTGGGTTTTGATCTCTAGTTCAGTATTTGAATTTACCGTAAAAACCTCCCCTTCAGACTTAAACTCAGCCTTAGACCCAGCTTCAGCCTCACTAATCATCCCTACAGCTATCGTATTATGATTTATTGGATCGATAAGGATAAATGCACCTGAGTCTTTTAGGTCTTGATATTTATCTACAAGGATTGGTTGCACTGTATGAATCTCTACAGATGCTATAGCATTCAACTCTAGAGAATCAACACTACTTGTTTCCAAGGTATTTACATCAACTCTGTGGCGTATAGATGTTATAAGTGCTTTGGTGCTATTGTTGGCATGCTTCAAATAAAACTGAGTGCTCTTATTGAGTGGTTTCTCATCCATCCAAACCAACATGGCAGTAATACTTTGCGTTACAACGGGTTGGTTCGCTTGATGCACAATCATATCGCCACGTGAAATATCAATTTCATCTGCAAGAGTAAGTGTTACAGATTGGGGTGGAAAAGCTTTATCTACTTCTCCATCGTAGGTGTGAATTCCCGTTACAGTAGAGCTTTTACCTGAGGGCAATGCTACTATGACATCTCCTTTTTTAACAAGCCCTGAGCTTACTTTACCACAAAAGCCACGGAAATCTAGATTTGGTCTATTGACATACTGGACAGGGTAACGCAAGGTATCATAGTTGCGATCCTTTGAGATTTCAACCTTCTCAAGGAATTCGAGTAAGCATTCTCCCTTATACCATGAAGTATTTTTCGATCGATCAACAACATTATCTCCCTTTAATGCTGACAATGGGAAGGTATAGAAATTCTTAACATTTAATTCCTTTGCAAAGATTGCATACTCTTTGCATATCTCCATATAACGCTCTTCACTATAACCTACCAAGTCCATCTTATTCACGGCTAATACTACGTGTTTTATCCCAAGCAATGATGCAATAAAAGTATGTCGTTTGGTTTGTGTGATAACGCCGGTACGTGCATCCACTAAAATTATAGCAAGGTTCGCAGTAGATCCGCCTGTAATCATATTTCGAGTGTACTGCTCGTGCCCTGGGGTATCTGCAATAATAAACTTTCGTTTATTGGTGGAGAAATAGCGGTAGGCCACATCGATGGTTATACCCTGCTCTCTTTCGGCCTTTAGACCATCGAGTAACAATGCGTAATCAATCTCTTCACCCGCATTCCCGACGCGTTTACTATCCCGTTCTAAAGCATCGAGCTGATCTTCGTATAGTTTTTTACTATCAAACAATAATCGACCAATCAATGTTGACTTTCCATCATCCACCGATCCTGCAGTTAATAGGCGAAGTAAGTCTTTTTTCTCATCTTGAGCGAGAAATTCTTTTATATTTAATGTTGCTTCGTTTAGCATTATTATTAGTGTTTTACCCCCTAATTATTATAAATTAACTTTAACGTTTTTCGTATGATTACATTACATTTTAGCATGAATTCCTAGTACTTTTAAAAATACCCTTCTCGTTTCTTTTGCTCCATGCTTCCATCTTGGTCGAAGTCAATGACGCGTGTTGTACGTTCTGAGACCTTTACGGTCATCATCTCTTCAACGATATCTTCTACCGATGTGGCATTCGATTCTACCGCACCTGTTAGAGGATAACATCCTAAAGTACGAAAGCGTACCATACGCTTCTCCGCTGTATCTGCCAATTCTTTAGGCATACGATGATCGTCTACAAGAATCAAATTACCATCTTGCTCAATCACAAGTCGCTCTTTTGCAAAATAAAGTGGAACAATAGGTATATTTTCTAGACGAATGTATTGCCAAACATCCAATTCTGTCCAGTTGGAGATTGGAAATACACGGATTGATTCACCCTTGTGTACTTTTGTATTATAGATATCCCATAGCTCGGGGCGTTGATTTTTAGGATCCCACTGGTGATTCTTATCCCGAAATGAGAATATGCGTTCTTTTGCACGCGACTTCTCCTCATCTCTACGTGCTCCACCAAAAGCCGCATCAAAGCCAAACTTATTAAGCCCATCCAAAAGAGCTTGTGTTTTCATAACATCAGTATGCACCTTGCTGCCATGAGAGAAAGGGCCAATGCCTGAATTAAAACCTTCCTTATTGTGGTGTACTATAAGATCCCAATTCTTTTCTTTCGCATATTGGTCACGGAATTCAATCATCTCTTTAAACTTCCATTTCGAATCAATGTGCATCAATGGGAATGGCACTTTCCCCGGAGCAAAAGCTTTTTCGGCAAGGCGAACCATCACCGATGAGTCTTTACCAATGGAATAGAGCATTACTGGATTCTCAAATTCGGCAGCCACCTCTCGAATAATATGAATAGCTTCCGCTTCTAGTTCTTTTAAGTGAGAAATCTTATAATCTACTTTTTCGTTCATTTTTACTGCTGTTACTTTTAGTTAAGAGCTAACGATAATTAAATACCTTTTAGTGGATTACAATATCTACGATTATAATTTTCCTAGGGCATATACCGCATAAGTTACAGAGCCTCCAAAGAAACTATCATTTATTGATTGAGCTGATTCTTTTCTATATCTAATGCCCTTACTAATTATGATTAAATTCTGAATTGAGTTAATGGATCTAAGACTTAGATCGGATTAACACTTGACGTGATTCAATTACATTTAAAATAATTACCCCATTGTAAAATACATAAAATTATTAAAAATCACTTGCTCTTGATATGCTAAACAATATTACCTCCCCTATTTTCGTAATGCGACAGAATCAATCTTAATTTCGTATTCAACCAATGCATTACTACAACTCGCTAAGCCATGATTACACAGTGAGTTGAGATCATCAACCATATATGAACACCAAAAGATATAAACATTACTAATGTACACTCTAGTATTAACTCTACTAATTATTATCTATCCCTACAATTCTTTCTGATCAATGAAATTAATCTACCATTCCATAAAAAATAATTAAAAGGCATATTATTAGCATTGGATTTATTTTAGCCCCTTCCAATTGTGTACAATTCAAAACCAACTTCATCCATTATACGTATATTTAATATGTTCCTACCATCAAACACGAATGCTGGCTTTTTCATACAATTATATACTCTTTTCCAATCGTATGCTTTAAACTCATCCCACTCAGTCAAAATTGCCACAGCATGCGAATCGTCCATCGCTTCATATGGATCATTAACAATAGTTATTAGTCGTTTATTTTCTTCTTCTGATCGGGTACTTAAATAATCCAAATCAGTATATATCTGTCCGGCTTTAACCTTGGGATCGTAAATTACTAATTCTGCCTGTTCATTTAGTAAGTAATCCGCAACATATATCGCAGCTGACTCTCTGGTATCATTGGTATCCTGTTTAAAGGCCCATCCAAGCATCGCAATCTTTTTACCTGATACTGTATTAAAAAGCGTCTTGACAATCTTTTCTGCAAAACGACGCTTTTGATAATCGTTTAATTTAATAACCTGTTCCCAATAATCGGCCACTTCACCTAAACCGTATGAACGAGCGATATAAACTAGATTTAAAATATCTTTTTGAAAACAAGAACCGCCAAAACCAACAGATGCTTTTAAAAATTTAGGACCAATCCGACTATCCGATCCTATAGCATTGGCAATCTCGTCCACATTGGCACCCGTCTGTTCACAAAGGGCAGACATAGCATTAATAGAAGATACCCTTTGGGCTAAGAATGCATTTGCAGTTAACTTAGATAGCTCAGAAGACCATACATTGGTTGTGAGAATACGTTCTAATGGCAACCAATGTGAATATACGTTTACCAAGCTTTGAATGGCTTTTAGTCCATCTTCATCCTGATCTCCACCAATTAGTACACGGTCGGCATTGTGTAAGTCATCAATGGCTGTTCCTTCAGCCAAAAATTCAGGATTTGATAACACTTTAAAGTTTACATTTTTCCCTTCAGCGTCCAATATTGTTTTAATGGATTCAGCTGTTCTTACAGGTAATGTTGATTTCTCAACTACTATTTTATCAGATGTAGCCACCTTTGCGATTTTTCGAGCACATAATTCTACATACTTTAGATCGGCGGCCATGCCTTTACCCACCCCATAGGTCTTAGTTGGCGTGTTCACAGAGATAAATATCATTTGTGCCTCGTCAATAGCTTTATCCACTTCTGCAGAAAAAAATAAATTTCTATCACGAGCTTCCTGTACCACCTCTTTCAAGCCTGGTTCGTAGATAGGCAGCTTATCTAAATTTTCAGTGTTCCAATCTGCAATACGTTGCTGATTAATGTCCACAACAGTTACCTTTATTTCAGGACACTTTTGTGCGATTACAGCCATGGTTGGACCACCAACATAACCGGCACCAATGCAGCAAATATTTGTAATATTATTAGGGATATTCATTTTATATAAGATTAAAAATTATTTTTCACACTTGACCACACCAACTTACCAAACACAACTCCTAATCCAACAAACCCACCTAAAAACACACTCACCACTAAAATAATCTTTTTCTTCGGTCCACTTTTATCAATTGGCACTTTGGCTGGTTCCAAGATGGTGAAGGCAGGCGTTTGCTCATTCACCGCAATCTTGGCCTGTTCCAATTGCTGAGCCAAACCTTTAAAAACGGTTGATGACATATCGTAATCATCACTTAAGCGTTGAAACTCTAAATTAACACGTTCCGACACCATGTTACGATGCTTGTCTTTGTATGCATATAAGCGCCCTTGTGACTGTTCGTATATCTCTTTCTTTTGGTCGTATTGCTTTTGTATAAACTCCAGGTGTTCACGTGCCTGTTTGGTTTTGTAACGGATCACATAGTTTTGCAATAACTCAACAGCTTTTTGCACGAACTGAGCTACCAAAACTGGTTCACCCACTTCGGCTGACACATTGATTAGTCCCGTTTTTTTATCCACTTCAATAACTATCACCTGTTCTACTGCTGCCATGGCACGTAACTCCTCTTCAGATAATTGGAGTACCCCATAATCGGGTAATTCAGTTTTAAGGTCCTCGTTTCCACCACTTAGAGCATCTTTAATGGTCCAGGGCAAACGAATAGTATATTTAGCCACTTTGCTACCAAGAGATTCTATTGTATCAGCCAAAGCATATTCGTACAATGAAATTGGTTCAGTATAGTCTTCAAAATGAAACTTCTGATGCACCATCTCTTTTTTAAAGGGATAAGAATTAACCACCTGCGGATACACCTCAGCTGGAATGCCAGATGTACCGCCCATCATGGAACCGAGATTAATACCTGCCATACCTGCTAATGCTCCTAGGTTACCCATTCCTCCTTTTTTTTCTTCAGAAGGGATAAGGGTAGAGTATGCCTGGTATTTTACTGGACTGGTAAAGGCAATGATTAAGCCAATAATTACAGCTACGCCAATGGAATAATAAATGGTCTTTCGACCATTCCAGATTGTTTTGACGAGGGCGATAAGGTCTATTTCATCGTCTTTGATGATTTGTAAGTTATCGTTTGTATTTTCTGTATTCATATAATGAACTTTTTCCGCAGATATGAATTATATTTTCTTCTGTCCGCAGATTTTCGCTGATTAACACGGATTTGAAACAACTGTGTCGTTCCTTAAATCGTAATCCTCTCATTTTTTAAATAGCATCGCTATTTCTTTTCTGTGTTAATCTGTGAAATCTGTGGTTACTTTTTTTTATTCTTACCAATTTATATGATGCTCTTTTAATCTAAATAATTGTCGTTTCCCTTTTTAATGACAGTCTATCTAATCTGCGATTCAATACTTTCTTTTTCTCTGTCCGCAGATTTTCGCTGATGAACACGGATTTTAAACAACTGTGTTGTTCCTTAAATCGTAATCCTTTCTTTTTTAAATAGCATCGCTATTTCTCTTCTGTGTTAATCTGTGTAATCTGCGGTTATTTTTTTCCTTTTCTCTATTTATCCAGTCTGCCGCTTAACACGGTATCTTTTGAATCTAAATAATTGTCAGTTCTCTTTTTAATGACCATCTGTTTAATCTGCGATTCTATACTTTCCTTTTCGCTGTCCGCAGATATTCACTGATTAACACGGATTTAAAAACAACTGCGTCGTTTTAAGTTTATTAATTGAAATAGCTAAGCTATTTCTTTTCTGTGATAACCTGCGGTTACTTTTTTTCCTTTTCTTTAAAGTTCACACCCGTTAATCTATGGTCTAATATTATTTCTATTAGTGCTTACTTATGAATTAATGACTCTCTTGTATTCCAATGATTCATTTCCAAAATTAACAAGTAATGCCAGTTTCTTTCCGGTTATCTTTAAATAATTTATCACTTGTGCCATGTGTTCATCTGTCAGCTCAGAAACCGCTTTTAATTCTATTATAATTTCATCGTAACAGACAAAATCGGCTTTATACCGTTTGTTTAATTCAACTCCTTTGTAATATACTCTTAACGCTTCTTCTCGTTTGAATGAAACCTGCTTATTAGCCAATTCAATAGCTAGTGCTTCCTGATAAATTGGTTCTAACATGCCTCCACCTAGTTCGGAATGCACTTCCATGCAACAACCAATTATTTTATAGGTCTTTTCCTTATCAGGTAATATTGTCATTTATACTATTCTATTATCTTATTAATAGCACTCTATCGTTTCTTTATCCACAAATAGATACTTTACTTTCTTTGTCCACAGATTGACGCTGATTAGCACGGATTAAAAAACTTCGTTATTTCGTATATATCCTATTCGCTTTTCCTTTATGAAATAGCATAGCTATTTCTTTTCTGTGTTAATCTGTGTAATCTGTGGTTGATTATTCTTTCATCCACAGGTATATGTTTTACTTTCCTTTGTCCGCTGATTGACGCTGATTAACACGGATTTGAAAACAACTGCGTTGTTTTACATTTATTAATTGAAATGGCATAGCTATTTCTTTTTCTGTGATAATCCGTGCAATATGCGGTTACTTTTTTGTCTTTTTCACCCTCCCTACATTCTGTCAACAATTGTAACAATCGTGAGTGACAATGAAGCCAAGGCGCTAGCCATCGCAATCCAGGCAGATGCAGGGATTGGTTCTTTGACGGGTTTCTGTGGCACCACAACTTCAGACCCTGGCATTATCTTGGGGTAGCTCCTAAAAAACAAGAAGTTTTTTGTTGAAGCAGCTGCTCCATTGGGATAAATCACATATACTTTTCCTTTTTTTGCTCGCAAATCAAAACCACCACCGGAACGCACATAGTGCTTCATATTCTTACCCTCTATGTATGATACTGATAAGGGATTTAGTACGCCTCCGCTTACCTTTACTGTTTGTAACTGACGGGGAATGACTAATTCATCACCATCTTGCAAAAAGATATCTTCTTTCGTCCCTGGATTCTTAAGAATTTGTTCCAAATCAATGCTCACCACATCGAAACCTAGATCTGAGAATACCAATGAGGTATCTGATGCAACGAGTTGCTCTCTTAATCGCTTTACTTTTTGCGATACCTCCACCTTACGGGTCAACATAGCTCCTTTAGGGTAGGCATCTGGCGACAAGCCTCCAGCGCGGGTTATTATGGTCGATACCCGCTCGTTTTTGGAGGTTAAACTGAAAGAGCCGGCATAATTCACCTCTCCATACACATTAATGATTGATTTCGTTTCGAAACCGGGTGCCTGCCTTACAAAGACCTGATCAAATGGTTGTAAGCTAAACTGTGCATCCTCACCGTGCATCTTTAGCTGTCGGGATATGGAGAATTGGTAGACGTGTGCTATTTTATTGCCTGACTTTTGTGCTTCATCATGACTTAAACGGCGTGAAATTTCAATGAAAGCCTCTGAAGCAGATTCTTTAAAACCACCTGCTTTAAATACCAAATCTGACAAAGTCATTTCCTGATTGAAGTCAAACTCACCGGGGTATTGCACCTCGCCAAATATTTCTACCGTCCTTATTTCTCTTAAATCCTCAATCGATGATATGGTGATGATATCTTCACGCTGCAAGGCGATGTCCTGATCTCCACGAAGTATTTCTTGTACGTTAAAGGTGATGTTTTGCAAACTTAGGTCATCCATTAGGCGCGTAATTAAACCACGATTAAGAAATACATCTTCCCTAACGCCATCCGCCTTATCAATCAATTGCTTTAGACTTAAGCCTTCTGTTAATTCGTAATTCCCTGGTCGATAAACAGCCCCTTCAATACTAACTTTGTTCTCGTACCGTTCTAACACGACACCAGCCACAATACTATCACCACTCTGCAACATTACCTGATCGTAACTATTAGCCATTACATCTTTAAATGAACGTTGTTTGGATGTGGTACGGTATAATTCAATACGCTGAGAATAGGCATCCTCAGTAAAACCACCAGCGAACTCAATCATATCACTCACCACCTCTTGATCTTTGGCTTCGAACAATCCATTGCGTTTAAATTCGCCTGCTATTTTGATTCGTTTTTCATAGGTCGGTATCAAAACAATATCGTTATCACTTAAAGGAATGTTTATATCACTCTTACCTCTCAACAAAAATTCATACACATCCAACTCGGCAATAATTTCACCATTACGTATTACTTGGATATTACGAAAAGAACCATCTTTGTTAGGGCCACCGGATAAATACAAAGCATTAAAAGCAGATGCCGTACCAGGCAAGGTATAGGTCCCTGGTAAAAACACTTCCCCAATCACATTGACTTTAATGGACTTAACCGTACCCACATTAATGGTGGCAAACGTACGTGGGTTTGAAGATTTCAGGTCGCTATAAATTGAAGTTAGCTTATTAAATACGCGCTTTTGGGCTGCTTCTTGTGTTAAGCCTCCAATTTGAACGGGCCCTACATTAGGAATGTTAATAGATCCGTTTTTATCAACAAGTAATTGGTAGCTCTGTTGAGATACTCCCCATACGTCGATTAATAATTCATCACCAGCACCAAGCACATAGGATGGTGGCACCGGAATGTTCACGTTGGGTTCAAAGGTCAGGTTTTCATTATTAAAGAAGGAGAAACCAAAAATACGCTGATCGACAACTGCAGAATCAACAGGCATCTTGATGGATTCCACCATGCCATACCCATCGGTCATCGCTCCACTGCCGCCTCGATTTGTAGCATCAGATCCCCCTGATAGTTTCACCTCATTGATTCGTTGTCTTAATTTAGCAATCTGCTGTTGACTCATCCCACGAGCCTGGGCAAGTGCGATGGCCTGCTGTTCTGACAACCCCCGCTTCTCCATCTCTTGCACCATGCGCAAGACTTGAGCATCGGTCATATCATCCACATTCATGGATTTCACATCGACAGAATTGGGGTCGATACTTTGTGCCTGCAACACAAGCTGAGCACCAAAAATAACTAACAACGAAAATAATATCAAACGTAAACTCATACGTCACTATAATTTTAAATGAACCTTTATCAGGTACTATTGTTGATTTAACAGTACGCTATCGCTTCCTGACTCCCAATGCAAACAGCAGGAAACAGAAAGCTTTCTATTTAAAAACCAATGCCTTACAAGCACAATGAGCACCCATAAACCAAAGGCAGCGCGAAGTTATGCATTATAGCCTATAATCCTATGTTAAAAAAGATATTTTTCAACATATCAAATAAGCTTTAACAACTCGTAACATTAAGGGAAACTACTCCTCTTTAAAGAAACGCTTCTGAAAGAATAATATTATAAAAATCCCGATGGTAATGGATGAGTCTGCAATATTAAAAACAGGGCGAAAAAAGATAAAAGGGTTGCCACCTACAAAGGGGAACCACTCAGGATAACGCCCCTCAACCAAGGGGAAATACAGCATATCAACCACTTTACCGTGCAAGAAAGATGAGTACCCACCTCCCTCAGGCATAAATGTGGCAATCTGACCGTAACTATGATTAAATATCACACCATAAAAAGCACTATCAATAATATTACCCAAAGCACCAGCCAGCACCAAAGCCACACAATAGATCAAACCCTTTGGGGCATCTTTTTTACTCAGATTAACCATGTACCAGCCAATACCCACAACAGCTATCATTCGGAAAATACTTAAAAAAGCCTTACCAAATTTACCAGCCAACTGCATACCAAAGGCCATTCCATTATTCTCGACAAAATGAATGATAAACCAATTACCAAAAACAGGAATTTCATCACCAAGCATCATATGTGTTTTAATATAGAACTTAGCAAGTTGATCGATCAACAGGATAAGAAATATGATGAGAAATGACTTTTTCAATACTGACATAGTAATTGCTTTAAAATATTTATTGACTGTAATTACGGGAATTAATGAATGTGGTTACAGAAACACACACTTTATTACCATTACTTTATAACGCATAATTGACCAATGAATTACACATAGCAATTCATTGGTCAATCAATATATTTTCTAAGAAATAGTCACAAACCAATGGCTTTTACTTTTGCCCTTGCTTTGCTTCTACACTTAAGGTCGCATGTGGCACCGCTTGCAAACGTTCTTTTGGAATCAATTTACCAGTGACACGACACACTCCATAGGTTTTGTTTTCAATACGTACCAAGGCAGCCGATAAGTGCTGAATAAACTTTTGTTGACGTTGCGCCAATTTACCAGCCTCTTCTTTTGATAATACAGCAGCCCCTTCCTCCAGCACTTTGAAGGTAGGTGATGTATCTTGCGTATCGTTACCATCCTGGTGTGTGATGGTATTACGAAGCAATTCATAATCTTTCTTGGCTTTATCGAGTTTCTTCAGGATAATCTCTTTGAATTCCTGAAGCTCTTCATCTGAGTAACGGGTTTTTTCAGCCATAATGACTAAGTTTTAGTTATCAAATAGTCCACTTATGCCTTTTGCACAGACATAGCGGTGGTTATTTCATCATCAATATCAACGGTTGTGACACCATCATTATTGCATTGTTCCACTAATTTTACTTCAACAGCTAATGTTTGGGCTCCAATATACTCAGCATGCTTTTCAACGGCACTATTAATGGCATCGTGCTTTTGAATTTGCAACTTAATTTTGTCGGTCACATCAAAACCTGAGTCTTTACGTAGATTTTGAATACGATTAACAAACTCACGCGCAATACCTTCTTCGCGTAATTCTTCAGTTACATTAATATCCAAAGCCACTGTTATCTTACCCTCATTAGCTACTAACCACCCTGGGATGTCTTCTGACATAATCTCTACATCCTCCAGCGTTAGTGTAATGGATTGTCCGTTGACATCCAATGCATATTGCTCTTCTTTCTCGAAGATAGCAATTTCTTCCTGACCCATGGCATTTATAGCACCTGAAATTGCTTTCATATTTTTACCATGCTTAGGACCAAGGGTTTTAAAGTTTGGCTTAATTTTTTTCACCAAGACCCCGGCATCTTCTTTCAGATACTCCATCTCCTTGACATTCACCTCAGTCAGAACCAAATCCTTAATAGCCTCCAACTGATGCTCAAAGATTTCGTCTAAAACAGGTACCATTATTTTATTTAATGGCTGGCGCACTTTTAAATTCACTTTACGTCGTAAACCTAATACCATTGACGAAATCGACTGGGCATATTCCATACGCTCTTCCAAAGCTTTATCAATCATCCCCTCATCAAAACCTGGGAATTCAGCTAAATGAACGGATACATCGGTATACTTGCCTGACATTTTGTTTAAATCAGCAAAAAGCTGATCTGTAAAGAATGGAGCGATAGGAGCAGAAAGCAAAGCCACTGTTTCCAAGCAAGAATACAATGTTTGGTAGGCCGCCAACTTATCCTCGTTCATTTCACCACCCCAGAAACGTTTACGGTTTAAACGCACATACCAGTTACTCAGATTCTCCATAACGAAATTCTGAATGGCGCGACCAGCACGTGTTGGCTCGTAGTTTGAATAGCTTTCCGTTACTTCCTTAACCAATGAATTTAGCAAAGACATGACCCAACGGTCAATCTCTGAACGCTTCTCAATTGGCACCAATGCTTCTTTTCCGGTAAAACCATCAACATTGGCATACAATGCAAAGAAAGAATAGGTATTATATAATGTTCCGAAGAACTTACGTTTTACTTCATCAACACCTGCGATATCGAACTTAAGGTTATCCCAAGGCTGTGCATTGGTAATCATGTACCAGCGCAATGGATCAGAACCGTATTTCTCAATCACTTCAAAAGGATCAACACCATTACCCAAGCGCTTGGACATTTTGTTACCTTTTTTATCCAAGACCAATCCATTGGAAATAATATTCTTGAAAGCAACAGTATCAAACAACATGGTTGCAATGGCATGCAATGTAAAGAACCATCCTCGTGTTTGATCAACTCCCTCCGCAATAAAATCGGCAGGATAAACCTGATCAAAACCTTCTTTATTCTCGAATGGATAGTGCATTTGCGCATATGGCATAGCACCTGAATCGAACCATACATCAATCAAATCAGATTCGCGTTGCATTGGCTGCCCACTATCGGAAAGCAATACAATGCCATCAACGTGGTGACGGTGCAAATCTATTTTATCGTAATTATCTTTGCTATTATCACCCACTTCAAAACCATCAAACGGATTTTTCTCCATTAGTCCGGCATCCACGGCTTTATTTATCTCATTCATCAACTCTTCAACAGAGCCAATGCACTTTTCTTCTGTTCCATCTTCTGATTTCCAGATTGGCAATGGTGTTCCCCAATAACGCGAACGACTCAAATTCCAATCCACCAAATTCTCTAACCATTTACCAAAACGACCTGTTCCGGTTGATGATGGCTTCCAATTAATGGTTTTATTCAACTCAATCATACGATCGCGCACGGCCGTTGTTTTAATAAACCAGCTGTCCAATGGGTAATATAATATTGGCTTATCAGTACGCCAGCAATGTGGGTAATTGTGAACATGCTTCTCTACTTTGAAAGCCTTGTTTTCCTTTTTCAGCATCACCGCTAAATCCACATCAAGCGTAGGAGCATCTTCCGCCAAAGAAGTATCATAGGCATTCTTCACAAAACGACCTGCATACTCGCCATAGGTATCTTTATTCACGAACTTGGCAACAAATTCAGCATCCAAATCCTCAATCTTAAAGAATTTACCAGTTTTATCAACCATTGGCTGACGCTTACCCTCCGTGTCTATTAAAATAAGTGGTGCAATACCAGCTTGCTTAGCAACACGATCATCATCAGCACCAAAAGTAGGCGCAATATGAACAATACCAGTACCATCTTCAGTAGTTACGTAATCACCAAGGATTACACGAAAAGCATCACCATCAGGCTTCACCCACGGCATTAACTGCTCGTAACGAACCCCTTCCAAGTCTGTTCCCACATAACTAGCAACAACTTTGAAAGGAATCTTTTTATCACCAGACTGATAAGCATCAAAATCCAGCTCTGCATTCTTAGGGTTGAAATAATTATCAAGCAAAGATTTTGCTACGATAACCGAAACAGGCGCACCTGTATACGGGTTATACGACTGAACCTTTACATATTCAATTTTTGGACCAACAGCCAAAGCAGTGTTCGAAGGTAAAGTCCACGGTGTTGTTGTCCATGCTAAGAAACTTAGTTCTTCATCGTTATTAAATAACTTTTCAGAAGCCTCATTTCTAACAATCTTAAATTGTGCTGTACAAGTTGTATCTTTTACATCGCGGTAACAACCCGGTTGGTTTAGTTCATGCGTACTTAAACCGGTACCTGCAGCAGGTGAATATGGCTGAATAGTATAACCTTTGTAGAGCATATCCTTCTTATACAACTCCTTTAAAAGCCACCAAAGTGTTTCTATGTAACGGTTGTCATAGGTAATGTACGGATCTTCCATATCTACCCAATAACCCATTTTGTGCGTTAGATCTTCCCATAAATCCGTGTATTTCATCACATCTTTACGACAAGCCTCGTTGTATTCCGACACGGTAATTGTTTTACCAATGTCTTCCTTAGTAATACCCAAAGCTTTTTCAACGCCTAATTCAACTGGCAAACCATGTGTATCCCAACCAGCCTTGCGTTTTACATGAAAGCCTTGTTGGGTTTTAAAACGACAAAAAATATCCTTAATGGTACGCGCCATCACATGGTGAATACCTGGCATTCCGTTAGCGGATGGAGGCCCTTCATAAAACACAAATGTAGGCTTACCTTCCCTTGTGCTAACACTCTTCTCAAATGCTCCGTTTTCCTCCCAGGCCTTAAGTATATCCTTATTTACCTGCGACAGGTTTAATCCTTTATATTCCGGAAATTTTGCGCTCATTAATTCTATATTTTTTGACTCTAATTTTAAAAAGTCTACAAATATAGATGTTGGTATAGTCAAAACCAAATGATTAAGCGCCTTACTGAGATGATAAAAAGCACAGTTGATTTTTTCTTTTAATCACTATAAATAAGCCAACCAGAAAACAAATAGAGAATTTAATCATTATATGCGTTGATAAAAAATGTACTTTTGCGCCATCAATAACTATGTATAAACAATTTATTACGCACTTATTATGAAAAGAATTCTATTTTCATTGATTGCTATGATGGCAATTGGAACATTCGCCAAAGCTCAAAACTTACAAGTTCATTACGATTTTGGCAAAGATCGTAAAATGGTTACTACAACATTAGAGATGTTTAAGCCAGATAAATATGGTAGCACTTTCTTTTTTGTTGATATGGACTACAGCAATGACTCAAGAGGTGTTGACAATGGTGTTTCATTGGCTTATTGGGAGATTGCAAGAAGCTTTAAGTGGAAAGAAACTCAAAAATTCGAACCTCGTGTTGAATTTAATAGTGGTAATGTAACTGGGTTCGCCATTAAAAATGCCTGGCTGGCCGGTGGACAATACACCTTTGCTTCAAGTGACTTTTCAAAAATATTTACACTACAGGCTAACTTAAAGTACATTAAAGACGGTAAAGAAGACGGTGATAATTTAACAGGCTTCCAGCTTACAGGAGTTTGGGCTGTTCAATTAATGGAAGGTAAATTAACTTTCAATGGCTTTGCTGATTTTTGGAGAGAAGATGTTGCTGTACTTGACGACAATGGAGATTTCGCAGGCATCAAAGAATATGTATTCCTAATGGAACCACAACTTTGGTATAACGTAAACCAGAAGCTTTCTTTGGGTGGTGAAATCGAAATCAGCAATAACTTTGGTCTTAACGATGGCATAATGGTTAACCCAACCCTTGCTGCTAAGTGGACATTCTAATTTAATGCAACAACAATATGTTAGAGAAATTTTTCAAATTATCAGAAAATAAAACCAATGTTAAAACGGAAGTAATCGCTGGTATTACTACGTTTATGACAATGGCATACATCCTTGCAGTTAACCCCGATATACTATCGGCCACTGGCATGGATAAAGGAGCATTATTTACGGCAACAGCTCTTTCGGCAGCCGTTGGTACTTTAGTAATGGCTTTATGGGCCAAGTTACCTTTTGCATTGGCTCCAGGAATGGGACTAAATGCATTCTTCGCCTTTGGCGTTTGTATTGGCATGGGCATGTCTTGGGAATTTGCCTTAACAGCCGTTTTTCTTGAAGGTATCTTATTTATATTAATGACCGCCTTTAATATTCGCGAGCTAATTATCAATGCTATACCTGGAAGCATCAAAAATGCCATTTCAGTAGGTATTGGATTATTCATTGCCTTTATTGGTATGAAAAACGCAGGCATTATTGTTGCCAACGACGCTACTTTTGTTCATTTAGGTGACATGAAAAGTGCTGTTGTATTGCTAGCTTTGGGTGGTATTGTGCTTACTGGCGCATTATTAGCTCTTAAAGTTAAGGGTGCTTTATTGATTGGCATGGTCATCACTACGGTAGTTGGTATTCCATTAGGCGTAACACAGTTACCACACTTCGATTTCTCTGTACCATCTATCTCATCAATTGCCTGGAAATTTGACTGGAGTTGGATCAACAGTGCTGAAGGCATCTTCACCATGATCACTGTCTTATTCACATTCTTATTTGTGGATATGTTTGATACAGTTGGAACGCTTATTGGTGTTTCTACAAAAGCAAAAATGATTGGCAAAGACGGCCGTATTCCAAACGTGAAGCAGGCGCTAATGGCCGATTCTATTGGTACAACTGTTGGTGCAGCACTTGGTACTTCAACCGTTACAACCTATGTTGAATCTGCTGCCGGCGTTGCCGAAGGCGGACGTACTGGCTTAACGGCTCTTACAACTGCTGGTTTATTTATTTTAGCGCTGTTCTTATCTCCGTTATTCTTAATGATTCCTGCAGCAGCCACAGCTCCTGCCTTGGTTTTAGTGGGTGTAATGATGATGACACCAATTCAGAATCTTGATTTAGAGGATTTCACAGAATCTATTCCAGCATTCTTCACTTTAATTATGATGCCTTTGACTTTCTCTATTGCTGAAGGTATTGTATTTGGTATTTTATCGTATGTAGTTTTAAAATTACTGACCGGTAAACACAAAGACATCTCAATTATCGCCTACGTATTGGCAGTTTTATTTGCCATGAAGTTTATTTTTATGTAGACAATACATTTCTATATTTCAAAAGGCCATTCGTAAGAGTGGCCTTTTTTTTGCTTTGATTTTACTAGTCCCGAGGCAGGTCACACCCGCCCATCGGGACTTTTTTGTATCCCTTTGGTAATTTGAGGAAGGCAATCGGCAATTAGTACCAATCAATTGGTAATTTGATTATTTCAATTGGCAACAAATGGTCGCCCATTGGCAAAAAGTGGCCTCCTATTGGTAATTTTACTATCTCAATCAGTAGTTTGAGCAAGGTAAATTTCATTGCTTCCTTACGTTCACAAATTATATTAATCCACAGAAATATCCTATGATCCCATAAAGCCTCGCCCCTTTAAAACAAATGACGTTTCATCGAACACAAATACATTCAAGCATTAAAAAAGCAGCCACCCAAAGGATAGCTGCTTCATCTATTTCGTGAAAAATATGTATTTAATCGTTAGAACCTTTTTCAAGTCCATATCCATATTTCTTATCAGATTGCTTTAATTTAAATGATAAGAAAATAGAAATAACACCGCAACCAACCAAAATAAGGATTGGCACAGTATAGTCATATACGGCATCACCTGCTTCGATCGCTGGTAATATATCCTTGTTAACAAACTTCAACAAAGCACCAATACCCCAGAAGAATAATCCAAGACCCCAATTTTGTAAGGTAAACATGGATGCATAAGCTGTACCCAAACGATTTTCAGGAATAATTTTAGCAACCGACGGCCACATAGCAGCTGGCACCAATGAGAAAGCAACACCTAAACTAACTAAACCAAAATAGGCGATGATCACATTGTTGAGTACTGATAATGATAAGTGAGCAAAAATCAATAGTAATGAACCTAGGATCATTAATGACGCTGCCTTACCTTTTTTATCAACAAAGTTTCCGAATATTGGCGTGAAAATAATGGTTCCTAAAGGAATTAAACTCGCTGTTTTAGCACCGTTCGTTAACCACACGGCCAATACATCTTTCATGTAGAAAAGGTAACTGGCGAAAAGAACAACCGAAACTACCTTAATACCTAAGGCCATAGCCTTGGTCTTTACATTGTTTGGCACAACAGCAAAGCAGATTGCAAACAAGAAGAAAATCACGTATACACTTGCAGCTCCCAAGGCTTTACTACCCCAAAGGATAACTTCTCCAGCGGCAGGCAATACTTGTGAAAATCCAAACTTATTAATTAACAAGTCAGGCGCATACATCATAAACGGGAAAATAGCTGCATAAAAAGCAACACATAACAAGGCGATGTATATAAATGATGAGTTCTTAAGCAATGCCAAAAGATCAGAAAACTTGAAATCCTCTGAGTCATCTTTCTCCTGTTCACCTGCAATAGCTTTTTCTTGCTTATCAATTTTAATATCAAAAACAGTATAAATCAAGAATAAGATTAAAGCTAAACCAATAAGAGTTGCAGCAAAAGTTACAGCAGGAGCAACGTGCCCTCCACCAATATCAAGAGACAAAGCCGTACCCATGGCTGAACCTAAACGGCCAAAGCCCATATTTATGGCCATTGCCAATGCCAACTCATAACCTTTAAACCATTTAACGATTGTACGAGTAGCAACCACACACAACACTTCAAGACCTGAACCAAAAAGGATACGTCCTAATATCATATAATTAACAACCGTTGATTGGTCATCTCCAAGCCATCCTGAAGCAGCCGCGGCTGTAATGGCACCACCTAATGTGGCAATCGATCCAAATACGATACCCGCAATACGAATACCCCATTTATCTAGTATGATACCACCAATAATAATCATCCCGAATATATTAGCAATCGTAGTCATGCCAATTATTCGACCAAACTCTTCACTATCAATACCCATTTCAGTCTCCATCAGACCTTTTAGTCCTGAGAAGAAATCCTGAAACCAGTAGGTAGAAAACGTTAATGCACTTAATAAGATTAACGCCGACCAACGCAACGCTGCGGAGTCGCGCAAAGTCTTTTGTACTTTTTCTGTCATTACAATTGTAGTTAGTTATACGAACATAAAAGAATAGCCACAACTTATGTTGCAGCTATCTTTATTTGATAAATTATTTTTTAACTGGTATACTTTTCAATGTCTCTGCCAAATACTCCCAGAATAAAGACACTGTTTCGATGTTCACTTTCTCATCCGGAGAGTGAGGGAAGCGAATGGTTGGTCCAAATGAAATCATATCCCAATGCGGATAAGCGCTCCCTAAAATACCACACTCTAATCCTGCATGGATGGCTTTGATTTCAGGAACTTTCCCCCACTTCTTGTTATACACTTCCTGCATGGTTTTTAGGATTGGAGAATCTAAATTAGGCTTCCATCCTGGGTACTGACCACCAAATGACACTTCAGCACCTGCCAAACGGAATACACTCTCCATTTTAGATGCTAATGCTTCAATAGCTGTATTAACCGAACTACGCATTAAGGCCTGAACAATAACTTCGCCATCACGTGATTTAACAATAGCCAAGTTGGTTGAAGTTTCAGTTAATCCTTCCATATCGGTACTCATACGCATTACACCATTAGGAGCAGCGATGATACCATTGATTAAATCATCCTGTGTTACTTCATCAATTAAAGAAGAAGGCATGTCTGTTTTCTCAGCAACAAAACTCAAGAAAGGTTCAGCACTACCAAACTCAGCCTTATAAATTTCTTCATACTCTTCAATGCTCTCAATAAATTCGTCAGCATTGGCAGCAGGCACTGTCACCACAGCAAATGCTTCGCGAGGGATAGCATTACGCAAGCTACCACCATCGATAGAAGCTAAGCGTGCATCATCATTAGCCACTGCAAATTTTAAGAAGCGGAACATTAATATATTGGCGTTTCCACGGCCAAGAACGATATCCATACCTGAGTGACCGCCTTTCAAACCTGTTAACGACAATTTGAAAGCTACTGATTCAGCTGGCACTTCAGCTTCGGTATAATTAAATTTCACATTGGCATCGCAACCACCTGCACAACCAACATAAAGCTCACCCTCATCTTCCGAATCCATGTTTAAAAGGATATCTCCCTCTAATAAACCAGGCTTAAGCTCATTGGCTCCTGTCATACCTGCTTCTTCATCCATGGTAATTAAAGCCTCAACAGGGCCATGCTCCATATCTGTCGCTTGCAAAACAGCCATAGCTGCAGCTACACCAATACCATTGTCGGCACCAAGTGTTGTTCCATTAGCAGTTACCCAACCATCTTCAATCAAAGTTTCAATTGGGTCGGTATCCCAATCGTGAACTTTATCACTATTCTTCTGCGGCACCATATCAATATGGCTCTGAAGAATAACACCCATACGATTTTCATAGCCAGGTGTTGCTGGCTTACGAATGATGATGTTACCCACTTCATCGCGTATAGTTTCTAAACCAAGTGACTTACCAAATTCCTCCATAAAATCAATGGCTTTTCCTTCTCTTTTAGAAGGGCGTGGAATTTGTGTCAATTTATAAAAGCTTTCCCATAGTCCCTGGGGAGATAACTTAGCTATTTCGCTCATAACTTATTGTTTAAAAAAGGGATTTTATAATTTATTATTTTCTTTCGATACTTTGCAATGCTCCAGTAACCGGATTCAAGCGGATACTTACATTCTCCTGCTCCAATACATTTGATGGCATGGAGATAACTTGTCCGTATTGCCCAAGATAAATCTCGGTTTCTTTAATTAACCTATTTTTATCAATCACCTTAACCGTTACTTTACCAGGCTTACAATAAAACAAACCATTTCTTACTTCCACATCCTTTTCCACCACGTCTGGCTCATTAGGTAACTCTTTCACCTCTGATGCTTCCAATTCAAAGTAAACAGGCGCTCCACTCACATCCATTTTATCAACTATACCATTAACCGTTGAGAAACGAAATAATACGTCATTATTGGTACTCATTCTGTCTGGAACCATATCAAAAGACTGAATAGTTGAATAGGTTTGACGCTTACCCACAAATAACTCCATGTGCTCTTCCTCCAGCTTATTCAATTCGCGCACCATTACCTCGTAGGAATGACCATCGGGTGGCAACTGCTCATAATCGCTAGCTAATATTTTAAACCGTCGTTTACGTATCTTGTAAATATAATTGGCTGTTTCTTGTGCCATGGCAGCTGTCGAGGTCTTTGATAATTGTTTCTCAATCATATCAACCTCATTAAAATTCACATCTTCAACAGAAGGTATCTCTTCAGCTGTATAATCTTTAAGATGCGACTCCTGCAATTCACTAGCATTGTTAATACCGGTTAAAACCCCTTCTGGCGTAAGCGTTACAAAAGGCGCTGAACTTTTACCCGAGTAAGAAATGGCATATTGCTTGCTCTCATCAGGCACACCAAAAGTTTGGATATAAACCGCTTTAATACGCCACTCCTCCTTGTCCTGTGTAACAACATCGCTCACATTCAACATTTTTTGGGAGTAACGATAAAAAGGCCCCACCTTATTAATCGTTTTTTCAACTTCTACATTCACTCGAACCATTGTCAATGGCAAATTATACAACAATGCATCGCTGGTAGCATTTTGCATATCAGATACATTTTGCACGTTTACTTTGGTAGGAATTACTTGTTCTACAGCACACGAAGAAAGTACTGCAACCAAGCCTAAGGCAAGAAAAAATTTCTTCATTACTATCACTGTTTTATTTTATCGATTAACGTTTTTTCAACAGCCCTGTAAAAACATGACTTTCAATGACTACACTTAAAAACAACGTCACTCATTTTAAGAAATTGCGACGGACACCAAAGGTAAACGAAAAAAATTAAAAGCCAAGATGATAATTATCGCCTTATTTGCTGAAATGCAGCACCTAAATTCTCAACTATTTCCGAAGCAACAATTGCTTCTTCAGATGATTCTTGCAAGGCAATATCGGCAGAAGAACCGTGTAAATAGACAGCCAAACGCGCTGCCTCAATGGCTGAATACCCTTGTGTTAAAAAAGCCAGAATAATGCCTGTTAATACATCTCCACTACCAGCGGTTGCCATTCCACTATTGCCCGTTGGGTTGAAATAACAATGTCCATTATTATCAATCACAGCGGTAAAAGCGCCTTTTAACACAATGGTCACGCCCAAATCGACAGCCAGACGCTTAGCTTTTCGCAAACGCTCATAAGATGACAAACTTGATCCTGCCAAGCGATCAAACTCACCAGGGTGAGGTGTTAGTACTGCATTATTTGGCAATAGCGACCACAAGGACTCGTCAAGGGCTAATATATTTAGCGCATCAGCATCCAGAACAATTGGTTTTCCATTTAAGGACTCTAACAAATCGCGCAATGCCGATTGTGTATTAGGCTTAGTACCGATACCCGGCCCAATACCAATGGCTGAAAAGTTATGCAGGTCAGGAAACTCAGAAATCAATATTTCCGATCGATCGATACTTACCATACTCTCAGGTGTAGTAATTTGAATGACATTATATCCCATGCGGGGAACATGCGTTGTTAACAAGCCCACTCCTGATTTTAAGCAAGCCTTAGATGAAAGAATGGCCGCTCCCATTTTACCCACACTACCAGCTAATAATAAAGCATGTCCACAATCTCCTTTATGCGTAAAAGTGCTTCTACTCTTTAATAAACGTTTTAACAATAAGCGTTCACTAAAGCAGTAATCCGACTTAGTTTCGTGTATTATGGCAGGATGTAGTCCAATATCAACTACCTGCCAAGCCCCCACAAAATGCTCATTCTCTGCCAACAGGAAGGCTAGTTTTGGAAATTGAAAACTGATGGTGTGGTCGGCCATAACAATGGCGCTTAGATCATTCGCTCGGTTATCTTCACCAAACAAACCTGATGGCAGGTCTATACTTACTACCGGAACATCAATACTGTTGACGTATTGTATCACCTCCTTATAAAAACCTTCGATGGGGCGATTAAGTCCAGAACCAAATAAACCATCAATAATCACACACTTCTCCTCAACAGACATAAAGTCTTTTGTCGAATTCGGCATTATTATCGAACAGCCCGATTCCCTTAATCGCACAAGATTAATTTGAGCATCGCGGCTTAGCTTATCTTCATTTGACATTACATAAGCAATAACATTTCGGCCTGATAGATACAACATACGCGCTACCGCCAAAGCATCGCCACCATTATTCCCAGGACCAACCAGTATACTTACATCACCATGGGGATATAAATCAATAAAACAATCATAAAACCCTTGAGAGGCACGTTCCATTAGGTCAATAGAGTCAATTGGCTCATGCTCTATCGTATATTGATCAATGGATGAAATTTGGGATACGGGAAATATTTTCATGTGTTTATAATTTTGTTATTCTCTGACATAGAGTTTGTTTCAAAATAAGTTGTAAACGCCAAGAAGTTAAATTTTCATGTTCATGCTCGAGGCAATAGTCCTGTGTGCTTAGCGTTTGAAGTCAGTTTCAT
>NZ_VKDE01000029.1 GCF_007097485.1 Carboxylicivirga sp. M1479 | reverse complement strand
AAACTGACTTCAAACGCTAAGCACACAGGACTATTGCCTCGAGCATGAACATGAAAATTTAACTTCTTGGCGTTTACAACTTATTTTGAAACAAACTCTATGTCAGAGAATAACAAAATTATAAACACATGAAAAAAATGACATTAACTCTATTGTTGGCAACTTTGGCTTTATGTGTCACATTTGCCAGTGAAGAAAGCAAAACCTGGGAAGCTTCTGATAAAGCGAAAGAATTTGTGCACGAAACCATTGTTATTGGTTTTTTTTGCTTGTCCTTATGGGGCAGGGTGGACTGAAGACAAACATTTACACGACTACCTCGACCGATCCAGAGCATGTGGTATAACAGGGCATAGTATGACACTGGCAGCAGCTGGGCATACATGGGAAAACTTTGTGTGGGAGCATCAAAAATGGAAATCAACTATGGCTCAAACCCCCGACAAGTATATTTTTGTTCGTAGTGTTAGAGATATTGAGGCAGCGCACATACGTGGAAATACAACAGCCGTTGTTTGGAACTCACAAACATCTACTATTTTGAATGGAGATCTCAAAAAGGTTGCTACCCTAAAGGAGATGGGAGTAGGTAGTATGATATTGGCTTATAACGATCTGTTTCGAGCTGGCTCAGGTTCATTAGCCGAATTTAATGGTAACAATACTGGTGTTACCAGTTGGGGCTTGTCTGTTGTCGATGAAATGGTAAAGCATGGTATCATAGTTGACCTTAGTCACATGGGACCAAAAACAACCCACGGTATAATGGATTACATGGATGAAAAATACCCTGGCGTACCCTATGTGTTTACACATTCATTACCAGCAGGATTGTATAAAAATGAAGCAAAAGCTACCAAGAGGGGGTGCTATCGAAATATTTCGGATGAGGAAGCACTTCGTGTGGTAAAATCAGGAGGTTATGTTTCACCTACCTTTACAGAATGGATGATGGATGGTATATGGCCAGATGATATCACGCCTCAGCAATGTGCAGATATGATAGACTACTATGTGAAATTGCTCGGTGTTGACCATGTTGGAATAGCATCAGATGATATGTTTACGACCAAGCCAACGATGGATTTTGTTGCCAAAAATGCAGCCATGTATTCCGATGATGGTTACATGGTAAACGCCTTTAATAAAGGAGCGACAGGTTGTGGCGAATTAGCAAAAATTCTTCCCGCTATAACTGATGAACTTTGGAAAAGAGGTTATACCAATGAAGAAATAGCCAAGATTTATGCTAGTAACAAAATACGTGTATATCGTGAAGTTTGGGAAGGCTTTTCACCCGAAGAAGACCCTGTTGATAAGGCAGAACGTGACAAGTTTGTTAAGGAGCAACGTGAGAAATTTATGGAACGTTAAGAAAATCATAGTATGACTAAAAAGATTATCCTATTATTAATTGGAGGTATATTTTTAAATACCTCCAATGTTTTATTCGCTCAGGAAGAGCCCAAGCAATGGGATAATCAAATCTTTCTTGGTAATAAGGTTTCTTGGGGAAAGAACAAGTGGAAATATTCAGGAGAATTACAAACTCGTTTAATAGAAAATGCCCGAACACTAGATCGTTGGTATATAGAGGGTGTATCGTCTTATATGCCCAATAAAAATTGGGAAATAGTGCCTGACCTTAGAGTTAGTTTCAGGCCCAATAGTACTGAATATCGTCCAGGTATTGGTGTATTAAGAAAAGATCACTTTAATAAAGGAGAAGAGCTAAAGCACCAGCTGGTTCATCAAGTTAAATTTCAAGCAGACTTTAAGCCTGATAACACTGATTTTGGTTTACGCTACATTACATTTTATAATAACATTGTAAGTAAAAAGGTTATTGCAACAGGTTTGGCTGGGATTTTTTATAGTTGGAATGATCAATTTCAAGGCATATAATATATTAGAGGCGGAGCTGGGCTTGCCTACTTAATAGATGTGCAGCACGCCTTAAACTTCTCTTATTTTGCTGGAGCTGCAAACTTGGGTGACTCATGGAATTATCAGGGAAGTTTGGTAGTTCAGTTGGTAATAAATATCAACAAAGGATATAAATATGTTCCTGCAAAGTATATTAATTTCTAAGGTTGATCATGCTTATGTCTATCGCTATAGGCGAAGGATAGAAATGAAATGATGGAAGGACATTAAAATGGTTAGCTTGACTATTATTTATTAGCTATGTGTAGAAATAAAAAAAAACCAGTAAATCATTGATTTACTGGTTTTTTTAGTGATCCCGGCAGGACTCGAACCTGCAACCTCTGCGGCCGTAACGCAGTGCTCTATCCAATTAAGCTACGGAACCATTTAGGTTGATTTGTGAACCATTGTTCTCAAATGCGGTGCAAATATAGATAAAAGCTGATTAAAACACCAAATTATAAATGATAAAAAATCCAATTATTTTTGCCAGTATTCAGCAACATTAAGACTTATAGCGTGTTGGCTGTTTGAAAAAAATAAAAGGTTATTCATCAAATATGAATAACCTTTTACAAAGTAGTATTTTAAGCTGAAACCTATTATTCCATGCTGTTGCTCAAATCATCAATCACCATGTTTTTCATTGGCGTTGGCTCGACATCATCATATTGATAGGTAAACGTTTTCTCAAAGTTTTCACTTTCTGTTCGTCCATTTGATTTGACAATAAACGTAATTTCTGTTTTGCCAGGTTCTTGCAATTGCTTTAAATCAAACGAAACAAATGCTCTTAAAGGTGGCGTGGTATATTCATCCCCATTGGCGTTATGCCGTATCTCCAACACAGGAATCCCCTCTTCGTTGGTGGGTGCATTTTCATCAGAAACCAAATTAATGTAATGAGTATGCCACGGTGCTCCTTCATACATAAAATCAACATTCAGGTAATGATTGGCGATATAAACGTTTTCACTTTGGTTTTTGAACCATAAGGGATCATGTCCAATCTCTTCTTCATTTTCCTCCGTTAGTTCAACAATCTCTTTTGTGAGAATTTTGTTATAGCCGTTGAGTAAGACGTAGTGGTCAACAGTTTCTTCTTCTTCCGCATCGCCCAATATTGTGAAATTGATAAACATGCGATCGCCCAACTCGAAGCCATGGTCTAAACCAGCTGGTGCTGAAATAAATAATTTTGTACCACCATCCGTTGTAATTATGTTGGTGCTGGGGTCATCTTCAATATTTCCAATGGTCAGCCACATGTCGTTTAACGAATAGCCATCATCATCATCAGAACAACTATGGCTTATTAACCCTGCAAGCATCAGAATCATTATAAATTTTAAGTTCTTCATGTTTGTTGTGTTTAAAGATTTATTTTACAGTTACTTATTTTTTCAATAAATATCGTGCCAGTGTTAATGCTTTTCACATTGCTTAACTTTTTAGAAGAAAAAATAAGAAAGAGCTTGTGTAAAAATAGATGAACACTCGCTGTTTATGGTTGTTTATGTAAGGTCAGAAAGTTATTTTTGGCAAGGGTTTTTATTTAAAGATGAGGGAGTAGCATGAAGCAATTTGCTTTTTTGATAACATTGATAAGTATTATTGGTATTGATATAATTGCGCAGGATAACACCAACCGCTTTGTTAAACCTATGAAATTGAGTCCATCGGTTAGTGGTAGTTTTGGTGAGTTGCGTTCTAATCACTTCCATTCGGGATTGGATTTAACGACCAATAGAAAAACAGGTTATCGAATATATGCTTCAGATAAAGGCTATGTATCGCGTATAAAAGTATCGCCTTTTGGTTATGGAAAAGCCTTGTATATTGATCATGAGGGTGGATTTACTACTGTATATGCTCACCTAGAAAGGTATTCGAATCGTATTGACTCATTAATTAGGGCACGCCAGTACGAACAAAAAAGCTTTGCCATTGAGCTGTTTTTTAAGCCAGGCGAACTAGAGGTTGCCCGTGGCGAAGTGATTGCTTATAGCGGTAATTCGGGCGGTTCTGGTGGGCCACATTTACATTACGAGGTGCGCGATAAGGCCAGCCAAAAACCAATGAACCCATTACAGTTTAGGGATGATATACCAGATGATGTGCGCCCTCAGGTACAAGGAATGAAGTTGTATTGTTTATCAGATGATGCAAGTATTGCTGGTAAACGAAAAGATGTGTTTGTGCCAACGGTTTTTTACGATCGGGCATTTCATCCCAAAGGATCTACCAAGTTTACAGCCTATGGTAAAATAGGTGTGGGAGTTCAGGTCATTGATTATCTAACTGGTTCGTGGCGTAAATGTGGTATTTCAACCATGGATTTATTTGTAAACGATACCTTGGTGTATAATTTTAAAATTGACAAGTTTAGTTTTGCCGAGTCGCGCTACATCAATTCACACATCGACTATGCCGAAAAGAAACGAACAGGCAAGGTTATTCAAAAAGGCTTTGTTGAACCCAATAACCGTTTGAGTTTATATGGGGTTAAGAACGAGTATTCAGCTGATATTAAGCCGGGCGATAAAAAGATATTCAAATTTGTGATTGAAGATTTTGTAGGAAATAGATCCGTTTTGGCTTTTACTGTAATTGGAGAAGCACCACTGCCAGCTAAGTCGATAGGTAAGACCAATTTTATAAAAGTTAACTATAATAAAGCTTTTAAGCTGGATACCTTGGGAATGAAGTTGTCGATCCCTGCCAAAACTTTTTATACGGATATCGATTTGTTTGTTCATAAGGAGGATAAAGATGGATTATTAGGGCCAGTGTATATTATTGGCGACAAGGAAATACCCTTGCATCGTTCCATGACAGTGACAATCCCTGTTCCCGATTCCCTACTGCATTATAACGAAAAGCTTTTAATAGCTGGAGTCTCCAGTGCCAACAAAACATACGCCATTGGCGGTAAAGTAAAGGATAGCGAGTTAAGTGTTAGTACCAGAGGGTTTGGTCGCTTTACAGTGGCCATTGATACAATTGCGCCTACCATAAAACTAAGAAAAGCCCCCGAAAACAATAACTATTCTTCTCGTGCTTCCATCGAATTAATTATTAACGATGAGTTTAGTGGAATAAAATCCTACGAGTGCCTGATTGATGGTCAGTGGGCCCTGTTTGATTACGACGCAAAAAATTATCGTTTAACAGGGACCTTTAAGCACATGCCATTTTTAAAGAGGGGGCAACATGAATTACAGGTGAAGGTTGTTGACGGTTGCGGAAATGAATCACTTAAATCATTTCAGTTTTCTAATTAGTATTGGCGTAATTTTTGCTTGTGAAAGCGCAGTTTTGTAAGGTGTCAATGATTGACATAATTACCAATTCATCAGTCTAAAACCGCGAACTGTTGTATATTTGTTCGCATTGAAATTTAAGTTGCTTTATGTTGAAAAAGATTACCCTCATAATATTAGTCCTAAATTGCTTAGTGAGTTTTAATGCTTCGGCACAAATTAATACCGACAGGATGCTCACCATCGGTAAAAATGCCCTTTACTTCGAAGATTATGTGTTGGCCATACAGCATTTTAATAAGGTAATTAAAGTAAAGCCCTACTTATCCGATCCTTATTTTTATCGTGGTTTGGCTAAGTACTATCTTGAAGATTACAATGGAGCCGAAGTAGATTTAAATACCTGTTTAAGTAAAAATCCTTTTCTGATTGATGCCTACAATGTCAGAGGTATTATCATGAGTAAAAGGGATAACCACGAAAAGGCGATTGAGAATTACAGTAGTGGATTAGAAATACAACCCGAAAATATTAATTTGTTGATAAATAGGGGTAATAGCCATTCTGTATTGGAGGAGTTTGATAAAGCCATTGAAGATTTCGATATCATTATTAAATCCAATCCGTCGATGTTAAGTGCTTACCTAAGCAGGGGAGCGGCAAAAACACATGCAGGTGACTCCATAGGAGCTCTTGAAGATTTTAGTAAGGTAGTAAAGTTGAATCCATACATGTCTAATGGTTTTGCCTCCAGAGGTATTTTGTATTACCAGATGAAGCGGTTTGAGGAAGCTTTGGCTGACTATGATAAGGTAATTGAATTAAAGGATGATTTTGCAGGTTACTACATGACGCGTGGTGTAATTCGTTATCAATTGGACGATTTAAGAGGAACCATGAGCGATTTCGACAAAGTGATTGAGTTAGATCCTAAAAACAGTTTAGCCTATAATAACCGTGGGATACTACGTGCTCAAATAGGTGATAAAAATAGAGCTATAGAAGATTTTTCGCGTGTCTTGGCATTAGATCCTAACGATTTATTGACCTTATACAATAGGGCGATTTTGTATGTCGAGTTGGGGCAAAATAAGCAGGCACTTACCGATTTTGATATCATCATAGAAAATCATCCTAATTTCGGTCCGGCCTACTATAACCGAAGTATTGCCAAACAAAACCTGGGTGATATGAATGGTGCTGAGCTTGATTACATGACCGCTGTTAAGCTAAACGCCGATAAGAGAAGTGGTGATGCTATGGCTTCCAATAAAAAACAGGATAAGACCGAGGATGATAATAAGGATGGTAAAAAGAAGAGCAAGCAGACACGTAAAAAGTCGGATAAGGACATTCGTAATTACGATAAGCTAGCTGTTTTAGATGACTTTGGTGACGATGAACAAGAGGAGGAGCGTTTTGAGAGTATAAGGGGTAAGGTCCAAAATCGCAACATCTTTATTGATTTAGAGCCCGTATTTGGTTTAACCTATTATTCGGGCGATACAGTACTTACCCGACCAGCCTACTATGAAAAAGAAGTGGTGGCTTTTAATAAAAAGGAGTATTACAAAACACCCATGGTAATTACCAATAGGGAGATAGAAGCAGAGGGCTTGAAATACATTCGGATGGTGAGCGACATAAGTGCCATAACCGAAGAGCTACAAGATCCTGAAACAGAGCGAGAGATGCTTATTACCAGGGGATCTTTGTATAGTACTTCGATGAATTACAGCAACGCCATGGCTGATTATAATGAAATTTTGAAATCGAACCCTGATAATGTGGTAGCTTTGTTTAATAGAGCTTACACACGCCATAAAATGGTAGAGATAATCAAAGCTCTTGAGGAAGAAACACAAGCGCCAAACAGTGTCATGTTAAGTGGGCCAATTAAAACCAAAAGTACTCCAAAGGTTCAGCCGGCCAAAACCTCCCATATTTTGGATTACGAATTGATTATTAATGATCTCAATCGAGTAATAGAACTATCCCCAGGATTTGAGTTTGCCTATTATAATCGCGCCATTGTTGAGTGTTTAAAAAGGAACTTTTTGCAGGGTTTGGAAGATTTTACCAAAGCCATAGAGTTAAATCCTGAATTTGCCGAAGCTTTTTTTAACCGCGGATTAACGCGTATTTACCTAAAGCAAGAGTCAGAGGGAACCAATGACTTGAGTAAAGCTGGAGAGTTGGGTATTTACAAAGCCTATAACGTAATTAAACGCTATGGATCGGAAGATGCCGTGGCTGATGAAAGTGTAGCAGAAGTAGAATAGATGAGTGTATTACCAGAAAATTTTGATACTGATAACGCTGAATTTCAGGATGCCCTGAGATTGATTCAACATACTAGTTCATCGGTGTTTTTAACGGGGCGTGCTGGTACAGGTAAATCTACTTTTTTACGATACATATGCCAGCATACGCATAAAAAGTTTGTGGTGGTAGCGCCAACTGGTATTGCTGCCATTAACGCAGGCGGTGTAACCATTCATTCGTTCTTCAAAGTGCCATTTAGGCCAATTTTGCCCGATGATCCGGATTTGTCAACACAAAAGGGACGCATCTTCGACTTTTTAAAGTACCGCAAGGCACACACTCAAATAATTAAGGAGTTAGACCTGTTAATAATTGATGAGGTGTCGATGGTTCGTGGTGATATCCTTGATTTTATTGATCGGGTTTTGCGTGTATTTACCAAGAATATGAATCAACCATTTGGAGGTATTCAGCTCTTAATGGTGGGTGATGTTTTTCAGCTTGAACCCGTTGTAAAGCGTGATGACTGGTCAATATTACGTCGCTTTTATCAATCGCCTTATTTCTTTTCAGCACGGGTATTTAAACAAATTCCTTTGGTACAGATAGAGTTGAAAAAGGTATATCGACAAAATGATGATGCCTTTGTTAATTTGTTGGACAAGATTAGATTGAAACAAGCTGGTAATAATGATATTGCTGCCATCAACGCACGTTTTGATCCATCCTTTCAGAGTCCTATTGATGAATTTTTTATTACTCTGGCAACTCGTCGTGATACGGTTGACTATATCAACGATAATAAACTGGAACAGTTGGAAGGCGAGGAGCACGAGTTTCAGGGGCGTATCTCAGGAGAATTTCCCGATAGCGGATTACCCACTTTAAAAGAATTGGTTCTGAAAGAAAATGCGCAGGTAATGTTTGTCAAAAATGATATGGAAAAGCGCTGGTACAACGGTAGCTTAGGACGTATCGAAGAAATGAATGAACATGGCATTTCTGTAAAGCTGCAGAATGATGAGATACATTTGGTAGAAAAAGAAGTATGGCGTAACATACGTTATAAATACGACGAAAAGAATAACCGAATAATAGAAGAGGAGTTGGGCTCTTTTACACAATATCCGCTTAAGTTGGCATGGGCCATAACGGTGCACAAAAGTCAGGGCTTAACATTTGATAAAGTGATGCTTGACTTCTCAGGAGGTGCTTTTGCAGGCGGACAATTGTATGTGGCATTATCACGTTGTATATCACTGGAAGGTATTGTGTTAAAAACAAAAATATCGCCACGTGATGTGATTGTAAATAGTGAGGTGGTTAGTTTTTCGAAAGCAGCCAATAACAAGGTGCTAATAGAAAAGGAACTGCAAAAAGCTAAAGCGCAGGATTTATACAAAGCTGCTCAGGATCAATTTAATGAGAATAACTTTTTTGATGCTGTTCAGTCTTTTGCCATGGCTAATGAAAAGCAGGAATCCCTATCGGTAGAATCGGTTCAGCGATTAATTGCTGTGCGTTTGAGTAAAATTACAAAGCTCGAAAACGAAGTGAAGGAACTGAACTCAGCCCTTAAGCGGCAGCAAAAAAGTGTAGAAGAGTTTGCTCGAGAATATTATTTAATGGCTAATGAGTGTGTCCTTAAATTTGGCGACAAACCATCAGCCATGGCAAATCTTAATAAAGCCCTAAAGCTTAAACCTCATTTTTTTGATGCTTTGGTACGACGTGCAGGCTTACATGTTGAAATGGGTGCCTTGGAAGATGCTGAAAAAGATTACACCAAGGCCTCTAAAATAAAGCGGAAGTCATATAAAGTAATGTATAATAGAGGACGTACCAGGCTCGAACTAAAGAAGTACGAAAAAGCCTATAATGATCTGTTACAGGCTACGCGAATTAAAAAAGATAAAGCCGACGCTTATTATTATCTCGGGGAAGCTTGTGAGAAATTAGGGGATTTTGACAAAGCCAAAGAGTACAAAAATATTGCTGAACACCTTGGCTTTGATGAGTAAAAGTCTTTGGTAAGGAATTAGCTTGTTTTATTCTTTATCCTTATTCCATATACTTGGCATTACCACATTGTACTTAACCGCCCAAATTCGGATGCCAATAATTGTTACCACAGTAACCAATTGGCATATCACCACTGGTACCGTCAGATAAAACAAGATTAAGTAGATGATGGCACCTGAAATACAGGCTGTCGCATATATTTCTTTGTGGAATAATACGGGTACTTCGTTGGTAAGGGTATCGCGTATAATACCACCTACAACAGCCGACGAAAGGCCCATAATCACAGCGATTGGCGCTGAAATGCCAAATGCTAATGCTTTTTCAAGGCCAATAACCGTGAACACGCCAATTCCAATTGTATCAAATAAAAACAGTGTGTTGCGTAGTTTGAGAACAGCCTTTTTAAAAATGATTGTTATTAGTACCCCAGCAATAATCAAGAAAAAATAAGCATTGGTCTGAATCCACGAAACAGGCAAGTTACCCAACATGATATCACGAACAGTACCTCCGCCAATTGCGGTAACAAAACCAATAAAGGTAGCACCAAATATATCAAGCTTCTTTTGGCCAGCAGTTAATGTGCCACTAATGGCAAAAACCATGGTTCCTAAATAGTCAAATAACAGTATTAAGTCAAATGAAGGCATTGGTATTTATTCATAATAAGGTTTAACATCAATTACGCTCATGCCTGCGCTTTTTGCGGCCTCAATTCCTAAATGGCCATCTTCAAATACTAAACAACAGTCTGCATCTACGCCTATGCCTTTAGCTGCCTTTAAAAATGTATCAGGGTGCGGTTTGTAATTATCCACATCATCCGAAGTCACAATAATATCGAAACGCTCAATAATGCCTGCGTCGCTAAGTAAACGTTGTGCACGCTCACGACTGGCACCTGTGCCAACAGCCATTGGGAGCTTGCCCTGGAATTTATCCATTACATCAATAACTGGTTGTATCAGTTGTACATGGTGCAGGTTATTTTCAACAAGTTGTTCTTTTTTATTTACCAGTTCAATGGCAGAGATGTCCATTTGATAACGAGCAATCAGGTCTTTACTTAATTCAACAACAGGCCTGCCAGTTAGGGTAATAAAAAAGTCATAACTGAACTCAACGCCAAAAGGGCGACATGCTTCCAACCATGCTTTATAATGTATGGGTGTGCTGTTTACCAGAGTGCCATCCATGTCAAAGATGAGACCTTTAATATTATCAGCTACGGGTATTGCTTTTGGGTTTGATTTCGATTGCTTGTTCATGTGCTTCTTTTTTTTGTGCCGCGAAATTAAACATTATGATTGTGAAAAATAATTTTATTGCTTTAACAATTCATAACTTTGCTTAAACATTAGCATTGCTAATATGTTTAATCCAAAATTACATTTCAAACTTAACTCAAAAATTATGGATGGATTTAGTATGCAGGATTTTGACTGGCAGAAGATTTATGACTGGATTATCGCCAATGGACTCAAAATATTAGTGGCAATCCTCATTGTTGTCATTGGTCTATGGATTATCAATAAAATAATTAAAGGTTTTAAACACCTGTTAGCATCTCAACAAATTGATGAAACACTGGTTCCCTTTCTGGTGAGTTTATCGTCGGTGACATTAAAAGTTCTCTTGTTTATTAGTGTTATAAACTATCTGGGAGTTAACATGACTTCGTTTATTGCTATTTTGGGTGCTGCTGGATTAGCTGTAGGTATGGCTTTATCGGGTACTTTACAAAATTTTGCAGGTGGTGTTATTCTTTTAATCCTAAAACCATTTAAAGTAGGGGATTACATCGAAGCACAAGGGCAAACAGGTATTGTTAAAGAGATACAAATTTTCAATACGATTTTAACTACTCTGGATAATAAAATCGTTATAATTCCAAACGGTGGCCTATCAACTGGAGCCATGACAAATTACACAAAAGAACCCACACGACGCGTTGATTTTGTGTTTGGCATTGGTTACAACGATGATATAGATAAAGCCCGCGACATTATTCTTGAGGTGGCAAACAAGAATGAGCTGATTATGAAAGATCCAGAAATGTTTGTTGGTGTATTGGAACATGGAGATAGTTCAGTGAATTTAGTTACGCGTGTATGGTCAAAAACGGAAGATTATTGGGCTGTTTACTTTTACATGATGGAATTTGTCAAAAAAGAATTTGACAAGCAAGGTATCACTATCCCATATCCTCAGCGCGATGTACACATGTTTAACGAGATATAATTATTAACCCCTAATAATGCTCTGCATCCGGTAGAGCATTTCTTTTTAATCAATTTACTTTTATGAAGAAAGTTTTAAGTATTTGCTTGTTACTTGTAAGTGTTATGGCTTATGGACAAACAGCAGATAACGATTCAATTAAAAACTGGACGATTGGTGCCACACCGGCGTTTACATTTAACCAGGTTTCGTTAACCAATTGGGCTGCCGGTGGTAAAAACTCCCTTGCAGGTACCTTTTTGTTGAACATGCATTTTAACTACGCCAAAGAAAATGTTAGCTGGGAAAACCTCTTTGATTTAGGTTACGGATTAACCAAGCAAGGCTCCGATAACATGGTAAAAACAGAGGATAAGCTTTACTATACTTCTAAATTTGGTTATGCAGCTGGTAGCGAAAAAAAATGGTTTTATACCGCACTCTTGGATTTTAAAACCCAGTTTGACGTAGGATATAATGATCCACCAGAAAACACACTTAAGTTATCAGAATTTATGTCGCCTGCCTATCTTAATTTATCCTTGGGTTTTGATTATAAACCAAATGATAATTTCTCGCTTTACATGTCGCCATTAACAAGTAAAACAACTATTGTGTTGGATGAAGCTTTATCTGATGCTGGTGCTTTTGGTGTTGATCAAGGCAAGAATACGCGTGAAGAGTATGGTGCGTCGGTTAAAGTATTAGCCAAAAAAACCGATCTAATAAAGAATGTAGACTTTAATACGCGTTTGGATTTGTTCTCGAGTTTAAGCGAAAAGCCAAAGAACATTGATATTGACTGGGAGCTGGCATTTAACATGAAGGTTAACGATTACCTAAGTGCAATAGCATCAGTGAACTTTATTTACGACGATGATATTAATTTTGTTGATGAAGAGAGTGTTGTTCATGGCCCTAGAGGTCAGTTCAAACAGCTTTTCGGATTTGGGGTAAGCTATAAATTCGGTAATTAAATAAAAACACATTCACATTAAAGCCCGGCATTATAATTATGTTGGGCTTTATTATTTACGTAAGGGTTTTAAAAGGTATTCCAGGCCATTTAGTTTAATCTCGTAGAGCGTGTGAAGTAACATACCCAATTGACCTTCGGGGAAACCTTTGTTATGGTACCAAACCAAGTAAGGCTCAGGTAAATCGCACAAAATTCGTCCTTTGTATTTGCCATATGGCATGCGCATGGTGGTGAGTACTTCCAGTAGTTTTGGATTCATAATTATAGTTTTTGGCGAAAGTACTATTATTACTTGAGTTCAGATACTATAATATTCTCGATTCATTACTTTATCAGGAGAAGTTCGATAAAACACTGTTTGCACCAATGCACATTCCGGGTTTAGTATGTAAAGTTGTTTGTTGTTTTGTTAGATATAAAACAGTAATTTAACTTTCTGTATAAAATCAATAATTTTATTGTTATATGTAACCACATACCCAGGCGGTATAAAAATCTAAACACTCATGAAACAAATTAGTACGCTCGTATTATTACTTGTGTTGCTTGGCTTTAGTGCCTCAGCCCAAGTCGATTTAAAGTATCAAGAACCATCTAAAGAAATTATGGAACTGGCAGATGTGCCCTTACCTCCATCAACTGCTATTAACGACGATGGATCGGTACTAGTGCTTATGTACCGTAATCAGTATAAAACCATAAGTGAATTATCTGAGAAAGAAAAAAAGTTAGCCGGCATTCGTACCAACCCAATTACCAATGTTTCTTCGCGCACACGCTTTTCGAACAATGTTAAGTTAATGAAAAAGAAAGGGATTGTTGAAGTTGCAGGAATGCCTCAAAATGCCCGTTTATCAAACTTTTCGTGGTCGCCCGATCAAAGTAAAATGGCTTTTACTAATACCACAAATGTGGGTACGGAGCTTTGGTACATCAACATTGAAGCAAACACGGCTCATAAGTTAAGTGAAGGAACACTAAACGGTAATCTGGGTAGTCCTTTTAAATGGATGAAAGATAACAACTCATTAGTTGTAAAAATGATGCCAGAGAAAAGAGCGGCAATCATTGATAAGTTAAATGCAATACCCACTGGGCCAATTGTATCTGTAAACGAAGGGCAGAAAGCACAAAATCGAACTTATCAGGATTTATTAAAAGACAAGGTGGATGAGCAGAATTTTGTATCATTGGCCGAATCGGAACTTAAGGTTGTTGCTTTAGACGGACAAACGAAAGAATGGGCTTCAAAAGCTATTTACCGAAGTGTTAATTTTTCGCCCGATGGGAATTATGCTATTGTATCTATCGTTAAAAAGCCGTTTTCATACATTGTTCCTTACCGCCGCTTTCCAACAGAGTTTTGGTTGGTCGACAAAATGGGTAAGAAGTTAGAGGTAATAGAAAAAGTACCTTTGATTGAGGAACTACCACAAGGTTTTATGGCTGAGCGCATGGGGAAGCGTGATATTGCATGGCGAGCTGATAAGCCAGCGACTTTATATTGGGCGGTTGTGCTTGATAAAGGAGACCCTGAAGTAGAGGCAGCGTATCGCGATGAGGTATTTGAATGGCCAGCACCATTTAATACTGAACCGAAATCTATTTTTAAATCGATCAATCGTTTTGCAGGTATCACATGGGGCGATGATAACGCAGCCATCGCCTACGATTATTGGTGGAATACTCGTAATACCAAAACCTACTTATTTAATCCATCCAACCCTTCGCAGGAACCCGAAGTTTTGAATGATCGTAATTATCAGGATCGTTATAGCGACCCAGGTAATTTTGTTACAGAGCGTAATCAATATCATCGTAATGTACTTGTGCTAGATAAGGGTTATGCCTACCTCGAAGGCGATGGTCACTCAAAAGAAGGACAGAAGCCATTTATTGATAAAATGAATTTAAGCACTAAGAAAACGGTTCGTTTATATCAAGCAGAAAATAAGACCAACCTGGAGACGATTTCTAAAATAATTGATGTTAAAAAAGGACAAATTATTACACGTGTTCAGTCCCAAACCGATTACCCAAATTATTACCTACGAAATATCAAATCACGCAAGGCGCCTCGTCCGGTAACACAGTTCGAAAATCCGTTTAAAAGTATGGCTGGCGTGCACAAAGAAGTGGTAAAATATACACGTGAAGATGGATTACCTCTATCGGGTACTTTATATTTGCCAGCAGGTTACGATATGAATAACAAAGAGCGTTTACCGCTTGTAATGTGGGCTTATCCAACAGAATATAAAGACAAGCAAAGTGCTGGGCAGGTTACTGCTTCATCTAATGAATTTACCTACCCTTGGTATGGTTCTCCTGTATTTTGGGTTATGAAAGGTTATGCAGTATTAGATGATGCTTCTTTTCCAATTGTTGGGGAGGGAGATGAGGAGCCTAACGACACATTTGTACCTCAATTAGTGGCTAATGCCAAAGCGGCCATCGATTATTTAGATGAGCAAGGTTATGTTGACCGTAAACGTGTTGCCGTTGGTGGGCATTCATACGGTGCATTTATGACTGCTAACTTATTGACACATTCCGATTTATTTGCAGCTGGAATTGCTCGTAGTGGTGCCTATAACAGAACGCTTACTCCATTTGGATTTCAGAGTGAGGAACGCAATTACTGGGAAGCACCAGATATTTATAATACCATGTCGCCTTTTATGAACTCCAGTAAAATGAAGCACCCCTTGTTGTTAATTCATGGTGTGGCCGATAATAATTCAGGAACCTACCCAATGCAGAGTGAGCGCTATTTTAATGCTTTAAAAGGTTTAGGAGCTACGGTACGTTTGGTAATGCTTCCATCAGAAAGTCATGGTTATAGAGCCCGTGAATCTGTTTTACACATGTTGTGGGAACAAGATCAGTGGATGGAAAAATATGTAAAGAATAAAAAATAGATTATAGCTGGTGAGCTAAGCAGCTCACTGCTTTTGTAGCAAAACAAAGGATCGCATCTTAAGGCTTTTTGCCTCTAAAGATGCGATCCATTTTTATACGGGATTAAGTTGTTCAGAACAAAAGAAATGTCCTTAGATATATACTTCTAGAATTTTAGCTTCATCTGACTGTAGTACTACTTGATTGAGTGAGGCAGGAATCAAAACCGCTTCCATTTCATTTAACTCAATGCTCACTTCGGCAGCACTAATTTGGCAGCTTCCACCCACATTCATTAATATCACAAATGAATCCAATTCACTGTAGTCTGTTGATACGTTTCCTTTAACACACAGCATATTCGTCGTGAAATACTGACACGAAGCAATTTGATTGGATGTGTTTTCTTTATTCTGGTAATTTACTTTGCCTGACTCATCATCAGTAAAATTCATCGCATCCATGGCCAATTCATGATGTAACTCACGCGAATTACCCATCTTATCCTTACGATCGAAATCGTAGATGCGGTAGGTGATATCCGATGTTTGTTGTATTTCTGCCACTAAATTACCACTTCCTATCGAATGAACTTTTCCAGCCGGAATAAAAAAGGCATCTCCCTCTGCGGTAGTGTGTTTTTGCATTAATTCCATTAGGCGGCCACTTGAATGAAGCTTATCAAATTCCGAGGTGTCGGTTTTTCGTGAGAATCCCGAAATTAATGAAGCATCTTTTTCTGTAGCCATAACGTACCACATTTCTGTTTTGCCAAATGAATCATGTTTTTCTTTAGCCAACTCGTCGTTAGGGTGCACTTGAATCGATAGATCATCGTTAGCATCAATGTACTTAATAAGCAAAGGAAAATTGGTGCCAAACTGTTGATATACCTCTTCGCCCAATAATTGCCCTTTATACTTTTCGATCAAATCAAGCATATTATTGCCGGCAAGGCTACCATTACTCACCACCGATAAATCATTCTTTAGTCCTGATACAGCAAAGCTCTCACCAATCTTAACATCATCAGGTGTGTCAATATTTAAAGTGCTTGGAATTTTTTTGCCTCCCCAAATCATTTCTTTCAATATGGGCGTAAACTTTAATGGATATAACATTGTATTATGGTTTTATTAGTTTAACGTATTTATCGCAAAAGCATGCATGCCTTTGCTATTATCAATGGTATTTACAATTTATATTGTTGTTTTGTTAGCAAGTAAAGTCTTCATTTTTTAGTTAACCGTTTTAGTAAAGAGGTAAAAAATTATCGTTCTATAATTGTTGTTGAAAGACAATGATTTGTGACTGTTTTGTTGTTTTCAATTTGTGAATGCAGCATGTCAACGCTTCTTTTTGCCATTTCATCACTTGGTTGTAAGGCAGAAATAACGCTAGGCTCTACAAAATCAAATAGTTCTAAATTATCAAAGCTTGCAAACTGCAGGTTTTCTTTTTTATTTGGATAATTTTTGTTGACACTCCAGATGCCTTCGCTTGTAAGTACATTGCTTAAAAATAATATACTGCTTACAGTCTTAGCTTCAAGTAGCTGGTGTATAGCTGCGTTAACATCTGCTTTGATGTGTTCTTTTCTTATTTCAAAAATCGAGTCTTCATCAAATTCGATGTTATTGCTTTGCAGAGCTGTTTTATAGCCCTTAATGCGCTCTTGAATATTGGGTAGATGAGAACTAATGGTGAATAATGCAATATGTTTATGCCCTCTGGAAATAAGACTTTCAGTTAACTTTTGAGCTGTTTCCTGATTATTGATATCAACAAAATTTTGATCATCTGACTTAAAAACTCTATCAAAAGAAACTAAAGGCAAGTGCTTACTGAATTGAAGACTTGCTTGGCAGGTGGGAGCAAGTATAATGCCGTCCACCTGACGATTCCTGAATGATTCGAGAATGAGTTGTTCCTTTTCAGGTTTTTCACCAGTACTTGCCATCATCACTGAATATCCTTTTTCTTCGGCATATTGCTCTACTAGCCTAGCCATCTTGCTAAAAAAAGGATTGGCGATATCGGGCACCACAAAACCAATAGTGAAAGAACGTCCGAGACTTAAACTACGAGCCAGTTGATTGGGCTGGTAGTTTTGTTGACGGGCCGTGTCAAGCACACGTTTTTGTGTTTCTGAACTGATGTTTTTTTCATCGCCTCGCCCATTTAATACAAATGATACGGTGGTTTTAGAAACTCCCGACTGTTCTGCTATGGTTTTTAACGATGCTTTCATTATGGTTTTACTAAACCGGTTAGAGTGCGAAGATAGTCGAAAATAATGATACAAAAAAAGCGCTCCGTTTATGGAGCGCTTGAATCGAAATAAAGTATTTTTTAATGACCTTCACTTTCTGAGTCAATGGCTTTAAAACCTTCACCATGGATTTGGCTACTGTCAATTACATTAACAAAGGCCGTAGGGTCAATTTTGGCAATGTGATTAAGTAATATGGTTGACTCACGACGTGTAATAGTTGTATAAATAACTGTTCGTTCAACACCTTCATACATCCCTTTGGCGGCAAATACAGTACCACCTCTTTTTAGGTTGTTCAAAATCTTACTTTGTATCTCTTCGCTTTTATCTGAAATGATGAATAGGGTTTTGTTGACCTTTAATCCATCAATAACCATATCAATAATTTTACCTTCGATGAAGATAATTAACCATGAATAGATTGGTAAAGTCCAGTCGATACCACTTTCACTTGGCATAAACAATGTTAACAAGGTAATTGATCCGTCAACAATAATTACCAACTTACCCAAGGACATGCGCGTGTACTTATTCAGAATCATTGAAATAATATCTGAACCACCTGATGTTGCGCGAGATTTGAAAATTAAACCAATGGCTACACCATAAATGATACCGGCAACTAAGGCATTTAGCATTGGATCATTAGGTAAAAAGGCCTCGTAACCCCACCAATGTGTTTCAAACATGTATGCAAAGCCCATTATTAAAAATGTGCTTATCAATGTTTTGATACCGAATCGGGGGCCTAAAATTATGGTTCCAACTATGAGTAATGGTATTTCCATAAAAAGTACCGATAAACTAATTTTAAAACCAAACGTATGGTATAAAAAGTTACCAATACCATAAACTCCACCCGGGGCTAATTTGTAGGGGTTAACAAATAATACATCGCCCACCGCGAATAAAAAGCTACCAAGCAATATGTATGCATAAGTAACAAACCAATCTTTGGATAAAAACTTCTCCTTTGTAATAAAAGACATAACGCTGTTAAATTTTTGTGTTCATGCAAAAAATCGCGCAAAATTGGCTTCTTCTTGATTAATGGGAAATGATAAATTTCATGATTTGAAATTATTTTCATTTGCTGCAAGGAACGTTAGGCAAATTCTGTTTAAAAAGTAGATGGTAAGTCAATCGCGTGCTAAAGGTTTTTTTGATATGAACGCAATTATTTCAAATTAAGTTGTTTATATGTGTTTTTTCTAAACTTGGTATTTTGAACGCTGTAAACTATGGACTCTCTTTTAAATAGCTTACGTTTTATCAAAAGCTTTAGAGAGACCGGGAAGCTGAGAACTTGTTCAAAGATCACCCGGCCGCACTTAAGTTTGAGATAAATAAGAAAGATATTTAAAAAGTAGCCTTGATCTTTTTTCCTTAGTTTTTGTGATCAAGAACAAAAAGTAAGTCCGGTTTGGGCAGATAGACCAAATGATAGAATTTATTATGACAACATTGATGATATGACATTATTTGTTAGATGAGCGAGTGTGGTAAATTAAATCCAGAGGAATGTTAATTGAAAGCGCGCGGCTCCTTTGTCTGCAGAGCTTTTAAACCAATTGACAAAACAATTAATAGGAGGGATACAATAGCAAAACCAAGTCCTAAACCTAAGGCATCGACAAAAAGGCCTAGCACAAAGGCGATAATACCGGCAAACATGGTTTCGCTTTGGGATTCAACCGATAAGGCACTGGCCATAACATTGTCATTAAACTGATTACTCACATAACTAACCGCCATTGGTCTTCTGAAATTTTGAATTAAGTAGATGGAAGCGAAACAAATAAGGGCTAACATAAAGAATTCCATAATGAAAAACAGGCCTGAAAGTACACCCAATAAATAGGCGATTGTTTGAAGCCCAAAAATGCCTTTCCCCAATGAGTTGAATGCTTTTTCTATGCGATATGCATTACGAGCAGCTATTGACGAAAGAGTGAATAGGATAAAATAAGTTAGGCCCATGTATATGGCTATGTTTTGCTCATCTGTGATGTTCTGGTGAATTACCAAGCCCATTGCCATGCTTGTGACAATTATTTGAATGTAATCTTTGGTGGCCTTGTAATAGCCTGTAAAATTACTTGTTAATAGAATGGTTTTGAGGGCAGTTTTATTTTTAAAGGCCTTAAATAAATCGCCAAACCGCTCTTTTATATCTATCCAAAATGAATTGCTGAGTTTAATACTTTCGCCATTTAAATAGGCAGGGTAGGTGCTTAGTAATATGAGATCGAACAGGTAAGGGATAATGGTAAGTACAAACATGAGGGCGTAATCACCCGTGAAGAATACCATAATGGCCGCTATCAATGAGGAAAGGGCAGCACCGCGTTGCGACCATGATCTGGTGCGACCGTAATATTGAGTTTTTAGTGTTTGAAGATGCTCGTTTTTTAAGTAGGTTAATATCATTGCTTTATGAGTGCCTGTTCGAAAAGAGTCGGCCAATCCGTAAAAGAAAAATGCCAAGAGGTAACCAGCAAAATTACCCATTAAATAAAATAGGATAAAACTAATTATATAAGCAATAAATGCACCTATGAGTGCGTTTCGTCGGCCAAATACATCAGCGATAAGGCCAGATATAATCTCAAAAAAGTTAATTGTAACTTCTCTAAAAGCATATAAAACACCAATTTCGGTAAAGCTGACACCTCTATCTATAAAAAACATCAATAGAAAGGGATCAAATAACCTGATGTTTTTAAAAAAGCCGTAGAAACAAAATTTGTAGTACTGCTTATTCTTAATCACTTCCACCCAGTTGTGCTTTAATTTAAGTAATGAGAGTTTGTATTAGTATACATAAAGCTTGTTAAATGAGTTGAATGTCTAATCTTTAATAATGTGTATGTCGCGCTGTGGAAATGGTATCTCAATGCCTTCTTTATTTAAAGCTTCATAGATCATTTTTGTCATTTCACTCTTTATTCTAAGCCCTTCACTCATTTTAGAAATCCAGAAAAGTAAACGGAAATCCAGTGAGCTTTCACCCATGTTGATAAATAATACCATAGGTTCAGGGTATTGAAGTATATCTTCGTGCAGTTTAATTTGTTCTTCAAGCAAAGCTTTAACCTGTTTAGCATCGGAACCATAAGCTACACCCACAAATATTTCATGACGACGAATTTGATCGGAGTGAGTCCAGTTGATTACTTCGTTAGAAATTAATTGTCCATTAGGTACAATCACTTCTGCACCATCAAAGGTTCTGACAATGCTTGAACGAATTCCAATAGACTTAACTTTACCCAATAACTGTCCTACTTCTATGGTGTCATCAATTTTTATTGGGCGCTCGAATAGTAGAATAAGGCCAGAGACCAAATTATTGAAAATATTCTGAAGACCAAAACCAATACCAACACCAAAGGCACCAATTAAAACTGCAAAATTTGACATTGGTAAGCCGGCTGTTGATATAGCAAAAGTAACACCAATTAATATTAAACAATACTTAGCCAAAAGGGCAATGGTGTGGGGAAGACCTTTACCTAGTTTAGTCTTGCTCAGGACATCTTCTTCCAATGTTATTTTTATAACATTAGCCACAAAAATTGAAAATGAAATAATAAGGATTAAAGCAATTATTCTTCCGATTGAGAAGCTAAAGGTTTCTGTTATTACAAACTGGTAGGATATCATCTCAACAACACTATCATATACGATATCCTTTAAGTTAACACTACCCAAAATGGTTAAAATAGCTATGATTTTGGTTAGTGTAGCAACAAACCAAATTAATCGTTTTTTAGTGCTATCGCCATATACTTCCAGAACCTTATATTTCTGTTTATTCATCTTATCAAACAGTAGTTCAATAATACCAATAACAATAAGCATCGAAACAAATAGCAAGGCGATACTAAATGTGTTGGATAAAATAATATTGACAAACTGTTCCACCAGTACGATATAGCCCAATAGGCCTAATAAAAGCGCCACAATGGCTCCAAAAATTGATATTAGTAGAAGATTGCTGGTTAGGTTATTGGCTAATCTGTTTTTAAAAGGATTCTTTTTATAGAGGAAGAACAGTTTTACCAAAACAAATATTTCCAACACGGCAGCGATGAAGAGAAAAAAGCGATAGACCATGTGGTTAGGTGGAAACAAGTTCACAAAAACCTGTACAAAAATGAGTGAGAATAGAATAACAACACTTAAAAACAACCATTTATCAACAAGTCGATAAAGCAGAATAGCCAAAGGAATACTAATTAATATTTGAATAATATCGCTAAATAATAAAGGTTGATTGGGGAATATGGGTACAGATAACCATATAATTAGCACAAATGCAGTGCTTTTGTAAGCCGATAAAAGTTTCTTAAACTGAACTTTGTAATAGCCTTCCTCTTGAATATCATTTGTGAGGATTGACTTACGTGTTTGTCTGAAAATGAATATGCCACCAAATAAAATAAGACAAAAAATAAATATATTTTGGCGGTTACTAGCCATATAATCAGCCAATAATTTACTTTCTATAGAGAGATTTTTTTTAAGTACTTGAGTGGCTGATTTGTAATTATGTAGTTTAAATATTTCTCTAAATTGAATATCACTTTTGGCAAAAATATTTGTCTCTTCATCGTTTATTTTCTGCTCAAATCTTTCTAATTGAGATGTAATATTTGTGGCACTAGATATGGCTTTGTCCTGAACTACTAAAAACTCACCACGCTGATGTATTAGCTTCTCTATTAAGCTATCTTTTTGTATCATCACGCGTTGAATATTCACGTTCACTACGCTGTCACGTTCCTCTTCGCTTAATTGCTTATCAATGCCAAGCCACACTTTATCAATTGCTTCGGCCTCACTATTGATTGTTTCAATTTTTTCTAAGCGATCAATCATTTCCGACTCTATCCCCTTCACCTGATCAAGTCGTTGCTTCCAATAGGTTTCTTTATTGAGTAGGTGACGTTTATTAAAGATGCTTAAATCTACTTTGCTTTCCAGCATAAAAAGGCTGTCGATTAAAGCCAGGTTTAACATGTTGGTACTTTTGACTTTATCAACTTGCTTATTAGTAAGTAAGGATTTGTTTAGCTTTTTGATATTAGATACGGTTGAAGCACTTTTACTTGGTATTTCTATAAGGTCAACACTGTGTTCTACGATTGTGTCAGTCGGCTGAATAATTTCTTCCTGTGCCATTAAAAGATGACTACACGTGGCGACGAACAGCAATAAAATAAATTTGGAACGATTCATTGTTAACGGTTTTTGTTTGGCAACTTAAAATAACACAGAAATAAACAAAAGTCTACAAAACGGAATTAAATTGTTTACTAATCATCTGCCATTCATTTTTTGTTAAGATATTTTTTAAGTCGAAGTAGGTTTTTTTGAAATGCATATTAAAGGCCATTCGAATAGCATATCTGTCATCATTAAGTTGAATAACTTCGGATTGTTTGGTGTTGTAGTTGATTAACAACGCATTTCGCTCCTTTTGTTTTTCGCTAAATTCATCTAATGTTCTGTTGAGATGTTCTTCAAAACTTGCGACAATTAACCTGGCCGAAGGATTCATGCCATGTTTGTTTATGTGCTTTTCTACCTTGTTGTGGAGTTTGTTAATACGTTTGTTAAGTTTTGACCTTTTTTTTTCAAAGCTCTTTTGCTGCCTTTTTAAAGTTTTATCAATATCAGTTAACGCATCTTGCCATTGTTTTTCGGTGAATTGATCAACAATAATAAAGTGCCTAGTGAGTGAAAGACTATCTAATGTTTTATGGCCTTTTAAGTTGATAGAATAAAAAACATCAAATTCACTTTCGCTCACATTACCAGCCATTCGTTTTTTTTGAAACTCTTTTATTTCTGTTTCAAAATTCTTAAAAAACTCTTTAGAATCATCTTCGTGTTTATCAAGCGTTTCGATAACGATGTTTTTTGAAGATTCATCCAAGTGCTTTTTGCAATATTTCTCAATGGGAGGAATCAAAAAATCGTCTTGACCTCCGCCTAATAATAATTTAATTAATAGTGCTATAATCATAGTAGGTGGGTAATATGAGGTTAATTACTCTTACTTAAACCAACTCCTAGGGCTTAGTGTTCATGTTGATGCTGTAATATTATTTCTTGTTTAAACCAATTACAATAGCAAAATCCCCTAAAGAGAGTTTTATATCGTCTTTAAGGGATTTTGTAATGAATAAAATAGCTTTGGCACATTTTTTTATGGTAAACTCATGCCATCTACCCATGGGCCTCCATTAGTTAGTAATAGTTTCATAATTTCACTGAAATCGACTTCAGTAATGTGTGAAACCTTGTTCATTAACTCGGCCAAATCTTCTTGAACATAGACTAAGTTTTGGCGCTGGGTGGCTGTAGGTCCATAAGTGTTATTATAAACATTGGTTGATGCGGCACTTAACCTACTGTTGATGGTCGGTTTATTCTTTTCTCCAACCAAATTTTTGTTGGCGTCACCAAACAGTTGCTCTTCAATGTCGTATAGCTCCTGTTTAAGCTCAAATAGCCTGGTGTCAAGTTCGCCAATGTCAAGTTTAGAATTTTGTGCCGATACTTTTAAAGCTTCAATTTGCTTAAACGCTTTTCTTACAGTTGTGTTGATGGCTGATAGTTCGATCTGTGCCTTTTGAAGATCCTGAATATAGCTATCAATACTGCTTTCGCTTTGTTTTTGAAGATGGCCCTTGTAAAGTGGAACAACTTCAAAACTTATTGAAGTAGATAAATCTGTAATATTACCATCCTCGTCTTTTGAAAGGGTGGCGGTATAGTTTCCAGATGGCGCTAAATAGCCTACAGAGCGCCTGGTTTCTTGTTTGTCAATGTTGATTGTTTGAAGCGGAGCATAACGTAAATCCCAGGCTAGGCGATGAAACCCTTTGCCTGATGGAGCCCTGAGTCTTCTAATTACCTGCTCCTCTTCGTTTTTAATTGTTAGCCAAAGTTTGAGTGTATCTTGCCTATGCTCAGCTGATAAACGATCCCACCCTAGGAAAGCTACGGCATCGCCCTTTTTAGTTATTTCTTGCTCTTTTAGCTGCCTTTGCTTGTTAAGCATCTGGTAGTCGTCTTTTAAATAATAAGTAAAAACGGCACCAAATTCAGGATTTGGAGCGTTAAAAAAGGCTGCTCCTTGCGATCCTTTATCACGCATTGTCATGCCTGGTCGTGGTATGTAGCGAAGTGCTTTTCGGGTAGGGAAGAGGGTTGCTTCTTCGTTTAATTGTTCTTCAGAGATATGCCTTAAGGCTGAGTAGTCATCTAACACAAAAAAACCACGACCAAAAGAAGCGCCAACCAAGTCATTTTCTCTTCGTTGTATGGCTATGTCTCTAAATGATATTGTTGGGATATTGCCTTTCAATTGGAGCCATTGTTCGCCTCCATCAATAGTGAAGTATAAGCCAAACTCTGTTCCTAAAAAGCATAAGTTTGGATTTACATGATCTTGTACAAATCGCCAAACAAGTGTTTTATCAGGAAGATTTCCAGCGATTGATTTCCACGATTTTCCTTTATCAGTACTTTTTAAAATATAGGGTTTGAAATCGCCATACTTATGGTTGTCCAATAGCACATAAACAGTGTTGATGTCATATAAATCGGCTTTAATATCGTTTACAAAAGCCGTTTCAGGTACATCTGGTAGTTTGCTCACAGATATTGTTTTCCAGTTGGCACCAGCATTTTCGCTGATACTGATTTGTCCATCGTCGGTTCCTGCATAAAGTAGTCCTTCTTGAATTGGCGACTCAGCCAACGAAGTGATCGTATTATAGGTTGACATAGCAAAGAAATCCCAGGCATTATCCCAACTTTGGGTAGAGCCCATAATTGGTAAGGCTAGTCGTTCCTGGTTCTTTGTTAAATCCTTCGATATTGGTGTCCAGCTATCTCCTCTATCATTTGAGCACCAAACACGTTGTGAAGCAAAATAGATTCGACTTGGCTGATGAGGGCTCACAAGAATTGGTGCATCCCAGTTGTAGCGTTCAAAGGGTTCGCCTTTTAGAGCTTGCGGTTGAATATGAACGATTTCGCCAGTTGTTTTATCCACACGAACCAAGTTACCCTCCTGCCATTCGCAATAGACAATATTCGGATTGCCTGGTTCAGTTGCGGGCTGATGACCATCAGCAAATAAGGTAAGATACCAATCGGCATTGGTAATGCCATTTGCTTTGTCTGTTCTTGATGGGCCACCTTGGGTGTTATTATCTTGCGTACCTCCATAAATGTGGTAAAAAGGCTCAGCATCGTCAACAGCCAATTTGTAAAACTGTGTAACAGGGAGGTTGGATACATATCGCCAATTTCTTGTCGCATCAAACGTTTCATATAATCCGCCATCTGTTCCTACCAAAAGGTAGTTTGGGTCATCGGCCTTAAAAGCTATGGCATGATTGTCCGAGTGCTTGTGTTTTTCCGACATACGCTTAAAGGTTTTACCACCGTTTTCTGATATTTGCATACGAACATCAACGAGATAGAGTTTGTCAAATTGGTATGGACAGGCGTATAGCTCCTGATAATAATGAGGGCCTGTAGCTCCAGAAACGGCATCTGACATTTTTACCCATGATGCACCTTTGTTGGAAGAGCGATAGACTCCTCCTTTTCGATGGTTTTGCTCAATGGCAGCATACACTATATCGGGCTGTTGTGGTGAAATGGCCAAACCTACTTTAGCCAAATTCCCTGTTGGAAGTCCTTTGCTTAATTTTTGCCAGGTTTCGCCACCATCATCAGAACGATAAATGGCAGTTCCCGGGCCTCCACCCATATAAGCCGCTACGTTACGGTGTCTTTGCCATGTTGCAGCATACAATACTTTTGAGTTACGCGGATCAATTACTAAATCAGTGGCGCCAACCCATACATTGTCGCCCAATGTTTGTTTCCAAGTTTTGCCTCCATCGTCCGATTTGTAAATACCTCTTTCTCCTCCTTCATTCCAAAGTGGCCCTTGAGCGGCTACCCAAATAACATCTGAGTTAGTGGGGTGTACAATAATTTTTGAAATGTGCTGCGACGATGCTAAACCCATATTGGTCCATGTGGCACCATCGTCATCACTCTTATAAATGCCATCGCCAAAGCTAACATGCCTGCCTCCAACATTTTCGCCAGTACCAAGCCAAATGGTGTGGTGATTCGATGGATCGATGGTAAGACAACCAGTTGAGTAAACGTTTTGTTGGTCAAAAATTGGCTGCCAGGTAGTTCCGGCATTGGTAGTTTTCCAAACACCTCCGGATCCAACTGCCACATACCATGTATTATCGTTTGTGGGGTGAATGGCTACATCGGCAATGCGACCAGACATGAGGGCAGGGCCGATGTTTCGAAATTTTAGTCCAGTAAAAGTGGTGTCGTTTAATAGGGATTGGGCTGCCAGTGGTAAACACAGAATTAGCAGCATTGAAGAAAGGATGAGTCCTTTAGTTCTGCTTCTTTTCATAGTTAATGTGTTGATGTTTGGTGATAATGTAGGTTCAATATAGGATAAATATCTGTAAGTTAGTTGTTAAGTGGGGGTGTTTTCTGATAACGTATTAATGCTAGTGCTTTGTGACTTGTGTTTTATAAGCAAAAAAACGCCCCACTTTCAAAATTGAAGAGGGGCGCAAATAAGTCTTAAACAACTATTGGTTTATGGAATATCTAAATCCACATTATTTCTGTAATCTCCCAAAAGGTGTTCAGAGAAATGGTACCAAATCATTTTTTCGAAATATGGTGAGTATTGCGAAAAACCGTGACGTACATTAGGGATTATCATAAAATCGAAACGTTTACGAGCATCCATTAATGCTTTTACAACCCGCATGGTATTGGCAGGATGTACGTTATTATCTATTTCTCCATGAACCAACATCAGGTGCCCTTTTAAATTTTTAGCAATTGATGGATTGGTTGGTATTTTACTTTTGAAGCTAATTTCGTATTCATCCTCTGGCGTTGATACCTGAGTTGAGTCCTTTTGCTCTTCCTCTTTCTTTTTAATCTTCTTTTTTACCTCTTTAACACCGTGGTGCGTTTCTCCCCACCATTTATTATAGATGTTGTTATCGTGGTTACCTGCTGAAGAAACTGCAGCTCTGTAAAAATCAGGATAAGCAAACATGGCTGCTGTAGACATAAATCCACCACCACTATGACCAAAAATACCAACCTTTTTAATGTCGATGTAATCGTATCGATTAGCCAATTGCTTTAGAGCAAACATATCATCTTTAAGGGCGTAATCGCGTAAATTATCGTATCCATAGGTATGGTAGTATTTGTGTCTTTTAGGGCTGCCTCCGCGGTGTCCAACCGATACCACTACAAAGCCTAGTTGAGCCAAGGCTGTATTATAACGGGCTGTTACTGTAAAGTCGCGTACTACAGCTTCGGTTTGTGGGCCAGGGTATACATAGGAAATAACAGGATACTTCTTCGTTGAATCAAAATCAAAAGGTTTCCAGATAACACCGTGCAGGTTTGTAATTCCATCGTCTGCTTTAACCACAAACTTCTCTGGAAATGTCCATCCAAGCTCTTTAACGCGTGAAAGATCCATTGTTTCCAGTTCCATCACAACAGAACCATTTTTATCGCGTACCACTGCTTTTGGGGCCTGATCTACTCTTGAGAAATTATTCACAAAGTAATTAGCATGTTTATCCGTTTTTGGCATGCTAAAGCGATGGTTGGCTTCTTCGGGGGTAATAATTTTTGTATCAGAACCATCAAATTTAGTGCTGTAATAAATATCGTAGTAAGGATCAAAACCCTTTTCTTTTCCATAGGCTGGGTAGTACAAGGTATTTGATAGAGTATCAATTCGAGCAACTTTACCCACTACATAATTCCCTTTGGTAATTTGATTTTTAAGCTTCCCGTTTGCATCATATCGGTACAGTTGACCCCAGCCTGTGCGCTCCGACCACCAAATGAACTCTTCGCCTTCGTTAATAACGTGCAATTGATTCATCTGATCGTTAAAGTAAGGTTTTGACTTCTCACTAAAAAGTGGAGTAACATCACCCGTGTTGGTGTTGACTTTTACTAGTTCCAACTCGTCGCAGGTACGCTTTTTTCGAATAACGAAAAGATTGTCTGAAGTTTTAGACGGTCGGTATGTACGAATGCTTTGATCTTTCCATTTATCCAAATCAGGTTTTGTCCAGGTAGTTGAGGCTAAGTCATAAATCTGAAGATGTGGAATGCTGATGTTTTCATCTCCGGGCATGGCATATTTGTAGGTTTCAACGGTTGGTCGTGGATTGGCAACCGAATTGATGACGGCCATCTCTTTTACTTTGCGCGAGTCGTAGCGAACGGTATAGAACTTTTTTTCATCTTTAAACCAAGAGACCCAGGCTTTTAAACGTTTGTCAGAAGTGGTATCGCCACCTTTGCTTTGGTAACTAAACCAACGTTCCCCATCGGTAGTCAATTGTGTTTCTGTGCTATCGGTATCGTTGGAGCGCATCATGTACAAATTATGTTGACGGGCAAATACGATATAAGTACTATCAGGAGAATAGCTTTTCCAACTATCCTTGGTTTCTTTTTTTACTGTGTCAATTTTAGATACCCATTGACTGGCAATGTCGTATTTAAACTTAAGGTCATCCATTTCAAAGGTAAAAGTGGATTTGCTATTTTTCTCAAACTCAATTTTCTTAAGTGGTAGATCATTGACATTGTATGGTTTGTGTGTAATTGCCGTTACTTTGCTAGCCAAGTCATTGTTATCAAATAAAGGCTTCTTAGTTCGTTTTTCAGGATCAACCAACCAATAAAAATTACCATCAGATGTTTTGTAATTATACCAGAATAGATGGCTGTTCTCAATCCAGTTTGGATTAACACGACTGGAGCCAATGTATTTTTCAACATTACTTTTTGTGAATTTATTGGCTTGCTCAAAATTAGCTTGTTGTCCAGTTGCAGAAAAGGAACTTAATGTTCCAATACAGACGAGGGTGAGGAGTAAATGCTTCATAATAATAAATTAACGTGTGAACCACGAATGTAGGAATTCTTTTAGTACTTAGATATGATATTTCTTTCGTATCCTTGTTTTATTGATTTTTTATAAGAAGCTAATTAATTGCTTAAGTGCATAAGTATGCTTTATTTTACTCAACATTAGTTGTGACTATTACAAGGTATTACCCTCATTAAGATTGATGTTTTTAAAGCTAACCTTTTAACTATGAAACTAACCATATACCAAATAGATGCCTTTACCGATAAAGTTTTTAGTGGTAATCCGGCATGTGTTATTCCCCTTGAAGATTGGTTGCCCGATGAGTTGCTATTAAAGATAGCAATGGAAAATGCGGTGGCTGAAACAGCTTTTTTCGTACGAGAAAAGGATCAAATTCATTTACGGTGGTTTACACCTGATTTAGAAATGGATTTATGCGGACATGCAACACTGGCTGCGGCATATGTTTTAAAGGTTCATTTGGCTTACGAACCTGACATAATTACTTTTAATACTTTGAGTGGAGAACTAAATGTGGAGTGTCAAGCTGATATTCTAACGCTTGATTTGCCATCAAGGGGAGCGGTGCGAAGCGAATTGCCTGTCGAAATACAAGAGGCAATAAATCATCAGCCTACAGATGTTTTTAAAGCACGTGATTACCTATTGGTTTACCCATCTGAAGAGATGGTAAGTGATTTGGAAATCAATAGAGAACTATTTGATAGAATTAACCTGGGTACAGGAGGTGTAATTGTTACCGCACCAGGAGAGAAACATGATTTTGTATCGAGGTTTTTTACTCCACAGGCAACTATATTAGAAGATCCAGTCACTGGTTCAGCACATTGCACATTAATTCCATATTGGAGCCGTGAACTGAAAAAGAGTGAGTTAACAGCTTTGCAGGTGTCAGAAAGGCAAGGTTTGTTGTACTGCAGAAATAATGAGAAACGGGTTCATATAAGCGGTAAAGCTAGAACTTACATGGTGGGAAGTATCTGGGTTGACTAATAATTATAAAGGATACAAAAGATCCTTACATGAGGATACGATCGCACAGAATGACCTGAACTTATTAATTAAGAGAAAACTATGCCGAAATTATCGGTGCTTTGTTTGGAATCTTGCTTAGCATCCCTTACTTTAGATTTTAGTCCCTATTTATCGACTAGGTTTAATGAGTATGATTGTGATTTTCATACATCTAACCCGATAATTGATGAATATAATACGCCTGATATTGCTACAGTTGGTGATGGTGCAAATGTGCTTGAGCCAAGAGATACCCATGCGTTTTCAGAGTATAACCATTAATGATGGCCTATCGTTAAGCTCGGTTTACTGCATTTCAAAAGATAGCAAAGGATTTATGTGGTTTGGTACCGAAGATGGCTTAAATCGTTATGATGGGTATCAATTCAAAATTTATCGCACCGACGTTAAGAATCCCAATAGTATATGTTATAAATGGATTGAACACATTGCTGAAGACCAAGAGGGGTGTTTGTGGTTTGGTTCACGAAACGGATTGTCTCATTTTAATCCTGTTAATGAGGTTTTTACCAATTATTCTCTTGCTCAGTCGACTTCAATTATCAATGATACCATTACTGCTTTGCATGCCTTTAATACAGCGATGTGTGTTGGCACAAAAGGAGGACTAACAATTTTTAATGCACACACTCTACAAGCCAAATCATATACTAAAACAGGGGAGGTGTATTCTTTGCAAAGTGATGGTGTTAAGTTGTTTGTTAGCGCAGAAAATGGTTTGTTTTGTGTCGATGAGAACCTTAATTGGAAAACTCTACTAGTCGAAAAAGTACAGTTCGCAGTCATTGCTAAAAGTAATGTGTATGTTTCATCTGATAATAGTATAAAGGTGTATGATACAGAGCGCAATCAGGTGTTTGAAATTCCCATTGATAAACAAATCAAGCAGATTGAATCATTGGCCATCGACAAACAGCAGCGTTTATTCATCAATACCAAAAATGGCTTATGGGTGCATCATTTGAATAAACAATATACGAAACAATTGATCGAAACGTTTAACACCACCAATAGTCTATCAATCAATAAGAGTAAAGCTCTTCAAATAGACAAGGATGGCAATGTTTGGTATGCGACACATGGCGATGGTTTGTTTATTTTTGATGAAGATCTGCAAGTTTTAAAGTGTATTCATAATCCAACAGATAAAGAGAGTGTTAGTCAAAATGCTTTCAACTGCATCTATTCAGATTTAGAAAGTGGTAACATTTGGCTCGGAACTTATGGAGCCGGAATTAATATTTACCACCCATCAGCAAATAAGTTTACCCTCATAAAAAATAACCCTTTAAGTGACAATAGCTTGCCCAGTAACTTTATTTGGTCGATACTGGAAGCTCGTGATAGTTGTTTATGGATAGGAACAAATGATAAGGGTTTAAGCCGTTATTGCCCCAAAGCTAATCGCTTTACCAACTTTAGTTCGCAGCCAAAGAATACCAATTCGCTTGGACATAATTGTGTTCGCGAATTGTTTGAAGATAGCGATGGAAATATTTGGATTGGTACTGATGGTGGAGGGTTAAATCGATATAACTCATCAAATGGCAGTTTTACAAAGTATTTGCATGATGAAAATGATGCCCACTCCATTACGGGTAATTCTGTTCGTGTGGTATTTGAAGATAGTCAAGATCAGCTATGGGTTGGTACGAGTCAGGGATTAAATTTGTTTAATCGTCGGCAGAATACCTTTATGCGTTATACTCATCAGCCTAATAATACTAACTCCTTATCGAATAACTTTGTATATGCCAGTATTATAGAAGATGAAAAGGGGAATTTATGGATTGGAACTTATGGGGGAGGATTAAATTGCTTTAATCCTACAACTAACACATTTAAGCATTATACGACACATGGACAGCCAGGTAGTTGCTTGAGCGATGATATTGTTTTTAGTTTGTATGAAGATGAACAAGGATTTATTTGGGTTGGCACTAACGAGGGACTCAACATCTTAAATCCAACTACGGGAAAAATACAAGTGCTAGGGATGCAAGATGGATTGCCCAATGAGGTAATTTATAGTATAATGCCTGATGATGCTGGATTTTTGTGGATGAGCACTAACCATGGAGTATGCTGTCTGGATCCGCAAACAATGAAAACGCGTAATTATGATGTGAGTGATGGCTTACAGAGCAACGAATTTAATGGCGGTGCCTTTCATAAAGGATATTCTGGGCGACTGTATTTTGGTGGTGTTTATGGCTTTAATATTCTTATGCCAACCAAAATTCAAGAGAACTCTTTTATGGGCAAGCCTGTAATTACACGTCTCGAAGTACTTGGCGATGAAGTGCAAGCATCTACAATCGATCTGGGCATAGGGTCACGAATAAGTGAAGTTGATAGTCAGTTTGTTTCTTCATCCAACATTAGTTATACAAATCATATAGAGTTAAATTATTCGCAGCGTTTTTTTGCCATCGAATATTCGGGGCTAAATTATTTATATCCCGATAAAACAAACTATGCCTTTCAGTTATCTCCAATGGATAAGCGTTGGAATAAGGCTGGTCAACGCAATTATGTGTCCTTTGCAAATGTTAAACCTGGCAATTATACTTTTAGAGTTGTCAGTACTAATGGCGATGGAGTTTGGTCAAAAAACGAAGCGCAATTGCACATTACTATTCGTACACCTTTTTGGCAAACAACATGGTTTGTCTTGCTCGAAATCACAGTTGTATTGTTACTAATAGTATTTGTGTATCGATTTTTGCTTAAGGTTAAAATGAATAAGTTATTAAAAAACAGGAATGAACAGATTTTAGAAACCAACAGGCAGTTGCATGTTTCTGAAGAGAATTTACGTCAGATGAATGTTACCAAAGACAAGTTCTTTTCAATTATCTCGCACGATTTAAAAAATCCATTTTCCAGCTTATTGGCCATTAGTAATATGCTTGATCAAAATTATGAACAAGCCGATGAAGAAGATAAACGGCAAGGTGTCCAACGAATTAATAACTCGGTCAAACATATTTATTTGTTGTTAGAAAACCTCTTGACATGGTCACGTTCCCAAAGAGGTAAAATTAATTTTGAACCAAAGAAATTCGATTTATCAACTTTAATAATAGAGAACTGTAATTTATACCGTGAGGCAGCTGAAAAAAAATCAATCAATTTGATTAATAACACACCTGACGGAGCAATCGCTTATGGCGATAGGAATATGGTAAGTACCATTATTAGAAACCTCACAGGAAATGCCTTAAAATTTACGCCCGCGAAAGGTACTGTAAGGTACGAATTACTTAGTGTGCAAGGAATATGGAAATTGAGCGTAATTGATAATGGAGTGGGTATTGCAAAGGCTGATCAGGATCATTTATTTAATATTGATAAAAAATTAAAAACGGATGGCACCGAGGGGGAAAAAGGAACGGGACTAGGCCTAATTATTTGTAAAGAGTTTGCCGATAAAAATGGCGGTCAAATTGGGGTTATTAGTGAATCAGGTAAAGGTGCTGAATTCTGGTTTACGATTGCTCAGAATAATTAAAGTCTTTCCGTATGGTTAATTCCATATATACACCATCTTCTCATAGTTTGTGTAGTTGTAAGTTGCTTGTTGTTTTCTTGTTATGAGATTGATTTGAAAGCTTGTTGGCGAAAAAGAACATCGCCTTTATCCATAAGTACTTAACAAACCATTACCAATCAACTCATCTTAGTTTTATTTATTGCATAGAAAAACTCGGTTAATTGCGCTGGCTTCAGTTAACTGTCATGTTAGTCAGAGTAAGAATAGATTAGTCGTTTACTAGTGTTAATAAATAATAAACTTTTCGCTACAATTTTGGTTTACCCTAAAAAGACTATTTTTGCAATCGAAAAATAAAAAAAAGAGCAATGGCATTAGCGATTACGGCATATGGCACCAAGGTGTTGCGAAAGGTGTGTGACGAAATAACGAAGGATTATGATGGCTTAGAAGCACTGATCGATAATATGTGGGAAACAATGTATGAAGCGGGTGGTGTTGGTTTAGCTGCTCCACAGGTTAATAAGGCTATACGTTTGTTTACGGTTGATACTGTTCAGGTTTTTGAGGGGATGAATGATGAAGATAAAGAAGATTTATTTGAAGACGAAGAACCCATCAAAGAGACATTTATCAATGCTCAAATAATAGGAGAATCGGAAGAGGTATGGGCCGAAAATGAAGGCTGTTTAAGTCTACCAGATATAAATGGAGAAGTTGAACGCCCCTGGGCCATTGAAATAGAATACGTCGATAGAAACTTTAAAAAGCATAAACGCACTTTTACAGGTTATAATGCACGAGTTATTCAGCACGAGTATGATCACACAGAAGGAATTTTATATGTTGATCATCTGTCTGGTATTTCCAAAAGATTAATTAAGGGCAAATTAAATAAAATAGCAGAGGGAAAAGTGTCAGCTCGTTACCGAATGCGTTTTGCAAAATAACAATATACGAATCATTGAGATGGCCTTAATTCATGCGAGTTAAGGCCATTTTTGTTTGATGATGGCATGTCGTTTAAACAATTTTCTTTCCGTTTTGAGCAATAATATTGCAGCTTCATGCAGTTCCCAAAGTCCTCGGCTTTTTAATCCTATACTTTTGTCAGTAGAAATAACTATTCATCAAAGGAAAAAGATTACAAAGAGGATTCAATCATGAAAAAGCACTCGATTAAAATGTTACTAGCCCTACTAATACTAAGTGTTAGTTTGATTAGTTGCAATTCAAATGACAATGAGGCCACAGCCAAAACAAAACGCTTTGTTAAGGTTGAGCGTTTAAGTAAAACACAGAAAGCCGAGGAATTGGTTTTTCATGGACAAATTAAAGAAAAGAAAGAAGTAAGTGTTGCCTTTAAAGTGGGCGGTCAGGTGTTTAATGTCTTGGTCGATGAGGGAGATTATGTTTCAAAAGGGCAGGTTATAGCACGCATCGACCCTCGCGATTATAAAATACGTTTACAATCTGCTAAGGCTCAATACCAGCAGATTAATGGGGAGTATACGCGTTATCAGGAGTTGTATAAAAAGAACAAACTTCCAATTAACACATTGGAAAAATTGGAAGCTGGCTTTTTATCGGCACAAAGTGCTTACGAAGCAGCTCAAAATGCCTTGGCAGATACCGAGTTGAAAGCGCCGTTTGAAGGTTATATTTACCGAAAGAAGATTAGTAATTTTGAAAATGTAGCACCTGGTCAGCCAATTTTTTCGCTACTGGATGTTAGTCATTTAGAGGTAGTATTTAGTTTGCCCGAAAGTAAAGTAAACAAAGCTAAAAATTTTGCGGCAATTTCTATCGATGTGCCCAATGCCAATGCCTACCAAGTGCCAGCTGAAGTGTTATCGGTTAATGAAAAAGCAAACGGCAATGATATGTATGATGTACGCCTAGTGGTTAATAATTCGGCAAAGAATGAATTGAAACTAGGTATGTCATCCAAAGTGCGAATACAGTTGGCGAGTGATAATCAGCAAGTTGTAATGGTGCCGGTTGAGTCGGTTTTTTACAAAGATCAAACACCATATGTATGGGTTTATAGCCCGGTAACATCCACTGTTGCCAGAAAAAAAGTGGTCGTAAGTAAGATAGAAAACAATGGTTTGGTATCACTTTCTTCGGGCTTGGAAGGCACTGAGTTGGTTGTAACAGCAGGTGTTTATAGCCTTACAGAATCACAGTCAGTTCGTTTATTAAAGGATACTAACCTTTTATAAGTTCAAATAACATGTTAGACAAGATTTTATCTCAAAAAGCATTTTTGAGCTTCATTTTTATTGCCCTTTTGTTAGGAGGATTTTACTCCTTTAACTCAATGGGAAAGCTTGAAGATCCTGAAATACCAGTTAAGGCAGCCGTTGTTATTACACAATATCCGGGTGCATCGGCACAAGAAGTGGAAGAGGAAGTAACTGATGTGTTGGAAAAAGCGATCCAACGTTTGGAGAATATTGATTTCCTGGAGTCGCGTTCAACAGCAGGTTTATCGGAAATTACCATCAATATTAAATCAGGTGTTAAAACAGATGAGATGCCACAGTTGTGGGATCATTTGCGTCGTAAAATTAGCGATGTAAAAGGCAGTTTACCTGCAAATGCCGGCGATCCAATTATAAATGATGACTTCGGCGATGTATCGGGTATTTTTATTGCTGTTTCGAATGATGGTTATAGTTACCACGAATTTCAGAGCTATGTTGATTACCTGAAACAGGAGTTGATGTTGGTGGATGGAGTGAAGCGCATTGAAGTGTTTGGAAAACGTACTGAGGTAGTCAATATTAGTTTTGACAATGAGTATTTTGCTTCTCTTGGTATTAATCCAATGCTAATATTTCAGTCGTTTAACGACCAGGGAAACATCGTTAATCCGGGCAGTTTTGTGTCGGGGAGTGAGCGTATTCGCATCAGCATAGGTAATAAGTTTCAAAGTTTGGATGAGATTCGAAACTTTGAGGTGAAACTGCCCAATGGCGGACGATATCGTCTTGGACAAATTGCCAAAGTAGAACGAGAATTCTATCAACCTGCTTTACAGAAATTAAAATACAATGGTAAGGAAGCCATAAGTCTGGCCTTATCAATGGAAAAAGGGGGCAATGTTGTTGTGCTTGGTGAAGCTGTTGAAAAGCGTTTAGGCGAATTGCAGAATCAATTACCAATTGGTATTGAATGTCACAAAGTGTTTTATCAGCACGAGAATGTGAATGAGTCCATCGATAACTTTATGATTAACCTGGTGGAGTCGATTGTAATTGTGATTGTAGTGCTTTTATTGGCCATGGGTATACGTGCTGGTTTATTAATAGCTAGTGGTTTGGTTTTTACTATATTAGCTACTTTTATTATCATGGCTGGTTTCGATATAGAGCTGCACCGTGTGTCTTTAGCTGCTATCATCATCGCCATGGGTATGTTGGTTGATAATGCCATTGTAATTGCCGATGGTATTTTAATTGATTTGGATAAAGGGATGGATCGACGAAAGGCCTTTGTAAATACGGCTAAGAAATCGGCAATGCCCTTATTGGGAGCCACCTTGGTTGCAATTCTGGCTTTTATGCCTTTAGCTTTTAATAGTACTGGAGCAGGTGAGTTTCTTCGTCCACTGTTTTATGTCTTAGCTATTTCATTGTTTATCAGTTGGGTGCTAGCCATGATTCAAACGCCGTTTCACGCGCAGTATTTTTATAAAAAGCGCGATGGCAAAAGTGGTGATGGAGAGCACGATCCATATGGTGGCCGTTTTTACCGGTTTTTTGGTAAGCTTGTGAAGTTTGCACTGTGGCATAAATCATTATTTGTTATTGCTACGGTCATTGTGTTGGTTCTTTCGTTTTGGTCCTTTGGTTTTGTTAAGCAAAACTTCTTTCCAGGCGCTGAGTACGATCAATTTATTCTAGAGTATCGATTGCCCGAGGGTAAAGACATCAGTCAGGTTGAAAAGGATTTGGATGAAATTCAGCAAACCATATCGACTTGGGATAACATGGCTTCAGTGGTAACTGGTTTGGGTAGTACGCCGGCACGTTATACACTAATGCGTCCGATGAATGGATTAAGCCTAAGTTATGGGGAGCTAATTATTACAGTTGAGGATAAGGAACGACTGGATGAAACCATTTCTCAACTTCAGGAGTATGTGAACAATAATTACCCCGAAGCCTTTGCCAGAGCCAGAACGTACATTGCCATTGGTGGTGATTTTAAAATAGAAGCCAAATTTACCGGTAAGGATGAAAAGGTGCTACGTCAGTTGGCCGAGCAAGCTAACGAAGTAATGCGTAATGAGCCTACAGCTGCATTTGTAACGCATAACTGGAAAAACAAAATAAAGGTATTAGCACCCGTATACTCACAGGACAGGGCACGCGAGTTAATGGTTAGCCGTGCTAATGTAGCAAATGCTTTGGCCATTGCCTCCAGTGGTATGCCTGTTGGTTTATTTTACGATGGCGATTACCAGTTGCCAGTAATGCTAAAGCTTGATAAAACCATAGAGCAGGATATTAATCAATTGGCTTCCATTCCTGTATGGTCTGGGTTGCCGCAGAGTGTAGCTTTAAGCCAGCTGGTTGATTCAATTGATGTGAGGTGGGAAAGTAGTATGATTCGTCACTATGATAATCAACGCGCCATTACAGCACAATGTGACCCAATAATGGGTGTGGCACCACCAGAGTTGTTTGCAGCTTTGCAGGCAGATATTGAAGCCATTCCTTTACCTGAAGGTTATACTTTAGAGTGGTTGGGCGAATACAAAAGTAGTAATGAAGCCAATGCCGGACTGGGAGAGAAACTACCTTTGGCGGCCTTGTTAATGATTATTATTGTCATCGGTTTATTTAATAATTTCCGTCAACCGATCATCATATTTGCAATCATGCCTTTGGCCTTTATTGGCGTTATTCTAGGCTTTTTATTAACAGGCACCTATTTCACATTTTTCTCTATCATAGGAACATTAGGATTAATGGGAATGATGATTAAAAATGCCGTGGTTTTGCTCGATGAAATTAACCTTCAGATAGCCGGAGGCAAGGAAGCTTTGCAGGCCATTATTGATGCTACCTTGTCGAGGGTACGACCTGTTATGATGGCGTCGTTAACAACCATACTGGGTATGCTACCATTGGCTTTCGACCCAATGTTTAATACCATGGCTATCGCAATTATGTTCGGGCTTTTAGTTGGTTCCGTAATTACACTTATCGTTATTCCAGTATTGTATGCAGTTATGTACAAGGTAAATACAAAGGTGTTGCATGTTGATGACGATCAAAAAAGTATTGAAGAATAATGTTTATTCATAATTAGTTAGTAGAGTGGAGCCGATTGACTTTTAACAACAGAGTTGTCGGCTCCCCTTGAAAAATAACAAACAGCATTGGTGATAATTAAGACATTCTGAAACGAGCCATGAGTGAAACACTCTCACAGAGAAGGATAAACATGTTGGTAAGTTTCACATGGCAAATGAAAGCAAAATATAAACAGATGAAATAACCATGTAAATTTAATTATCCAAATTGATACACAGGCGGATGATGAAATTTACTTGAGAGTTCCATCTGACAGATGAAAATAAACTTAAACAGATGAAAAATTTTATATTATTCATTGGCTTATTGATAAGCATGGGTAGTTTCGCTCAGCAGAAGATAACGCTTAATCAAAGCCGTCAGATGGCTTTGGATTATAACAAGTCATTAAAATCAGCTAAACTAAAGCATTACGAGGCCGAGGCACAACGCAAAGAAGCACGAACAGCTTACTTACCTAATATTGATGGTACTGCATCGTTAACCTACTTGCCAAGTATGGACGAAATTTCTATTCCAGGTTTTCAATTGCCAGTTATGGATGCGGGAGGTAACCCTACTGATCACACTGTGGGATTTCCAGGTATGGATATTGGTACTGAAAAATTGCAGTATTACAACGGTCAGGTAGCAATGCAAGTACCCATTTATATGGGAGGACAAATTCGTTATGCCAATCAAATGGCTGACAAAGGTGTAGAAATGGCTGGACAGGCCTACCAGCTTCAAACCGATGACGTGGTATACAATACCGACAACGCCTATTGGCATCTGGTTGCCTTTAAGGAGCAATTAAAGGTCGCGTATAAATACTACGAGATGTTGGATTCCTTGGAGCTGCAAATGAAAGATATGTATGATTTGGGCCTAACACCTAAGAGTGAGCAATTAATTGTGACGGTACAAAAAAATGAAGCTCAGCTAAATTTAATGAAAGCGGAAAATGCCTATCGCATTATGAAAATGAATTTATGTCAGATTATTGGAATAGATCTCAATAGCGATGTGGAGCTTGTTGATACCTTACTGCTCGAACCAAAATTAATGATTATGGAAAACGGTGTTCAGCAGGCATTAGTGAATCGTAATGAGTTAAAAATGTTGGATGGACAGGTAAGTATTTCAGAGCTGCAGAAAAAGAGTTCTTTGAGTATGTATAAACCGCAATTAGGGGCACAGCTTAGTTACGGATACATGGAAATACCCAATCTGGTTGATGGGCAAACCCTTACGCAAGCTTCGGCGCAGCTTTCGATCCCAATAGTGCATTGGCGCGAAAAGAAGCACAAAAAGGAAGCCGCGCAATTGCGAGTGCAACAAGCTCAATTACAGTTGGATGAAACCAAGGACTTTGTGCAGCTAGAAGTGCAGCAATATATGATACGGGTGAATGAAGCCTACGAAGCAATTCTTTTAGCCAATAAAAATAAAGATGAAGCAATCGAATCACTCGATGAGGTAACAGCAAGCTTTGATGCAGGACTTAATACAACAACCGATGTTTTAAATGCTCAAGCATCGTGGTTAAGTGCCAATGCTGATTTACTGAATGCCTTGGCTGGTTATGAAGTAGCAAAAATAGCTTATCTAAAAGGAATAGGGGCACTGAAAGTAATGGATACAACCGACCTTAACCAACTTTAGTGTTTCCGGCAGATGGTGGCTCGTTTTAATAAGTTGGGGCGAGTCACTATCTTTATAAATTGTTATTGGGGATAAATGAAAGCGGTATGATGAAGAAATTTGACACTTGTTATAATGATAGATTCTTAAAAGGAAAGCCAATTCTGTTTGTTAATTACAAAACACGGTTTCTTTTTGAGTTCATGATGGGAGTTGTCTTTTACATGATCATCACGTTTACACTGTTTGTGGAAGAACCAGCCAATTGGAGAGGTTTTGCCTTTACCGTTTGGCTCATGTTTTTTATTAGTGAGGGTATTTTTGCCTTTAACAAGATGATAGCATGCAAACATCCATGGCATTCTCATACGCGTCCTCGGGTATTATTTTTAGTGTGTTTTTCTATCATTTGGTTCATTTTGGCTGTTTGGTTATCCCATTATTTTAAGCCTTGGATTGAGAGTGAAGCGGGGAAGTCAATAACTGAAGCGGCTTATAATGTCAGTATTGTCATTGCTATTCTGTTTGTTACCATTTATGTGGTCTTACTATTTTCATACAATTACCATCAAAGTCTAAGTGTGATAATGATTGAAAATGAACGCTTGCAGCAAGATAAATTGAAGCAGGACTACAGGGCCTTGCAAGATCAGATTAATCCGCATTTTCTGTTCAATAACTTAAGTACCTTAATCGCCATTATTCGACAAGATAAGGAGGCTGCCATTCGTTTTGCTAATAATTTTTCTGACGTATACCGTTATGTCTTACAAAGTAATAAGCACACCTCTATTAAACTATCGGAAGAGATTAACTTTATGAAAGCTTTTGGTTCCTTACACAAAGAGCGCTTAAGGGATGGCTTGGTTTCTGAGGCTGACATTGCAGAAAAGTACTATGGGTGGCATCTGCCTCCTTTGAGTTTGCAGTTGTTGGTTGAGAATGCCGTGAAACATAACGTGGCGACAAAAGCATCGCCATTAAAAATAAAGGTGTATACCGAAAACGATTTTTTGGTTGTTTGGAATTCGATTAACCCTAAGGATACTACTTATTCAACCAATACTGGTTTAAGTAATCTCAAAGAACGCTATCAAATATTAACTGATAAGAAAATAAAAATCAGTCATACCAAAGATGAGTTTAAGGTAGAGTTACCTTTAATTGAACAAGCCAAATTTTAAACAAGAATTCAGAAATATAAGCCATGGATATAGATTTTATTATTGTTGAGGACGAGATTCATAGCGGTGAAATGTTGCGAGATATGATTCAAGAGTTGAGGCCAAAATGGCAGCTTAAAGCCATGCTGCAAAGTGTGTCTGAAACCGTTGAATACCTGAATAGTAATAAGCACCCACAAATAATATTCCTGGATATAGAATTGGCAGATGGTAATTGCTTTTCCATATTTGATCAAGTGAGGGTTGATGAGAGTGGCATTATTTTTACCACAGCTTATAACGAATTTGCCCTCAAAGCCTTTAATCTTAATAGTATTGATTATTTGCTAAAGCCCATTAAAACTGAGGAATTAGAAAGAGCCATTGGAAAGTTTGAGAAAGCCATTGAAGTAATTGGGCGTAATAATGAGGCTGACGAGCCCAAAATTGAAACAGCAATAGATTATCAAGCCTTAGCTCGTTCAATTGCCAAAACGCAAGGGGGCTATCGAAAACGATTTTTAATATCTAAGCGCGAATCATTTTTTAAGCTTCGAGTGGAAGATATCGCCTATTTCTATTTTGATGCCCGTGTTACATTTGCTGTGGCATACGATGGCCGCCAACACGTGTTAACACAATCGCTGGATAAGTTAGAAGAGGAGCTAAATCCCGAGATGTTCTTCCGAAGTAATCGTCAAACCATTGTTAATGTAGATGCCATAGATACCTTTGAAAGTTATTTCAGCGGTAAACTTGTGGTGAAATTGACGAATAAACTGAATGATAAAATAATGATTAGCCGTGCTAAAGCATCGGCTTTTAAAGAATGGATGAATCAATAAATTCTTTCATATAAGTGAATGATGCTAAGCAATCGCTAGGTTTAGAAGTTAATATGAGCATAATTTTATTAGACTGGTAAAAAAAAGGCTGTTCAACTATGTGTCAAACAGCCATTCTGTTGCTTAAAAACAAATCGTATTATTTAAAACTAATCACAGCCATTAGAATATCTTGTTCGAGTGACTTTTCTAGGTCATGATGTCTAGCGAGTTCAAGGTATTGATCAAGCTTTTGTTCTTTCTGATCATTATTACCTTGAAGTTCGTATACGCGAGCTTGCCAATAGGTAATTGATAAGTCATTGGGCTTGTATTGTTCTGCATATTCAAGATATGTTTGCGCACTTTTTGCTTTACGTGCAGTCTTTTTTGTTTTGGCTGCAGCATCAATATCCTTGTTTTCAAGTTTATCGATGTCTGAAACTTGTTTAATAGCAAGATTCAGGTTCTCCCTGGCTTGTTCATTGTGGCTCGCATTACCCGGTATATCAAATTTTACGTAAATGGTTTTATCCATTGCATTTTCTTGTCCGTTTATTTTGCCAGCTTTCCACATATTACTGCTGTTTGTGACTGCTTTTAGAACTGCTTCGTCAATTGTTTTCGATACCGAATTACTCACCATTACGTTAGTAACCGACCCATCAGTTTCTATCACAAAATCAATAGCAACAATGCCTTCTTTGCCAAGATAATCCAGTTCAGAGAGGTAAGTTAATTCTTCTTGTAAATGACTTGAAAAGTTTTGACGGTCTGCATCATTCAAGTTTGTTTCGCCAATAAATACTGGGGCTTCAACACGTGTTTCTTCAATGAATTTCTGCTTCATTTCTTCTTCCTGCGCCATAATGCCTACTGTAAGCATTAATAACATTACTACATAACTGACCTTTTTCATGGCTAAATCTTTAAATTCTTAACGAGTAGCAGTTATCAAGTAGTATTCCAAATAGTTTAATTGTCAGTTGGATAGCTATCAGGCGTGTTTGGCATGACTTTCATTTAGGTATAGGCGTGCTTAAATGAACAGAAGCTTGTGCGATAATGAACAGTTTTAAGTTTTATTAAGGGTTTTTGAGTAGATCAATAAACTCTACAAGTAATAGTAATGTAAATTGCACAATAGTGATGATTAGGTGTTTGTAGAATATGCTCTTATAAATAGTTATTCTTTAATATTAGTTATTATCTTGTAATCAATCAATTACTGTTGTATGAAACGAGCCATGAGAATAGCTTTTCACACAGGATCATGAATGTTTTTTGGCGAGTAACATGTGGCAATAGAAATCAAAATACAAACACATGAAAAATATTGCTTTTATAAGTCTTATTAGCTTTCTAATAATTGTAGCTGCATGTACAAAAGACAAGGATCAGTTCAAAAACAAAGGGCAGAAGAGTTTATATATGAAAAACCTGATTGAACCTGACACAATTAGTCCATATAAAGGTGAATATTTTATTGAGGTGAATACCGAAAACTCTTATGCCGGTGCAATAGAGAGCATGAGATTTGAATTAAGTGATCATAGACTTCATCAATTAATGACAAGTGATAATGGACGGGGTTTAACAGCTTATGGTATTGGATTGCATAATCCAGAAACAAGAGAAACGCTTGAAATTAAGTTTTATTCACCTGTTGATACTTGTTTTTACCTAGAATATGCGAACTATTATTTTTCAGATCCATGGAAAGGTAAGGCCGGCATTAATGTTGAGTATTATGTGTCTACAAATAATCCTGATAACCCTGATAGTTTTTATAGGTATTTGGGCTCAAATACCGAGGACAGTAGTTTTGAAATTAATTATATCGGAGAGGAGCACTTAAACGGTACTTTTAAAACAAGATGGGAGGAGTGTTGCGGTGGGCGAATGGTTCACGATATTGAGGGGGAATTTTCCATTCCCATAAAATTCATATATGGAGTAAAGAAATGGCAAGATAGAGACAAGTAGATAAGCGATAAGCAAGTGTAATGAAATTTAGCGTTTTCCGCCATAAGATAATTCATCTCAGTTCTGAGATGTACGAATCAGAACTAACAATTTACTATACAAGAATAGAATTTTATCAAACAGATAGAAAAGAATTGTATTGAAATGCTTAAGTTTAAAAAGCAATTTCAAATCTATGAAAAGTAACAAAAGTATTTTACGCAAACTCTTCGTCTACATGATGAGCTTTGGTATCGCAATGGGTTTTATTTTTCCAGTATATGCCAACATATTTGTTGACTGGAAAGAAGGCTTATTTCCTTATTTTTTAATAGGATGTATTTTGGCAGGTATTACCGTGGGAGTTGTAAGCTTTTGGTTTGTTAAGGTGATATTAATAAAGCAATTGCTCAAGATGTCCGTTGTAGCAACGAAAATATCTAATCGCGATATTTCAAATAAATTGGATATAGAAAGCAACGATGCTGTAGGTGAAATAGCCCAAGGGTTTAATTTGGCCATTATGCGTTTAAATGAGTTTGTTAACGAGATAAATGTAATTACAGATACGGCTAGTAATATCTCAGGTGAGAATAATGCGGTTGATGGCTCTATCGAAACCTTAAATGCAACACTCGATCAGGTTACATCATCAGTTTATAATGCTAATGATCACTCTAAAACTATTCAAGAAAAGGTAGTTAGTAGCAAAAGTTCATTGCGAGCCACTACGTCTAATTTAGAGAATACATCTAAAAGTATCGATGGTTTTTCAGGAACAGTAAGTAAGCTTGGAAACCATGCCGAAGAGATTAATCGAATCGTTTTGCTAATCAAAGAAATTGCTATTCAAACTAATTTACTGGCACTTAATGCTGGTATTGAGGCTGCTAAAGCGGGTGTTCATGGGCAGAGCTTTTCGGTGGTGGCAACCGAAGTACGTAAGTTATCAGTTAATATTGCTTCGTCGGTTGGGGAGGTTGAAACTATTTTTAACTCGCTTAATGATGAGCTTAAACACACCGAAGAACTCAATCGATTGATTGCAACGCAATTCTCTGAAAACCTGGGTCAGAACAAATCGTTTCAAGAGGCCTTTGCTACTATCGAATATGCTTCTCAGGCTAATTTGGCAGAAGGCACTCAATTAATGACAGCTGTTTCAAGTTTAAATGTGACGGTAGAAAAGATCAATGAGACATTCAATTCATTTTCGGAACATATGAATGAATTAAATGATACCATACAGTTGTATAAAACGGCCAATTAAAGTGTAGGAAGTTATCGTTTAAAGCTTCGAGGATTGCAATTAAATAGTGTTTTTAAAGTTTTGTAAGTGTATTTTAATCAACTAATCCCAAGGCAAAGTGCTGTATGGTTTGTTAATGGTTGATATATTTAATACTTTGACAGTTCTTTTGAAATAGTTATGGCAAGCCATCAATACGATATAAATTTATTAGTTAATACGGCAATAGAGCCGATGGTGGCTTTTGAAAAGCCTGATTATGAGGTTGCTTTCGTAAATGATAAAGCCCATACATTTTTTAATCTAAATAAATCACAGACATACACTTTACGTAATTTTTGCTCACGTGCCGATGTTTTCAATGAAAGTGCTGCAATTGATTTTTTCAATACCTTAAAGCAGGAGCAAGAAGTGGTTAAAGATTGGCCGGTAAGGTTGAGGAAGTATTCTTGGTTATCTGCCTATGTTCAATTGGTAAATGATGGCAAAAGAGACCTTGTTCTTGTTGTTTTTCGTGATAATAGTGAAGCGAAGGAGAGCTTACTTAAGCTCGATAAAATGATTGCTTACCGCGAAATGCTAGATCAACTATTGGCCTACAATACCAATGTTAATGTCGAAGAAATACCGCAAATCATTAATGAAGCATTAGCAAAGGTTGGAGAGTATTTTTCTTGTGATCGTAGTTATGTTTTTCAATATTCAAGCGATTTAAAATATAAAAGCAATATCAATGAATGGTGCGCTAATGATGTTATACCTTACATTGATGAGTTGCAAAATTTACCTACCAGCTCATTCCCTTATTTAAAGGAGAAGTTGTTGAATATGGAGCATGTTTGTTTGAATGACATTAATGAACTGCCAGAGAATGCTTACGAAGAACGAGATGAGTTTGCAAAAGAAGGTATTCAGTCCATCTTAATGATTCCATTTAGTGAGGGAGAAAAGCCATTAGGTTTTATCGGTCTTGATCATGTGCACATGCAAAAGCATTGGACAGAAAGTGAGATATTAAACCTTAAATTATTAGCACGAACCTTTGCCAATTACCTGGTGCGAGTTCGTAACGAACGACAGATTATTGATAGCCGTAACAAGTATCGAATTTTATTTGATGCCGCTAATGATGGAATTTGTGTTTTTCAAAATGGTATTTGCATTGAAGCTAATGTTAAAGCTTTGGATGAGATGCATTGTTCAATTGAGGACTTAGCAGGAAAAAGTACTGTTGAATTATCCGCAACCGTGCAGCCCGATGGTAAATCGCCAATCTATTCAAAGGTGTATTTTAGTGAGGCGGAGAAAGGATTTCCACAAAGTTTCGATTGGCGAATTCGCCGTTTTGATGGTAGTGAATTTGATGCTGAAATAAGTTTAAATCGTTTTAAAAAAGACGATGATACTTTTGTGATTGCTGTGTTGCGTGATGTGAGTGAGCGTAAACAAACAATTAGTTTGTTACTCGATAACCAAAAGCACCTGAAAGAAGAAATAGATGCTATTGTTAATCCAATTAATGATGCAAGTGAATTAACCTTGCTATCGGTTTTTGAGTTGGGACAATTACAAAAAATGCAGGATGCTTTTTCATTTGCTACCGGCATATCATCCATGATAACCGATACTGAGGGGAAACCAATCACACGAGTTTCGTTTTCGAATAATGTTTGCACAATGGTTCGCTCAACCCTTGAGGGGCAACGCATGTGTATGGAAAGTAGTAAGGTACTAGGTAACGAAGCAAAAAGAATATTAAAACCTGTATCAAGCCCTTGCTTGTCGTGTGGCTTTATTGATGCGGCATCACCTATTATAGTTGATGGTCATCACATCGGTAATTGGTTAATTGGTCAAGTTCGTCCTGATGACTTGGATGTGGATCATTTATTAAATTACACACGCAGTTTGGGGCTAAATGATAAAGACATAATTGGGGACTTTAAAGATTTAATAAAAATTGCGCCTGAACACTTTGAGAAAATATTAAACTTATTAAATGTGCTGACAATCGAATTGTCAGCAATGGGATATAAAAATTTAAAACTTGCCAAAAGTGTGAGTGAGCATATTTCCATGGAGCGGGAGCTGAGGCAGGCCAAGCAAAATGCAGAAGAAAGCGATCGTTTAAAATCGGCCTTTCTGGCGAATTTATCGCATGAAATAAGAACACCCATGAATGGTATTGTGGGTTTTTCTGAGCTCCTCCAATTCGATGGTTTAACACCTGATGACAGACGGGAATACGTAAAGCTTATACATCAAAGCTCTAGTCAACTTTTGAATATTATCAACGATATTATTGATATTTCTAAAATTGAATCGGGACAAATTGATGTACGATCAGGTTATTTCGATTTGGTAAAAACGGGAACTGATCTAAAAAGCTTTTTTATAGATACAGCGCATTCTAAGGGAATTGAACTGATTTTTGAAAATGGGGAAGAAAGTGAATACGAGATTTATAGCGATGAAGTGAAATTACGCCAGGTACTAACGAATCTCATCTCTAATGCGGTCAAGTTTACCTCGGCAGGCAAGGTGGTTTTCGGATATGCTGAAATAGATAAGAAGTTATTGGAGTTTTATGTGCAAGATTCAGGCATTGGTATTGATGCCGATGATTTGGATCTGATTTTTGACCGTTTTTGGCAAGCGAAAGATTCCGATGTTAAAAAAGGAGGAACAGGTCTGGGCCTAGCCATTACCAAAGCATATGTTGAACTCTTAGGTGGTTTTATTCATGTAGAATCGAAAAGGGATAAAGGCACACGTTTCAGTTTCCGAATACCTAAAGTATTGAAATAAAAAAAAGAGAAGCTCGCAATGAACTTCTCTTCCTTATATAGTAAGTATTGTTTTTTAAACGATACCGGCAAAACCCATAAAAGCCAAGGCTAATAAACCAGCTACAACCAATGCAATTGGTGTTCCTTTCATACCCTTTGGTATATCCATCAAGTCTAATTGCTCACGAATACCAGCAAAGGTTATTAAAGCCAAGCCAAAACCAATGGCATTAGCAATGGCAAATACCACCGATTCAACAATGTTAAAATCTTTCTGGATAGTCATAATGGCAACACCCAAAATTGCACAGTTAGTGGTAATTAGTGGTAAGAATACCCCCAATGCCTGATAAAGGGGAGGACTCACCTTCTTTAAAATGATTTCAACCAACTGAACTAAAGAAGCGATTACCAAAATAAATGAAATCGTTTGCAGATAACCTACTCCAAATGGATCTAATACGGCTTTCTGCAAGAAAAAGGTAACGATAGTGGCAATTACCATTACAAAGGTAACGGCACCTGTCATTCCTATACCGGTCGATATTTTCTTAGAAACACCAAGGAACGGACAAATACCTAAAAACTGGCTCAGTACAATGTTATTGACAAAGATAGCCGAGATGACAATTAATACATATTCCATAACTTATGCTTCTTTTTTAACCTGGTTAATAAATGCGATAAGATACCCCAAGGCAATAAAGGCGCCTGGTGCAAGCACGAATACTAACATACCATAATCTTCAGGGTAAATAATGGCTCCAAACAGTTTACCACTACCCAATAATTCACGAATAGAACCTAACATGGTTAATGCCATTGAAAACCCCAGTCCCATACCTAATCCATCTACAATGGATGAACCTAAATTGTTTTTTGAAGCAAAGGCTTCGGCTCTACCCAATACAAGGCAGTTCACCACAATTAAAGGAATAAACAGACCCAATGAATCAAATAGGGCAGGCACGTAGGCTTGCATGGTCATCTCCACAATGGTTACAAACGTAGCGATCACCACAATAAATGAGGGAATACGTACTTTATCCGGAATAAAATCCTTGATAAGAGCCACAACCAGGTTAGACATAACCAATACAAATGTGGTGGCTAAGCCCATTCCTAATCCATCAATGGCCGATGACGTTACACCCAGTGTGGGGCACATTCCTAAGAGTAATGTGAATACAGCATTCTCTTTAAAAAATCCTTTTGAAAAATTATTCCACTGACTCATTTTTTACCTCCTTCCTCAACTGAGGTATTAGACGCAACGTCTTGGTTGCTTTGGTTTTCAGTATATGTTTCGTAAGCAACACGAACAGCATCCAGAAAAGCACGAGAGCTAATAGTGGCTGCAGTAATGGCATCTACTTCTCCGCCATCTTTGCTAACTGTTAAATTGTTGCTTTTCGGGTGTTTCCCTATAATACTCTGATTGCCTTTGTTTGTTTTAAACCAGTCGGCCATTTTAGTACCTAGTCCAGGAGTTTCTTTGTGCTCCAGTACCTGGTAGTTAATGATGCTGCCATCTGGCTTTAGGCCAATCATAATTTTAATGTTGCCGCTAAATCCCTTGTTTGTTTGTGATTCAATGGCCACACCAATTAGGTTTCCACCTTTTTTAGCCGGGAAAAGTTTTAACTCTAACCCCTCTTTAGATGTAAGTAGGTACATTTCTTCACCTGGGTTGTTGTCAAAACCCGGAACAACTTCTTTAATTGCTGCCTGTTGCTTGGCTGCTTTAGCCGCTGCAATTGGTCCTTTGGTAAGCTCAAACATAAAGCCTAACGAAGCCCCTGCCACACATGTGATAACGAGCAGGGTTAAAACCATATTTTTAAGCGTCGATTCTGTTTTTGCCATGATTTTTAATTTTCCTGCATTAGGCCTTAGCTGGTTTTACAACTTCGCCAAAGCGCTTTGGTTTCACATATTTGTCAATTAATGGAACGAAGCCGTTCATAATTAAGATGGCGAAAGAAACACCTTCTGGATAAGCTCCAAAAACGCGAATTACCACCGTTATTATGCCAATGCCAACACCATAAATAAGCATGCCTTTATTTGCCATTGGGGAGCTAACATAGTCGGTCGCCATAAATATGGCTCCCAACATAACACCACCTGTTAATAAATGAAATAATGGCCCTGCGTATTGTTCTGGACTAACCAGATTAAGTATGCCAGTGAAAATAGCGATTGAACCAATTACTGCAACTGGTATGTGCCACGTAATAATTTTACGAATCAACATGAAGATAAGTCCCACTAATAAAGCGATTGCAGCGATTTCTCCTGCTGAACCACCCATGTTACCCATAAAGAGTTCGGTGTACGATGGAATCTTGCTCATAAGTGTGCTTACAGTCTCTCCATTGGCTAAACCTTCTTTCATTACAGAAAGGGGAGTGGCACCTGTTTCGGCATCCAGGTAATGCATTTGCGACTCAATAGGTTTTGGCCACAAAGTCATTTGTACCGGGAATGAAATGAGCAAAAATACTCGACCAACCAAGGCTGGGTTAAATGGATTGTTACCCAAGCCACCAAAAGACATTTTACCAATACCAATAGCCACTAAGCTACCGATAATAATTATCCAGATGGGTAAATTACTTGGCATGTTAAACGCCAGTAGCAGTCCTGTTAATGCTGCTGAACCATCCAATATGGTCGATTCGTTTTTTAGCAGATATTTTTGAATGGCCCATTCGAAAACAACACACGAAACAACTGCCGTTAATGTAACAATAACAGCACCAAGGCCGAAATAGTACAGTGAGGCTGCCAGTGCCGGAAGAAGGGCTATGATCACCCCATACATGTTTTTCTTCACAGAGTCGCCACTGTGCACATGCGGGGATGGTGATACGGTTAACCTATTCATTTTTATTATTTTTCGTATTTCACTTTTGTTAATGCAAAAAGCTAATGGCTGTTAGCAAATAGCTACTTGGTGCGGCTGCGCATAATGCGACCCACATTACCTTTACCCAATCGAATATAGTCCAATAAAGGACGACTGGCAGGGCATGTGAAGCTACAAGAGCCACATTCAATACAGTCCATGATCTTTTCTTCTTCTGCCCGGTCCCAAATGCCTTTGTCAGAAACTGTGCTTAATAAATAAGGAGATAATCCCATTGGACATACCGTCACACATTTAGAACAGCGAATGCAAGGCTCCACCTTAGCGCGTTTAGCAATTTCGTTTGGCATAATTAAAATACCAGAACTGCCTTTTGTGATTGGTACATCGGTTGAAGAAAGAGCTTTACCCATCATCGGACCACCACCAATTACCTTACCGGTATCTTCGGGCAAACCACCTGCAGCATCAATAAGCTGATTAAGAGGTGTACCCACACGAGCCATAAAGTTCGAAGGTTTAGAAACCGACTTACCCGTTACAGTAACCACACGTTCAAACAACGGTTTGTTCTTTTGAATGGCTTCATAAACGGCAAGGGTAGTACCCACATTCTGGACAACAGCACCTACTTCAATTGGTAATTTACCAGATGGAATCTGACGACCAATACAAGCATCAATTAACTGCTTTTCTCCTCCTTGAGGGTATTGTACTTTTAAAGCCTGTATGGTAATGCCTGCATAATTCGATGCTAAATCAGTCATGTGCTTAATGGCATCGGGCTTATTATTTTCGATACCGATGATGGCTTTCTCTACTTTGAGCGCCTTCATAAGTATTTGCGTGCCTACCATTATCTCGTCGCCTTTTTCCATCATTAGTTGATGATCGGCAGTAAGATATGGCTCACACTCAACACCATTCAGAATTAGTACATCACATGTTTTACCCGGAGGAACCGATAGTTTCACATGAGCCGGGAAAGTAGCACCACCTAGTCCTACAATACCTGCTTCACCCACTTTTTTAACTATTTCCTCTGGCGATGCTGTTATTTCTTTTACTAATTCTTCTGAACGATCAATGCTTTCATCCCATTCATCACCTTCGGTTTTGATGATGATGGCTTGTTTTTTATAACCGCTTGCATCGAGTACGTTATCAATTTTGAAAACTTTGCCCGATACAGGCGAATGGATATTGGCTGATACAAAACCAGTTGACTTAGCAATTAATTGACCTACCTTAACTTCGTCGCCTTTTTTAACAATTGGCTCAGAAGGTGCTCCGATATGCTGAGCAATAGGAACCGAAACTTGTTCGGGAACTGGCAAGATCTCAATCTTTTGGCCGGCTGAGAATTTGTTTTCTGCCGGATGAACCCCTCCTAATGAGAATGTTTTTAACACGATTGGTCCTCCTTTTATAATGTTTTTAATAATATTCTAATTTCTAAAAACCGAGTTTTAAATTTCGGTTGTTGAGCTGCGGCGTACATTTGCTATTCCGCTTTTTCCTCTACTGGTTTTTCAACCTTTGGCTTAGGAGGTGGGAAGTTTACCATGTGAATAGCATTGGTTGGACACTCAGCGACACATTTACGGCATAATTTACACTTGTCGTAATCGATGTAGGCCAAGTTGTTTTCCACTGTAATGGCATCAAAAGGACAAATCTTTTGACACTTTTTACACGCGATACAAGCTGCAGAACAAGCCTTTTTAGCTGGCGCTCCTTTGTCGGTATTAACACACGATACAAAAATGCGACGGCTCTTAGGACCTTTCTTACGAAGCTCAATAATGTTTTTCGGACAGGCATCAACACAAGCCCCACACGAAACACAGTTATCTTCTTTAATAACAGGTAAGCCAGTTTCTTCATCCATGTACATGGCATTGAAATCACAAGCATCAACACATTCGCCAAGACCTAAACAGCCATTGGAACAACCCGTATCGCCTCCATATAACGATGAGGCAATGGTACACGATGTAGCGCCATCATATTCCGTTACTCGCGGACGGTTTTCACAAGTTCCGTTACAACGAACAACTGCAACCATTGGAGCGGCAGCACTTACTTCTTTGCCTAAAATGGCAGCAGCAGCACTCATTGTTTCGGCACCTCCAACCGGACAGTTTAAGTCTGAAATATCATCGGACTTAACCATAGCTTCGGCAAAAGCACGACAACCAGGAAAACCACAACCACCACAATTGGCAGCAGGTAAAGCTTCCTCAACCTGGTCAATTCGTGGATCTTCAAATACTTTAAACTTCTGTGCTACAAAATAAAGTATGATAGCAGCTAAAGCCCCTAACACACCTAACGAGATTATAGTTATCAGAACAACACTCATATTAGTTGATTTGATGTTTTATTGAAAATGAAAAAGTTCGTTTTAATTTATCCTTTAGAGAATAGATAATAGCGTAATAAGGAACCAAAGCCGCTAATGCAAGCCCGCCTGCTAATAATTCATTATCGAGAATGTAAAAAGTAGCAATTAACACTGCTAAAATCAAAAGGATGGGATATACGTAGGCCAGCAGAACGGCTTTGGGAGCCAATGATTTTTTGCCCAGTAACATTACTTTTTGTCCTGGTTTAAAATCGCTTTCAGATTGATACACATCAATGAGTTTATCTTGCAAATCAGCCGCTGTACACGAACCACTTGCATGGCACGATGCGCATGCAGATTCGTTAACGATTCTGACCTTTACCAGTTGCGTTGTTACCTCTGTTACAACGCCCTCGTGCTCTATGTAATCAATGTCTGCCATATACGTAGGATCACAAATGTAGCGAAGTAATGGAATTGTCATATATGTTAAAAGGTATTTGTATTTAGAATGAATAAAAATAGAGCCAATTACTTACAGTTAATATGCTATCTGTAAGGTGAATTGACTAATTGGTAGTGTAAAATGTTGGTTGTAAAAGAATTATAAAGAAAAAAATCAGTAATTGATTAAAGAAATTTGTCGTGAATTGTGTGGGTGTTTGGGTGGGCGGTGTGTTGTTAATCTTTATACTTGATTGTTTTATGTCTATACAAAGATGTTGCGAGCTGTAACTCTCAAATGCAGATACTCAATCCTCCATACATATTAAACGGCAAACCAGGGTAGTAATAGCGAGCCGGTTTATTACCAAAGGACGGTGCGTTAATCAAAAGCATGGAGGCATAGTGCTGATTTAATAGATTGTTGGCTCCCAAATAAATGTTTGCTTTCAATGCGTTCCATTTAACGGTGTGGTTTAATTTGGCATTGAGTACACCAAATGCTTTGTATCGTTTACTATTACTATCGTTAAGGTACTGCATTCCGTTGTGTCGATAGTTTACTTGCAGTGTGTTAGACCTTGTGGTGAATATCGTTTGAATAAAAAGTGAGTATTCGGGAATGCCGGGCAAGTGATTGTTCTGATAGTTGACCCCATCATCAGTAAAATCATCAAAAGTATTAAGCGATTGTGTATAAGAGGCATTAAATGTAAGTGTATTAGCATTGATGAATACACGATGATTGAGACGGGCCTCAATGCCTTGATGGCTTGTTGCTCCGGCATTAACACCATAGAATACCTCTTCACTTTCACGCTTTGTCACCAATAGGTTGTTCATTTTCATCCAATAGGTGGTTATTTCTGCTGATGTGTTATTATTCTTCGATACAAAGCGGTATCCCACATCAATATGATAGCCCTCTTCAGGCTTGATGTCCGGATTAAAAGAGCCATCTGGCATTTGAGCTTCCTCGACTGATGGTGGTGAAAAGCCATGGCCCAGTGCGGCATAAATATTTGAGTGATTAAAGATCTGATAGCTGGCACCTGCTCGTGGGGAGAAGACAAGTGGGTAATGGTGCGTTGTTTTTTGAGTGGTAAAATAGTTGGTATTACTATAATTGGTAAGGTTTAGGTTAAAGCCAGTTTGAAGGCTTAGCCGGGAGTTTGGAAGGTAGTTGATTAATCCAAAAACATTAAAATAATTGCGTTGTATCTTATTTTCACTCAGTCGTTCTCCCTTGCTGTGCTCTTTTACGCCAAACAGAGAGAGAGCATTGTTTTCGAGCATGGCTTCGATACCACCATCGATGTTAAACAATTTGGATTGATAAGTTAACTTGTCCCTCAGTCCCAGCGATCTTTTTGATTCGTCGAGCCGGTTAAACGGACGAAGCTCATCCAATGAGGTGGTGATGCCGAAAATATTGATGGTGTGGGATACGGATGGACTCAACATTGAACTGAGACCGACATTAAGAATATGACGATTGGATTTTTCGTAACCTTCAATGGCAGCCCATGAGTCAGCTGCTTTTGTTGGCTGCTTGTAAAAATCAGTGCTGTCGAGCGAACTGGGAATTTGACCATAGAGGTGGCGGTAGTTATACAAATAATGGAGGTAGCTTTTGCCAAGCTGATATTTGCCTTTTAAGGTAATGTTGTAGCGCTTGTATTCACTGTTGTCTCTGTAGCCATCTGTTTGCAGGTGATTGACATTTAACCAAGTGTGTCCCTTTTTACCTTTTAGGCTTGTACTTATTAGATTTGAAAAAGTGCCATAGCTGCCTACCTCACTCTGCAGGCTGTGCTTATAGCCATTGTTTTGAATGGTCCATGGATTGATGAGAATGACACCGCCCAATCCTGCTCCGTACAAAGCTGAAGAAGGACCCTTAAGTACCATGATGGAGTGAATATCGTTGAAGCCTATATCTTCGATTGAGCTAACTCCATCGCCATCTGTTAGAGGGATATCGCCCCAGTATACCTTAATGCGATTACTATTATAAGGTGTGCGCGAACCAATACCCCTAATGGTTATGCGGCTTGTGTTGAAGGTGCCTTGTTGCATTAATACACCAGGTAGTGAATTCAGCTGATTGCTTATTTGGTAACTATTGCCCAGCTCCATCTTTAGGGAGTCGATAAGGGAGAAGCTACCGCTCCATTGTTGCAAGGCTCCTAAACGAATGGGCGCATTAATACTTACTTCATCCAACATTATCTGTGTCGAATTCAGTGTGTCAGGCTTCTCATAAGATTGGCCTTGCGAAAAGCCAATGGTGCTCAATAGCAGAGCCACAACTGTTAGTACTATGCGCATAGGTGCAAATGCTTATAATGGCATTAGTCGGAGTATCTTACCTGGTTTTTCAATGGCGATATAAATGTAGCCATCGGGTCCCATTTCAACATTTCTGAGGCGACCGATGTCTTCCAGTAGTTTTTCCTGATGAATTACTTTTTCGCCATCTAATACCACACGATGGAGGTATTTAAAACGTAATGAACCTGTTAAGATATTGTGTTTCCAGGCAGGATAACGATCGCCTTTTACGAATGTCATACCACAGGGCGCAATGCTTGGTACCCAATAGGTAATTGGTTGTTCCATGCCCACCATGGCCGTGTCGCTGGTAAAGGTGGTGCCATTGTAATTAATGCCAAAGGAAATAAGTGGCCATCCATAGTTTTTGCCTGCTTCAATCAGGTTAATTTCATCTCCTCCTTTTGGACCGTGCTCATCAGTCCATATACGACCTGTTACCGGATGCATGCATACCCCTTGAGGGTTACGATGCCCATAGGAATAGATTGATGCCTTGGCGCCCTTGCTTGATACAAATGGATTGTCGTTGGGGATGCTTCCGTCGTCGTGAATGCGGTGAATCTTGCCGCAGTCGTTATCCAGTGCCTGTGGGTGCTCATCGCGATTACCACGGTCGCCCACCGAAAAATAGAGATAACCATCCTTATCAAACTCCAGCTTACAACCGTAATGGTGACGCTTATCAGTTTCGGGTGAAGCTTTAAAAATAACTTCTTCATCCACTAGTTGATTGCCTTTTAAGCGAGCCCGCATAATAGCGGTATTGGCCAGATTACTTTTGTGCTTGTTGGGCGATGAGTACGCGATGTATAGCCATCCGTTAGTATTGTATTGGGGGTGTAGTTTTAAATCAAGTAATCCTCCCTGACCTTTGGCCAATACCTTGGGTGGGTTGATGATCTTACTAAGCTGTCCGTTTTTTGAATGGATCAAAAGCTCACCACTGCGCTCCGAAATGAGTATGTCGCCAGAGGGTAGGAATGCCATTCCCCACGGTACATCTAAGCCAGTCACAACGGTATCTATTCTAAAGGTTTGTACTTCGCTTTCAATAATTTGCACCTCGCTAATAAGTGATGTGCTATTGTCTTTTTCTTCTTCTTTGAGGGAGAGAATATAATCGGCCAGTAAGTCAATTTGTTGAATGCTTAAACCATCGCTAAAAGCAGGCATACCATAGGATACACGACCGTGTTGAATGCTTTTGATAATTTCTTTTTTATCATCGCCGAATAGCCACTTTCGATTGGTGAAAGGCGATTTAGTGGCGTTGTGGCAACCTACACAGTAATTGTCAAAAAGTACTTGACCCTCGCTGATAACCTGGGGTTTTGATTTTTTATTAAAGCACGAACAGGTGAATGCTGATATCAAGATAAGAACTAAATAGAAGATCTTTTGCATAACAATGGTTTTGGGTGAATCATGAATATAACAAGTGTAGAGGCATTTTGTTATTTTCTAGGGTATTTGCCGCTTTTCAATAATAGCCGTATCTATCACTTACTTTCAATAGTTCGAAACCTTGTTTCGAGTGGGGAAGTTGTTCGTATGAGAATAAACTCTGTGTTCTTCTTTAACTCTGCGGTAGTGTTTTACATCACTCTGTTGTTAGGTTTGTGGTAAAAGTCACTAAAGGTTGATTAAAGAAAGATAATTAATTGCCTTATCAGGCGGATTCCTCATTTTTTCAGAAAAAACGAGGAGCAAAAAACTTTATTGAAAGAGGTGATTGCTACGCACCAGAGATGGATTTATTGCTACAGACTTCCCCTTTCCTTCGTCAAGGCCGCCCTTCTGCAATATCCACTCTTATCACTTACTTTCAATAGTTCGAAACTATCGTTTCGAGTGGGGAAAAGTCCGTTTGCTTTGAGTTCCTAGCTTCCTGACCTCAGCAACGCAGATGGGCACCTTTCAATTGAAATGAGCGTAGAATTAAAAGCTGTTTGAGCCCGATTTTTTTATTCGGGTGAGTTCTTTTAATTCAGTGAATAAAATTAGAAAGGTCATCGAGTGCTGCCGTCAGCGGACCTTTTGTCTACTTTTGCGACTGTAGGCAAAAGTAGAAGCCTGTGCGGCTTGAGCACAAAAAAGATACTAACCTTATCAGGCGGATTCCTCATTTTTTTAGAAAAAACGAGGAGCAAAAAACTTTATTGAAAGAGGTGATTGCTACGCACCAGAGATGGATTTATTGCTACAGGCTTCCCCTTTCCTTCGTCAAGGCCGCCATTCCGCAATATCCACTCTTATCACTTACTTTCAATGTTCGAAAACTTGTTTCGAGTGGGGAAAAGTCCGTTTGCTTTGAGTTCTTAGCTTCCTGACCTCAGCAACGCAGATGGGCACCTTTCAATTGAAATGAGCGTAGAATTAAAAGCTGTTTGAGCCCGATTTTTTTATTAGGGTGAGTTCTTTTAATTCAGTGAATAAAATTAGAAAGGTCATCGAGTGCTGCCGTCAGCGGACCTTTTGTCTACTTTTGCGACTGAAGGCAATTGGAGCGTAGCGTAAATCGTGAATACATTATAAAACAACACTCATGAATCAAAAGTAGAAGCCTGTGCGGCTTGAGCACAAAAAAGATACTAACCTTATCAGGCGGATTCCTCATTTTTTTAGAAAAAACGAGGAGCAAAAAACTTTATTGAAAGAGGTGATTGCTACGCACCAGAGATGGATTTATTGCTACAGGCTTCCCCTTTCCTTCGTCAAGGCCGCCATTCTGCAATATCCACTCTTATCACTGGCTTTCAATAGTTCGAAACCTTGTTTCGAGTGGTGGGTGATGAGTATTGTATTAAGGATCTTGGTTTGACTAATTATGATTGTTTTTTTTATGCGTCATGTATAGTGGCCTCTTTTAATATTGGTTTCGTTTTGAAAAAAGCCATAGTAAAACCGAGAAGTTGAGAACTTGTTCGAAGATCGCTCGGTTGCACTTAGGCTTTAGAAAAAAAAGAAGACAAGATCAAAAGTAGCCTTGATTCTTTTGTATCCTTTTCTCATCAAGGAGAAAAAGGATAAGTCACTTCGGCTTGAGCAGAAGATAACAACATCAGCTTTTATTACTCTCTTTCAATAATTCTAAACTATCCTTTCGAGTGGAGAAGTGGTTCGTATGAGAATAAACTCTGTGTTCTTTTTTAACTCTGTGGTAGTGTTTTACATCATTCTGTTGTTAGGTTTGTGGTAAAAGCCACTAATGGATGATTAAAGAACGTTAGTTAATTGCCTAACTGGCGGTTTTCATCTTAAAAAAAGGATATCAAAAATTTAAACGAGAAATGAAATAATTGACATAATTACATGATATTTCAATAGGGGTGCGACAAAAAGACATTGATTTAGAGTTTTTTAGTGTCAAATTGGCTTGATTGCAAATGTGGTACACGAATTGATTTTTTTGGAATGAGGCGTTCAAGAGTTCTGAAAAACGAGCCTTGTAGAACGAGGTTTTGGATAAATACATTACAAACATTCAACGAAACAAAAATGAACTTTAATAACTATACAATTAAATCGCAAGATGCCATTCAGCAAGCCCAGCAAATTGCGCATGCTTATGAGCATCAGCAAATAGAAAATGCCCATATACTAAAGGGTATTTTTGAAGTGGATGAAAATGTGTTGCCCTTTATTTTGAGCAAACTGGGTGTGAATACTGAGTTGTTCCAAAAAACATTAGACAGTATTATTCAAAGTTTTGCTAAAGTACAGGGTGGAGAACAAATGCTTTCGAAAGAAGCTGGGAAAACATTAAATAATGCAATGTCCATCGCTAAAAAAATGAAGGATGAGTATGTTTCAATCGAACATTTACTTATTGCTATGCTTAAGGCTAGCGATGATGTTGCTCGTTTAATGAAAGATAATGGAATAAGTCAAAACGAACTTTCGGCTGCAGTTAATGAGTTGAGAAAAGGCAAAAATGTTAGTTCGCAATCGCAGGAGGATACTTATAATTCCTTGGATAAATATGCCAGAAATCTAAATAAACTAGCTAATGATGGACGACTTGATCCGGTTATAGGTCGCGATGGGGAGATTCGTCGTATACTTCAAATATTATCACGCCGAACAAAAAATAATCCCATGCTGATAGGCGAGCCGGGAACAGGAAAAACAGCTATTGCCGAGGGCTTAGCGCATCGTTTAGTGAAAGGTGATGTGCCCGAAAACTTGAAGGATAAAATTATTTATTCTTTGGATATTAGTGCTCTTATAGCGGGCGCGAAATACAAGGGAGAGTTTGAAGAGCGATTAAAATCAGTTGTTAAAGAGGTGGTGTCGGAAGACGGTAAGGTGGTGTTGTTTATCGATGAGATTCATACGCTTGTTGGAGCTGGTGGAGGAGAGGGGGCCATGGATGCTGCCAATATTCTTAAGCCAGCCTTGGCGCGTGGTGAACTACGGGCCATTGGTGCTACTACCCTTGATGAATATCAAAAGTATTTTGAGAAGGATAAAGCTTTGGAACGTCGGTTTCAAAAGGTTATGGTGGATGAGCCTGATCGTGAGAGTGCTATTTCTATTTTGCGTGGTATCAAAGAAAAGTATGAAAGCCATCATAAGGTACGTATTAAAGATAGTGCTATACTGGCCGCAGTAGAGTTATCGCAGCGTTATATAAGTGATCGGTTTTTACCTGATAAAGCCATCGATTTAATGGATGAAGCGTCGGCTAAGTTGCGCATGGAGATAAATTCAAAACCAGAAGAACTTGATGTGTTCGACCGCAAGATTATGCAAGGTGAAATAGAGTTGGAAGCCATCAAACGCGAAAGGGATAAGAATAAAATATCCACGCTTAAAAAAGAGTTAGCCGATTTAAAAGAGAAGCGTGAGAGTATTTTTGCCAAGTGGAAACTTGAAAAAGATCTGGTTGATAATATCCAGTCGGTAAAGGCCTCTATTGAGGAAGATAAGCAGAGAGCTGATAAGGCCGAGCGTGAGGGTGACTTTGGAACAGTAGCCGAATTGCGCTACGGTAAAATTAAGGAGCAGGAAGGTTTGTTGCTTCAGTTGCAAGGCGATTTAGAAAGAAATGAGCATAATGCCTTGATTAAAGAAGAGGTGAATGCAGAAGATATAGCCGATGTGGTGGCAAGGTGGACGGGCATACCTGTTTCGAAAATGATGCAAAGTGATCGTGAAAAATTACTGAAGCTTGAAGATGAGTTACACAAGCGCGTGGTTGGACAAAATGAAGCCATTGAGGTGGTGTCGGACGCGGTGCGACGCTCACGAGCAGACTTGCAAGACAGCAGAAAGCCTATTGGATCATTTTTATTTTTAGGAACTACAGGTGTGGGTAAAACAGAACTGGCAAAGACATTGGCCGATTACTTGTTTAACGATGAAAATGCCTTAACGCGCATTGATATGAGTGAGTATCAGGAACGACATGCGGTAAGCCGTTTGGTGGGAGCACCTCCGGGATACGTGGGATACGACGAAGGGGGGCAGTTAACCGAGGCGGTGCGTCGCAAGCCCTATTCAGTAATTTTGTTAGATGAGATTGAGAAAGCACACCCTGATACCTTTAATATATTATTGCAAGTACTGGACGAAGGGCGTTTGACTGATAACAAAGGCCGTGTGGCTGATTTCAGAAACACCATCATCATCATGACATCGAACATGGGAGCACATATTATTCAGGATAAGCTTGAAGGTATTGATATGGGTAGGCGCATGATGGTGGTTGAGGAAACCAAGGATGAAGTGCTAGCTTTGTTGAAGAGCACAATTCGTCCTGAGTTTCTAAACCGCATTGATGAGTTGGTGATGTTTACCCCATTAAACAGGGACGAGGTGAAAGATATTGTTAAAATACAACTTGATGCTTTGGTGAAACTATTGGCTAAAAAAGACATGCTACTTAGTGTGTCGGATGCAGCTGTGTCGTATTTAGCAAATGCAGGTTTTGAACCGCAATATGGAGCACGGCCTATAAAGCGCATTATTCAGCGAAAGGTGTTAAACGAGTTGTCGAAAAAAATACTGGCAGGAGATGTAAATGCTCAAACCAATATAATAATTGATGTGAAGGGAGATGAGTTGGTGTTTGAAAACAAATGATTGGAATGAGTTTAGCGTTAATTGACTGATGGAATATAATCCCCTACTATGATAGTTGGGGATTTTATTTTAATGCTTGTGAGTTCTCTATTGGTTAATTGTACCTTGATTATCAGGCGGATTTCTCATTTTTTTTTAGAAAAAACGAGGAGCAATAAACTTTATTGAAAGAGGTGATTGCTACGCATCAGAGATGGATTTATTGCGTCAGGCTTCCCCTTTCCTTCGTCAAGGCCGCCCTTCTGCAATATCCACTCTTATCACTAGCTTTCAATAGTTCGAAACGCTGTTTCGAGTGGTGGATGGAGAGTTATGCGCTATGCATAGTGGCCTCTTTTAATATTTGTTTCGTTTTGAAAAAAGCCTTAGTAAAACCGAGAAGCTGCACTTGTTCGAAGATCGCTCGGTTGCACTTAGGCTTTAGAAAAAAAAGAAGACAAGATTAAAAGCAGCCTTGAATTTTTGTGATTAGCGAGTTAAGAACCAAACTTGTTTGAATTCTTACGAGTGGAACAAAAATCATATCAATATTCTTTTGTATCCTTTTCTCATCAAGGAGAAAACGGATAAGCCCCTGCGGCTAGAGCAGAATAAAAATACTTGCCTTATCAGGCGATTTCCATCCTTTTTCAAAAAAGGATTTCAAAAACTTTATTGAAAGAGGTGATTGCTGCGCAGCAGAGATGGATTTATTGCTACAGGCTTCCTTTTTCCTTCGTCAAGGCCGCCATTTGTTCATATGTGTTTTTATCATTAATGAATTCACGATTTTCAATTCGCAATATCCACTCTTATTACTTACTTTCAATAGTTCGAAACGCTTTTTCGAGTGGTGGCTTTGGTTTGTTTGAGCATAAACTCTCTGCCCTCCTTTAACTCAGCGGTAAAATTTTACATCAATTTAATCTTTGTGATACTGCCGAACCATCTTTAAAGTTCATGATTCATGGATTAATCTAGACCTATTCCAACCAAATTTCAATTGTGGTATTCCCGTAATGCGAAGTACAAAAAACAAAAAATCCCCACCAGCATAAAGCCAGCAGGGATTCGTATTTACCAAAACCAAGAATTTACGATACAATTAAATCATCTGCGCTATTGGTCGATGATTTGGGGCGAGGCAACAGGTAACGTGCCATGCGTGCCTCATCATCAGCGAATATGATTTGTGCCATTTCACTGATGGGAACCAATAACTCATACAAATCATTAAGCTTTTTAACACGATCTTGTGTGATGAGTCCGCGCTCTTTTTTAAACAGCTCCTGTGCCGTTTTTGCTTCACTTAGCTTGGTGTGCAACTGCTGTAAGCTATCAATAACAACCTCGCTACAGCCAGCAGTAATCAGTTCGACCCGATATTTATTTACCACCTTAATCAGGTCGCCCATAAAAACAACCAGGCGGGTATTGTCCTTGCGCAGTTTACCAATGTCGTTAGCACCAAATTGATTTTGTACTGCTTTGTTGTCGCTAAACGCTTTTAAAACAAAAAAGGTGATGGTGCGGTAGGCTCTGTTACAGGCAGCAGCACTGTCATAAACAGCCTGGGTTTTTTCCGTCATTTCATCAATTATTACCATGTCGGTTTTAATGGCTTTTACTTCCTCTATAGCCGCTTTGATGGTGTCGGGATAGCTATCTAGAAATGTCGAATCGAAGAATTTAAATTTTTCAAGGTCATTTGGTAAAACAGTGGCAACGCTAGTGCCATGTTGTTGTAAGGTGGCATCAGGAACGTTAAATAATCTGTCGTTTTTGCTCATAATGATTGATTTAGTTAATGTAATTGTTTGTTTTGTTTAAATATATCTATGTACAAATGGCACATAGTAGTTATTATACGAAGTGAATGATTTCATTTGATAGTGGATGATAATTGTCTGTCAGCGGATGGTTTCCATTAATCAGCGGTGGTTTTCCTGCTGTCAGCGGACATTTTCCCAAGCTGGAAATCCTCCGCTTAACGCTGGAAATTCTCCGCTTGGCAATAGAAATCTTCCGCTTAGGGTTGCGCAGCATCTTCTGTATGCAGGAAACTCTCCGCTGAGTAACAGGAATTCTCCGCTTAGTTCAGCTTAAGTGTGACTACAGCTATGATACAGTGTTTTGTGATGATATTGTTATGCATGAAGGTAGAAACAAATAGTAACAGGTTTTACTTCTATAAAACTACCTTATGAGTTCGGATTGTAGGATCAGCATGTCAAAGAACGCACACTTGCTTAATTACTGGCAAGTAGTAAAGATATCTGTCCTATGCTGTTTTTTATTTACCCCTGTTTTGTACCCAACTTACGCTTGTAAACGCATGAGTAACGGAATGCGAATATAGGCTATTGAATTTAATTGGCAAAAAAACTATGTAAATAAATTTACTGCTAGCTACTTTACTCACGCCAACTTATAGTAATAATCGATACTTTTAAAGTGTAAAGTATTTAAGGTGGATTGTATAAAATGGTAGTTGAAACGTTATGACCATTTGTGAAATGTAAAGGGCGGTGCGTTATGTAATTTAGAAACAAGGAACCAAATGCAAAATCGTACAACGACAACAAAAAGATATGATATATGGATAAATGGAATGAAATAAGTTTTCTAATAAATAAGCATAAAGAAAAGAACACTTCAGAAGAATTTTTTCAAAATGAGATTGAAAATATCTTTGAGAAATTAGGTTGGTCTCGATATCGTAAGGAAATAATATCAAAACATCCTATTAGGGTAGGAGCTGTAAATACAGTTATTCCTGACATCGTAATAAATAATAATGAAGAAAATGTTATTGTTGTTGAATTAAAAAAATCAAGCCAAATTTCATTGCCAAAATATATTGAGCAATTGACTAGCTATATGAGGTTGCTTAAACTTGATTATGGAATTTTTATTGGAGATAATCTAGAGATCTATTATGATGAACCTACAGGTACAGATGAACCAATAAAAGTATTTGAAATAGATTTTCATGAAAACAATGAAAATGGGAATGTATTTTTAGAACTAATTACTAAAGATAATTTTAGTAAAGATGTACTTAAAGAATTCTGTAATGATAGACTAGAGCAAATAACAGATAAAAAAATTGCCTTGACATTATTAGATGAACTTAAGTCAGATGATGGAGTTTCAAAAATCCTTTCTTATTTAATTGAAGACCTTTCTAATGATTATAATGAAAATATTGTGAAAAGTGTATTGGAAAACCTGTCAATAAAAGTTGATTCAAAAAACGGTAACGAATCGTTACAAAAACAGATTGTGGCTGCTGATATTGTTCAAGAAAAAGTAATCTATACAACAAGTGAAAAATTACCAATTGAAATAATCCCTAACGATGTTGAAGAGTTTAAGAGACAGTTTATTGAGTTAGGTTATGCAAAATTATGTTACCATTATACTGACGGTACTGTAAAGGAAAAAATATGGAATAAAAGAGCTTTTTCCGAAAAAGCTAATTTGAAAGCGAACCTTCGTAGTCGGCCAGAAGCTAGAAAAGGAAAATGGAAAGAAATGGGTATTGTTAAGTTAGTGTGTAAAATTGATAATTAATGAGCTCTAAATTATATTATATCGTAGAATCAAAATTTTGGAGAAGAAAAATTGGTAATAAACTTAATAATTTGATAAATGGTGTTGATTTATCAGATGCTTATGTGAACACAAGTAAAGAGTTTCATGATTCATCTCCAATCAAAGCTCGTAAAGCCGCTTTTAATCATTATCAAAGTATTGTTGAAGTCCTCTACGAGGGGTTGCGTAAAAAATATACAAATGATTGTCAGGCTCGAAATGATTTGCAATATTTTATGAACTCTGATAACGATATTGAATTGGGAGACGAAACAAAATTTAAAATAACTGATGATTTCTTAAATGGAATTGAAGTTTATATGATTGTAGAAACACCATTGAATGGGAAAGTGCTTAAAGCAAATGGAAAGTACTGCATCCATGGCATCCGATATGCAGATGATATTGGCAGACTTGATAATGATTTGATAGAATATTTAGAAAATTTATTTATAGAGAATAAGTATTACGAAGAATATAACTATCCTACTGAAAAAGAATTGGTTTTAAAGCATTTTGACCCCATTGGTGGTAATGCTGAATTCTATTTGCAAACACCTTTTGATTGGGATGCTTTAATGTTAAAATTTGATGGACAAGTATTAATGAAGAATGGCAGCTTGTAAGGCTGTATATGCAAAATGGGCTAGATTGATGTAAAATCAATTGTTGTACTCGGTTTATGTTTGTCTCTAATTGATAAGTATAAAGCCGAAATCGCCCATATTTGTATATCAGCTAGCCAACACTACCAAAACATCAACTATATACCTCAAAAAAAACTCATGATGGAAATGAAAAAAATGAATTTAATCGTTTTTAGTCTTATGGCTTTATTGGTATTTAGTGCATCTAAACCTAAGAAGAATAAAAAAGAAGACAGATTCAAAGAGGTGTCTCATCGATTTTATGCTGGCACTTATGAGGTAACAAATAAGGAATTCAGAGAATATCTGGAATACTTAAAAGCCACGGATAGATTGGCCGAATATAACAGTAGCTACCCTGACACAACTCAATGGATGAAAAAGTTTCCTCATAGTTTTAATGGGCCATTCGTTGAGAAATATTTTTGGCATCCTGGATTTAATAATTACCCTGTTGTTAATGTTAGTCTTGAAGCTGCTAAAGCGTATTGTGCATGGTTGAGCGATAGCTACAATTCAAAAGAAAAAAGAAAATATAAGAAGGTAACGTTTCGTCTGGCTACAGAACAGGAATGGAATAAAATGGCCGCTGTATTGCCTGGCCACAATTTACCGTGGTATGGGAACTTTGCCTATGAGCCAGGTTCAAGTTGTTCAAATACAAACATCAAATTTGAGAACAAAGTATCTGGAGATAATAAATATGATTATAGTTCAGATGGCGGGATGACAACGTGTGTAGTAGGCTCATACAAGGCAAATAAAATGGGTGTATACGATATCATTGGAAATGTGGCAGAACTAACAGAGTCGGGCATTATTAAAGGTGGTAGCTGGGATAACACCATTGACGAATGTGTTGTTAATAAATCTCAGGATTTCCAATTGCCAGACCCAAGAGTAGGCTTTCGGGTTGTAATGCTTATTGATGAGCTTTAAAAGCCATGTCTCACATGCTAGTTTAAAGCATTTGGTTCTGCTCAATTTGGAAAGTTAGATAGGTTAATTCCTTTACACTAGTATAGAGTATTGAGTGTTCGTGATTATTTGGAAAGATTGTAGCTTCTGCAGCAACCGCCAAACCTTTGTTTTTTGACATTCTATTTATTTTATAAGGAGTGTAAGATTTGCATTTGGCTTTTAAAATGAAAAAAAATAAAACAAAATAACTATGAATAATAACGAACAAATTGAAATAGCATTGAGTAAGATGAAGCTGGGTATACTGCTGCTTGGTTGTATCGTTTTTGTAGCCTTGGGTATCGGATATATAGTAAAGGCTCAAACTATCGATATCCCAATTTTAGGTAATCCAATATTGCTTTATTCCCTTGGTTCTATTTCGATTATAGTTTTTGGATTCGCATTGATTACCATATTGCAAAAATTCTTAGATAGAAAGGCAGGGCTAGTTATAAATAACGAAGGAATAATTGATAATTCAAGTGGAGTTTCATTAGGTCTTGTGTTATGGTCAGATATTGAAGAAATCAAAGTCAAAAAAGTAATGAATCAGAGCTTCCTTATGCTCATGGTTAAAAATCCTCAAGACTATATTGATCGCGCCGAAAATTCCTTTAAAAGAAAGAGTTTAAAAGCTAATTATAAAAAATATGGTTCACCAATAGGAATTTCAACCAACTCGTTAAAAAGCAGCCATAATAACTTACATGGATTATTGACAGAGAAATTGAAAGAAAATAAGTCTCAATAATTTACTAATAGCAAGGAATGACCCATAAAGAAGCCTGAGGTAGTGCAGCACTGAAAGATTTCATAAAGCATACCAAGACCAAATTGATATATGAACATTCTATTTGTTTTAGAATGTGTTTATGATTTATAAGTGGCTTAAAGTTGAAAAGATAATATTAATTCAATTTTTGCTACTTGGTATTTCACTTTGGCTTCATCTCTGCGCCTGCTGTGAAGAGTATTTAAGCAAGCAAATTGTAAAAATAAAAAATTAATGAAAATTGATATTGACATGTTTAAGGAAGTTCCAAAGGATATAATAATTTCGATACTTTTATCATCTGTAATAATGGTTTTTACTGCAGTAGCATGGAACTATTACAGAGATGTTATTTATGAGAACCTGTTGCCGTATACAGGTTGGTCTCCTGACTCTCTTTATGGAGGAATACCATTTGTATTGATATTTATAGTGCAAATGTTTATGAATAATGGTGTTCATTTTAGCAAGTTTGTTTATTACTCAAGAGCATTTATTTTAATGTTCTTAGTTATTAAGCTATATAGTGGATTGGTGGATTGGATTACATCACCACCAGAATTAGTATTATCAGATAATCCATACCTTAAATTTAGCCCATATCGACCTTTATATACTGTATTAATGCCTTTGGTTTGGATAGTATATGTGGGGTATTTTATGTATAAAGATTTTGTTAGTAATGGCAGGCGATTATTTATTTAATAACTGATGAAACGAGCTATGAGAATAGCTTATTACACAGGAGTATGACTTATTTTGGCGAGTTCTATATGGCGAATAAATACAAATTTTAAACACATGAAACGACCATGTAAATTTGATTATCCAAATTTTCACACAGTGGGATGATAAAATTTACTTGAGAGTTCCATATGGCAAATGAAAGTAAATTATAATCATATGAAAAAAGCAAGCATTATCATTACCATGCTAACGTTAGCGTTAACGTGCGCATTGGGGCAAGCATCCAACGATTCCATAACCATTAAAAAAGTGTTTGGAGGATATCAATTTTATCAAGGTGCCAATCGATTAAACATGAGTCAGCTGGTAAAGTCAATGGAAACAAATGAATTGGCATACGAGCAAATAAAAGCCGCACAATCGACCAATACCTTGACTTCAATACTTGGATTTGCTGGTGGTTTTATGGTTGGCTGGCCCATTGGAGCGGCCATTGGAAATGGTGACCCTAACTGGGCCATGGCTGGCATTGGCGCCGGGTTAATAGTTGTGTCTATACCATTGAGCCAAAAATTTAACAAACAAGTGAGGCAGGCTGTCGATACCTTTAATGCCGACAGGTCAGCGGGTTCATTTTGGGATAATAAAGAGCTTAATTTATCGATGACCGACAATGGAATTGGATTAACCTTGCATTTTTGAATGGTCCAATGCTTGTGATGAGTTAATAAATAAAGACAGAAGCGTTAGGATGGATACAGAGATTAAAAGAGAATTTAGAAATAGAAAAATGAGGTTGAAAGTCATTAATATATTACTTATGCCTCTGGTTTGCGTTTTTGCCTATTTGACTTTTCAACCAAACACATTGCTTTTTGGTTTTACAGCGCAACAAATTGAAAAAGTGCTTTTTATGATAATACCTATATTGGTTTTGGCTATGGCGTGGAGTTGGCAATGTCCAAATTGTAAAAAGAGACCGGGAAATGTTAAGAATCCTTATTCTTGTTCAAATTGTGGAGTGCCACTGCGTTAAAGAATTTTGAAGCGATTGAAGATAGTCTGAAGGATAAAAGGTTGATGAATATAACTTTAAGTAATTAATACAAGGTGAAGTCAGAAACAACAGAGATTGCATTAATGCGAAAGAATGTAATAATAGCATTATTAGGCTTCTCGTACTTTTTATGGAGCGGCATTGATTTTATTGAAGCAGCGCAAGCGTTTAAGGCAAAAGGAACCATGCCTAATCCAATAGGCCTTTATATTTGTGGAGCTGCCTTAATATTAATGTGCTTACCAATTATAGTAAGATTGTTTCTAATGTTGTATAAAGGTAAACCTGGCCTAATAATAAATGAAGAAGGAATCATTGATAATTCAGGTATTATGGCTGCAGGTAAGATAAAGTGGTCAGCAATAAAAAAGATTAAGGCGAATGATGAAAGCAATATGATTGTGCTTAAAATGGATAAGCCAAAGGCATTCATCAGGCAAAATTCTAATCCATTTTTACATCTGTGTTTTGTAATAAAATGGCTAATATATGGTTCGCCAGTTGCGATTAATGTGACTGCCTTGCAGCAAGATATAACTGACATGGTTAATCTGTTAATGGATAAAATGGAATTATACCGAAAATAGGCAACTTTTGAGAAGATTAGCTTTGTTAATTGGTACAAACGAATCCTAATCCAATCCACATGAAACGACCATGTCAATTTATCCAAATTGACACACAAGAGGATGATTAAATTTATTTGTGAGTTCCATTTGATAAAAGAAAATATATTTAAACAGATCGTTAGTTTGTGGAATACCTAAATATGAGAAAACCAATTAGGAGTCAAACGTGATTTTTAACTTAGGCAAAAAGCTCCATCTGCTGCATTAACTTTAATAAACAGATAGATAAAATCTAAGTTTCATA
>NZ_VKDE01000028.1 GCF_007097485.1 Carboxylicivirga sp. M1479 | reverse complement strand
CTATTTACAGCGTCATTAAAAACAAAACACCATATCGTCAGGATTATATATGTCTTGATCCGAGAGAGAAAAATATTAATAGCTCCACTAATAAAGTGGCTTAAAAACTTGTAATTAATTAGAGTATATGAAACGAGCCAAGAGAATCGCTTCTCACACAGGAGTATGATTGATTTTTGGCGAGTTCCATCCCGATAAATCGGGACACATTATGGCAATAAAAAACAAAATATAAGCAAATGAAAAATATTTTTGTCTTATTTGTCGCCTTATTTGTTCTGCAGCTAAGTGCTGTAGATGCTCAAAATGATTGGGAAAATCCCAAGGTTTATCAAATTAATAAAGAAGCGCCACGTTCGTCATTTTATAGCTATTCAAGTGTTAAACAAGCCTTGTTATTCAATCGAACCGAAAGCCCTAATTTTAAGTTGCTAAACGGCTATTGGCAATTCAATTGGGTAAAAGAACCATCGCAAAGGCCGCTTGATTTTTACAAACCATCATACGATGTATCCGCTTGGGATAGTATATCAGTGCCCTCGAATTGGGAGCTACAAGGGTATGGTATTCCTATTTATGTGAATACAAGCTACCCTTTTGCCATGAAAAACCCTCAGCCACCAACTATCCCCGATGGTTGGAATCCTATAGGTTCCTACCGACGTAATTTTATTATTGATGAAACATGGACAGATAGACGGGTATTTATTCACTTGGGTGCAGTTAAGTCAGCCATGTATATTTGGGTGAATGGACAAAAGGTGGGGTATTCTCAGGGTTCAAAATTACCTGCGGAATTTGAAATTAGTGATTTTGTAAAAGAGGGAGAGAATACGGTGGCTCTTGAGGTTTACCGCTGGAGTGATGGCTCTTACCTGGAGTGTCAGGATTTTTGGCGGATAAGTGGAATAGAACGGGATGTATACCTTTACGCAACATCGGATGTGCGTATACGCGATATTCATTTTAAAACGAAGTTAGATTCGATTTATGCGACTGCCAATTATTCGGTTGATGTAAGCTTAAATACTAATGGAGCTGTAGGTAACTATCGATTGGAAGCAGAATTAAAGCAGGGTAAAAAGGATATTTCATTTAGTACGAAAGAGTTAGTTGTTGGTGTTGAAGATAGTCTGGTGAGTTTAAAAGGGCGCATTGTGGCCCCACAATTATGGTCGGCCGAAACACCCCATTTATACGACTTGATTATCAGTTTGAAAAACGATAAAAACAAAGTGATTGAAGCAACGGCCCTAAAAGTTGGATTTAGGGAGGTGAAAATTATAGGCGGTCAAATGCTTGTTAATGGCAAGGCTGTTTATCTTAAAGGCGTTAACCGACATGAGCATGATGAAGCAACAGGGCATGTCATCTCACGTGTGTCCATGCTTCAGGATATTCGTTTGATGAAAGAGCATAATATTAATGCGGTAAGAACAAGTCATTATCCCAATGATCCGTTATGGTATCAATTATGCGATGAGTATGGTTTGTATGTTGTGGACGAGGCCAATATAGAATCTCATGGAATGGGATACGGCGAACGTACTTTGGCCAAAGATAAAAATTGGCAGGCGGCGCATTTAGATCGCGTGCAACGCATGGTTCAGCGCGACAAAAACCACCCCTCAGTTATTATTTGGTCTTTGGGCAACGAAGCTGGCGATGGTGTTAATTTTGAGGTTTGTTCCGATTGGGTTCATCAATTTGATGCATCTCGTCCTGTTCATTACGAGCGGGCAGGAGAGAGGCTGCATACTGATATTGTGTGCCCCATGTATGCTCCAATCGATCGACTGGTGCGTTATGGCAGGCAAGTGCAACATCGTCCGTATATATTGTGCGAGTATGCCCATGCTATGGGAAATAGTGTAGGTAATTTGCAAGATTATTGGGATGTAATTGAGCACTACGATAATTTACAAGGTGGATTTATCTGGGATTGGGTTGATCAAGGCTTATTGACCAAGAATGAGAATGGCGAAGCTTATTGGGCTTATGGTGGCGACTTTGGTCCTGATGATATTCCAAGTGATAAAAACTTTTGTATGAATGGGCTTGTAAATGCCGATCGTACCTTGCATCCTGCTATTCACGAGGTGAAAAAGGTATATCAGAACATTGCCTTTGAAACAATTCCTTTTGATAATAATGCTTTGCTCGTACATAATAAGTACAACTTTACCACGCTTAATAATTTTGAGTTGGAATGGGAGGTAATAGCCGATGGGTATGCCATATCTACGGGTACTGTTTCAATGGATAATCTGCTGCCAGATACGAAAACGAAAATGCCCTTTTACCTGGATTTGTGGAAAAACAGTCAGGGAAAGGAGTATTTCTTGAACTTAAGGGCACGTCTTAAAAACGATTGGGGCCTAATTAAAGCAGGTAGTGTACTGGCCACCGAGCAAATTGCTTTGAGTGAAAAATTTAAGATGCCAGTGGAGGAAAGCAATCAGTCGCTTCATATATTGATGGGTAATGAGGCCTATATTGTTGGCAGCGATTTATTTTTGGTTCAGTTTGATAAGACCGATGGCAGCTTGTCATCGTTTAAATACCGTGATAAAGAGTTTTTGAAAGAAGCACTAGTGCCTAGTTTTTGGAAAGCACCAAATGATAACGATCACGGTTATAAGATGGTTGATAAGTTAGGAGTTTGGCGGTCGGTTATGGATAGCGTGCAGGTGCTTGATTCAAAGATATCGCGTATTGGGAATTTACAGGCCATTGTTCACTTCCACTTGTTTTTACCAACTATTGACTCAAACATCAAGCTTAATTATACGGTTCGAGGTAATGGACAGGTGCTTATCGATTATCAATTCGAATTGGGCGACAAATCTTTGCCTATGCTACCTCGTATTGGTTTAAAAGCAACCTTAGTACCTGAATTTACCAATGTTGAATGGTATGGACGTGGACCATGGGAAAATTATCCCGACAGAAATACGGCTTCTTTGGTTGGTATATATTCTGGTGATGTTGCAAGTCAGTATGTTGAGTATGCCAGCCCTCAGGATAATGCTTATAAAACTGATGTGCGTTGGTTAAAACTTAGTAATGATAACAAGATGGGCATGCAAATAATGTCTGGCGATGTATTTGGTTTTTCAGCTTTGCATTATAGTGTTGATGACTTCACAACTGAAGAGCGGGGCGTATTACATCCGTTTGACCTGGAAAGCAAAGATGAGGTATATTTGCACCTTGACCATAAAATAATGGGTGTAGGTGGTGATAATTCATGGGGTGCCAAACCACATGCTAAGTATTCAATTGTTCCTAATAATTATCAGTTTCAGTTGGTGTTGCAACCGTTTGGTGGAGAGTAATGGTTGGTGATCCTTTTGTTTGTTAACTGTTTTAGCTGTTAGCTTTTTCGTGAGATTTTGATTTTAACTCACTGATGGCCTTTTGTAATGCAGTTATTTGCACTTTTTGCTGACGCGTTTTTTCCGTTAAGTTGAGGTTTTGCTCAAATAAGTTGTCTTTGTTCTCTTTTAGTTTTTTAACCTGTTGTTGTAGGTTGTCAGCTTGATTTTGCATTCGCTCCATACGCTTATCCAAGGCCGTATTTTTATCTAATAGTTCTTTTATTAGTTTCTTAAAAAATCCCTTTTCTTTTTTCGCTTGTTTTAATTTGTCGTTAGCAGCCTCCAGGTGTTGCAGTAAACCAGTTTTGCGTTTTGTGAGTTGAGTAAATGATTGTTCCAGGTCATTTTTAGCATCAGATAACTGATCGAGCTGTCGTTCTTTACGCCTGAGAGCAACACGCAAGTTGTATTTTTCTTCTTTTTCAAAACCCCATTTTGTTCTTCTATAGCTGATGCTGTTTCTATCAACATATAAATTAGCTCGATTGGATACTTTCTTTAATTGCAGAGCCAATGCCAATATGTCGTAGGCCGACTTAATTAGGGATGGTTTATAATTATCAGGCATGCGGGGTTGGTTAAAATACTTTTTCTAATTTTATATTAACAAATATAAGTCGCTTTGTGATAAAATTATCATTTATTGCATTGTTAAGTTTTATTTATTTATGAAAAGCTATGAAGTTAACCAAACCAGAAAATGTTATAAAGTATTGTCCCAAGTGTGGGTCTAATGATTTTAAATACGATGGTAGCAAGTCATTTAAGTGCAAGGTTTGTGGCTTTCATTTTTTTGTTAACTCAGCCAGTGCAGTTGCTGCCATCATCTTAAACGAGCGTCAAGAAATATTATTAACGGTAAGAGCCTGTGAGCCCAATGCTGGAAAGCTTGACTTACCAGGTGGTTTTGTCGATCCAGGAGAGAGTGCTGAAGAGTCTGTGCTTAGAGAAGTTAAAGAGGAATTGAACCTGGATGTGGTTGATTTGAATTTTCTGTGCTCTTATCCCAATGAATATATTTTTTCGGGATACTCGGTTTTTACTTGTGATATGGCATTTGTATGCCAGGTAAAATCGTTCGACAAAATGCATGCAATGGATGATATAAGCGCTTATCATTTTTTTAAACTTGATGATATTCCCGATCACGAAATTAGTTCTGTGTCAATTGCGCATATTCTAAAAGTGTATGTAAAGCAGGCAGAAAATAAGATTTAGATTGAAAATAAATTAGCTTAGTTAATCGTTATCGTCTAAACTTGAAGTCAATATTTTTCTATTTTTAAGAAAAAAAATGAGTCAGGAATTGCAAATATTAGTCATCAGCGCTGCCTCTATTGGCTTTTTTCATACCCTTTTTGGCCCCGATCATTATTTACCATTTATCATGATTGGTAAAGCACGCGAGTGGAAGCTCGGTAAAATTCTTGCCCTTACTTTGGTGTGTGGAATTGGACATATTCTTAGTTCGGTAGTAGTTGGTTTAATAGGTATAGGATTAGAAATGCAAGTTGAAAAGCTTAATTGGTTCGAGTCTTTTAGAGGTAATTTGGCTGCCTGGGCTCTGATTGCATTTGGTTTACTTTATGCCCTTTGGGGAGTTAGGCGTTGGTATAAAAATCATAATCACGACCATACAGATAAGCTCAAAGACTCTAAAAATATTACACCTTGGGTTTTGTTTATCATTTTTGCATTGGGACCTTGTGAGCCTTTAATACCTATATTAATGTATCCTGCTGCAATTGAAAGTATTGGTTCTTTAGTTTTGGTAACAAGTGTTTTTGGTTTGGTAACACTAACAACCATGACAATTGCAGTACTAGTAGCGAGTTATGGACTTACTTTTTTAAACCTCAAACGTTTCGAAAACTTAGGGCATCCTATTGCCGGATTTGTTATATTCTTGTCGGGCTTGGCTATTCAGGTGCTTGGTTTATAGGAGATGATATTTTAAGCTATCTCTTGTTACATACCTAAGTTAAATGGTGTCGTAACTTTTAGGCAAAAGTATCGTTAACTAGTAAGTGTTATTTTTTCTTTTCGAGAAAAAAGTGTTGATGATGTGAATGCCCAAAAATCAAAACTAAGAGATGTTGAAAATAATCTGCTTTGCGTGTATTAGTTTATTTCTTCTAGTTAATAACCTTGTTGGTCAGCAATATGGAATAGTGAGTTATGGCGCAAATGATGGCCTGGATCATCCGTACGCTCAGAGTGTCGTGCAAAACCCCAAAGGTTATACTTGGGTAGGTACATCGGAGGGTTTATTTCGATTTGATGGCATTTATTTCGATGTATTTACATATGTAGCGAACGACTCTTTATCCTTATCTGATAATAATGTGAAAAGCTTATTGATGGATGAGGAGCATGGTGCCCTGTGGGTAGGTACCTATTTTGGTGGAATATGCCGTATGGATGTGAAAACGTATAAGTTTGATCGTATTCAGCGCAATAGAACCAAAAACCATGTTAATGAGATTGGAATTGTACGCTCATTGTTGCGGTATAATAATTATCTGTTTATCGGAACAGAAGATACGGGCCTGCAGGTATATGATATAAAAACTGAAGAATTCACTGACTTAGTTCTCTTTGACAAAGGATCTTCCTATTCAGTGTATGATGTTAAGCAGATAAATAATACTTTAGAAATTGCAACGAGCATTGGGCTTTATCGTTACGATTTGTCTCAATTATTGAAAGAGAACTATCAGCTACAGGTTTCCGATTTCAACATTGGCAAAGATCAAATTAACTCCATCACACAAAGCAGTGATAGCACTATTGAGTTATGTACGAAAAATCGTTTGGTATCAATAAGTATGGATACTAAACAAGCGACAGTACTGTATCGTACGCTTGATCAAAAAACATTGTTGGTGTGCCATTTGGTCGATGGTAAAGGGAATGTGTGGCTAGGAACTAACGGAGATGGCTTATTACAGCTTTCGATGGAAGGGAAAGTTGTCAATAAGCTACTCACAAATAATAATGGCTATTCACTGGCAAGTAATTGGGTTTCTACCCTTACTTATTCAGAAGACCACAATTTATTATGGATTGGAACCAAAGGTGGCTTGTCTAAATTATCTGACGATGACATACGTTTCAAACATGTTCAAACATCAATAGATGGTGGAATTGGTGGTGATGATATATTTTTTCTTCACAAAGATTTAAATCGAAATTATTGGTGGTGGTCATATAAAGGTTTCTTTTTTAAGAAGGAGAATGAAAGTCCTCAAGTGTTTAAATCCCGCGAGGGCTTCGATTTAAAAAATGATACTATAACGTGTAGTTATGAAACGAGTGATGGTATGTTATGGTTAGGCTCATTTAATGGTTTATTTAGTGTTGATATACACGATCATTCTGTTCAGCGTTACCAGTTCGATTGTGATTTGCTAACAAATCATCGCTATAATACTGTTACTGATGTTTTACCATTAAATACAGATTTGTGGCTAATTACCTATAGTGGAATTATTAAGTTTGATTTGTCCTCTGGGTCTTACGAATTATTCCAATTTCCAAGCGATTTTGGTGATAAAGGAATTATTGTAACATCAACAGGTAATTTTGATGATCAAGGAATGTTATGGATAGGATCTAAGGGTGGCCATATTATTAGTTTTAACAAAGATGAGTTAGCTTTTAATATGTATTCATCGGCAAACATTTCAGCCCACGGTGATAAAATGAATAATTCTGTTTTTGGCTTGTTGCCAATGAGTGATTCAACCCTTTGGCTTTCAACGTTTGGTTCGGGCTTATTAAGTTTTAATACCAATTCAAAAGTAATCACCCCATTGCACTATAATGATCAGCTTTCAACCAATATTTACTCTATTTATCCCGATGAAAATGGTTATTGTTGGGTTAATACCAATTCAAAGGTATTACGGATTGATCCGAAGAATAAAAAGGTATTGAGTTTTGGGAAAATTGATGGAACCTTTTGTAGGGAGTTTAATGAACGTTCACATTATCAAGCGGCGGATGGCGCGATTTTAATGGGTGGTTTTGGCGGGTTTATCGAATTTGACCCCAATGATTTTAAGATTAATGCAAAGATTCCGCAAGTTTCGATAAATTCTTATTTTATAAATGATGATCATGACCTGGAAAGTGGTCAGGTATTTTATAACCTTTCATTTTTAGAAAGTGATACTCTTGAAATAAGTACTGCCGATAATAAGGTGACTTTTAACGGAAGCGTTTTTAATTATCAGAATGCTAACCGTAATATGATTGCGTGGAAGCTGGAAGGTTATGACGCCAAGTGGGATACCCTAATGTCCTATAGTGCTAAAAGTTATTCTTTCCTCGATGAAGGAGAATACACTTTACGGGTTAAAGGAGGTAATAATGATAATATTTGGAATGATGACGGAGCATCTATACATCTAATCGTTAAGCCTACTTTTTTTGATAGTCGTTTATTTCGTTACTTGCTGGGTGCTTTGGGAATCGTCGTTATTTATCTTGTTTATTTGGTTCGTATCAGGTATTTAAGTCAGCATAGAAAGAACCTGGAGATAAAAGTTCAGCAGCGCACCATTGAATTACAACAAGCCAATAGTGAGCTGGAGGATAGTAAAGAGGAGGTGATTGTTCAAAAGTCAGAACTGGAGCGCCACAGGTATTATTTAGAAGAATTAGTACAGGAACGAACGGTTGATCTTCAGGAGGCAAAAGAGAAAGCTGAAAATGCAGATCGTTTGAAGACAGCATTTTTGGCCAATTTATCACACGAAATAAGAACACCCATGAATGCGATTGTTGGGTTTTCAAGTTTATTATCCAGCGATGTGTACGATAAAGAAGAACGCAAAGAATTCGCCAATGCTGTTCAAAAAAGTAGCGATAGCTTATTGGTCTTAATTAATGATATTATTGATATTTCAAGGATTGAAACCGGCCAAATACAGCTTGTTAGTAAGTGTTTTAATATTTATGATTTATGCACTGATGTTTATCGGTCGTTAAAACTAGGCCATACAAATAAGTTAGTAAAGTTTGAGCTGAATCTACCAGAAGAGCTTAAATCAATCTCCTTAGTTTCAGATCCCGAGCGACTAAAGCAAATCATAATTAATTTGCTTAACAATGCCTTGAAGTTTACCTCAGAAGGGCATGTTAAACTAGCTGTTTCATTTGAGAATAGAAATAGCATATTAAAGAGCGAAAAGCTGTCTAGTACAGATAATGGCGAAGGTGATGTAATTTTGTTTCAAGTCATAGATACCGGAATAGGTATTGAAGAGGAGTATTATGAGCATATCTTTTCGCCTTTTCAAAAGGTTCAGGAGAAAAATGCAGTAAACGATGGCATTGGCTTAGGCTTGAGCATTGTTAAGCAGTTGGTTGAAATGCTTAAAGGACAAATTTGGTTACGTTCACAGCCTAATGTTGGAACAACATTCAAATTCTATATACCTTATCAGACAGAAAAAAGGTCAGAAACCAAAGCTTCTGACCAGCAATAATATTGTTGATATTTTATTGTTTAAATAACGGGTGTTCCTTTATAAACTGTTGATTGTCCTAATGGTACTACAATACCTCGATAGTTAATTCTGCTGGAAGAGTTGCCTTGTATTGTGGCGTTAGCAATCTGACCATCAGAATTACAGTCAAGTCGTATGTCAAATGATCCGAGGGCCGAAGACACATAAAGTGTAATGTAGTAAGTCCCTTTCTTTTCATTTTTATTTACTTCGTACTTAGTGATGTTACCTCTTACCGAAACACCTCCTACGCCATTTTGACCCATTCCAGTGTTGGAACCTAATTGAACAAAGGCCTCTTCGCCCTCAACCGCAATGAAATTTAGTGAACTGTTAACATTTATAGTTGAGCCCCTCTTGTTTGAAAGTGTATTTGCTTCAAGCACCCACTGTTTACTATCAATTGAAACAGCAAGTATTTGAGCCATCTGTTCTGATAGTTCTTTTTGTTGTTGTTTGTGTAATGCTCTACGCTCTTTTCTGGTCATGTCCTTTTCATCTTTTTCCTGACCAAAACTAGACAGAGAGAAACCGATGAGGAACGTTAGTAACAAAATTTGTTTCATGGTTATAAGTTTTAAAAGTTATGCGTGTGTTATTTCAAAATTAATGCCACTTAATTCTGTAGCCAAGATTCCATTCAATTACTTCAGCAACTGAGAAATTATGAGCACGCACTAATAACCCAGCGTAAAGGTCATTTTTGAAATGGTATTTTAAACCAAATTTTTGATATAGGAGAGGGTTTGCATTGGTTCCCTTGTCTCTTAAGACCAAAATACCAATGTTCGAGGCAATTGATAAGCGATCAATTGTGAATTCATAGGCCCCAAATACACCTAACATCATCTTTTTCGAAAGTTTATCTGCAAATACAACTGTTGGTTCCTGATTTCCATCCTCAGGATTAGTTACTGTAACGTTTTGTGTTTCGTCGTAGGTAATGTCCAAACCAGCACCAAATTTATTTCTCCAAGTGCTCTGTTTTAGAATGGCTCCTGAAAAGTTAAAATAGGAATGCATCACATCAGCTGTTCCTTTTGGCATGTTTGGGTCACTTGGATCATTGGGGTTATCGTATAAGATATTTCGTGCACCTGCACCAAATTGTAAAGCTACTTCATAATGCTGCATATAGGCCGCTTGTTGTTCCCTAACTAATAATGGACGGTCTTTAAAGCTATAACTCAACTCTATGGCTGGTGATAATAAGTTGATGCCACTATTGGGCTTTTTTGTTCCACCATTAGAAAAATGAGTAAAACCAAACGAACCTCTGATATCCCAACGAGGACTTAAGTGGTATTGATAAAATAGGTTTGCATCGATGTATACCGTACGATACGACCCGATTACCACATTAAAAGGGTTGGTGTAGGCATCGTATGGTTCCCAGTTATAAGTCAAACCAAAGCCAAGTTCATAACCCCACATGCTTTTTTTCCATCTTTTAAATGGAAATCCCATAAAACCATATATTGATGTAGGTGTACCTAGTTCATCAACGTTAAAAAAGTTGGCTGTGTAGATGGAAACGCCATAGTAGGGGAAGTTGAAAATATGGTGCCACTCTTTGCTGCCATCGGTTTGTACACCATAGGCAAAATTAATGGCCTGGTAAAAATCAATCGGTTCTCCGGTTTCATTCTCGCCTTTCAAAAAATCATTCGTTGCCAACACTCTACCTGCATGGTAGCGAGCTGTTACAAAATTATATCGTTTCGGCTTCTTTATTTCTGTGCTTGTGGAGTCTTTTTTATTGACTTCTTGCGCATTTAATTGCCATGAGAAAGCAACTAATAAAATGACTACGATAATTTTCATTGAATAAGTTGTTAAGATTAATGGTTTTAAATTAGTTTGGATTAAATAATTATATCAAAAATAGCTCTTTGTTTCTGTCTTTATAATATTAATGACAAAAAAGGTACAGGTAAAGTTTAATATTTTTTAAGAATTTGTGGAATCAATTTTGATATACAGCCCCAAAACTTTCATAAATTGAGGATGAAGAGCTACATCTTAACATTGTTTTTAATAGGCTGTGCAAGTATTGCTACAAGAGCGCAGCAACCTTTGGCAAACTCGTTTTACCAACTTGGCTGGGATAATGATGTATTTATGATGACGGATTATTACTACACACAGGGCATGTCTTTTGGGACTTATAATGCCTTTTTTAAGTATAATCCTGTGAATCATATTTTGCTAAGACCCAAAGGGTATAACCGCGTGATGTATGGTTTCTCTGGCTATCAAAAAACCTATACCCCAAAGGATTTAAAGAGCGACCTAGTGCAGTATTCTGATAGACCATATGCAGGTGTTTTAGTATTTACCTCGCATTCACGCGCTGCCAACGATGAAACAGGGTGGTTATACAGCTCGGAGCTGGATATTGGTGTGATGGGACCAGCATCTGGGGCAGGTCAGGTACAATACCGATATCATGAATTTTCGGATAATACATTGCCAAATGGTTGGCATCATCAGCAATATAACTGGCCTGTGTTAAATTATAATTTCAAGGCATCCAAACAAATTTATAAGGCTAATAACTTTGATCTGCATGCATCAGGAGCGGCTCGTATTGGCACCTTGCATGATGATGCATCTGTAGGTGTGTTGTTTAGAGCTGGTAAAATGGATGATTATATGGAAAGCCTTGGTTTACCCCTGATGGGAGCCGATAATAAATGGCAAATGTATCTTAATACCGAGCCTACTTTAACTGTGGTAGGTTACAATGCCACGCTAATGGGAGGCTGGCATCGTAATGAGAAAATTCACTATGTTGAATTTAACGAGCTTCAAAAAGTGATTGGAAGTTGGCGCACAGGTTTGGGAGTTAGTTATAAATCCTTTGGTATTAATTTCGATGTAATTTTACAATCAAAGGAGTTTAAAGCCGGTACGCATCATTGGTATACTACTACTAAACTGTTTCTTAATTTCTAGATGCAAGGTTATAAAAGATGACTGAAGAACCAATTATTAACATGCCAACAATACTCGTAATGTTGGGAGATTCATCGGGTAGGATAAGCCAGCTTAAGGCAGCACCTACTATTGGTATGATGAATTTAAATATGTTGAGGTCCGATACTTTAATTGTAGGCTTTTGTAATAAATAAAACCATATGGTAAAGGCGGTTGCCGATAGAAAACTAAGCCATCCGAGTGCCAGGAAATAACTACTAGGTAATGAAAAACCAGTAAACGGTTCAAAAAGAAGTGAAAAACAAAAAAGTAGCAGTCCGCCAATAATCATTTGTAAAGAGCTAAGGATGATGGGCGATATGCTTGTTTTATGCTGACTAACAAATACGTTGCCAATACCAGATGCAATGTTAGCCAGGATTAAAAGTGCAATACCCACTATGCCTAACCATCCATCTGGGCCATCCAGTCCTTTGGGTATGGCAATTAATACAATGCCCGCAATGCCTGTGGAAATTGTGAGCGTTTTTCTGATGGTCATTTTATCATTCTTCATCATTACATGAGCGGTAAGAGCAGCAAACAAAGGCTGCGAGCCGATGATAATGGCAGCTAAGGCTCCATCAATTAAATCAATACCCCAATAAAATAAGGCATATAACACAAATGTTTGAAAAGCAGATACTTTTGTAATTAACCATGAGTTATGGCGTATTGCATTTGTAATTTGCGAGAAGGGTCGGATTAATGGAAGCAGCATTATACCCGATAAAAAGAAGCGAAGGCCTGCAAACTGAAGAGGTGTGGTGTATTGTAATCCTATTTTAATGCCCACAAAGGCAGTGGACCAAAGTAAACAGGCACAAATGGCCAAAACATTATATTTAAGTTCAACGTTCCGCATAGCTAGGTATTTTAAGGCTGCAAAAGTAGTAAGTATTTTTGTTTGATGATGTAAAAGTAGTAGAAGCACTTATCTTTGAAGTATGCATATAAGCTCTGAAGACATTATTTACCAAGATGAAGTGATGGTAGCCGTTAATAAACCAATTGACCTACCTGTTCATAAAAATGATTTTATGCCTGCCGACGCTGAATATTTAACCAAGCAGGTTGGGAAATTATTAAACGAGTCGGTTTTTCCGGTTCATCGTTTAGACTCTAAAACCTCAGGTATTATCATCCTTGCTTTTTCGAGCGAAACAGCGGCAGCATTAAGTAAGATGTTTGAACAGCGAAAAGTAGTTAAAAGTTACTTGCTTGTATGTAAGGGAGTGCCTGGCGAAGGTGTTTTTGATAAGGATGTGTTGATAAAGAAAAAGAAGAAACGTCAATCGGCGAGCACCGCTTACAAAACAATTAAAACACTCGAAACACAAATTAGCTACAAAAATGATGTTGATGTGAGCCTAAGTCTGGTAAAAGCAACGCCAAAAACGGGTCGTTGGCACCAGTTAAGGCAACATTTTGCCATGAATAGAACCGATATTTTGGGAGATACTCAGCATGGCGATTGGACCTTGAATAAAATCATGACTGAGAATAAAGGAGTGAAGCGATTATTACTGCACGCCGAGTCATTGGAATTAGAGCATCCGCATACTGGGGAAAAATTAAGCCTCAAAGCAAAAATGCCTGAGGCTTTTAATTCGGTTCTTAACCAGTTATCCGGTTTGGAGTACTCTTTGGTTTAGAGCTCTTTTTAGCACTTAATGGAGGTTTGTATTGATCAAATCCCTGACCATACACAGCCATTACGTTGGCAACGGAGATAAAGGCATCGGGGTCGGTGTCTTTAATGATCTGAAAAACCATGTGAGATTCTGATTTTTTTACAATGGTAATGATAAACTCGCGATCGCCTGCATGATAATAGCCTCGACCCTTTAAAAAACTCAATCCACGATTGATTTGCGACGAAAGCTTATCGGCAATTTCTTTAGGATGCTGAGATATTATAAGGACCTGTACGGATTGACGCGATCCGGTGAGTAGCATGTCGGCTATGTATGACATTAGGCCAATAACAACAAAACCAAAAACCATTGTTTCCAAGGATTTAAAAACGAAGATGGAAGAGCTGATAATGATCACATCGAGAAACATCATGATGCGTCCAGGACTGATGTTGTGGTTTTTATTGATGATCATGGCCACAATTTCGGTGCCTCCAGTGCTACCTCCTTGAACAAATAAGATACCAATGCTGGCACCTACCATTCCTCCGCCAATTATGGCAGCCATAAATTTATCGGTTACAATTGGGTCTGTAATAAAATATGGAAATACCGTAATAAACAAGGAAAGTACAACCAGTGAGTAAATGGTTTTAAATCCAAAGCCTTTCCCTAATATCTTCATCGATAAAAGGATGAGAATACCATTAATAACCAGGTTAGTTGGACCAACTGGTATTTCAAATACAAAATATAACAAGGACGAAAGTCCCATTACACCTCCACCCACAATATCTGATGGGATGATAAACCCGGTCCAGCCCACCGCACTGATCATTAGACCGAGTGTAATGATAGCATAACTTTTTAGCTCTTTTAATAATTCTATTCTGGTCATTGTTTTGTTTTCATTAAAAAAGGTGCTTGTAAAACAAGCACCTTTTAAATCACATATTTAAAAATATTGTTTTAGAGTGCTTTTTTGTAACAACGTTTCCTTTTATGTTGTATATGATCAAATGATTTCCACATTTGAATGGCAACATGGTTATTTTCGAGCATTCCCGTTGTTTCTACCTTTTTAACCCCATCTTCATTGGCAGTTTTCCATAGGTCATTCATTAATAGCGACACCACGCCTTGTTTTTGCAATTCGGGCTTTACACCTGTTAGTAATAAATCCATCTCTTTTGGTTTCTTAAGCGCTTGCATAATGTGCCACCAGCCAAACGGAAAAATCTTGCCTTTAGCTTTTTGCATCGCTTTAGATAATGATGGTAAAGCAATTATAAAACCTGCCAATTCATCTTCTTTGTCGAGTATAATTTTAACGTAGCGAGGATTTAAAATAGGGAAGTACTTATTGATGTAAAACTGAATCATCTTTTCGGGTAACTTAAATGTTCCGAAAAGCTCAGCGAATGCTTTATTAAACAAGTTGAAAATTTTCTCTTTGTAGGGTTCCAGTTCTTTGCTCGACGTAAAGTTTTGGGGTTTAAAACCATATCGTTTGATTAGCATATTAGCTACTTTAAACGATTTCTCTGGTAATTCGTCTGGAAAGGTTAAACGAAACTCAAGCCAGTCGATTTCTTTTTCGTAACCTAGTGCGTTATAGTGCTCTTGGTAATAGGCCATGTGATAATCAGATGCTACCGACGGTAACCAGTCGTGCCCCTCAATTAAACAGCCTTGATGATCAAGGTTAGAGAAGCCTAATGGTCCTTGCGCTTCAACCATGCCCTCTTCTTTAAGCCATTGTTCAGCTGTTTGAAACAGTAAACGACTCACTTCCGCGTCATCAATAAATTCTGGGCGGGTAAATCGACCAATGTTTTCGCCTTTCTTCTCAATCCATAATGAGTTAATGATACCGCCAATTCGTCCAACGCATTTGTTGTTTTGATAGGCTACCCATAGTTTAACCTTACTAAATTCAAAAGCTGGATTTTTTTCAGCAATAAGGGCATGTAACTCCTCTTTTTTCATTGGAGGAACCCAATTCGCTTCATTTTTATAAAGTGAATATGGTAAATTGACAAAGTCGTTAAGTGTTTTTTTATTGTTTACCTCTTTAATTACAATACTCATGACGAAAACATTTTTGTTTCGGTCGCGAAGTTATTATTAATTTGCCTTAATCTTGATAAAATTCTATAATAGAAATAGCACTTTTTGCTGTTTTAAAGCATGCATTATATACTTTTAGTTGATGAAGCAGTCGTATTTAAATAAATTATGCAGATCAAGTGCTTTTTGGAGCATCTTATTTATGGTGCTTGTATTTACGATCACGCGATTGGGAATGCTTTACCCGCAATTGATTGAGCGTTTTTACTCCAACACTCTGTTTCCATTTATTGCCTCTGTTTTAGGAGTGTTGAGCAATTGGATAAGCGTCTCTTTAAGCGACTTGTTTTATTTATTCTTGATGCTTTATCTGTTTGGCTTAGTTGTGTGGCTAATATTGAGGCGTATAAAATGGTTTAAGTTCATTCAGCGACTAATTGTTTTAAGTGCTCTTATTTATGGATCATTTAATATTGTGTGGGGTTTTAATTATTACCGTATTCCCATAAATCCACGCTTAAATATCACTTCATCAAAGCCTGCCACTGCTGCCTTATTGGAGGTGTTTGAAGATTTAGTTGAGGAAACAAATGATGCTTATCTAAAAATGGAAATAAATGAGCATGAGGAAGTGCTTAATTCAATCCAGAATAGTTATCGCTTGAACAACAATTTTCTAAGTATTGATACCACTTTATTATCGCTTACCCCCAAACGAATTAGTTTGAGTCGCTTCTTTGCGTCGGCAAGTATTTCAGGATATTATGGGCCTTTCTTTGGCGAAGTGCACATTAATAAGTACGTGCCTGCTATTGAATACCCCAGTGTATTGGCTCATGAAATGGCGCATAAGTTAGGCGTAACCAGCGAGGCTGAGGCTAATTTTTACGCCTGGTATACCTGTGTGCATTCGCAGGACAGTCGCCTTATTTATAGTGGTAACTTTTATTTGTTGCAATACTTTATTTATGAGTGTTCAAAACATGAGGGTTATGCCGATATAGTTGCGAAGTTACGCCCCGAGGTAAAACAAGATTTCGTACAAACATACGAGTATTGGATGAAGCTGATGAATAAAAACGTTGAGTTGGTAGCCAGTTCTGTTAACGATGCCTACTTAAAAACCAATAATGTGCACGATGGTATACTCGATTACGATGGTGTTGTTCGATATGTTGTTGATTTTAAACTTTCCGAATGAATTATTCGATTATTGCAGTCTGATTTGATTAAGCTATTGATTTTATTGATAAGAGCTTGAAGTGTTCAAATTGGTGTTTATATTTTTGTTGAGTAAATAAAAACCAAAGGACAATGAATAGAATTGAGCTAATAAACTACCAGGGAACTAAAATATTTTATATGAATTTTAGTGACCTGCGCGATGTATCTGAGATTGCAGAAATTATTAAAGAAAGTGTTAACTATATCAGAGTACAGCCCGAAAAGAGTGTTGTTACTTTAAGTAATATTCAAGGTTTGCATTTTAATGCTGAAATTAAAGAAATGTTTTCTGAGTTTATCGGGGGAAATAAGGCATATGTTCGACATGGAGCAGTGGTTGGTATTTCTGGTTTACAACGAATTATATATAATGGAATAATGCGTTTAACAGGTCGCGATTTACGTTCTTTTGAATCAATGGACTTGGCAAAAGAGTGGTTAGTATCAAAAGAAGCTGTTGGCGTGTAGAACTATAAGTGTTGACTAAAAATAAAGACGGGAGTTGATGCTCCCTTTTTTTATGCCCAATTCACATTATTACTTGTGCTTATCCGCATTTCTCCATAATTTTTACAAGAATATTTAAGCGATCAAGTCTTTTTTGTTTGAAAAAATAACATCTTTGCCACGCAAAACCACTCTTTGTAGAAATGCTTAACACACGCTTTATAGTTTTAGTTCTTGGCCTACTGTTGGTAGTTGAGGGCGCTTTTATGCTTTTATCGGCAGGCGTAGCTGCCTTGTATGGCGAATACGATATGCCTTACCATTTAATATCGGCTGCTATATGTATAGTACTTGGTGGTACTACTGGTTTTCTATTGCGCAAAGCACCTAAGGATATTGGTAAGCGTGAGGGCTATTTAATTGTTGCATTGGTGTGGGTGGTGTTTTCATTTTTCGGATTATTACCTTTTTGGCTAAGTGGCGCCATCCCGTCGTATACCGATGCCTTTTTTGAAACCATTTCGGGGTTTACCACAACTGGCAGTAGTATACTAAACGATATTGAAGCCTTGCCGCACGGCTTATTGTTTTGGCGTAGTCTAATACAATGGCTCGGAGGTATGGGAATAATTGTTCTTTCATTAGCCATATTACCAGTGCTAGGAGTAGGGGGTATGCAGATGTTTATTGCTGAGGTACCTGGGCCAGCTCCAGATAAATTGCATCCTCGTATTACAGAAACAGCTAAGCGTTTATATGGGATTTATGTATTATTTACCTTGGCCGAGGCTGTTTTACTTGTTGTTGGAGGAATGACACCCTTTGATGCCATTTGTCATTCGTTTACGACTATGGCAACTGGAGGTTATTCAACCAAACAAGCCAGTGTAGCTTATTTTGCATCTCCGTTTATTCAATATGTCATCATCCTTTTTATGTTTGTGGCAGGCGCTAACTTTACCTTATCGTATAGTGTGCTGCGCGGTAAGTTTAAAAAGGTAGTGAACGACGAAGAGTTTCAGGCTTATGCAGGCATTATAATTGGTGTGAGTGCGTTGGTGGCAGCTGTTCTATACTTTACAGAAGATACTTTGGGTATTGAAAAAGCATGGCGCGATGGACTGTTCCAGGTTGTGTCTATTATTACCACAACAGGATATGCAACTGCTGATTACCTAGTGTGGGTGCCTTTCCTAAGCATCGTTATATTCTTGCTCATGTTTACGGGAGGATCGGCTGGTTCAACCGGTGGAGGTATTAAAATTGTTCGCATTGTTCTGCTTATGAAAAATTCATTTTTCGAACTAAAACGCCTGGTACACCCCAATGCCGTTATTCCTGTGCGATACAATACGCGTGCTGTAAACCCTGGTATTATTACCAATGTATTAGCCTTTATTGTGATTTACATGATGACGGTGGGCTTGGCCATGATTATTATGAGTATAATGGGCTATGATCTGGATACTGCTTTAGGAGCTGTGGCCACCTCAATAGGTAATATTGGTCCCGGATTAGGAGAAGTAGGACCAGCACTTAACTTTTATGAAGTACCAGCCTTTGGAAAATGGTTTTTATCATTCTTGATGCTGATAGGCCGATTGGAATTGTTTACTGTAATACTTCTGTTCTCGCCTTATTTTTGGAAAGAGTAAGCTAAGCAAGTTATTTGATTTCACACGGTTTTATTTCTTATGAGGCTTATTTGTAATGATGCTTGGTATTATTGAAGATAAGCCTACAAAACACGCCATTATTATCGATTTCTTTAGCTCAAAAGTTGTCCCGTCTGCTTTATCCCAAAAGTAAATAATGAGCATGTATACCAATGCAGTTGTTAGGCTTTGTATGATGTATCGTAGTGCGTTGCTATTCATTTTTTGTGGTGTATAAGGTAGTTTTACCACTTTTTTGAGATAATGAATTATCTCATGGAATTAATCTGTCTTTTTTCTATACTTCAATCTCCCCTTTGCCCTGTCGTAGTATTTCAATCTCATCATTGGTGCAATCAACAATGGTTGAGGGCTCATTGTCGCCATAGCCTCCGTCAATGACAATATCCACCATATCGGCAAATTTTTCATCTATCAACTCAGGGTCGGTCGTGTACTCAATAATATCATCTTCATCCCTTACAGAGGTCGAAAGAATAGGGTTTCCCAACTCTTTTACCAATTCGCGAATAATATTATTATCTGGCACTCTAATACCAATTGTTTTTTTATTGTTTTTGAAAAGCTTTGGCACTTTGCTATTGGCTTGCAGAATAAAGGTGAAAGGACCAGGTAGATGCCTTTTCATCAGTTTAAAAACCGAATTACTCAATGGTTTGCAATAGTCTGAAATATGGCTTAAATCGTAGCAAATAAACGATAGGTTGGCTTTTTTGAGGTTGATGTCTTTAATGCGAGCAACCTTTTCAACCGCTTTGGCATTATTAATATCGCAGCCTATGCCATAAATGGTGTCGGTAGGATAAATTACAATGCCGCCATTGCGCAATACATTGGCAATTTTGCGAATTTCTTTCTCGTTTGGATTTTCAGGGTATAGTTTAACTATCATGCTAATGACTTGATTTGCCTAAAAATAGCAAATAAAATGAATACCAGTGTGTTTAGTTAGCCTTTTATGATTAGAAACAAAAAAGGTTTTGCTATTGCTAACAAAACCTTTTTGTGTGGGGAGAGCAGGATTCGAACCTGCGAAGACATAAGTCAACGGAGTTACAGTCCGTCCCAGTTGGCCGCTTTGGTATCTCCCCAACTGTAATTCAATAAAAAAGCCATTCTAAAACGAATAGCTTGAGCGAAAGACGGGGCTCAAACCCGCGACCCTCAGCTTGGAAGGCTGACGCTCTATCAACTGAGCTACTTTCGCAATAATAAAAAAAAATATTGAGCCTGTGGAGGGACTCGAACCCCCGACCTGCTGATTACAAATCAGCTGCTCTAGCCAGCTGAGCTACACAGGCAAAATGTGGGGAGAGCAGGATTCGAACCTGCGAAGACATAAGTCAACGGAGTTACAGTCCGTCCCAGTTGGCCGCTTTGGTATCTCCCCAATTGTAATTCAATAAAAAAGCCATCCTAACGAATGGCTTTGAGCGAAAGACGGGGCTCAAACCCGCGACCCTCAGCTTGGAAGGCTGATGCTCTATCAACTGAGCTACTTTCGCAATAATAAGAAAAATATTGAGCCTGTGGAGGGACTCGAACCCCCGACCTGCTGATTACAAATCAGCTGCTCTAGCCAGCTGAGCTACACAGGCAATATGTGGGGAGAGCAGGATTCGAACCTGCGAAGACATAAGTCAACGGAGTTACAGTCCGTCCCAGTTGGCCGCTTTGGTATCTCCCCATCAATATTTTCAATATCTCTTACTTCTTTCTAACAACTCTTTTGTTGTTAGGCTTATTTCTCTAAAAACCTATTCGGTTTTTAGAGCCTGTGGAGGGACTCGAACCCCCGACCTGCTGATTACAAATCAGCTGCTCTAGCCAGCTGAGCTACACAGGCGGGTGGGTAAGCTACCCATATCGCACTGCTACAACCGTCTACCCTTGCTGCCGCCAGGCCCTGGGGGAATTCAACAGGAGCTAGTCGTATGGGACTTACCCGTGTTTGCTTCTTGATTGCGGATGCAAAAGTAGGGCAATTTTTCAACCGTGCAAATTTTCAAGAGCACTTTTTTTACTTTGATTATCTAAAGTGGTGATAATGAAAAATAAAAAAATTAATTTTTTTTTATCTGCCCATGGTTTAAAATATTTTCCAGCGCTAATCGGTGTGTTTAAAAGGATATTTGTATTTTCGTTGAGATAACTTAAAAACTAAATCATGGAAAATCAAAACCCTTCAATTGGCAAAAGCGCTTTAAACTATGGCTTATTTCTTGGTCTGGCGTTGGTTGTGTATTCATTAATTATCTATTTAGCTGGCTTAACAGGGAATCAGGCCGCAAGCTGGCTGAGTTACATTATTTTTATTGGCATTATGTCTTATGCCATGATCAATTATCGCGATAAAGTTAATGGCGGAGTCTTGCGTTATAGTCAAGGTTTAGGATTAGGCATTCTAACAGCCGTAGTTGGTGGTGTCATTTCTACTGTTTTTACTTTTATTTTGATGAAATACATCGATCCAGCTTTAATTGATCAAATAGTGAATAAAGCTTTGGAGGATGCAATGGCAAAAGGAACGCCAGAAGAACAAATGGAGATGGTTGAAAAAATGGTGCGTATGTTTACCTCTCCAACTGCTCTATTGTTAATGGGTGTTTTTGGAAGTGCCCTTATGGGAACTATTATTTCACTTATTTTAGCAGCAATCTTTAAAAAAGAACCAGCGATGTTTGATCGCTCAGAAATTATGGAAGAGGCTTAATTATGGACTTATCAATTGTAGTTCCTTTATACAACGAGGACGAGTCAATAAAAGAATTATATGCATGGATTCAGCGGGTTGTAAACCCGCTGAATTGGTCTTATGAGGTTGTTTTTGTTGACGATGGAAGTAGTGATGACTCCTGGCGAGTTATTCAAGAGTTAAGAGAACACTCTGTTAATGTAAAAGGGATACGATTTAGACGTAACTACGGAAAATCTGCTGGATTATATTGTGGTTTTGAAGCTGCCGAGGGTAATGTTGTTATTACCATGGATGCCGACTTGCAAGATAGTCCGGAAGAGATTCCTGAGCTTGTGAAAATGATTCATGAGGGAGGTTATGACATTGTAAGCGGTTGGAAAAAGAAACGCTTTGACCCAATCGGTAAAACACTTCCTAGTAAGTTGTTTAACCGCACAGTTCGTATGGTTTCTGGAATTAAACTGCACGATTTTAATTGTGGTTTAAAGGCTTACCGTAAAGATGTGATTAAAAACATAGAGGTGTATGGCGAAATGCACCGTTACATTCCGCTCATAGCTAAGCAGGCTGGCTTTGAAAAGATTGGAGAAAAAGTGGTGCAGCATCAGGAGCGTAAGTATGGTGTTTCAAAATTTGGTATTGAGCGAACCATAAAAGGTTTTTTAGACCTGCTGTCAGTTACTTTTATTTCCAAGTTTGGTAAGCGACCAATGCATTTATTTGGAGCTTTAGGTACACTAATGTTTGTAGTTGGATTTCTGTCGGCCTTGTGGTTAGGTATGAGTAAGTTGTGGTATGTATACCATAATGTGCAGGCTCGTTTGGTAACCGATAGTCCGTATTTTTATATTGCTTTGGTAAGCATGGTAATTGGAACGCAACTTTTTCTGGCAGGTTTCTTAGCCGAATTGGTTTCAAGGAGCGGTTCTGAACGTAATCGTTATCACATATCTGAAACTATTGATTAATGGCATTTTATAGTGAAATAATTAACGCTTACGATGCGCTTTTTCCATACAATGAAAAGCAATTGGCGTTTACTGAGCTTTGCTGTGGCGCGTCGCTTCATGATAAGTGTGTGCTTGATATGGGCTGTGGCACTGGGGCTTTGTCCATAGCTATTGCCCGCCGAAGTGCAAAAGTGCGTAGTTTCGACTTTAATGCTGATATGGTAAGGGTGGCCGAAGAAAAGCGTCCTCAAGCATTAGATCTTCAGTTTATGCAAGGTGATATGTGTTTGGTTGATGAGCTTTTCCTTTCGTTGGATTTCGATACTGTTCTTTGTTATGGCAATACGCTGGTTCATTTAAAGTCGAATAAGGAAGTTGAAACGGTAATTAAAAAAGTGGTCGATCGTTTAAAAGATGGTGGTAAGTTCTTGCTTCAGATAGTTAATTACGATAGAATAATAAATAATGAGATAGATTGCTTACCGACCATTAAAACAGACGATTATAGCTTTGTTCGCAATTATGTACGTCGTTCAGATGGCAAGGTTGACTTTGCCACTATTTTAAGTACCCCAACTGCCACTATTGAAAATAATGTGCCATTGTTGATGCTAACTAAAGAGCAATTGGTTGTGATATTGGAAAAGTATTTTAGTGATATTAAGTACTACGGAGGTTTTGACCAATCTCCATGGTCTAGCTCTTCATTTCATTTAGTCGTTGAAGCTACAAAGTAGCTTTTAGCATCTGAACAACTTTTCTGTCGATGGGGAATGTAAAATCCTCTTCATTCAAGTCGCTCATGTCAATCCATCTGAATGCTTGTGCCCCTTCTGTTTTAGGTATGTTATTAACTTTCTCTTTTGTGACTATTGATGCATAGTTATTGAAATTCACGATGTAATAAATGCTAATGAGCTGCATGTTCTCGAAAAACTGAGCTTTCTGGTAGTAATCCGTGGTGTAGAAGTGACTTTTAATTGAAATGTCGATACCTAGCTCTTCTCGAAATTCTCGCTTAAGACAGTCAATCGTTCCCTCCCCATATTCAAGTCCGCCCCCAGGGAACTTTGTCATGTATCTATTCATTCGATACTCATTAGTCACTAATATTTCTTCTTTTTCATTTTGCAGGATGCCGTATACACGAAGATTAAATGCGCTGGTTTGATTCATGGAGAGAGAAAAAGCACCGGGCCTTTTAAGTTTGTAAACCGCGAGCAAGGATTTGCTACAGACCCGGTGGGTTAAACTAATTCTAGTTGTTGATTAACGAAGTTAATGATTTCATTTTTACTTTGCGGATGAAACCAACTTATTTCTTTATCACGCCTAAACCACGATAATTGTCTTTTGGCATAGCGACGAGAGTTTCGCTTAATTAATTCAATGGCCGTGTCGGCGTCGTATTCGCCATCCCAATGACCGAATATTTCTTTGTATCCAACCGTGTTGAGCGCATTGGTATTTTTTAGGTGGTAAAACTGACTGGCTTCATCAAATAAGCCTTCTTCCACCATCATGTCTACCCGTTTGTTAATGCGTTGGTATAATGTTTCCCGATCCATGTCCAAACCTATTTTAATCATCCTAAAAGGTCTTTTTTGATCGGTGTTTTTACGTAAGGAGCTATAGGGTTTGCCTGTCATCAGGCAAACTTCAAGGGCGTGCATTACGCGCTTGTGATTTTTTAGATCTACCTGATCGTAAAAAACAGGGTCTAGCATTTTTAGTTGACCACGCACGGCTTCCAAACCTTCTTTTTCGTGCAAATCCATTACGTGTTGGCGCACTTCGGCATCTATGGTGGGTAATTCATCAATGCCCTTGCAAACGGCATCTACATACATCATGGAGCCACCTGTCATTAGCATGTTGGGATGCTGCTGAAAGCGCTCTTGCAGAAGTTTAAGAACATCTTGCTCAAATTCGTAGGCGTTGTAATAGTCATTCACTGAATGTGTGCCCACCATGTGGTGTTTTACCACCGACAGCTGTTCTGGAGTTGGTGCCGCAGTACCTATCTGTAATTCCTTAAAAATCTGTCTGCTGTCCGACGATATAATTTCGCAGTTAAACTGCTTGGCAAGCTGCAGACCTAGTTCGGTTTTGCCTATGCCAGTAGGGCCAATTAATACAATTAAGGTGTTGATCATTGTGTTTGTTAATAGAGGTCGGCTAAGTCGTCAAGATTAATGTCGTTTTCTAAATCTTCAAGTTCATCAAACTTCATCGAGTCAAGTGAGCCATCAAATTCATCTTCAAATTGGTGCAGCGATGCCTTTTTACTATTGCCCGACAAGTCGCCAATCATTATTTGTTTAGGCGCTTCTCCTTCGCTTCTGTAGCAATTGGGATTTTCAAGATTGCCTTTGGCTACTTGTATTATTTCCATAAAAAAGGCTCGCTCCGAAAAGAAGTCAAAAACATAAAGCATGCGTTGCCCCGTTTCATATAGATAGTCGCTTAACATTGTTTCGCTCATTACTTTTAGTAGTTCTGAGCCTCCATCTGCCATGTCAAACAATGTAATCTCCATTTCTTTGTTCCACTCGCTATCCGTTGTAAAAAAGGAAGCCATTTGTGAGGCATCGTAACTGAGTTGCTGTTGTATGCACTTGTGTAAATCGGCAAAAGTCAGTGTGTCGTCAATTGCTATTTCCTGCACAAAGCCATCAGCCTCGTTGGATAATATCCTAAGATAAATAATCATTTTGCGCGTTTTGTTGGTTTCTCGGGTTGGGGGCGGCAAAAGTATGAAAAATTACACGCATGTAATACGTTTAATATCTGAAAAGGTTTAAACATTGGTTTGATTAGGATTGTTTATAACGCGTAACTTAAAAACATTTTAAAATGGAACGTATAGTTTTAATTATTGTGGGTATTTTAATTGGAGCCTTTGTTGCAATTGTTATCGTTAAGCAAAGAGCATCTAAAATAATGATTGTTGAGAGTGAGAGTATGTATTCTTTTGAAGAGACACTTAATCGATTGCAACAAGCGATTGATGCGAGTGGTTGGAAAACACCTCATGTACATGATTTGCAAGCGACCATGGCTAAGTTTGATTACGATGTTAAAAAGGTGAAAGTGATGGAGGTTTGTAAGCCAGATGTGGCACAGCTAATTCTATCGAAAGATGATGAGCGAATAGCTTCTACAATGATGCCTTGTCGAATATCGGTTTATGAAAAGAGCGACGGAAAGGTGTATGTGTCGCGTTTGAATAGCATTAAAATGGGACGTTTGTTTGGAGGCGTTATTGAACAGGCGATGGATGTTGCCGGTGGAGAGAGTGAACAAATTATTGAAACTGTTATTGTTAAGTAATATAAGTTAATAAAAAAGGTAAAGCATGCGTATAGGAATTGTATTTATTGTTATGGCAATGGTATTGATGAGCTGTGGCTCTTCAGGTAGTAAAAAAACAAAGGTTAATAATCCTGTTGTTGTAGCAGATGCCGAGCATCCTGGTAAAATTATTTATACAAGGCATTGTATGTCGTGTCATCAGAAAGATGCTGGCGGTATTCCAAAGATGTACCCACCCTTAGCCAAGAATAAAGTTATCTCGGGCGAAAAAGAAGCTCTGATTAATATTGTATTACACGGAATGAGTGGAGAAATTGAGGTGGATGGCATAGTTTATAATGGAGTGATGGCTGGTTATAAAAACATTTCAGACAAAGATATCGCCTCAGTTCTTAATTACTTGAGAGTTGGATTTGGTAATTCGGGTGAGGAAATTACACCTAGTGAGGTAAAAGCTTTGCGATAGTAGTTAAGCTGAATATTTAATTAATTTTACCGCGCAAAACCAAAATATACCATAAATGAAGAAGAATAAACAGGGCTTTATAACCCGCTCTCTGCATGCAAAATTCCCCAAAGGAGATGCTTATAATGCCTTACACATGCCTGTGTACGATGGGGTGGCTTACGAATTTGAGAGCGCCGAAGATATTGCTGAAACCTTTGCAGGGAAAAAAGTGGCACATGCCTATTCTCGTACATCAAACCCTACAGTTGAGTACTTTGAAAAGAAGATGAAAGCCGTTACAGAGGCACATGCTGTAGTGGCCTTGGCTTCCGGTATGGCTGCTATTTCCAATGTGCTTATTAGTATGGTTGAGCCAGGGGCAAACATAGTCACTTCAAATCAGTTATTTGGGCATTCGTATGCTTTACTCAAACAAACACTGCCATCTTTGGGTTTGGAGGTGCGATTTGTTGATATGACAGACATTTCTGCCGTAGAAAAAGCGACGGATGAAAAAACACGAGTTTACTTTTTTGAAACCATAACCAATCCGCAATTGGAGATTGTTGACCTTCATGCTTTAAGTCAATTGGCTCAAGCAAAAGGTGTGGCCGTTGTTTGCGATAGTACCATTACGCCTCCTTATGTTTTTCAATCGAAACAGTTTGGTGTTGATGTGGAAGTAATGTCGACTACCAAGTTTATATCAGGAGGTGCGGCTGCTTTTGGTGGTGTTGTAGTTGATAATGGCTTATTTGATTATGCCAAAAATCCATCCTTAGAGAGTTGGCATGATAAGTATGGTAAAGATGCACTTGTTGCTCGTATACGTAAGGAAGTGTTCAGGCACTTGGGCGGTACGATGACGGCGCATACTGCTCACTTTATGAACTTGGGTTTGGATATTATGCCATTGCGTATTGAGCGTTGTGTTGATAACTGCTTGCGTTTAGGCGAGTTTTTAGAGGGGCATCCGCAAATTAAATCATATAATTACCCAGGCATTGTTGGGAATAAGGGATATGATTTAGCGCAAAAACAGTTCTTAGGTAAGCCTGGTGCTGTTATGACATTTGATTTGGAGTCAAAGGAGGCGTGTTTTAAGTTTTATAATCGCCTGCAAGTAATGCGTAAGGCTACCAACTTAAACGATAATAAAACCTTAATCATTCATCCTGAATCGACTATATATGCCGAATTTTCTAGCGAAGAAAAGCAAGCGATGGATGTGCGTCCGACCATGATGCGTTTATCGGTTGGTATTGAGGATGTGGAAGATTTAATTGAGGATTTTACACAAGCCTTGCAATTTTAATTTATGCAGAAAATTCTTTTTATCGTTTTGTGTTTGGCTTGTATTGCTCCACTGCATGCACAAGAGCCAGCTGTTTCAGATACGACAGATAATACCTTTGTTGAAAAAGCGGCTGTGCTGGTTGAGGATGTAATTGATTTAGTCACGATCGAAAAAGGGCGTAGCACTATATCATTATATCCTATGGCTGGTTATTCGCCACGTACTGGTTTTGAAATAGGGGTGATGCCAGTTTGGAGAATTAAGCCTAAAAACATCGATGAAAATCGTTTTTATAGACCAACCACCATTGCGCCATCCATTACCATCGCCACCAAAGGTATGTATGAAGTAGAGTTCGATGTGCTGGCTTTTACTTCCAATCGTTGGATGTTTATCTCTAAGTTTCAATACCTGTATTTGCCCGATGAGTTTTACGGTATTGGCAATCAGCAAAAAGAACCGCCATTTTCACAGTTTGATATTAATCGCTTTGCCTTTAGTAGCGATGTGTTAAAGGGGATTAACGATAGTTGGTTTATTGGTTTGCGATTCGATATTAATTACGATGAGTTTTCTAATTTTGAAGGCGATTTGTTAAATCCATCTGTATTAGGTTATGCTGGTGGTTGGGTTAATGGTATTGGGCCAGGTATGGCTTTCGATAATCGTGACGATCAGTTGTATCCGACCAAAGGATGGTTCGTTATTTTTTCGGCTGCAGCCTATGATTCTTTCATGGGTAGCGATTATCAATTTGGAAGTGCTAGTTTAGATGCCCGCAAATTCATCTCTCTTAATGAAGATAAATCAATACTTGGTTTTCAGGCGGTAGTAAACGCCAGGGTGGGAGATGTGCCATTTTACAAGCTGTCATCCATAGGTGGAAAACGAATGCTGCGAGGGATAGCGCACCCTTATCGCTACATGGATAAACACTCGTGGTTTGCTCAGGCAGAGTGGCGTAGGCATATATGGTGGCGTATTGGTGCTGTTGCTTTTGCTGGTACGGGTAAAGTATCTCCTGATTTTTTTCAATCTCCTTTTTCCGATTTACATGTGGTAGCTGGTGCTGGTGCCCGTTTTAAGGTTCTGCCAGATGAAGGCCTTAACTTCAGAATTGACTTTGGTATTTCTAACCATGGCGACAATGGTGTTTATTTCACTATACGCGAAGCTTTTTAATATTTCCTAGATAATTACTTCTTTCTACTAATTTGTGTGGCTTATTCAATTTCATTTGTAGTGGCATTTGCATAAGGGGCATTGGTAGAGATATTTGTGTTATTCCCTGATGTCTTTTGCTCATTTTAATTAATCCTACTGAAGTGCTTCTTAAAAGGATATTAAAATAGTAGGAGTAATGCTTTTTGTAGGAAAATAAATTCTGCAGTTAAGTAATTGATAGTAAGTGTGTGTGGTCAATTCCTTTAATAATAGTAGGAATTAATTTATTGAAAACTTTTTGTCACGCAGCTAAAGTGCTTCATATTTGCTAACAGAAAAAGCAAAATAGTTGAATATGTTTCCAAAGAAAGTACATTACGGCTTACGATTCTTATTAACTCTATCAGGAGTTGCAGAAGGCAGCCACTTGGGAGTTGCAGAAATAGCTGAACGTGAAAATATTTCAGTTAAGTTCTTAGAAGCGATTGCTGTAGCTCTTCGGAAAAACGGCTTAGTGGATGTTCGAAGAGGTGCTGGAGGTGGTTATAGCCTTTCTAAATCATTAAAAGAAATTACTCTTTTTGATGTGGTTCTTGTTTTGGATGAAAAAATAGACAAGGAAATAGGGACGGAAGGAAGTAACACCGAGCGAGCCGTGGGACGATTCTTATTAAGTGTACGAAATGATTATGGACGCTTATTGCGACGCACTAACCTGGAGAAACTACGTAACTATTACGCTGATGAAAATGAACGAATAATGTATTACATATAAACCATAGACCATGAGTAAGATTGCACAAAATGTAACAGAACTAATCGGAAGAACACCTCTAGTAAAAGTAAACAGACTGGCTGAAGGTGCCGAAGCTGAAGTAGTAGCGAAATTAGAATTTTTTAACCCTGCAAGTTCGGTGAAAGATCGTATAGCTAACGCAATGATTAGCGATGCTGAGAAAAACGGACAACTGGATGCAGATACAGTTATTGTGGAGCCTACAAGCGGAAATACAGGAGTTGGTTTAGCCTTTGTAGCAGCAGTTAAAGGTTACCGCATTATTTTAACAATGCCTGAGAGTATGAGCATTGAGCGCCGTAAGCTTTTAGTGAAATTTGGTGCAGAACTAGTGTTAACACCTGCCGAAAAAGGAATGAAAGGTGCCATTGAAAGGGCTGATCAGATAGCTTCAGAGTTACCGAAGGCTTTTGTGCCACAGCAGTTTAATAATGCATCTAACCCAGCTGTGCATCGTGCCACAACGGCTCAGGAAATTTGGGAAGATACCGATGGTAAAGTAGATATATTAGTTGCTGGTATTGGAACTGGAGGTACTATCACAGGTGTAGGAGAGGTGCTTAAGGAGAAGAATCCTGCTATCAAAGTGGTGGCGGTTGAGCCTGAAGCTTCTCCGGTATTATCTGGTGGTCAACCAGGGCCTCATAAAATACAGGGTATTGGAGCTGGATTTGTTCCCAATGTATTAAATACCGATGTGTTTGACGAAGTAGTTAAGGTTTCCAACGAAGCAGCTGTTGACACCGCCAATAAAGCAGCCACGCAAGACGGTATTTTATGTGGTTACTCATCAGGAGCAGCTTTATATGCCGCCATTGAAGTGGCCAAAAGACCTGAAAATGCAGGGAAGCGAGTTGTAGTGGTATTACCAGATACAGGTGAGCGTTACCTTAGTAGTTTTAATATAGATTAATAAAGCAGTTATAATAGTGATTGAAGTTAAAGGGAAGGTAGCTTAGCTACTTTCCTTACTTCACAAACCTCAAGCGATATTGATTATGCATCTATTCTACTATTCATATCTTTTCGTTTTTCATCGAATGCCCTGCCGGGCCTAATTAATTTCTTTGCCCGATAACTCATCAGGCAATACCTCCTTACATTATTTATTATCAAGCGGCTTTTGTCGCTAGGTGTTGTATTCCCTTAATACGATATAAAATGTCACAACCTATAAATACTGGTATATTACCAGCTAAATTATTGGATGAAGCCAATGGTTTAGTCTCTCAACTATCTAAAGAACAGCTATTATGGCTGGGAGGATATCTTTCAGGAGTTGGTTTAAATACCTCAACAACTAATGGACTAAGCCAACAAGGTGCCGTTAGTGATATGGAGGCTGCTTCAGCTTCAAATGCCACGCAGGTACTAAAAGTTTTAGTGGGTTCCCATTCTGGAAATGGAAAAATTATTGCAAAAATTATAAATGAACAGGCGCAAGCGAATCATCAGCGAGTGGAAGTGCTGAATATGGCTGAGTATAAGCCGAAGCAAATTAAGAAGGAAGAAAACGTACTCTTTATTGTTTCTACCCATGGTGAGGGAGAGCCTCCTGCCGAGGCAGAGGAGTTGTACCGCTTTTTAGGAACCAAGCGCGTAGGTGATTTGTCACAGCTTAATTACGCGATAATAGCTTTGGGCGATAGTAGTTATCAATATTTTTGCCAAACAGGTATTGATTTTCACGACCGCCTTAAAACGCATGGAGCTAATGCCATTGCCGAGCCTTATCTCTTAGATGTGGATTTTAAGCAGCAATTGCCAACAGTTGTTCCAGAGTTATTAAAGGGTGTTTTTAAAGAGGGCTCAACCAAGCAGAGTCAAGCTTCAACGGAAACAACATTGCTGAGCGATAGCAATGGTCTTTTTGAAGCAGAAGTAATTGATAAAGTAAAACTCAACGGACGAGGTTCTGAAAAAGAAACCTATCACTTGGAGTTGGATCTAGAGGGTTCAGGTTTTGAATACCAGCCAGGCGATTCCTTGGAAGTGTATGCGGTTAATAATGCCCACTTGGTTGAGCAGGTTATTTCAAAAATAGGCTTGCAGGCCAACGAGGAAGTTACACATCAGGGTGAAACAGTTAGTTTGAATGAACTATTACTACATCACAAAGAAATTACTGTGGTAACACGCCCAGTCATAACCAAGCTATCGTCTTTTGTTACCGAGCCAGACCTGAACCGTTTATTGGACAATAAAGATGAATTGGATAGATTTCTCGATGGAAGTGATCTATTGGATCTCGTATCGGAGTATACGTTTAATATTACTGCGCAAGAGCTGGGCGACACCTTAAGAACATTGCCACCGCGTGCCTATTCCATTGCGTCGTCGCAAGCTGATGTGGGCGATGAGGTTCATTTGACGGTAGGCGCTGTGCGTTACCAAAAAAATGAGCGTCAGCACGAAGGGGTGTGCTCTACTTATTTGATTGATCGTTTAAATGTTGGCGATAAAGTAGCTGTAGCCATTAAGAGCAATGATGGTTTTCGTTTACCAGAAGATAAGAAAGACATCATATTAATTGGTGCAGGCACTGGTGTGGCTCCATTTCGCTCTTTTGTACAAGAGCGAGCAGAGCGTGATAGCACAGGGCGTACGTGGTTATTTTTTGGCGATCAGCATTTTGAAACCGATTTTCTGTACCAGTCGGAATGGCTAAAGCACCGACAGAAAAATGAATTGACCAAGATTGATGTAGCTTTTTCGCGTGATCAGGAAGAAAAAATATATGTTCAGCATCGCCTCTTACAAAAGGCAGACGAGGTGTACGATTGGTTGAGCAGTGGCGCTCATATTTATGTGTGTGGCGACCGACAAAAAATGGCCAAAGATGTACTACAGGCCTTTATTACCATTATCAGTCAAAAAGAATCGCTGAGTGCCGAGGAAGCAGAAAAGCGCCTACGCGCTCTTCGAAAAAGTGGCCGCTATCAAGAGGACGTGTATTGATAATTGTAACAAGGGAAATTGCTTTTAAAACTAATTAGACCACCCCGCCTGTCGGCACCCCTCCTAAAATTCATGAGGGGACGGTTTTTTATCCCTCTCCTCCTTGCCAAGGAGGAGTGCCACGAAGTGGGGAGGTGGTTAAAATGCTTAAAAGTGAATTCCTTGTAATAGTTACAGATGATTTGCTTCTTGTAATGAAAAAAAAGTATCGAATCGGAAGCCTAGTAGTGGACCTGATATAACTTTTTATTGTTGTGGCCTCTTTTAAAAGTAGCCTTGATGCTTTTTCCTTAGTTTTTGTCATCAAGAACATCGGAACATTTAAGAATTGAGTATTCTAAAATGTTTCAGTTTTAAAAATAAGGTTTGGGCGAAGCGCCAAAGTAAAGTAGAACACAATTGAACTAAAACAAATCCTATGAGTGAAAAGATAAATAACCTGCCACAGCCGCAAGAGTGGAAAGCGTCGGAGGTAGAAATAATTAAAACGAAGAGTGATTACTTACGCGGAAGCCTGAAGGAAAGCCTGGCTGATACGATCACGGGAGCTATCGCGCCTGATGATACACAGTTGATTAAATTTCATGGTAGCTATCAGCAAACAGATAGAGACCTGGATGATGAGCGAAAGCGACAGAAGCTAGAACCGCTTTATAGCTTTATGATTAGGGCACGAGTGCCTGCTGGGGTGGCTACTGCTCAACAATGGTTAGCATTTGATAAACTGGCCGACACCTATGGCAACGAAACCATGAAGTTAACAACCAGGCAGGCCTTTCAGTTACATGGTATTGTAAAAAAGAACCTGCAACAAACCATGAAAGGCATCAACGATAGCCTTTTGGATAGCATTGCTGCCTGTGGAGATGTGAATCGTAATGTGATGAGTACCTCCAATGAGGCTTTATCGCCTGTGGTAGGTGAGTTAGCATCTTTTGCCCAGAGTATCAGCGATCATTTATTGCCGAAAACAACTGCTTACCACGAGATTTGGCTGAATAAGAAACTGATTTCGGAGCAAGGTCAGGATGAAGAGCCGATTTATGGAAAAACCTACTTGCCCCGTAAGTTTAAAATTGCCATAGCTGTGCCGCCCTACAACGATACCGATGTGTTTGCTAATGATATTGGTTTAATAGCCATTGTAGAAAAGGATGAACTGATTGGTTACAATGTTGCTGTTGGTGGAGGCATGGGTAAAACCTATGGCATGCCCGAGACCTATGCCCGATTGGCCGATGTGATTGGTTTTGTTACGAAAGACAAGGCCTTGGATGTGGTTGAGGAAATAGTAAAGATTCAGCGCGACTTTGGTAACCGCGAAAACAGAAAGCAGGCACGCTTGAAATATACGCTTGACCGCATTGGCTCGCAACAATTTGTTGATTTGCTTCAGTTTCGTTTGGGCTTTGACCTGGAGGCAAGCAAGCCGTATGAGTTTAAATCCAATGGCGATGTATTTGGCTGGAAAAAAGCGGCCAACGGTAAGTGGTTTTTGGGTTTGTTTATTGAGCATGGTCGCATACAAAATACCGAATCGCTTAAGTTAAAAGATGCCCTTAAGGAAGTGGCCGCATTGGATGTGTGTGATTTTCGATTGACAGGTAATCAGGGGCTTGTGTTGGGATATGTGTCTGCCCGTGATAAAATAAAGATTCAAAATATCCTTAGTCGATATTCGGCAGGCGATGCCCAGCAGTTATCGGGCTTAAGAAAGCATGCCATAGCTTGTGTGGCCCTTAACACCTGCACCATGGCTTTTGCCGAGGCGGAGCGTTATTTGCCAAGCCTGATAGAAAAGTTAGAAGTGCTCTTAAAAGAGAATAAGCTGGAGCAGGACGATATATTGATTCGTATGACAGGTTGCCCTAATGGCTGTGGACGACCTTTCCTGGGAGAGATTGGATTGGTAGGGCGTGCCATGGGTAAGTATAACTTATACCTGGGAGCTGGCTTCTCGGGCGATAGAATCAATACCCTTTATAAAGAAATGGTATCTGAAGAGGAGATATTAACGCTTTTGGCACCACTGTTTGAGCAATATGCCCAAGAGCGTAGCAAGGGAGAGCGTTTTGGTGATTTTGTAGTGCGACAGGGTATTGTGCAAGCCGCACAAAGTGTTACATCCGTAAAATAACTTCACATGAGGGATAAAAGATATCGAAGCATTATCAAAACCATATCGTGGCGGGTAACAGGTACTATAGATACTTTTTTAGTGTCTTACCTCGTAACTGGAGAAATAGGTGTAGCGGCCTCCATAAGTGTGGTAGAGGTATTTACCAAGTTGCTACTGTATTACCTGCACGAGCGCGTATGGAATAAAGTAAAGATTGGTCAGGAGAAGATAGAACCTGATTATCAGATATAGATACTTAATGAGTGTTAAGCATTTTTGAGAGCGTTAGTTTTTAACAAACCAATGTTTTCTTAATTGCTTTTTCGCTCAAGCCGCGATGGCTCCAACTTTTTTAGTTCACTATTTTGTTAGTTTTATTTGGAGTTCATGATTTACGTTGCACTCCAATTCTACAGTCAAAAAAGTTGGCAAAAAGCCCGTCGGCTGCACCCATTTCTCACAAAAAACTAGGTTTCATGACTGAAATTGTTTTAAACTCGACTTTTTTGTTCCAGCAAAAGTCTCAAACAAAAAAACAATTTTTAACCGTCATTTCAATCCTGTTTTTTGGTTCACTGGCTGAGGCCGAGATAGAACAAGAAGTATAGCATGTTTTACTAAAAACATCCTTGAGAACAATTTTTTTAAGAAACCTCTGTGACTCCGCGTCTCAGTGTTTAAATTTTATTAGTGCTAACTGACTAAAAACAGCTACTATGAATTTTCTTCCAATAAGCATAGATATTGAGCATGAAACCATTTTAATTATTGGTGGTGGTAAACTGGCTATTCATAAAATCGAATCGCTTGAACGCTTTACTCGCAAGATTAAAGTAATAGCTAAAGATGTGCTGCCCGAAATTACCGATAGAGGTTTTATTGAAGTGCTTCGAAAGGATTACGAAGCCGCTGATTTAGAGGGGCACCTCTTGGTGTATGCGGCCACCGAAAGCAACGATTTTAATACCCAGGTTCGTAAAGATGGACGTTTGTACAGGTGTCTTGTTAATGTTGTTGATGTGCCTGATAATTGCGATTTTGTGTCGCCAGCCATTACAAAGAGTGGCCCAATGACAGTGGCTGTAAGCTCCAATGGCGAAAATGTATATGCTACCATAAAATGGCGTAACAGTATACGCGAATTAATGGAGGAGGAGCTGTTGCTCCAAACCAAAACCAAGAACGAATACCGAGAGGAGTTTCACAAAAACGTGTGATAGATTTCAGCGCTCCTTAAGCGAAAAAACTAATCAAGACCATTTTAATACCACTTGTATTTCATAATGCGCTGGTATAATACCGTAACATAATCAATGTGGCTTTAGAAATGAAACGCACTAAAGACGCATTTTGATTAGTAAATGTTATAACTCAACTTCATAAATGTCTACCCATGAATATTCACATCCTTTCATACGCGCCCCTAAATACCAAATTGTTCAATGCGCTTACACAGGCAGTGCCTAATCATACGCACCTGAATTGGTCGTATAACAAGCAGCAACAAGTACTTGCCACCAGTCATCTTATGGAGCAACTGGTTCAGGGAGTTGATATTGCCATTGTTCCTCACGATATGCTGGAATACCCATTGAATGAGCGCTTGAATATTTTAGCTGTTTTTCCAAATGCTGAAGAGGTTTATCGCCCTTATTTGGTAGTTGCTTTAAGCAATCAATTGCCTGTAGCTTTAAAAGCGATAAGTGGCGATTTGCAATCACAATATGGTCAGGTTCATATTGCTGGTTTTGGACCAGGTAACCCTGAGTTACTAACCATTAAAACACAAAGGTTGATTGAGGCTGCCGATGTTATTTATTACGATGATTTATTGGACGATAAGTATTTAAAGGCCTACAATAAGGAGTTGGTATACGTTGGTAAGCGAAAGGGAAAGCATAGTGCCAAGCAAGAGGATATTAATAAACTACTGTTCGAGGCGGCTTTGGAGGGTAAAAATGTATTGCGATTAAAGGGGGGCGATCCGCTTATTTTTGGTCGTGGTGCCGAGGAATACCACTACCTGAAGCAACGTATGGTGCAGGTTCAATTAGTGCCAGGTATTACTTCTGCTTTGGCTGCGGCATCTGATTTTGCCGTACCGCTTACATCGCGTGGTACAAGTACATCGGTAGCTTTTACCTTGGGGCACGATGCCATTTACAATAAATTGCCCCAAGCCGACACCTTGGTGTTTTACATGGGAGCATCGCAACAAAAAAAGTGGGCACAACGCTTGCTCGATAGTGGATGGGCAGGTAATACACCTGTTGCTTGTGTTCGAAATGCTTCACTGGATACAAAACAGGCCAAGCGTTACACACTTATTGAATTGTTACAAACAGATGAGGTGTTGCCCGCACCTGCCTTGCTAATAGTTGGACAAACAGCACATGTAAGTCCCAATGCCCTCAATAAAAAGTGGCTGTATACTGGCATCGATTTAAAATACTTTAAAGAAGAGGGGCAGGTGGTACACAATCCTTTGCTTGAGCTTGAGGCTCTGGAATTGAATCAGGAGCAGAAAGATTTACTCAAAAATATTAAGGCCTTTAGTCACATTGTGTTTGCTACGCCCTTTGCTGTGCACCAGTTTTTTAATGCGCTTTTTAATTGCCAGCTCGACGTGCGTGCTCTGGCCGATATTGAGCTGAGTTCAATCGGAGTTTCTACTAGCAAGGCTTTGCGTCAATACGGGTTAAGCATACTACCAGAATCGACGGATAATTCGGCTCTAGGCTTAAAGCGGTCCCTTGAAAATAAAGGGGTGCGTCAGAGCACCATTTTAATTCCTTGTGCTAAGGATGGTTTAAGCTATTTGCCCAAGGCCCTGGGCGAACTGGGTAATCATGTGCATGAGTTAAAGTTGTATAGAACTTCGTTACCTGCAAATGCAGTGCAGCATAATTTAAAGGATTTTTACGGTGTGGTGTTTACATCGCCAAAGGCGGTACATCATTTTTTTAAGCACTATGTCAGTTTACCGCATCATCTCCATATTAAAGTGAGGGGCGGTTTAACACGCGAGGTACTCAATAAGTACATTGAGCAATTTCAAATGAAAAACATTGTGAGTGATTTGTGTGGAACGGCTGAGGTGATTGATTAGATCCTTAGTCAGTATTTTAACCACCTCCCCACTTCGTGGTACTCCTCCTTGCCAAGGATGAGAGGGGTGCCGACAGGCGGGGTGGTGTAATTTGTTTTAATAGCAATTTCCCTGAAGAAATAGGATAAATTTGCTTGATATTATTTGTATGCATCGGGCCTACAGCCCTCATGATGATGTATGGATTTTTACACAGACCTTCGGACTGTGCTACTACGCATTGCCCTTTCAGGCCATAATGTACTACACCTAAAATAATACCTAGTTTAGAAAACCTACATATAAACAGTTTAACTTTAATTGATATGAGTTCGATGTAAGGTACAGGTTAACTCTTCTTATAATTTCAATAAATCAGGCCCGACAGGCCGTCACGTATCAGGATAGGCCGCAGGTCTATTCAAAATGTGCAGTTCTTTAAAGGCCTGAAGGGTCGACACAGGATAAATTTGCTTGATATTATTTGTATGCATCGGACCTACAACCCTCATTATGATGTTTGGATTTTCACACAGGCCTTTGCTACTACGCATTGCCCTTTCAGGGCTTTTGTTGTGGTATTAATGCAAAAAGGCGGAAAAACCTCTATGGAATTTCCGCCTTTTTTATTTTATATCAGAAAGCGAATTAAGCGAACTGAGCAATTGTCTTTTTAATAATAGCAATGGCCTCGCGTAACTGCTCTTCGTTAATTACCAATGGAGGAGCAAAACGAATAATGTGTTCATGAGTTGGTTTAGCTATTAAACCATTTTCTTTCATGGCCACACACACATCCCATGCAGTTTTTCCATTTTTAGGCTTGATGGCTACGGCATTTAATAAACCTTTACCCCGCACTAGTTCAATCATATCCGAATCAATGCTCAACATCTCTTCGCGGAAGATTTTACCTAAACGCTCTGAGTTGTCAGCTAAGTTTTCGTCTTTGATTACATCCAAAGCAGCCATGGCAACTTTACAACCCAGTGGGTTACCACCGTATGTTGATCCGTGCTCACCTGGCTTAATTACCAACATCACATCGTCGTTAGCCAATACTGCCGATACTGGGAATACACCACCCGAGATGGCTTTACCTAAGATTAAGATATCTGGCTTAACATCTTCGTGATCACAAGCTAACAACTTACCTGTACGTGCAATACCAGTTTGTACCTCATCAGCAATAAAAAGTACGTTCTTTTCTTTGCACATTTCAGAAGCCTTTTTCAAGTATCCAGCATCTGGTACGTATACACCAGCCTCGCCCTGAATAGGCTCAACAAGGAAACCAGCTACATTAGGGTCTTCCAACTCTTTAGCTAAAGCATCTAAATCGTTGTAAGGTACCGTAACAAAGCCAGGTGTAAATGGTCCAAATCCTTTATACGAATCAGGATCGGTAGACATAGAAATGATGGTAATGGTACGTCCGTGGAAGTTCTCGGCACATACAATAATCTTCGCTTCGTTTTCAGGAATACCTTTTACATCATATCCCCAACGACGACAAAGCTTAAGAGCTGTTTCATCAGCCTCGGCACCTGTGTTCATTGGTAACACTTTGTCAAAACCAAAATACTTAGTCATGTACTCTTCAAACTCACCTAATACACTGCTATAGAAAGCACGAGATGTTAAAGTTAATTCTTTAGCTTGCTCGGTTAGTGCATTAATAATGCGTGGGTGACAGTGTCCTTGGTTAACGGCAGAATAGGCCGAAAGGAAATCGAAGTATTTTTTACCTTCAACATCCCATACGTAAATACCTTCTCCTTTTTCAAGAACTACTGGTAGTGGGTGGTAATTATGTGCTCCGTACTTGTCTTCACGTGCTATGTAATCTGCAGGTGTCATCTTCTTATTGGTCATAATACAGAAATTATAGGTTACTATTGTTTTTATTTGGTATGCAAGCAAAAATAGAAGATTAATTGGGAAAAAGATATGCCGAAAATATGAGTTTTATCATTGTTATACCAATAGCATTTTAAAGTGAGCTTTAAGTGAAACTTTGAAATTGCAATGGTAAATGCCGATGCATCAATGGAGAGACTAAGTCAAACACAGTTTGAGATAAGGCTCATTTAATTGAACAATCGGTATCATTCACTGCCCTAGTGCCGGGCTGACACATCCTTTTTAAAAAAGGATGCAAAACCTGATTGAAAGAGGTGATTGCTACGCACCAGAGATGGATTTATTGCTTCATGCTAAAGGCTATCGCCTTGCAATTGATTCAGATGAGTAAGTTTTTGTAGGTCTTCACGATTTCCACTTCGTTCCAATTGCGCAATATCCACTCTTATCCTTGGCTTTCAATCGTTCGAAACCTTGTTTCGATTGGGGGGGGTAGTTCGGCATGATGAATAAACTCTGCTGGCTCATTATATCATGGGTTAATGCCGAAAACAGAATCACAGATTGATTTTTTATCAATCGTTTTGATTCGTAATCGGCATTATTTAATCGATTAATTAGTTTTTTACCCTTCCCGTTTGGCTATCCTCCTTGCCCCACTCGAAATGCAATTTCGAATATGCGGTGGCCTGTTCCATTGGCGGGCTTGCGAAGGCGTGAATAATGATTAATTTAATTGAACATCAAAGGGGCTTGACTTACTTTGATGGTGAAATTGATTAATCATTAGAGCGGGTGGTAGCATCAATGGGACTAGCGTTTTGTTTCTTTTGGGCGATGCAAAAGAAAGGAAAACCATCTCACAAAACAGGGTGTTTCATTGCTTCCTATCGTTACAAATTGTACCAATAGCATTTTAAAGTGAGCTTTAAATGAAACTTTGAAATTGCAATTGTTAATGCCGATAATAAACGAAAGAGGTTTTGGGAGTAAGTGCATCGCAATTGCATTTAAAAGTTGAATCCCTTTAGGATTCTATAATTGAGAATTTTTATTTGCCCCAGATTTTATCCGGGGTTATTCTTATTCAACCACCCTGTGGTTGTTGGTGATAAATCCTGAAAAGGAATTAATATTAATAACCCTGCATGGAATGCAGGGGGTATGATATATACCTTTTTTTGTAACAACCACAAAGTGGTTGAATCTTAAATACGAATGCGAGGAGTAAGCGAAGCAAAAGGCTCATTTTGATATTAAATCGGTATTATAAATGGTACGATGCATTTAGATGCGGTATAATGGGTGGCAGATTAAAGAGAAAGCAAATGTTAGTTCATTTCTTTAAGGATAATAATGTGCTTTATGAAGACAAAAAGGCCGTTTACCTTACCAGCAAACTTCCTGAGGTGGTCAATACCACACTGTCTCAACCGTTGAGGCGGTAGTTTAATTTTTGCATATTGTACGGTTGGATATGAATCGTTTAAATATTATAATTGACGTAATAAAGAGCTACACCTCTAATGATGGTATACAAAACATCAAACGGCCAAACATGAAAACACTTAAAACACATCTTAACAAAATAACAGGCATAAAAGTACTGTGGCTTTTTATAGTTACCAATCTGGTTTATGCTACCATGTTATTGTTTACAATACCCCAGACTATGGCCTTTGCCGATGGTATGAAACTACTTGATATGATGCCTGGAGGTTATGATTCAGCTTATGTTTCTACATTATTAGCAGCATTAGGCGAGAGTGGGCGCTATTTGTATTTATGGCGTCAGATACCACTCGATATGATATACCCCGTGCTGTTTATACTTTGTTATGGCAGTTTATTGGCATATGTGCTTAAAAAGATGAAGCAACTGAATACTACGCTGTGGAACTTGTGCCTGATTCCGCTTATTGCAGGTGTATTCGATTATGCCGAGAATTTTGGAATAATTCGCCTGCTATCTGCCTATCCCGATGTATCTGTATCTCTAGTTACACTTACATCAGCCTTTTCTGTTATTAAAAGTACATTTACCACCTTGTATTTTATAGTACTGATTGTTTTGTTGCTTATATGCTTGGTTAACTGGATGAAAGCAAGGGCTAACAAATCATAAGATATTAGCTCGAATTATCAAAAAAACAAATAAACCCGCTCGAAACTAATCAAGCGGGTTTGTTATGGGTGAACCTATTCATGGTTAATGTTTTGTTTTAATCCAGAAGTTCTTCTTCAACTTCCTCTCTGGTTTCGCTAGTCGTTATTAAACCATTGTATTTGACTGCCAACTCGCTAAGTTGTTTCAGCAGTGTATCATATCCACCATCGGGATTAATGGTATTATAGGCCTCAATAAATGTAACCAAATGACGGTAGTTGGCTATGGCATCCTGCACGAGCTGACCTGTTGCAATCTGTTCCTTAGCTGCCGATTCCTCCACACGTGCCAGATATGTTTCATTAAACAGGCTGTTAGCTGTATTCATCTCTTCAACCACATCGCTCATAAGGATTTTAGCAACTGCACTGGCAACTGGCTCTGTGGTGCAATCGGTATACAAATTAGAAAGTACACTGGTTTCCGATTGATAATTCAGCTTGTGCAACGATTTGCCATACTTATCTATCGTATTTAATACAATATGTGCAGCTTCGCGCATTTCAGTATCGTAATGATTGGTATAAGCCTGAGCGCACATGCGCAGACATACTACTGCATCATCGCGACGTTGGTCATACTGTGTTAATAGTTTTGTAATGTTACTTTTCTTGTCTTTTTTAAAGGCCTGTACCAGTTTGGTATTGCCTTGTGCCAGCGCCTGTAAGGGTGTAGACAGACTTTCATTGTTAGGCTTGGCACATAGTGCTGCCGCATCCAACAAGTACTGGATGCATTCACTTTGGTTATAATTACCAAAGTATGGAGTTACTTTTTCCATATTGTTTTTAGAATTATGAATGGTTCAGTATAAAGATGATATATTATTGTTTACTAAAACATGAGAAATGTCAGGCAATGTCGAACATAAAATCTTCCCGCTGTCGGCGAGATCGCTTCCAATCATTTGGAAGTCTTCCTGCTCACGGCAGCATCGTTTCCAAACGTTTGGAAATGTTCCCGCTCGCGGCAGGAAGGTTTCCAAACGTTTGGAAATGCCCCTGCTCAGGGCAGCGCCATTTCCAAATGGCTGGAAGTGTTGCCGCTGAGGGCAGGAGAATTATTAAAAAGATGACATCCGTAAAGGCTTACCTGTGGAGTTTGAGCTGCCCTGCTTGCGCGCGGGAGCACAGCGAATGTCAATAATAAATTCAAATAAGTATTATTACACTCTACTTTTTCTATATTTGAAATAACATGCATTGCATGTTAAAAACGAGTTGGCATTAATTTCAAAACCGAGCAAGCAAGAAACCTAGAATAAGACATAAACTATGAATAAAGATTTTACAGAAGTAATGGCACAAAGAAGCGATGAAGAGTTGATAAAAATATTAACTGTTCATAAGGAAGACTATCAACCAGAAGCTATTCATTGTGCAGAAAAAGAATTACAGAAAAGAAACCTTTCAATAGAAGAACAACAAACAATTAAAGAAGAGGTAGTCGAGGAGACTAAACAAAAAAATAAAATTGAATCAAATGTTCCTAGCTCAATGCTTCGATTTGTCCACCTTCTTGTAGATACAATCTCATACCTTGTTCTTTATTTTATAATAGCAGGAACTATAAATCTTGTCTTAACAGGAACAGACCAACTTACATTAGGATTTATCAGTTTTGTTTTATTGATTGCGTTATACTTTGCTTACTACATAGTATTAGAAGTAAAATTTGGAAAAACCATAGGGAAAATGTTAACCAAAACAATTGTAGTAAAACCCAATGGAGAAAGCCCAACTTCTACAGATATTTTTATTAGAACCTTATGCAGACTTATACCGTTTGACCAGTTCTCGTACATATTTACGAAGAATGGTTTTCACGACTATTTATCAAAAACAACTGTTATTAGAAGAAAAAACTAATGCCAACAATAAATAAAAGGCATGGGCTGCCAGTATAAAATTTGAGGTTTTGCTCTTTTAATAAGTTCGCCGAAGCTTTTGCTTCGGCTAGTAAAAAGAATAAATTTATAACCAAAACAAAAGCTTCGGCTTGGTGGGAGTTTGGAGGTTTGGATTTTCAAATTCAGCCCACGACCTCTTATTCGAAACGTTGTACACAAGCATGAAAACCGAAGATGTAAATAAAAACACAATATGATTAGAGTACAAATTCTATTTCTTATTCTAACTATAACAATGATTTCTTGTAGTAAGGATGAAATAATTATTGAGAAAGATGTTACTGAAGTTAAAGGTGTTTGGACTGGCTTATCTTTAGAAAGATATAATTCACGCAATGAACTAACAAGTAATGAGTCACATAGCAGCAAGCTGAGTTTTTTAGGTAATGTATTACAAGAAATGAGGATTAATCAATCTGGACCACAATACCTGATGTATATGAGCTATGAATTTGATAAAGGTATACTAACAAGACAACCTGATAGTTTAATCGACATTTACAAAAATGTTCATTATTGGAATAAAGAAGATAGCACTTTTATTGGGGGTAATATTTATGCAAAACCTTTTGAAAGTTCACTCAAACAAAGAGGTAATAACGAAATTGTTGAATACAGAGTTACAAATGATAATGGTCAAATCAAAATAGGATATTTAATAACAGAAGAAGAGAATGTTGATTTGAAGCAGGAATTTGAAAAATACTGCAATGACATGAATAAATAAAAATGCCAACGTACAATACGCTAGTATAAAGCATATGGACTCGTGATTATTTAGCAGTTTAAGCAGGTTTCTGAACCCCGCTATCGCGCGAATTCTTTCGCGTGATGTTGGATAAACCCCGCGAAAGGCTTCGCACAGGATCACAGCTTTGTTTATATTTGATTATATGAGTAGGAACTATAAATTTCATAACCATGAAGGCACCTATTTTGTCAGCTTTGCAGTAGTAGAATGGCTGGATGTTTTTACTCGAAATGAATACAAAGACCTTTTAATTGAAAGTTTAGATTTCTGTAGTAAGAATAAAGGCATGGAAATCTTTGCCTGGTGTATAATGACCAATCATGTGCATCTGATTTTCAGAAGTATCAATAAACAAAAGCCTGAATTACTCTTAGGTGATTTCAAACGCTTTACGAGTAATGCAATTGTTAAAGCAATAGAGAGTCGGAAAGAATGGTTGTTGGAACAGTTTAAGAATGAAGCATTAAAATCATCAAATGTAAACAATCACCAGTTTTGGAGGCATGACAATAAACCAGTTGAATTATGGAGCAATAAGGTGATTGATGAGAAGATTGCTTACATCCATAATAACCCAGTAGAGGAGGGTTTGGTTTTTCGTCCTGAAGATTATGTGTATAGTAGTGCCAGAGATTATAGTGGAGAAAATGGTTTGTTGGATATAGTTGTGATTAAATAGTATAACCTGCTATCGCGCGCATTCTTTCGCGTGATATTGAATCAAACCACGCGAAGGGATTGACTTCGTCGAACGCTGTTTCGCGCGGGAGCAGTGGGGTGATCTTGAAATGCTTTTTGTACATCCAAAAGAAAGAGGAAATGGTATTGGAAAGGACCTCTTAGAATATGCAATCGACGAACAAAAAGTTACAAAAGTTGACGTGAATGAAGACAATGAACAGGCGGTTGGATTTTATGAAAAATTTGGATTTAAAACATGTAAACGTTCAGAATTGGATTTATCAGGCAAACCTTATCCGACTTTACATATGAAACTAGAGAAATAAGAAATGCTAACAAACTCCGCTATTGGGCGATTACTTTCGCGTGATATTGATGTAATTCGTAGATAAAACATTCATCAATAAAAAATAAATAGGCAGGGCATAAGCAACTATACCCTTTTTTCTTTTAGATGTATTCCCTTATTACTGGATATTAAACTATTTTTATGCGTTCAATATAAAAAACACACGTGTAATGCTATTTGGCGGAACATTATTAAACGTTTTAACTGTACTTGTGGGAAGCACCATCGGAATATTGATTGGTAATCGAATCCCAGAGAAAGTTACCAAAGGGGTTTTTCAAGTACTAGGCTTGTTTACTTTGGTGTTAGGGGTGAGTATGGCCATAAAAGGCGAAGCCATTCTAATTATTATTTTCAGTTTGATATTGGGTACCGTCATTGGAGAATTGCTCGATTTAGATAAAAAAGTAGAAGGCCTGAGTGATTGGTTAAAAACACGACTAAAACTTAAGAACCCTAAAATAACAGAGGGCATGCTAACGGCTTTTTTATTGTATTGCGTTGGTTCAATGACCATACTAGGTGCCATTGATGAGGGAATGGGAAACGGATCGGAAATTTTAATGACTAAAGCTTTGATGGATGGATTTTCATCCATTGCTCTGGCATCGGTTTTTGGTATGGGCGTGGGACTGTCGGTTGTACCCATGCTATTGTTTCAAGGAGGCATAACTCTTTTAGCCTTTATTTTGGGTGATTTTATTGCTCCGGTAATTATTAACGAACTAAGTGCTGTTGGTGGTGTTTTACTAGTGGGTTTAGGAATTAATATATTAGAAATTAAACACATTCGTATTATGAATATGTTGCCGTCTTTATTGGTGGTGGTGCTAATGGCTTGGTTAGCTCTTTATTTTAACGTCATTTGATAAAAATTATACCTTGGAAATAAATACAAAAAATATACTAATTCAAATGTTTGAAAAGTGGGCCGGAGAAGAGGCTCGCTCTTTTGTGATGTTGCCTCAATCGGGCTCATATCGCGAGTACTACCGTATCACAGGTCGTACTAAAACTGCCCTTGGCGCCTTTAATGCCGATGAAAAGGAAAATCGTGCCTTTATTGAGTTTTCAAAACACTTTAAAGAAAAGGATTTGTCGGTGCCTGAGGTGTATGCACACAATTTAGAGAAGCATGTTTACCTGCAACAAGATTTGGGCGATGTAACACTATATAGTTTCTTACAGGGCGTAAGAAAGGAACAGTCGTTCCCCGATGATTTGCTTGTGTTTTATAAAAAAACACTGAAGAGTCTGATTGATTTTCAGGTGAAAGGTGGCGAAGGTTTAGACTATGATCATTGCTATCCGCGTCAGGCTTTTGACCGTCAATCCATGTTGTGGGATTTGCATTACTTTAAGTACTATTTTCTTAAGTTAGCACGTGTGCCATTTGACGAGCAGGCACTCGAAGATGATTATCATCGTTTAATCGATTTTCTACTCGAAGTCGAGCATAATTATTTCCTATATCGCGATTTCCAGTCGCGTAACATAATGGTGGTGAATGATGAGCCATGGTTTATCGATTACCAGGGAGGGCGTAAAGGTGCTTTGCAATACGATTTGGCTTCTTTGTTGTTCGATGCCAAGGCCGATATTCCTAACGAAATAAGAGAAGAGCTACTGGATTATTATGTCGATGAATTACAAAAACATCAGACAGTAGACCGCCCAGACTTTATACGACATTACCAGGGTTATGTGTTAATTCGTATTATGCAGGCCATGGGAGCCTACGGTTTTAGGGGCTTTTACGAAAAGAAAGAGCATTTTTTAAAGAGTATTCCTTTTGCAATCAGCAATTTAAAATACCTGCTTGATAAGGTTGAGTTGGGCATTGAACTACCAACGCTTTTTGCCGCTCTCCACAATGTTTGTGAATCTGAAGAGCTAAAGACGATAGGTCAAAAGTCAACGACCCTTACTGTTTACATCACCAGTTTTTCATTTAAAAGAGGTGTGCCTGTTGATGTATCTGGTAACGGAGGTGGCTTTGTTTTCGACTGTCGAGCCATTCATAATCCTGGGCGTTATCCCGAGTATGCGGATAAGACGGGTAAGGATGAGGAGGTGATCACCTTTTTTGCTAAAGAGCCTGAGATGGCAGAATTTTTGAAAGATTCGTTTGCCCTGGTTGAAAAATCTGTTGAGAAATACATATCGCGTGGCTTTCAAAACCTAATGGTTAATTTTGGATGTACGGGTGGACAACACCGTTCTGTATATAGTGCCGAGGCACTGGCAACGCATTTGCAGCATAAGTACAAGGTTAATGTTGAGCTGAAGCATGTAGAGCAAGAAATGAAGAAGAAGTAAAGTACGATGGCAAGAAAGAAATGTAAAGATCCGGAGAAGCTAAACAATCCGGTGGTGAAAGAGAGCCATGTTTATGAGTGCAAAAAATGTGGTATTGGTTCTAAAAAGGAATCAAAATTGTGCAAACCTAAAAAAATAAGAGACTAGTGAATGCAATGATTTTTGCTGCCGGCCTCGGCACGCGCCTAAAGCCACTCACCAATAATCTTCCTAAAGCCTTAGCTCCTTTTATGGGTAAGCCCTTATTGTGGCACGCTATTAAAAGTATGGAAGCAGTAGGTGTTAAACGAATTGTGGTTAACGTACACCATTTTGCTCAGCAAATAATCGATTTTGTAGAAGCGAATGATTGGCAGGCTGATGTAATTATATCTGACGAATCGGATTTACTATTGGAAACTGGTGGGGGGCTGCTGAAAGCAAAACCTTTTTTTATTGCAAATGAACCTGTTCTGATACGAAATGTTGATATTATCACATCTACAAATCTAGAAAGTTTCATATATTCGCATCGAAATAATAAAAACGATGCAACCTTAATGGTTAAAAAGCGTAATACATCACGTTATTTATTATTTGATGATAAAATGCATTTGTGTGGATGGAAAAATACAAAAACACAAGAGCAAATAGATGTTTATCAGGCTAGTAATAAAAAAGACTTAGCTTTTAGTGGAATGCACATTGTTGAAGCTCATCTTTTAAATAAAATGGGTGCAATAAGGCCGTTTTCAATTATTCAGGCTTATTTAGATTTGGCAGCACAATATCAAATAAATGGTTATCAGGTTGATGATAATGAGGCCTGGTTTGATGTGGGAACAATAGAGAAATTACAAGACGCAGAAAAATATTATTCAGGGAAATAAACTAACTAATATGAATGAAATTCAAAGTGGAACAGGAAGAGGGCGTTTAGGCGATCCGCTTCAGCAATTTATGAAATTTTTCTCCAGCGGTAGTGCTTTATTAATGCTTGCTACTGCAATAGCGGTTGTTTGGGCTAACGTAGATTACGTGAGTTACGATCATTTTTGGCACAGTAAGTTTGGCATTTCTTCCGAACTGTTTAGTGTTGAAATGGGTTTAACACACTGGATTAACGATGGATTAATGGCCATTTTCTTTTTTGTGGTGGGCTTAGAAATCAAGCGTGAGTTTTTAGCTGGAGAGCTGAGTTCATTTAAGCAAGCATCGTTACCAATTTTTGCCGCTATTGGAGGTATGGTGGTGCCAATTGCTTTATACATGATGTTTGGCTTCGAAGGAACAGCATCGAAAGGTTGGGGTATACCAATGGCAACCGATATTGCTTTTTCATTGGGTATTCTATCACTTTTAGGAAAACGAGTGCCTCTTGCGTTGAAAGTATTTCTTACAGCCTTAGCCATTGTAGATGACTTGGGTGCTGTATTGGTAATTGCCTTGTTTTATGGTGGCGACCTTCAGTGGATGAACCTTTTAATTGCAGGTGGATTACTTATTGTTTTAACAATCGCAAACCTTAGAAATATCCAGAACCTTAAACTCTATACTTTCTTAGGTTTTATCATTTGGTATTTGTTTTTACAATCAGGTGTTAATGGACCTGGTTCAGGTTTGCATGCCACCATTGCGGGTGTATTAATTGCCTTTACCATTCCTGCCCGTCCAAAAGTTCATGTCAATGAATTTTTAGCTCGTATCAAATCCGGCTTAACACGTTTTGATTCGGTGCCTAAAAGTGAAAACGAACGTGTATTAACCGATGATCAATTATATGCCATCAATGATATTAACTACAGTGTGAAAAAGGTACAGAGTCCACTGCAATTGATCGAACACCAGTTTCATGGTTTTATCAGTTTGTTTGTGTTGCCAGTGTTTGCATTGGCCAATGCAGGTGTTACTTTAATTCATCACGGCGAAGGAAGCGGCGAAGTATTTACAACATTATCACTGGCTATTGCCTTTAGTTTAGTTGTTGGTAAAGGTATTGGTATCACTTTCTTTTCATGGTTGGCTGTTAGGCTTGGTATTGCTGTTAAGCCTAAGCGTTCGTCATGGTTATCATTCTTAGGTCTGGCATTTTTAGGTGGAATTGGTTTTACCATGTCCATATTTATTGCCAGTTTAGGCTTTAAAGGAAGTGCTGAGTTATTGAATCAAGCGAAGATTGGTATTTTCGTGGGTTCTATCATTGCCGGATTAGCCGGTTTCTACCTGCTCAAATATTCTTTGAGAAAGGATGAAGAGAGTAAGCCCATAACAACGAGATAAAAATTATAGAATAAGGAGTACCAAAATGGTGCTCCTTTTTTTTGCCTATGTTTCAATAGCATCTAAAATAATTTTGTTGAATATGCTGTACACCTTGTTCAATCTCGGCCTCAGCCAGTGAGCCAAAAAACAGGATTGAAATAACGTTTAAGAATTGTTTTTTTGTTTGAGACTTTTGTTGGAACAAAAAAGTCGAGTTTAAAACAATTTCAGTTATGAAACCTAGTTTTTTGAGAGAATTGGAGCAAAGCGGAAAACATGAACTCATTTAAAAACTAACACTTTAGTGAACTAAGTGGGTGCAGCCGACGGACTTTTTGTCAACTTTTTTGACTGCAGAAAAAAGTTGGAGCCATCGCAGCTATCAGGGAATTCGCTTTTAAGCATTTTAACCACCTCCCCACTTCGTGGTACTCCTCCTTGGCAAGGATGAGAGGGATGAAAAAACGTCCCCTCCTGAACTTTAGGAGGGGTGCCGACAGGCGGGGTGGTGTAATTAGTTTTAAAAGCAATTTCCCTGTCGCAGCTATAGCGAAAAAAATAATTTGGGCAATATTGCCTATGTTTACAGCAAAATTGCATCAACCAAAAACACAATGAATAATTTTATTGCCGCACATCAAGGAGAATTAGCAGCATTAGTAACGGCAGTATGCTGGACATTTACCTCACTTTCATTTGAGTCAGCGGGTAAGAAAGTTGGCTCCATGTCGGTTAATATTATTCGCCTGTTTATGGCCATTGGTTTATTGGGGACCTTGCAGTATTTTCGCTTTGGTTACTTCTTTCCTGAGGGGGCTGATACGTATCAATGGATGTGGTTAGGTATAAGTGGGCTGGTTGGTTTTGTAATTGGTGATATGCTCCTTTTTCAGGCTTTTGTAGTGATAGGAGCTCGCATCTCCATGCTTGTCATGTCTCTTTCGCCACCATTGGCTGCTTTCTTTGGCTGGCTTATATTGGGCGAACAATTAACCTTAGCCCATGTGGCTGGGATGATAATAACCATGCTTGGTATCTCTCTGGTCATATTGGGTAAACCTCAAAAAGGCAAACGACTGCAAATAAAATATCCGATTAAAGGTATTCTGTTGGCATTCGGAGGTGCTAGTGGTCAGGGCTTGGGCTTGGTGCTGAGTAAGCTTGGTATGGGCGATTACGATCCTGCTTCAGCCACCATGATTAGAGTGCTGGCTGGTACGCTTGGCTTTTCTATACTCTTTCTATTTACCGGGCATTGGCCTAAAGTCATTAAAGCTTTGAGTTATGGTGCTGCCATGGCCCGTATTTCTATTGGAGCCTTTTTTGGCCCATTTTTGGGAGTATCGTTTTCTTTGTTGGCAATTAAGTATACCACAACAGGCGTGGCTTCAACCATCATGTCTATCGTACCTGTACTAATTATCCCTCCGGCTATCCTTTTGTTTAAAGAGCGGGTGTCACTCAAAGAAGTATTGGGTGCCGCAATAGCCGTATTAGGAGTGGTCGTTCTTTTCTGGTTTTAACCGGTAATCTTCAACATCACTTTAGCGGCGGTTAACAAGGTGCCAACCATTATAATTATGGTGAAATATATCGTTTTATAATCGCTGCCAAACGTTTCGGCAATGCCTGCTTTTAGTATCCGTTTATTGTGGTGCGATACCATAACAAAGCGTGGGAATATGCGTAAATAGATGCCGTAAACAATGCGACCGAGTATTATTCCCAATAGAAATCCACCAATAATATCACCTGGGTAATGCACACCCATGTATACTCTTGAATAGGCATTAATAGCTGCCCAGGTAAACATGAAAATGCTAAATGTTTTGTTGCGGAATATAAGACTGGTAAACATAGCCAAGCCAAAGGCATTGGTAGAGTGGGATGAAACAAATCCATACATACCGCCACGCTTGCCATTTATAAGATGAACCAAATACTTTAGATCTTCGTCGCGAGATGGTCGCAAACGCTCAAAGCCCTCTTTAAATACATTTGTTGAAATCTGATCGCACAAGGTGATCAAAAGTCCAATTGCCAGTAAAGTTACAATCCCTCTTAAGCCATGGTTTTTAAATAATACGTAGGCAATGGTGAGGTAAAGTGGTATCCAAACCTCTTTGCTGGTAAACATCCAAAAAAAGTTATCCCAATAGCCATTGTGGAAACTATTTAGAAAAAGCAATAATTCCTTATCCAGTTCGATGAGTGATTGTAAGAATCCCATAAAATTTTATTTGCAACGAATTTAAGTTTTTATTCAATTACTTTGAATAAATAACCAACCTTAATACATACTTTTTTACTATTTAGTTACGCTTTCTATTACTGTCTTGTTAAATCATTCTTAAAACTAGTTTTGAATGATATTTTTTTTGTAAAATTGTGAGAATGCTTAAACTCAGACAACATATTGCCTTTCTGTTATTAGCTGTTTACAGCGTGATATTTGCGCACAATGTGATTCCTCATGATCATCATTTTGGTATCGCCAGTGAGTTAATGAGCAGCGTTCAGCAGCTAGAGTGTGAGCATCACCATGGCTCAGGAATTGAAGCACATAGTGAAGGGCTCCGTCACCATCATCATACAGCAGATACAGAGTTGCATCATCACCATGAGCATGACGATCACGCCGCATGTCATTTCGATGTTAGGCCAGTTACCTCAAAAACAATGGCTTTACCCATGTTTGCCTATGTTGTAGCAATCATTCAGTTGAATGAGCCGGTTAATGAAATAACAAACCACCAAATAGATTACTTCCCTCAAAAACTCCTGGAGGGTTATAATTATGCAGTTCCCTTAAGGGCGCCGCCTGCAATAGCATGATTGAAACTTAAGAAATTAATTGATTGTCTTATTTAAAATGGGGCAATTGATATGACTTTTATTTACTAATTCAATCTATTGAAATCATGCGAAAAATTTTGTTTGTACTGGCTGTTTCGGCCTTTGTTTTATCATCATGCGGAACTAAAAAAGCAGAACAGAAAGAGGGTGTGCATGTGCATGCCGATGGTACTGTTCACGAAGCTCATGGAACTACAGATCATGCCACGCCTGCTCAAGAGGCCTATGATGTAAAAGACGAACATGCTTGCTCTAAAGAGTGCAGTAAAGATAGTTGTAAGACTAAAACTGAATGCATTGAAGTGAAGCATGCCAATGAAACAGAGTCTCATGAACATCACGGTCATGATCATGACCACGGTCACCAGCATTAAAAAGCAGGTCTAAGGCTATCACCAACAGAGAAGAACTTTTCTGTTGGTGGTGCTTTTATTAATTAGGTTGTCATAACAAAATATAACAAATGAATTTAGTTAAACTAATATGCTTTAGCATGTTGCTTTTATCTGTTGCCTGTACTTCAAAGGTTTCTGATAATGGTGGTCATGCACATGATGATATTACAGTGCCTTACACAGCATACTCCGGTAAAGTGGAGGTTTTTGCCGACGTTCAGCCTTTGGCTGTTGGGGGTACTTCGGAGTTAATTGTGCACTTAACTAGTTTGGAAAATTTTAAACCAATCGTAACACCGTACCTGAATCTATCTCTTGAGGTAGGCCAAAAGGGTATTCGTGTAAAGTCGGAAAATGCGCTTAAACCAGGTATATTTAAACTGGCGATTCAACCTGAATATACTGGTAAAGGACGCTTGGTTTTTGAATTTTTACTGGATGGTAAAAACCATCAAGTAAGCATCGACGATGTAATGGTTTATGACGATCCGCATGAGGCTGTGCACTGGGCGGAAAAGGATATCCCATCGTCGCCCAATGGTATTAGCTTTACCAAAGAGCAATCATGGAAAGTTGATTTTAAAGCCGAAGAAATAGCGTTACAGAGTTTTGGTGATGTATTTAAAGCAAGTGCCAGAGTGACCATTTCTCCATTGGCTAAGAGCGTTGTTGCCGCTAAATCAAACGGCTTTGTTCAGTTCACAGCTGGATTGCTTACAGCTGGTAAAGATATTAGAAAAGGTGAGAGTTTATTAACTATTTCGGGGAAAGGTCTAACTGAGAATAATGCTATTGTGCGTTTGCAAGAGGCAAAAGTGGAATATGAAATTGCAAAAACCGATTATGAACGGGATCAGCGTTTGCATCAGCAAAAAATTGTTTCTGATCGTAAGTTATTGGAAGCAAAAGCTCGATTAGACAAAGCTCGTAATCAGTGGCGTAGCTTGCAGTCAACCGTTAATGTAAACGGTGAACGTATAAGATCATCTGCAACAGGTTTTATTGATGAGGTCTATGTTAATAATGGTGACTATGTCACTGCTGGTAGTCCGCTTTTATCAATAGGGCAAAACAGTCGCATGTTAATTACCGCTCTCGTGCCAAGTTCTCAAATGCTTTCAATTGAGCATTTAAGCGATGCATCTATCGAATTCAATAATCATGAAATAATGAATTTGAGCGATTTGGATGGATACCTTGTATCAGTTGGACAGTCGGTTGATAAAAGCTCTCAACAAATACCAGTAATGATGGAGATAGACCATCACCCATTACTACTTGATGGCGGTGTGGTAAATGTTTATTTAAAAACCAGTGATAATAAGCAACGCTTGTTAGTACCAAAATCAGCACTTGTAGAGATGCAGGGTTTGTATTTTGTATACATTCAATTGACTCCAGAGCTATTTGAGAGGCGTCAAGTTGAAATTGGTAATAACGATGGCCATATGTTTGTGATTGAAAAGGGCTTAATGGCCGGGGAGCGTATTGTAACTCAGGGAGCTATTTTAGTTAAGCTGGCAGCCATGTCTAATACAGTTGACCCACATGCCGGTCATGTACATTAAGAGAGGGATTTATGCTAAATAAGATTATACATTTTTCGCTCCACAATAAGCTGATAGTGCTGTTGGGAGCAGTGGTGCTTATGTTGGCAGGTGTTTACACTGCTAATAATATGGATGTTGACGTTTTTCCCGATTTAACCGCGCCCACAGTGGTAATTATGACAGATGCGCATGGCATGGCAACCGAGGAAGTTGAACGCCTGGTATCTTTCCCTATTGAAACCGCTGTGAATGGAGCAACGGATGTGCGACGTGTTCGTTCAGCTAGCTCTCATGGTTTTTCATTTGTATGGGTTGAATTTGATTGGGGAACAGATGTGTTTAAGGCGCGTCAGATTGTAAGTGAGAAGCTTGTGACACTAGCGGGGCAATTACCACTGGGTATATCACAACCAGTATTAGCTCCTCAGTCAAGTGTAATGGGAGAAATTCTGTTTATTGGTTTGCAATCAGACAGTACGGATTTAATGAGCTTGAGAACCATTGCCGATTGGCAGGTAAAACCACTTTTATTAGCAACAGGAGGGGTCTCACAGGTAACAATTATTGGTGGTGATTACAAGCAGTATAAAGTGTTGGCTGACCCAATGAAGATGATGCATTATCAAGTGTCATTGGATGAACTGGCTGAAGTGTGTTCTGGTATAAGCCAGAATAGTACTGGCGGGGTGGTGCGCGAATTTGGTAATGAATATGTTGTTAGAGGCATGGCTCGAAGTTCCAGTATTGAAGTATTGGGGAATTCGCTCGTCAAGCAAAATAAGGGATTACCGATCTATGTCAGAAATCTTGCAGAAGTAGTAATTGAGCCTGCAGTGAAAATGGGCTACGCATCGCAAAATGCCACTCCGGCTGTTGTTATTTCTATCTCAAAGCAGCCAGTTACCAATACTTTGGCACTTACTCAAAAGATTGAAGCCAACCTATTGGAGCTGATTGAAACTTTGCCAAGCGACGTTAAGCTAGATACCAAGATATTTCGACAAGCTGATTTCATTGAAACATCAGTTAATAATGTGCGAAGAGCCTTATTAGAGGGAGGTTTGTTTGTTGTGATAATTCTGTTCTTATTCTTAGGAAGTTTTAGAACCACCATTATTTCTTTGCTGGCAATTCCTTTGTCCTTATTGGGAGCCATTATTGTTTTAAAATACCTCGATTTAAATATCAATACCATGAGTTTGGGTGGTATGGCTATTGCCATTGGCTCATTGGTTGATGATGCCATTATTGACGTGGAGAATGTTTACAAACGCTTGCGGCAAAATTACCAAAAACCGAAAAAGGAGCGAGCATCATCCATTGTTATCGTGTATGAGGCCTCAAAAGAGATTAGGGCGTCTATATTAAATGCAACGCTAATCATTATAGTTGCTTTTATTCCTTTGTTCTTTTTATCAGGAATGGAGGGACGCATGCTGCAGCCCCTTGGTATAGCCTATATTGTTTCCTTGTTTATGTCCTTGCTAATTGCCATGACAATTACGCCGCTTTTGTGTCATTTATTATTGTCGAATGATAAATACCTGCAAAAGAAAAGTAAAGACGGTCGTTTGTCGCGGTTCTTACAAGCAAATTATAAGACATCTCTTCACTGGGTTTTAAATCATAAAACGGGGTTTCTTATTGGTAGCCTGATGTTGTTTATTGTAGCGATGGGTGTTATGAGTCGCATGGGACGAAGTTTTTTGCCAGAATTTAATGAGGGCGCTTTAACTATATCTGCCGTTAGTCAGCCGGGTGTGTCCTTAGAGGTAAGCAATCAGTTGGGAAATTTAATAGAAGAGCAATTGTTGTTAATACCAGAGGTAACTAGCACGGCCAGAAGAACCGGACGTGGCGAATTGGATGAACATTCACAAACCACCAATAGTGCTGAGATTGATGTCAATTTTATTCTGGGTGATCGTCATCAGGATGAATTTATGGAAGAAGTAAGGGATTGTTTGGCCAGTGTACCGGGTGTAGCCACCACCGTTGGTCAGCCATTGGGGCACCGCATCGATCATATGTTATCGGGTACCAGAGCTAATATAGCCATTAAAATATTTGGTCAGGATCTGAATCAATTATTTGTTTTGGGTAATCAATTGAAGAATACAGTACAAAATGTTGAGGGGCTGGTAGATGTTAATGTGGAACAACAAACAGAAGTGCCACAATTGCAAATTAAAGCCGATCGAAACAAATTAGCCATGTATGGTATTACCATGAATGAGTTTAATGAGTTTGTAGATGTTGCTTTTGCGGGCGAAAAATTAGCAGATATTTACGAAGGCCAGAAAAGTTTTGACCTGGTATTGCGCTTCAATCACGATTATACAAGCACAGTTGAAGGACTCAAAAAAGCTTTGATTGATACAGATGATGGCAGAAAAGTACCGCTTGAAAATGTTGCGACCATCAGTTCAGCAACTGGCCCGGGCATGGTGTCGCGCGAAAATGTACAGCGTAAATTAGTGGTTTCGGCAAATGTGGCTGGACGCGATTTGCGAAGCACTGTTAATGACATTAAACAGCTTGTGAAAATGCAAATGTACTTACCAGAAGGCTACCGAATTGAGTATGGCGGTCAGTTTGAAAGTGAAGCAAAAGCTTCTCAAACGCTCTTGCTAACATCAATATTAGCTATCTGTATAATTTTCTTATTGCTATACCAGGAGTTTAAAAATGCCCGATTGGCAAGTATAATTCTGTTGAATTTACCACTGGCCCTAATTGGTGGCGTTTTTGCCATAAAAATAACTTCAGGCGTAATTAGTATCCCGGCTATAATTGGGTTCATCACTTTGTTTGGAATAGCCACACGAAATGGTATTCTATTAATTTCCAATTATCAGCAGTTCACACAATCTGGAGTTTCAATAAAAGAGTTGATTGTTAATGGTTCAAGTGATCGCTTAAATCCAATTTTAATGACAGCTTTAACAGCTGCTTTGGCATTAATTCCCCTCGCTTTAAATGGCGACCAGCCTGGGAATGAGATTCAAAGCCCCATGGCTAAAGTAATTTTGGGAGGTTTATTAACATCTACCTTGTTAAATATGTATGTAATACCAATTGTATATTATTTGTTACGAAAAAAGAACAAAGCATTGGTAGAGAAAGGAGGTCAATCATGAGAATTTCGATAGTAGTTGTTTTAGTAATGCTGACGAGCATCCTTAGTGCGCAGCAATCAATTGTTCCTTTTCTTCAAGCGGTGGAGGAAAATAATTTGACACTCAAAAGATTGCGGGCGCAAGCCGATGCTGTTATTGTAGGTAATAAGACAGGTTTAAATCCATCGAACCCGCAAATTGAGTACATTTATCAATGGGGAAATACCAATGAACTTGGTAATAAACAGGAGTTTCATGTTCGCCAAAGTTTTGACTTTCCATCGGCCTATCGTTACCGAAAGCAAATGATGAATAGTTTGAACGAAAAAGCGGAGAGTGATTATTTAAATGCCTATAATGCTGTAATGCTTAACGCTCAGCAAATTTTGTTCCGCATAATTTATTATAAAGCTCTCATCAATGAATATGAGATTAGGCTTGAGCATGCCCGTGAAATAGCTAAAGCCTTTCATATAAAGTTTGATGAGGGAGATGCCAATATTATTGAGCGTAACAAAGCTGATATTAATCTTTTGAATGCACAAAACGATTTTGCGCAACTAGCCTCAGCACAGCAGATTTTAATGGAGCAATTACAAAGTGTAAATGGTGGTCAAATAATTAATTTCGACAATGAAGATTGGCCCCTTACAGTTTTGCCAAGTGATTTTGAACTGTGGTTTAACGAAAATGCCGATATCATACCTCAATTACAAAGCCTCAGTATCGATTTGTATGCGAGCCAGTATAACGAAAAACTGAATAAGGCAATGACTCTGCCAAAGCTCACTGGTGGATATAGTTCAGAGTCGAGTAATGTTGATAAGTTTAAGGGTGTTAATGTTGGGATTACCATCCCTTTGTGGGAAAATAAAAATACGGTAAAACAAGCAAAATTGAATACTTTGATGAAAGAAACAGAATTGGCTGATGAGCGCTTAAAGCTTTACCATGGCTTAAGAGCTTTGTATCATCAAGCTCAAAAAATGCAACAGGTGGCAGCTGATTATGATGAATCATTAAGTGCATTTAGTAATGCCGAATTATTGCAAACAGCTTTAGAAAATGGTCAAATTACCATTTTGGAATACATGGTAGAACTGAGTATTTACTATCAAGCGGTTGAGAATGCCCTAAATGCTCAGCTTAATTACCATACCAGTTTAGCTCAAATGAAAGCCTTTCAGCTTAATTAGTATTGTTTGCTTACAAGATTGAAATTCGTTCGTTGAGCATAAGTCGAAATAATACTATAACATCAGCTTATTATTTCGACTGAGCTCAGCGCGATGAATTTTTTATACAATGATATCAACCACCCGATTTCTTAACTTTATAGCCACTGTTTTTAAGCAGCTCAACTACCTTATCTCTAAAATCGCCTTGGACTAGTATTTCGCCATCCTTAACCGAACCACCAACGCCACATTTGCTTTTTAGCATTTTACCCAGGTCCTTTAAGTCATCATCCTGACCTATAAAACCAGTAACTAAAGTCACTTTTTTACCACCTCTTTGTTTTTTATCCAGCATAACCCGCAAATCCTGCTGTTGAGGTTCTAGTGTCTCCTGTTCTTCATCATTATCATATTGGTAGTCGTAATCCTGATTAGTTGAAAATACCACGCCATCAAGATTTTTCCATTTCTTCTTTTTAGCCATTACCTTACTTTTTTTATACAAAAGTAATAATGCCAAGCACTTTTTGTTGTATAAAAATTACTTATCCAGTGCTTTTTACTTAATTTTCAAATTCAAACCCAATACCATGAAACGATCATGTAAATTTGATTATCCAGATTGACACACAGGCGGATGATGAACATTACTTGAGAGTTCCATCTGACAAATGAAAATAAATTTAAACAGATCGTTAGTTTGTGGAATACCTAAATATGAGAAAACCAATTAGGAGTCAAACGTGATTTTTAACTTAGGCAAAAAGCTCCATCTGCTGCATTAACTTTAATAAACAGATAGATAAAA
>NZ_VKDE01000027.1 GCF_007097485.1 Carboxylicivirga sp. M1479 | reverse complement strand
AAACTTAGATTTTATCTATCTGTTTATTAAAGTTAATGCAGCAGATGGAGCTTTTTGCCTAAGTTAAAAATCACGTTTGACTCCTAATTGGTTTTCTCATATTTAGGTATTCCACAAACTAACGATATGTTTATATTTTGTTTTTTATGTCACATGGAACTCGCCTAAATCAATCATGCTCCTGTGTGAGAAGTTATTCTCATGGCTCGACTCATTTATAAAATTATCGATAAATATAGTTGTTAAAATTGATAAAGATCCATATGTATTTTGACTACTTTTCTTCAACACATTACCTTGTTGCTGTAAGTATTTCAACCAATAGTTTAAAGATTAGCTATAATTATTAAAGATGATTATTTTCGTACCATACTTTGCACCATACCATACACCATGACCAAACAAACGTCTAACTCAGGCCCCAATACGAATCGCATTGTTCTACTTGATATTGTAAGAGGATTCGCTCTTATTGGTATTTTATACGCCAACTCTTTAAGTTGGAGCGGCATTAAGTTTGTCCCGTTCGAGATCATTAAATCGTTCGGAAATGTATCCGTAGACACTGAAATATACAGCTACCTCAAATTCTTTGTCGACACCAAGTTCTATACCATTTTCTCACTTTTATTTGGTATTGGTTTTAGCTTACAAATATCTCGAAACAAAGACAATCCTAAATTTCCAGCACTATATGCACGTCGCCTCACATGGTTATTAATAATTGGCATAGCCCACTCTCTAATTTGGTCGGGCGATATTTTAACCTTGTATGCTATTCTTGGTTTTTTCATGTTAGCATTAAAAAATATAAGTGTACAAAACAGCCTAAAATTGGGCATTGCCCTTTACTTCACGCCCCTTTTAATTGACATCGTTCATGTTTTGGCTTTTAAACAAGAAGTAAGCACTGTGGTTAAAACTGCCCTGAAAGTATACCCCGACCTAAGCCCTAATGAAGTAGTGGCAGGTTTTACCTCCATGGATTTTTGGACCGTTTTTAAAACCAATTTCCATAACGTACAATGGCGTTGGTACGATTTCATTCCATCGGGACGACCATTTAAGGTGCTGGGGCTTTTTCTTATAGGCAGCTACTTGTACGCTTCGGGCTATTTTACCACAACTATTTACAAAACGAAAGTGCTCATATCATTAATCCTTACAGGACTTGTATTTACTGGTTTAGCCATGAAAATACCGGGTAGCATTTCATCTTTTGCCAACTCATGGACCGATTGGTTTCACAAACTGGTACATGAAGTTGGACAGTTAAGCATGGCACTATCCTACTTTTCAATACTTGCCTTTTTAGTAAAGCGATTCAGCAATTTCTTTTTATGGAATTTCCTTAAGGCCTACGGTCAAATGTCATTGAGCTCATACATAGGTCATACTCTATTAAGCATCTTCATATTTTATCCTATTATTGGCTTCGGATTATTTGGAAAACTAAGCCTTGAAAACGTTTATTATGTAGCAACAGGCATTTTATTGATTCAACTATTGTTTAGTATGCTTTGGTTTAGTTGGTTTAAGTTTGGCCCAATTGAGTGGGCATGGCGATGCCTTACCTATAAAAAGTACTTTCCACTTCGAAAACAAGATTAATCTCGAAATAGGGTTTAGTAACTTTAGCTAGAGGATCAGAATTCAACACGAAGGAATTCATTAAGATAAACTATTTAATGGGTTTTGTAATTTTTAATGCCATTAAGCAAACATTTTTCATTTGCTGGCGTAGTATCAACACCCACCACATTCAGAATAAATTCGACAGTGTTAATAACTAATGCGGCACGTTTTTTGGTTTGTTTGGCCTAAAAATTATTTTTGGTGTCCGTTGAAAAAAGATTGATAAAGAGAGAGACTATGAAGGCGAATTTTTACACGAAACTATTATCACTATCAGCTGCTGTTATTGCAGTCATATTAATATCACAACTATTTATTCATTCGGCTGAACCCAACAAGCAACCGGAAGTAGAAATAGTTAAACAGCCCACCTATGCCATTTCATCTCTTGACATACCAAATAACATTAATTTTGCTGGCGAAAAAGCACCTATTCAGCGCTACGATGTAAAAGAGAGCTTTGATCGCGAATTATTGGTTAATACCTACTGGCAATCGCAAACCATCTTGTTTATCAAACGAGCCAATCGTTATTTTCCGATTATTGAACCAATTTTAAAAGAACAAGGCGTACCCGACGATTTCAAATACCTATCAATAATAGAAAGTAGCTTTATGCCACGTGCCAAATCTCCTGCTGGTGCTGTTGGACTGTGGCAGTTTATGAGGGCAACTGCCCGCGAATACGGCTTAGAGGTTACCAAAGAAGTTGATGAGCGTTATCATATCGAAAAATCAACCCTTGCAGCCTGTAAGTACCTGAAAAAAATGCATGCTCATTATGATAGTTGGACATTGGCAGCTGCTGCTTATAACGCAGGCCGTTCGGGTGTTAACAGACAATTAGATCGACAAAAAACTGACAGCTATTACGATTTACTTTTAGGCGAAGAAACAGGTCGCTACGTTTATCGTATATTGGCTATTAAAGAGATATTGACAAATGCTGAGCACTACGGTTTCTTTGTGAAAAACGAAGATGTCTATCCACACATCAACACCATTGACTTTGAGCTAAAAACAGGCATTAAAGATTTTGCAGTTTTTGCACAACAGTACGGCATTACCTATAAAGAATTAAAAAACTTGAATCCATGGCTACGTGAAGCCTACATTACTAACTCATCGAAAAAGAGTTACACACTTAAATTGCCTGAAGCCTCTAAAAAATACTTAAACAATCCTCTTAAAGTAGTGCCAGACAGTACCCAAGTAAAATAGCAAGGCGTAGGTTCGCGCACTTTCAAAAATATAAGCAAATCGCATCTTAAATGGTAAACTATTTAGGGTGCGATTTTTTTTGTAGGTAATAATCCCAAAAGCACTAAGACACTTTTCACATTCAGCCATTTTACAGTTATCAGCATTCGAACTAATAACTATCTTTGCATGTTCTTAAGTTGATGAAAGTGAAAGATACAGCGATACCAGCCATTGAGCAAATAGACGAAACTGAAAAGATTGAAGTTTACGGAGCCCGTGTTCATAACCTCCAAAACATTGACGTAAGCATACCTCGGAATAAGCTGGTGGTTGTTACAGGACTAAGTGGAAGTGGTAAATCGTCCTTTGCCTTTGATACAATTTATGCCGAAGGTCAGCGCCGATATATTGAAACATTTTCAGCCTATGCCCGACAGTTTTTGGGCAATATGGAACGTCCTGATGTGGATAAAATAACAGGCCTTAGTCCCGTTATTTCCATTGAGCAAAAAACCACTGGTAAGAACCCACGCTCAACAGTTGGTACCATCACTGAAATTTACGATTTCCTGCGCCTATTCTATGCTCGTGCAGGCGAGGCATTCTCCTATAAAACAGGAGAAAAAATGATTAAATACACCGATGATCAGATACTAGACTTAATACTTGAGCAGTTTAAGGGTAGGAAAGTATACATTGCTGCCCCCTTGGTTAAAGGTCGTAAGGGACATTACAAAGAGCTTTTTGAGCAAATCAGAAAAAAAGGCTTCCTCCATGTGCGCATTGATGGCGAAATACAGGAGGTAGTGCATGGCATGAAAGTCGATCGCTACAAGACCCACTTTATTGAAATGGTAATTGATCGCGTGGCAGTATCGGACAAAGACATCAAACGCCTGAAAGAAAGTATTCGCCTGGCTATGCAACATGGCAAAGGCATTATGATGCTTATTGACAAAGAGAGTAATGAACAGCGCTTTTATAGCCGCCTATTAATGTGCCCTAGCAGTGGACTGTCGTACGACGAACCTGCGCCCCACTCTTTTTCTTTTAACTCGCCCCAAGGTGCTTGTCCTAAATGCAAAGGCTTGGGTCGAATTGATGAAGTTGATTTTGACAAAATAGTGCCCAATGTTAACGATAGCATTAAAAAGGGAGGCATCGCCCCACTGGGTAAATACAAAAACAACCTTATCTTTTGGCAGATAGAAGCCATTGCCGACAAATACAATTTTACAATTAATACGGCCATTAAAAACATCCCTGAGGAAGCGCTGGATATTATTTTACACGGATCAAGCGAACCTCTTACTCTTAAGAACACACCTTTGGGTGGCACCTCAAATTACTACTTAAGCTTCGAAGGCGTTATCAAATACATTCTTGATCAACAAGATAATGACACTTCGATGAAAGCGCGAAAGTGGGCGAACCAGTTTATTAAAAACGATACCTGTGCCGAATGTCAAGGACAACGCTTAAACAAAGAGGCTCTTCACTTTAAAATTGATGATAAAAACATTGCTGAGCTGGCCGAAATGGACCTGGGTTTACTACATGAGTGGTTCCAAGGGCTTGAAGAGCGTTTAAGCAAAAAACAAAAGACAATTGGTTACGAGGTTTTAAAAGAAATCCGCAACCGTTTGGGCTTTTTAATCAATGTAGGACTTGAGTACTTATCACTCAACCGTAGCGCTATGACTCTTTCAGGAGGAGAAAGTCAGCGCATTAGGCTAGCGACTCAAATAGGCTCACAACTGGTTAATGTACTCTACATTTTAGATGAACCCAGCATTGGACTGCACCAACGCGATAACCACCGTCTTATTAATTCACTATGCCAATTGCGCGATACTGGTAACAGCGTTTTGGTAGTTGAACACGATCATGACATGATGATGGCTGCCGACTATGTGGTGGATATGGGACCACACGCAGGCCGTCATGGTGGCGAAGTAGTTGCCCATGGCACCCCACAGCAAATATTGGATAGCAACTCATTAACGGCACACTATTTAACGGGTAAAAAACAAATTGCACTGCCATCAGAGCGTAGAGAGGGGAATGGCAAAACCATTACAATTAAAGGAGCAACAGGCAATAACCTACAAGCAGTTAATGTTGACTTTCCATTGGGAAAACTCATATGTGTTTCGGGTGTTTCGGGTAGCGGCAAGTCTACTTTAGTTAACGAAACCCTCTACCCTATTTTAAATCAACACATTTACAAATCGGTTAAAGATCCACTGCCGTTTAAATCGGTAGATGGCTTGGAGCACATCGATAAGGTGGTTGATGTAGACCAAAAGCCATTGGGCAGAACACCTCGCTCGAATCCAGCAACTTATACCAAAATATTTGATGAGATAAGAAAGCTATTTGCCGAACTGCCCGAATCAAAAATACGCGCATATAAACCTGGTCGTTTCTCTTTTAATGTGGCTGGTGGCAGATGTGAAACCTGCAAAGGCGGAGGCGTGCAGATAATTGAAATGAACTTTTTACCCGATGTAATGGTCGAATGCCCCGACTGTGGTGGTCGCAGGTATAACCGCGAAACTTGCGAGGTGCGTTACAAAGGTAAATCAATAAGCGATGTGTTGGATATGACCATTAACCAATCGGTCGAATTCTTTCAGCACATTCCTAAGTTATCTAAAATACTAAAAACCCTTCAAGATGTAGGTCTGGGGTACATTACACTTGGCCAACCATCAACTACCTTGTCGGGTGGCGAAAGTCAACGCGTAAAATTAGCAGCCGAGTTGGCCAAACGCGATACAGGCAAAACAGTGTACATATTAGATGAGCCAACTACAGGGCTTCATTTTGAAGACATACGGGTATTGCTGGATGTATTACACCGATTAGTAGCCAAAGGCAATACGGTTATTGTAATTGAGCACAACATGGATGTTATTAAAGTATCCGATCATGTAATTGACATAGGCCCTGATGGCGGTCGTTTTGGCGGACAGCTCATATGCTCTGGAACCCCAGAAAAGGTAGCAAAAAGCAAAAAAAGCCATACAGCTAAATACCTAAAAGAAGAATTAAAGAAGCTATAAAGCTTCATCACAAAAAAAGGATGGCATCTTCATTTACGCATTGTAAACAAAGATGCCATCCTGATATTATAGAAAGGCTTTTACTAGCCTTTAACAAGATTATAGATTACGGAAAATATAATCGGCTTTCATGCGATACAAGTGATTGCGCACATTTCCACCGTAAATGCTGTGATTACGATTTGGATAGGCAAACATATCAAATTGTTTTCCTGCCTGCACCAAGCGATCAACATACTCCATCACATTCTGAAAGTGAACGTTATCATCTGCCGTTCCATGAATAAGAAATAAGCGACCACTCAAATTATCAACATGGTTGATAGGACTATTATCATCGTAGCCTTTTTGGTTCTCCTGTGGCTTACGCATATAACGCTCAGTATAAACCGAATCGTAATAACGCCAGTTAGTAACTGGAGCAACAGCAATACCTATTTTAAAAACATCTGATTTACTCAAACATAAGGAAGACATAAAGCCACCATAGCTCCATCCCCATATTCCAATTCTTGAGGCATCCACATAGTCCAGCGAACCTAAATATTTGGCAGCTTCAATCTGATCATCCGATTCGTACTTACCTAATTTTCTATAGGTGCACTTTCTAAATTCTTCTCCTCTAGCTCCAGTACCACGCGGATCAACACAAGCCACCATATAGCCTTCAGCTGCCAGGTATTGCTCCCATCCGTGCCCCCATCGGTCTAGCACTTGCTGAGAGTTTGGACCACTATATTGAGTCATCAGCACTGGATATTGTTTGCTGGCATCAAAATTCAATGGTTTTACCATCCATCCATTTAACTCAACACCTTCACTGGTTTTAAAAGAAAAGAATTCTTTTGGACTAATCTCAAACTCAGCAACACGCTCCTTCAAACTCTTATTATCTTCCAAAACGCGGATCTGCTTCCCTTTACCATCGTGCAATGTAACCAAGGTAGGCGTAGTTGTATTGGATAAATAATTAATGTAATATTTAAACCCCTTACTAAAAGAGGCCCTGTTCGTACCATCAACACTTGTAAAGTTCATGGTCTTTTTACCATCATTACGTATGGCATATACCTCACGCTGCGTTGGCGACTTTACAGCAGCCTGGTAATAAAACATGCGCGTTTTTGCATTGTACCCAAGATAATCAGTAACATCCCACTCTCCTTGTGTAATCTGGCGTACTTTGCGTCCCGCCATAGAATACAAGTAAATATGGTTGTATCCATCCATTTCACCAACGTATACAAAATGCTTCCCATCTTCTAAAAATTGCAAATTATCCAATACATCTTGTTCAATGTAACGCTCATTCCTATCGGTAAACACCGTATTACAAACACCTGAATTGGTATTGGCGATCATCAATTGTAAATAGTTCTGATGACGGTTTAGTTTTATAATACCCAGCTTTCCACCTTCCTGAGTAAAGCGTACACGCGGAATATAGATATCTGTCTCTTCCCCAATTTCCATCGCTTTGGTGGTACGATTCTTAATATTGAATACATGTACAGTCACCACCGAATTATCCTGACCTGCTTTTGGATACTTGAACTTATATTGACCAGGGTATAAACTATTTTCTTCGTTATTAGGGTGAGATGCCTGATAAACTGGAAAAGCAAATTCCTTTACCTGAGACTCATCAAAGCGAATAAAAGCAATTTCTTTGCTATCTGGCGACCAATCGTAGGCTTTATTAAAACCAAACTCCTCCTCGTACACCCAGTCAGGCATACCATTAATTATCTTATTATACTCACCATCTTCCGTTATGGCACTTTCTGTTCCAAACTTCAATTTAGATAAGTGCAAATCGTTATCGCGAACAAAAGCAACCATTTCTCCATTCGGGGAGAATGATGCGATTTGCTGCTTCCCACCCTCCGACAATGGTTTTAACTCCTTATACTGGATATCGTAAACGAAATAATCAGCTTTAAACGAGTGTCGGTAAATATATTCGGCATTGGTATAAATTAACAGTTTGCTTTCGCCACCATTAAATTCATACCCTTCAATGCGTTTTACCTCGCAATCATCACCCTGATCATCCAGGTTAAAAACCACTTCAACCTGTTTACCTGTGGCATACTGATATTTAACAATTCGCTTTCCTTCTTCTAAAGTCGTGTAATGGATGCCATCACCCATTGAGCGAAGCCCTCGAACAGACTTAGCCCCAAAAGTGCCTTTCGCTGTTATGTCCTCTAACGAAACAGTTTGCTTTTGTGCAAACACTACAATCGACATCAATGCTAATGTCAAAAAAACGCTTAAATGCTTCATTTGTAATTTATTTATGTAATAACACTATTTCTAATTAACTAAGAGTCAAAGCTAATAAATAACACAAGTATAAAACAATGGAATTTGACAGCATTTTGGAATAATTATGAAAATAAAACAAAAAAAGAGGCTTCCACCCCTAGCTTTAAAGGGTTTTAGTTATCTTTGCATGTTTTTAAAATCTAAGCGATAGAAGCATGATAAATATTACCTTTCCAGACCAGAGTGTCAGAGAGTTTGAAGCAGGCGTAACGGGTTTAGAAATTGCGCAAAGCATTAGTCACCGTTTGGCTAAAGAAGTTTTATCAATTACGGTAAATGATACCCTAATGGATTTAACGCGCCCAATAACCAATGATGCCAGCATTAAGCTACACAAATGGGAAGATGAAGAGGGTAAGCACGCATTTTGGCATTCATCAGCTCACTTGATGGCCGAAGCGATTGAAGCGTTATACCCAGGCACTAAATTTGGCATTGGACCAACCATTGAAAATGGTTTTTATTACGATATAGATACAGGCGATACAATTATTAAAGATTCTGATTTAACTAAAATTGAAAAGAAATTCAAAGATTTAGCAAGTCAAAAACTAGCGTATACACGTAGCGAAGTATCAAAAGCCGAAGCACTAGATTATTTCACTCAAAAAAATGATGATTATAAGCTAGAGCTTATTAGTGAACTTGAAGATGGCACCATTTCCTTTTATAAACAAGGAAACTTTACCGACTTATGTCGCGGACCTCACTTGCCTTCAACAGCACCAATAAAAGCAATTAAACTATTAAGTATAGCAGGTGCTTATTGGAGAGGCGACGAAACGCGCAAGCAGCTGACTCGTATCTATGCTATTTCATTCCCAAAAGCAAAAATGCTTGAGGAACACATGCATTTATTAGAGGAAGCCCAAAAGCGTGACCACCGTAAAATTGGTAAAGAGCTGGAGCTATTCGCTTTTTCACAGAAAGTAGGCCAAGGACTACCATTATGGCTTCCAAAAGGAGCTAAATTACGTGAGCGCCTTGAGAACTTCCTTAAGCGCGTTCAAATGAAATATGGTTACGAACCAGTAATCACACCTCATATTGGCAACAAAGAACTTTACGTTACGTCTGGTCACTATGCCAAATATGGTAAAGATTCTTTCCAACCGATCAACACACCTGCTGAGGGAGAAGAGTTCTTACTTAAGCCGATGAATTGCCCGCACCACTGCGAAATTTACAAGGTTAAACCTCGTTCTTATAAAGATCTTCCTATTCGCTTTGCTGAGTTCGGTACCGTATACAGATACGAGCAGAGTGGCGAATTGCATGGATTAACAAGGGTACGTGGTTTTACACAAGATGATGCCCACTTATTCTGTCGCCCAGACCAATTAAAGGATGAGTTCAAAAAAGTAATTGACATTATATTATACATCTTTAAGGCTCTTGACTTTAAAGACTATGTTACTCAGGTTTCACTACGCGACCAAAACGACCATTCGAAATACATTGGTAGCGAAGATAACTGGGACAAAGCTGAACAAGCAATTATTGAGGCTTGTGAAGAAAAAGGCATGAACACCATTGTTGAGTATGGCGAAGCTGCATTCTACGGCCCTAAGCTAGACTTTATGGTTAAAGATGCCCTTGGTCGTAAATGGCAACTTGGAACCATACAGGTTGACTACAACTTGCCTGAACGCTTTGAATTGGAGTATATCGGTAGCGATAACCAAAAGCACCGACCAGTAATGATCCACCGCGCACCATTCGGAAGTATGGAGCGTTTTGTAGCCGTTCTTATCGAACATACTGCAGGTAAATTTCCATTGTGGTTAACGCCTGAACAAGTGGTAATTTTACCTATCAGCGAAAAATATAATGATTACGCTCAAAAAGTTTTTAATTTCCTAAATAATTCCGATATTCGTGCCGTTCTAGACGACCGTAACGAGAAAATAGGTAAGAAGATAAGGGACAACGAGTTAAAGCGTATTCCATACCTGTTAATTGTAGGAGAAAAGGAAGCTGAAGAAGGGAAAGTTGCCGTTCGAAAGCAAGGAGATGGTGATAAAGGAACAATGTTACAGCAAGATTTTGTTGATTTTATAAATCAGGAAGTTGAAAAAATGCTTTCTGAAATCGAACAATAAGTATTAATTAATCAAAGGAGGGTTTAACTATAGCTAGACCAAACAGAAGGCAGGTACGCCCAGTCAAACAGGAGCCTGCTCACAGAATTAATAGGAATATTAGGGTTCCACAGGTAAGATTGGTTGGAGATAACATCGAAAATCCAGGTGTTTACCCAACTATGGAAGCCATTAAATTTGCTGATGATTTGGACTTAGACTTGGTGGAGATTTCGCCAAACGCTGATCCGCCTGTGTGTAAAATCACTGATTATCAGAAATTTCTTTACCAGCAAAAGCGCAAGCAAAAAGAGCTTAAGCAAAAAGCGGTTAAAGTGGTTGTGAAAGAAATTCGTTTCGGACCCAACACTGATGACCATGATTATAAATTTAAATTAAAACATGCTGAGAAATTCCTTGGTGAGGGTGCAAAAGTAAAAGCCTTTGTATTCTTTAAAGGTCGTTCTATTTTGTTTAAAGATAAAGGTGAAATCTTATTATTACGTTTCGCTCAGGATCTTGAAGAAATCGGAAAAGTAGAGCAGCTGCCTAAATTGGAGGGTAAACGTATGACTATGTTTATTGCACCAAAGGCAAGTGCTAAAAACAAATAGCATTTTTTATAACTAAATATATAGGAATAATGCCAAAAATGAAGACAAATTCCAGTGCTAAAAAGCGTTTTACAATCACTGGAAGCGGAAAAATCAAGAGGAAGCATGCCTTCAAAAGTCACATCTTAACTAAGAAGACTAAGAAGCAGAAGAGAAATTTGACATATGCTGGCACTGTTCACAAAGCTGATGAATCAAACATCAAGCTATTGTTAACAATGAAGTAGACTAATTTCTCACGAAGAGAGAAAGATTTTTTTATTAAAAAACCAGAGTGAATTAGCTGCAAAGATTCCCGAAGGGGGCGCTAACCATTCTAAAATGATTTTAAAATGCCAAGATCAGTAAATCATGTAGCGTCAAGAGAGAGACGCAGAAAGCTTTTAAAGCAAACCAAAGGTTACTTTGGACGTAGAAAAAACGTATGGACTGTTGCTAAAAACGCATACGAAAAAGGTTTATCTTACGCTTACCGCGATAGAAAAAAGAAAAAGAGCAACTTCAGAGCATTATGGATTCAGCGTATTAACGCAGCAGCTCGCATCGAAGGTGTATCGTACAGTAAGTTAATGGGTATGTTACACGCTCAAAACATTGAAATCAACCGTAAAGTTCTTGCTGACTTAGCAATGAACCACCCGGAAGCTTTCAAAGCAATCGTAAAAAAAGCGACTAACGCTTAATTTATTAAGCTTGCTAAAATACAAAGGAGACCAAATGGTCTCCTTTTTTCGTTTATAGTCGATTCTGCTAATTACAATTTTACTATCTTACCTATCTGATGAAAGAATTATGAAAAACACGACCATATCCATTCAGATAGAAGTTTACGATAAGCAAAGTGAACTTACCAATAATGAACAAAAGCTACTAACAGCAGCAAGCGAAGCATGCCAAAAAGCCTATGCTCCCTATTCAGAATTTAAGGTTGGTGCAGCAGCTCTTTTGGACAATGGCGAAATTATAAGTGGTAGCAATCAGGAAAATGCCGCTTATCCATCTGGTTTATGTGCAGAACGAGTGACTTTGTTCTATGCCAATGCTCAGTACCCCAACACTGCAGTTGTTTCAATGGCCATCATAGCGATGAATAAAAATGGGGTTATTGAAACCCCTGTGGCACCCTGTGGCGCTTGTCGTCAGGTAATGCTCCAAACCGAGCTAAGGTTTAAAAAGGCTTACGACATTCTATTAGTAGGAAACTCAAGTATACAAAAAATAAAAAGCAGCAAAGATTTGCTGCCTCTATCATTTATTGGAGAAGGGTTATTAAAGGGTAAAAAGTAACTAATACCCCTTTTCCCTATTAGTTATTTACATTCCTGAACTCTTTCCATAAATTATCGCTCTCAGGTGTTGAAGCAATAATTGTGATGGGTTCTTTTTTAACAGGATGTTCAAATTCAATTTTCCTTGCGTGCAATGAGATACTACCATCCTTATTCGAACGAGGAAATCCATACTTTAAATCCCCCTTTATAGAGCAGCCAATTTTAGCCAACTGACAACGTATTTGATGGTGGCGTCCTGTTTCCAAATCAACCTCAAGCATATAATAATTCTTCAAGCCCGAAACCAATCGGTAATTCAGAATTGCTTCCTTGCTTCCATGGCGCGGCTTTGGAAAAGCATAAGCTTTATTCTTTTCTGAATTTTTAAGTATGTGATGCACCAAACGACCACTATCTTCTTTAGGTAACTCTCCTACTATTGCCCAATAAGTTTTTTTGATTGTCTTTTCCTGAAACATCTTATTCAATCGACTTAAAGCCTTACTGGTACGAGCAAACAATACAACTCCACTAACCGGCCTATCCAAGCGATGCACAACACCTAGAAAAACATCACCAGGCTTATTGTACTTCTTCTTGATATAAGCTTTTACTCGATCGCTCAGGGTTTCATCTCCAGTTTTATCACCTTGCACAATATCGGATGACAACTTATTGATCGCAATAATATGGTTATCCTCGTATAATATATCTAATTTCTTCATCTTCTATTTATTAGAGCCCTACACTCTCTCGTCAAATTTATTTAGTATTGCTCTCTTTCATTCGGAAATTCTAAGCCTTTCACATCATCAATATAGTTACCTACAGCACCACTGATCTCAGCGAATAAATTATGATAGCGTCTTAAAAAACGAGGCGAAAACTCTTGGTTAATCCCTAACATATCATGTAAAACCAAAACTTGGCCGTCAACTTGATTACCTGCTCCAATACCTATAATTGGTATCTTCACTTCTTTAGCTACCTGACCAGCCAATGTTGCCGGAATTTTCTCCAACACAATGCCAAAACAACCTGCTTCTTCCAACAAATGAGCATCTTCAATTAGCTTCTTAGCCTCTTCATCCTGCTTAGCTCGTACAGTATAGGTACCAAATTTATGGATACTTTGTGGCGTTAAACCCAAATGCCCCATTACAGGTATACCAGCGGACAATATTCTTTCAACCGATTCTAATATCTCACGCCCACCTTCCAACTTAACAGCATCAGCAGCCGTCTCTTTCATAATACGAATAGCTGAGGTCAATGCTTCCTTTGAGTTTCCCTGATAGGTTCCAAAAGGCATATCCACAACAACCAACGATCGATGCACTGCCCTAACAACCGAAGCTCCATGATATATCATCTGATCTAAAGTTATTGGCAAAGTGGTTTCCCAACCTGCCATAACATTTGATGCAGAATCACCGACTAAAATAACATCCACACCAGCACTATCAACAATTTTTGCCAGTGAATAATCGTAAGCTGTAAGCATGGCGATCTTTTCGTCACGCATTTTCATCTCACTCAATACATGAGTAGTAACTTTCTTGCGTCTTTCCTGTGCAACTGACATAGTTAACTTTGTTTTTACTCCAATGGAGAATTATATTTTATAAGCTAGCAACTTATTGTTGCTTACATTATTTATAAACGATAGCCCGCAAAGTTAATAATTTGTTACGACCCAATGGCTATTTTTCTTTAGCCAAAATAAACATTGTAGTCATTTGAATAATAATCCATTATTACATTTTACATATATCAATTCAATTGCGTAAATTTAATACCACTAAAGGAGCAAACTTCGCATACCAATTAACACATAATAGCCTAATATTTAAAGACTAATAAATAATAGTACAATTACCAAATGACCTTTTAATTTGATTCGCACCAAAACACTGATTGAAACATTAAATATTTACACAATAACTCACAAATGATGTAAACATTTAGCTGTACATCTATTTCAAAAGATAAAAACATCCTTTTATTGTGTATAGATGAGAAATGTTAGGTCTTTTGGTGGATATTTATCAATATCTACTAGTTAAAAAATGATCACATTTGCGTAAATTTAAATTAGCCATAAGATGTCAACAACCAAACAAGATGCATTACAGTATCATGAGAATGGAAGGCCAGGGAAAATAGAAGTTATCCCTACCAAACCATACAGTTCTCAATTAGATCTATCTCTAGCATACTCACCAGGAGTAGCCGAACCATGTAAAGAGATTGAGAAAAATCCAGATGACGCCTACCGCTACACTGCCAAAGGTAATTTGGTGGGTGTAATATCTAATGGAACAGCTGTTTTAGGCCTTGGAGACATTGGTGCCCTAGCAGGCAAACCCGTAATGGAAGGAAAAGGCTTGCTATTTAAGGTTTTTGCCGATGTTGATGTATTTGACATTGAGGTAGACGAAAAAAATGTTGATGACATGGTTAAAGTTGTAAAAGCCATAGCACCAACATTTGGAGGTATTAACCTGGAGGATTTAAAGGCGCCCGAATGCTTTGAGATTGAAACTCGCCTACAAAAAGAGTTAGACATCCCTGTTTTTCATGATGATCAACATGGTACTGCCATAATTTCTGCTGCAGGCCTACTTAACGCTGTTGAAGTAGCAGGCAAAAAATTAGAAGACATTAAAGTTGTGGTAAATGGAGCTGGTGCTTCAGCCATCATGTGCTCTAAACTATACATTAGCCTTGGCGTTCAACAAAAAAACGTTTGGATGTTGGACAGCAAGGGCCTGATGACAACACACAGAAATGATTTAAACAAATACAAAATAGAATTTGCTCAGGACAGTACGCTTTCGACTCTTAGCGAGGTGATTGAAGGAGCTGATATGTTTTTAGGGCTTTCAAAAGGTAACATATTAAGTAAGCAAATGGTTAAAAGCATGGCAATCAAGCCAATTGTTTTTGCACTTGCCAATCCCGTACCCGAAATAGCTTATGAAGATGCGATATCTGCTAGACCCGATATTATTGTTGCCACCGGGCGTTCTGACTACCCTAACCAGGTGAATAACGTACTTGGCTTTCCATTTATTTTTAGAGGCGCTTTGGACGTTAGAGCCAAAGCCATTAATGAAGAAATGAAAAAGGCAGCAGTATATGCCTTAGCCGAATTAGCAAAAAAGGATGTGCCCGACCAGGTTAACTCAGCCTATAAAAGTCAGAATTTAATTTTTGGTAAAGAATACATTATTCCTAAACCCCTTGATCCACGACTCATTACCGAAGTAGCTCCAGCAGTAGCCAAAGCAGCGATGGCATCAGGCGTGGCCAGATTAGACATTGTCAATTGGGAACAATACAAAGTCGATTTAATGAAACGAATGGGCATTTACAACAAGCTTGTTCGTGACATTAGAACAAGAGCCAAGTCTGATAAAAAACGCATTATTTTCTCTGATGCCGATAATTTTAAAGTACTGAAAGCTGTTGAAGTTGTACGTTCGCAAAAGATAGCAGATCCTATTTTACTAGGCGATACAGCCAAAATTAAGGCCATTGCTTCGGAAAACAATCTCAATATTTCAGATCTCCAGATTATTGACAACAAAGCACCTGAACAGGCTGAAAAACGTGTAGAATATGCTGATTTACTCTACCAAAAGCGCCAACGAAAAGGCCTAAACATTGAAGAAGCCAGATACCAAATGCTAGATCGTAATTACTTTGGCATTATGATGGTTGAGGCAGGCGAAGCAGATGGATTTATTGGAGGTTTTTCAAACAAGTATGCCGACACAATACGACCAGCACTGCAAATCGCAGGCACCAACAATACCCTTAACCATATTGCTGGCATGTACATTGTTATGACCAAAAAGGGGCCCTATTTCTTTGCAGATACAACGGTCAATTACCAACCTTCGGGTCGCACATTAGCTGACACTACTTTACTAACCATAAACGAAGTAAAAAAGTACAATATCGATCCTGTTGTTGCTATGGTGTCTTATTCTAATTTCGGATCAACAAAAAATGGCAGCCCGAAGCGCGTAAGAAGTGCTGTTGAGTATTTGCACGAAAACTACCCCGATTTAGTTGTGGATGGCGAAATGCAAGCTAATTATGCCTTTAATGCAGAATTAAGAAGCAAGCGCTTTCCATTTTCAAAATTAGGCAACAAAGAGGTTAACACAGTAATTTTCCCAAGTCTTAGCTCGGGTAACATAGCCTACAAGATGATGCACGAACTAGGTCAGGTTGAAATTATTGGCCCTATATTACTTGGCATTAGAAAACCAATACACGTATTACAGCAACAATGCTCGGTTCGCGAAATTGTTGACATGGCAGCTATTACGGTTGTTGATGCGCAAACTAAAAAAGATAAAATTATAGAATTGTAGACATTGTACTAAAGCTTAAATGCCCATTAAAACGATAGAATGTTTTAATGGGCATTTTTATACTATTGCGATGTAGCTTGTTTTTAAACCTTAAAACTACTTTCTATCTCACAAGACACCTGCGCCATAACCTCTTCAAAACAAACCGAGCCATTTACCTTGGCCACATCATGAATCTCACGGTATTTATCAATCACGGGAACTGTTTTATCCTGGTGCTCCTGAAGACGCTTTACAATTTTCTCTGTACTGGTATCGTAAGGCATGCAAGCATCTGTTTTACTCCGATTATCCAAACGCCTAATCAACTCTAAGGTATCAACCTGTAGGTCTATAATTTTATTTATAATTGCATCGTGTTTTTGCAAAATACCATCTAATATATAAGACTGCACTAAAGTACGCGGATAGCCTTTAAAAATAAAACCTTTCGCTTTTTTCGATTGCTCTATCTTCTTCTCGATTAATTGAATCACCATTTCATCGGGAACTAACTGGCCGTTTTCATATAATTTCTTTGCTTTCATCCCCAATGGCGTTTCTTTACTAATCTCTTCATCAATCATATCTCCAGTAGAAACAAACTCAAGTTGGTATTTTTCAGCAATTGCTCTTCCCAAAGAACCTCTTCCCGAACCTGGCGAACCAAATAATACAATATTCACCTGTTTCTTTTCTAATACCTTATTAACTGTTTTTTTAATTTCAGAAGTAACTTTTTTTATCTTTTGAACGCCATTAACAGCAACATACGTGCCTTGCTCCTTGTAAAAATCAAGTACCGGTTTTGTCTTTTCATCATACTCGCGCAAGCGATTACGAATTACCTCTTCATTATCATCCAAACGACCAGAAGTTTCTCCTCTCAAAAGCAAACGATTGACCGATTCTTCTTCAGGAACCTCTATGCTAATCAACAGATCTAACTTGGTTCTTAACTTTATCATTAAGCCCTCTAAAATATATGCCTGCACATAAGTACGCGGAAATCCATCAAACAAAAAGCCATTGGCATCTGGGTTATTCTTTATTGTCTTCTCAATAATCTGAACAATTATTTCGTCAGACACCAATCCTCCTTGCGCAATAATACTTTTTGCCTGCATACCTAACTTAGTTTCTGCAGCCAGTTCCTGACGAAGAATATCTCCTGTTGAAATGTAAAATAGATTGTACTTTTTAATTAGGAATTCAGATTGAGTGCCTTTACCAGCACCTGGGGGTCCAAAAAGAGCAATGTTTAGCATAGCACAAAAATTAGGATGTACGTGATTATAATTGAGACACTTGAATATATCAATTATTGATGAAACGGACAAATTATTTCGGAGAGTGCACAATAGCAATTCAATACATTGCTCCTGCTAAAATCGATTGTAGGGGTTACGAGGATGGATCATAGGAGAGAAACCAGAAGTTGGCGTATTAATTGAAGGGTATTTACTGATACCAAACGATACCTCAGCACTAAAATATTCAGTAAATCGATACCCAACAAAAGTTGATGCTCCGTAATTATTAAAACCTTGCAAACTTGACTGTGAACTTTCGGGCATGTTCGTATTCAAAAAGAAGGACGCTCCCGCATATAAGCGACTAGTTAGCATGTAGGTGGCCTGAGTATACAAGCCAAATTGCAACATATTATCATCAAACTTAAGCTTAGTGGCATCCATGTGGCCATATGCAGGTATATTATAATAATTAGTTCTGCTTATAAATGGCATCACATCTACTTGAAATCTTGAAAATGGCATTACCGACCATTGGGGAGCAACATAGGTATTAAACCCATACATCCCATCAAAATCGCTAAAAGCACTTAAACCTACTTGCACATGGAAATCAGCAATTCGACTTGTATCCATAGCAAGTCCGTTATTGTCTATTGAAGACACAACTATCGGATCAATCAACTCCTTATCCTGAGCCATTGATGAAAATATCGTCAATAATAAAGCACAAATTAGAATACCAGTCCGCATATCGAGCATTATTTATGAGCCTGTAAACATACAAAAATCAATCCATCTTCTTTAATTACAATACTCATTTCACACATTGAGTAATCAATCCCTACTATTACTCACGCTACCCTGCTATTTTTAAATTTTTGTTAGTTATTTTTTAATTTCTCACTCTCACACCCCGTTTCAATGCTTTAAAACATGTTCAATTTTTACAAATACTGACATTCATCATCAAAAACACACAATACTATTACAATCTTGCACACATCAATTCATTAATAGTACAACCATGAACTTATCATTATCATTAAATCCGAATCCTCTTGTAAGATTTCTTCAGAAAAAATCATCTGAATTTACTAAAGAGGACATCATAAAATACATGGAAGCAAACGAAATACAAATGCTCAACTTCAGATATGTTGCTGAAGATGGACGTTTAAAGAGTTTAAATTTCGTTGTTTCAGGCAGAGAACATTTAGATGCAATTCTTTCTGCAGGCGAACGAGTAGACGGATCTAGTCTTTTTTCATTTATGGAAGCAGGTAGTAGTGACTTATATGTTGTACCTCGCTATCGCACTGCATTTTTAAACCCATTCTCCGAAAACCCATCAATTGAAATCCTTTGTTCATTCTACGATCACAAAGGACAGGCATTGGAATCTGCACCTGAAAACATTCTGAGAAAAGCGCACAACAACTTTATGGCCAACACAGGCATGAGCATGAAGTTTTTAGGCGAATTGGAATACTATGTCAATAGCGAACGTCGCAGCATTTTCCCTGGCTCTGACCAAAAAGGATACCACGAATCAGAACCATTTGCCAAATTTGAAGGCATGCGCAAAGAAGCTCTTAAGCTAATTGCCCAGTGTGGTGGACAGATAAAATATGGACATGCCGAAGTTGGCACTTTTACAGCCGGAAATGAAGCATACGAACAACACGAAATAGAGTTTTTACCGACAGATCCTGAATTTGCAGCGGATCAAATGCTTTTAGCCAAATGGGTATTACGCATGCTTGCCGAAAAACTTGATGTAGAAATAAGTTTTGCGCCAAAAATTACGGTTGGAAAAGCTGGCAGTGGCTTACACTTTCACATGCTAGTTGAAAAAGATGGCAAAAACATTATGCTTAACGACAGTAAGTTAAGCGACGTTGCCAAAAGAGTAATTGCTGGCATATTAGATGTAGCAGATGCCTTAACTGCTTTCGGCAATACCATTCCTACTTCATACCTACGCCTTGTACCCCACCAAGAAGCCCCTACTAATATTTGCTGGGGCGACCGTAACCGCTCAGCCTTGGTTCGTGTACCTTTAGGTTGGACTGGCGGAGTGGAAAACATGATTTTCGATGCCAACCCTAACGTAGAAGTTAATCCTGCAAGCACCGATAGCAAGCAAACTGTAGAGTTTCGAGCTCCAGATGGCTCTGCCAATATTCATTTAACAATAGCCGGGCTTATAACTGCAGCAGGCCATGGACTAATGATGGATGACAGCTTGGAACGCGCGGAAAAACTTTATGTAAGCGGTAATATTTTTGACAAAATGCCCGAAGGTGGCTTGGAACAACTTCCAACCTCATGCTATGAATCTGGCATTTGCCTTGACAACAAACGTGCAATTTTTGAACAAAACAACATATTTCCTGAGCGCGTAATTACCCATACCATTAACAAACTTAAAGCCTTTGAAGATAAAGACTTGAGCGAACGTCTTTATGGTAAAAATGAAGCCATTAGAGAATTGGTTATGGAGTTTATTCATTGTCAATAAATCCTATAAATAAAAGGAACTCAAACCAAATTATTTTATATACTCCACGTCTATTGCTTTTAGACGATTAAGCTTTGAATTTGCACAACTAAACCTGCTAGGGTCGGATAATAATTATCCGGCCCTTAGCCTTTTATATAAGCCAATCAATAGTAAAGAAAATACCTTATATTTGAAGTTACCTTAAAATATTTAGCAATGGCAATAATTGGCACTTTATCAACTATAAAAGATCAAGCAAACAACACTCTATTTCAGAAAGCAATCAATTATCTTTCAACTACTGATCTCGATTCTATATTTGAGAAAGTGAGCACCAACAAAACGGTTGAGGTTGAAATAGACGGAAGAGATAGCTTTGCAATTTTTCAAACATACGAAACCAAGCCCATTGCAGAAGCGAACATGGAAGGTCATAAAAAGTACATTGACATTCAATACATCCACAGTGGCGTTGAACAGATACTAGTGGCTCCTAATAGTCGAATTATAAAGGAAGGTGAATACGATAAAGATAAAGACCTCCATTTTTCAAAAGTGGCAGATTATTCAAACTTTAGGATGAATACTGGAATGGCTTGTATCTTATACCCCGAAGACCTGCATGCTCCATGCATTAGTATTGATGCGCCTACAAAAGTTGAGAAGATAGTTATTAAAGTTGCCATCAAATAACAAGCATTAAAAAGGGTGATAGAAATTAAATCCATCACCCTGCATATTATAAGACCAGGCCGCGATTAAGAGCCTAGGAGCACAATTTCAAAATCAGTATCAAGCTCTACTTTTCCATTCTTAACTTCCACTTTAGTTCCTGAATAATAGTCTTTCAGAACTTCCCCACCTTTAAAAACACCCTTTACATCTACTGTCTTCACCCCATTATCCAAATCAAGTCCCACAATCACTTGATCGTTATAATCAGATGATTTATAAGTCCGTTTAAAATAATAAGGTTCAGCACTCAATTGCAAATGAACACCTGCTCCCACAGCTGGATGAGCAGCTCTAAATTGCCCTAGCTTCTGCCAATGACTTAGAATACCTTGTACTGCAACTCCATTAATATCACTATTAGCTTCCAGCTCATCCCAATTCATAAATGAACGCAAAGTGGCATCACCAACCGTACCTTCTATATCAAGACTACGCCCCGTTTCATCTCCGTAATACACCTGCGAAGAACCAGGACACAATAACAACTTTGTTCCTGCCTCAATCGTTTTGGTTCGCTGCTTATCAAATGGACCACCATCGTCGTGCGAAGATGCATAGTTAATAACACTATATCCTTTTAAAGGTCCGTTCAGAGCATCACTATATTTTGAAAATATTTCTTCGTAAGATTTTGTTGCATCGTACTTAAATTCAAAATTGATCAAACTTTGCATACCGTTGGCAAAATAGTCAACTTTCTTGTCACCAAAATCGAACCAACGTCCACCACTAACACCATAGTTATACACCTCTCCTACCATAAAAAATGGATTATCATCAACCACTAAATCAGGGTTCACTGCTTTCCATTCCTCAAAAGCCTTGGATGCTTCTTTCCACAAATCAGCCCATACCGATGCTTCTGTATGCTTCACTGTATCTAAGCGAAAGGCATCAACCCCGTATTTTCGTATATAATCGGTTAACCACTTTATAATATAGTATCGCGGTGTACGCGGATATCCTGTTGCGATGAAAAAAGCATCTAACTCATCCATCTCCTTTTCTAAGCGTCCCTCATCAGCCCATTTCTCCAACAAAGCCTTTGGCAATTCTACTTCCTCTGTTTTTTCAGTTAAAATATCTGGTAAATTCTTCACTAAGGTGCAAGTTACCGTTGATTCATACCCTTCATAGGTGCACTGCGGCTCTGTTCGAGCCCACTCATCTCCCCAAAATGGATCCATATCAGTTACCGGCCCGGTATGATTTATTACCACATCCATAACAATACGGATACCATGTTTATGAGCCGTTTGTACAAGTTCACTCAACTCTTCTTCAGAACCAAAATTAGGCTCTAAGGCCGTCCAATCACGCGTCCAATAGCCATGAAATCCATACGTACTTCCGGTCCCCTCATCCACTGAACCATGAATTTGCTCCACTACCGGACTAAACCAAATAGCATTAATTCCTAAATCAGTAAAATAACCCTCTTTTATTTTTTCAGTTATTCCCTTAATATCACCTCCCATAAAACCACGTAACTTACCTGATTTTTTGGTACGGTTAAAATTCACATCATTATTGGCATTTCCGTTATTAAAACGGTCGGTCAATAAAAAATAAACGTTAGCATTCTCCCATATAAATGGAACATCTGGTTTTGTATCTACTTTTTCGCTTTGCTTAACAGCGCAAGCAGAAAGCAGCAATACCATAAATATTAAAAGTGGAAATGAGTTTTTCATAAACGTAACAATTAGTTTGTATGTAAAAGTAAGAAAGGCTTTTAAGAAAGACACATTTAATTAAACAAAACAACACAACCACACTACCACAAATCATTAATATAAAGATAATTAAAGCACAATACACCTTAATAAACTATCATTTATATACGTTCCGAAAAGGTTTGCAGAAACTATAAATTCACACGTTTCTACGCGAAATAATTTAAGAAAACCATATTTTTGATTCTTATTTGACTTTTAATGCCTTGCAAATGGATACTCAACTTCAACTTAAGACAAAATTTAAAGTAAGCTCGGCGGACACGGATATGTTTGCCAGACTAAAAATAAGCGCATTAGCAAACTACCTGATCCAAGCCGCCATTGAGTCGGCCGAAAGCCTAGGGTTTGGATTAAGTCATTTAAGAAAGGATCATTTATTTTGGGTTTTAAACCGCCTAACCATTGAAGTGTATCACCACCCAAAGTGGAACGACACTATTGAAGTTGAAACATGGCCCAAGAGTATTGAACGTATCTTTTTTATGCGCGATTTTATTGTACGCGATAAGAACAACAGAATCATCGCCAAAGCTAATTCTGCATGGCTAGCCATTGATTTGGAAAGCAAACGCCCAAGCACTTTTAGTGCCGACAAAGCAAAGTATTTTACCAAATTAAAAGAATTATACGCTTTGGATTATTCACCCTTAAAACTAGATGCTTCTGATGGTCAGGCAATAAAGACCATTGCTCCAACGTATTTTGACATTGACTTAAATAAACATGTTACCTCAACCAGATACATTGATTGGATGATGGATCATTTTTCTTTTGAACACCACAAAAACAACTACCCCAAACATTTGTCAATTAACTTTTTAAAGGAAACAATGCTAAGCGATGAGCTTTTGCTTTGTCATAAAGATATATCTAATGAGCATTATTTCGAAGGCCTTAACAAACAACAAAACAAACCAGCCTTTAGGGGTAAAATCATTTTTTAAACTAGTCTAACCATCCTAAAAAAAATAAGCTAGCAATTACAATACTAACAAACCAGCTTCTTTAAGCTGCGAAAAAGTGTAGCTATTTATAAACTTCGAGAAATCTCCCAATTGCTGTTTTTCATATTCATCCTGAAACTCATCCAAAGTTAAAAAGTGCTCATTTTCAATAGTCATTTTTTTCAGAATCGTATCCAACCACCGCCCCAAAGCAGGCTTCACTCTTATTATTACCTGAGACTTTACACTATTAAACTGAAGCTCTAGCATGCAGACTAGTTTCTTGCCTTTTCTTTTCTCATACTTAATTAAAGTCGGCAGCTTTGCCATAAACAGTAAACTGCTATTTCCTTTCAATACGGTCGATTCTGATAAAAGATCCTCAATATGGTGCTTGTCAATAGTGGTAGCAGGGAGTTTAAAGTCAAACCAAAAAGAAAGAGGATATTCAAAGCCTAAACCATGCATGTAGTTATAAACAGCCTTTTTTAAACCATCGCTAAATTTGTATTGCTTAGTTGTTTCTGAATCGGTAAATTCTAAATCATTATTCGCAAAATCTCCATCTAAACCACCCGTAATACTCACGCCATAATCCTTTGGATTTAAACCCACAGGACTATGAGCAGTTAAAGCAAACTGGTGCCAGAAACCTGAATTGACAATGCCCAACTCAAATAATTGCCTTACGACCTCCAGCGAATCCACTGTTTCTTGCATGGTTTGAGATGGAAAACCATACATGAGGTAGGCATGCACCATTATACCAGCACTACTCAGGTTGGCGGCCGTATTACTTACCTGCTCGATATCAACCCCTTTATTAATTAATTTTAAAACACGAGGAGATGCAACTTCTAAACCACCAGCAATAGCAATACAACCACTCAGTTTTAACAAATGACACAAATCTGGTGTAAAACTCTTTTCAAAACGGATGTTAGTCCACCAAACAATTGATAAGCGACGTCGAATAATTTCTATCGCTAATGCTTTTAATAGGGCTGGTGGTGCTGCCTCATCAACAAAGTGAAAACCATGCAAGCCAGTTTGATCGATAATGGATTCAATTCGATCAACAACTTTAGATATTTTTGCTGGCTCGTAGCGCTGAATATAATCAAGAGACCCATCGCAAAAAGTACACTTACCCCAATAACACCCGTGAGCCAAGGTTAATTTTACCCAACGACCATCTGACCACAAGCGAAACATAGGATTGGCCATTTCCAATACCGATAAGTATTTATCCCAATTGACGTCTGAATAATCTGGAACTCCCAAATCATCTTGCCTCACATCTTCTTCTTGAGCATTATCAATATACTCCACAGCATTATCCTTTTTCAGCAATGTGCGCTTTAGCCTATCAAGTGGTCGAGATCCATTAATAAACTCCCATAGACACTGTAGAGGCCTCTCCCCATCATCCAAGGTAAGAAAGTCACAATAATTGAATAAGCGAACATCTTTTAAGCTACGCAATTCCGTATTAACAAAGCCACCTCCCATGGACACAAAAACAGATGGGTAATGACATTTTATCCATTGGCCAATACGCAATGCGCCCAATAGGTTTCCAGGGAAAGGAATGGACAAGCAAAGTAGTTTTGACTGATGAATTTTCATTAAAGCAGACAATTCATCCACCAATAGTTTTTCAATGAATGAAAGTGGCTGCTTGAGTTTACTATCAATACCATCAAAACTCGATGCCGAACGCCCTAACCTTTCGGCATAGCGACTAAAACCAAAATCTTCGTCTACAGCTTCTATTATAAAGTCTGATAAATCCTCTAGGAAAAGTGTACAATAATGCTTGGCCTTATCCATCAAACCCATAGTTCCAAATGCGTCTTCGCCCTCAGACAGACTATTAAAGCGTGAAGCTTCAGGTAACAACATTCCATCACAAATACAATGTGCTTCAATCATGCTAGGGTGTTGCAAAAAGGCAACAACCCGATCAACACAATCAATGTACTCTTGCTTTAACTGATAAATACGTTTTGCATTTTCACTTAACTCATCCAAAGATGCTACCTCGTTAAACATCTGAAGAAGCACATTTTTTGAGAATAGTTTATTTATTACTTCAATCCCGATATCTGCTTGTGCGGATGAAACGTTAAGCGTATTAAAGAACCCTTTAAGATAGGCCGTAGCTGGGTAAGGCGTATTTAGCTGGGTAAATGGAGGGGTAACAAGTAAAATATTTGCCATCGACTAATTTTAACATACAAAAATACGCAATAAGTTAACACACAAGCCCCATTCCCAAGGCATTATTAAATTAATCCCACAAAAAACAGCAATTGAATATTTGAATAAGATGTACAACTCTTTTTTATAAAATATTGTAACTATTACAAAGACATACCGTAACACACCATGATTTCATAAACCAATGAAAATCAAAAAAGGGGATAGTAAAAACAAGAAGTGGGAATGATGCGAAAGAGATCTGTGCTGGCACACCTGAGCGTGTGTAAAAACGAGAGGATTGTAAGAACAAAGACTTCATTGAGCTTAAATCAAGCTAAAACAAATAAAACATTGGGAATGCTTTAGCGATCGCTAAAGGAAAGTAATTAATCTATCAAACTATATTTATGAATTGTAGAATCGGGATTGCTATGCTTATAGCAATAGTGTTTGGTGTGTCAAACGCAAACGCTCAGTCGGTGGATGGGGATACCATTGACTATTTTAACATGTCACTTGATGACTTAATGAACATTGAAATTGTGGCAGTTTCAAAGAAAGCCGAGAGCAGCTTTGATGCGCCACTTTCATCATCTATTATTACGAAAGAAGAAATTATTAATTCAGGAGCAACCACCATCGAAGAAGCATTTCGTTTGGTACCAGGCTTCATCGTACGCGAAGAGTCAAACGGCAACTACGACATTCACATACGTGGTAATGACAACTTGCCGTCAGGTAACTTCACTTTCTTTTCTGAAAATTCCATGTCACTGATTATGGTTGATGGCCGCAAGGTTTTTAACAATATGAATGGAGGAACTTTTTGGGAAGCACTACCAGTTAGCATCACAGATGTGGAGCGTATTGAAGTTATTCGTGGTGCTTCAACGGCACTCTATGGACCTAATGCTGTTAATGGAGTAGTCAACATCATCACAAAAAAGGCTGGCGATAAAACCATTAGTGTAGATGGTAATCTGCAATTCGGCAATGCATCTACAAAAATTGGCGATATTGCTATCAGCAATTCACTGGCTGACAACAAACTAAAAACTAGGGTTAGTGCTAACTTTGAACAGCGAGATCGTTTTACCGAAGACTATTACAACTGGACATCTGGACAATACGTTCCTTATACAGGACTAGTTGATTACGTAAACGGTAACCCAACGAATCCGAACGATCCAACTTTCTCTAACACCTCATTAGCCAAAGACAGATATGGCGTTAACGCTTGGATAGATTACCAAGCATCTAAAAAAGTAAATTTCAACTTATCTGCCGGTGTTCAAAATTCAACTGCTCAAACCGTGTTTATGGAAGGGTCAAAAACACCATTAACTACACGCGAGTCTGAATCAATGTATTTTAATACTATTTCAAACATTCACGATTTGAGCATTCAGGTTTCTGGTGCATTTGGCACACAGGATATATATACAGGAAGTGGAACTGCTTCAAAATACGATCATCAAAACATCGATATCGTTACGGAGTATGATTACACATATAAAAATTTAACGCTACGACCAGGAGTTAGCTATCAGCACATTGTGTACGATGATACCCCCTACGTTCCAGTTGACAAATCAGGATCTGGCTATTTAAATGGGGAATCGGTTCTATCCAATTTTGCTTACTTTCTACGCGGAGACTTTAAAGCCAGCGAAAAGCTGAGACTAATTGCTGCTGCCAGAATGGATCATTATAACAAACCAGACGACTCGTATTTTACATACCAATTAATTGGAACCTACAAACCCAACGAGGCAAATCTAATACGTGCTTCATTCTCTAAAGCTAACAGAGGCCCGGTAATGGTTGATTCATATGCCAATTACAGTGAAGGAAATACAAACCCAGGTTCTGCCTACCTTCAGTACTTAGGAAAAGACAACATGAAATTACCAACAAGTAATGTTTTTGAAATTGGCTACCGAGGACAGCTATCTAAAAAGGTTCAAATCGACATTGAGACATTCTACTCGATAACAAAAGATTTTCCAACATTTGAACCTACGGTAACAGCTCCATCTGCTGAGCAACCATACGTACATGTGATTTATCAATATGATAATGCTTCAGTTGAAGCCTATCAATTAGGTGCCACAGCTAATATTTTGTACCAGCCTAGTTCAAAAATATATTTCAAAGCATTCGCGACTGTTCAAAGCACCGAACTGAAAAATCTGCAAAAGAAAGTAACACCAATGCTACTAGTGCCAGATGATTCATTCCCTGGAGGGCCAATATTTGAAAACCCAGTATACGAAACTATTGATCAAAAGCACGAACAAACGCCAAGCTTTTATGGTGGTTTTATAGCCAACTATGTACCAACTAAAAAACTAACCGTATTTGCTAGCTTAAACTATTACTCAAGTCAGGTATATGAGCATGATTATGCACACTCACAGTACGACTATTTCAGCTCACAGCTTGATCCTAACTATACAGGAAGTGGAGTTGCTGACATAAAAGCCAACACTACTGTGAATGCAAAAGTGTCCTACAAAATTTACAAGGACAATTCAATCTTTGTCAATGCTCGTAATTTGTTTAATTCAAATAACCGACAGTTTGGCTTTGCCGATCAAATGGGAGGACTATACCTGGTAGGTTTAAATATTAATTTATAAAAAACTGTTTATTACAACACTATTATTCATTAACAGTTAAACGAAATACAAAAGCCGAATAAGAAAATCTTATTCGGCTTTTGTATTTGTTACTGCCTCTTATTTTTTAGTTCGCAGCATATTTTTTCACAATCGCTTCCATTTGGTCAAATTGCTCTTCCATGCTTTTTAACAATTTAATCTGAGCACGCGTACGCACTAAGTTGTGATCAGGAGCATTGACTTTATAGTAGTTATCTCCATCAATATAATCATCCAAGAAACGAACAGCTTGCTCATAAGTCAATAACTTAGCACCAAAAGCCAAAGTGTTAATTTCGGCAGGTGTTAATACCTCCTTTGTTTCTTCAAGAAAACCTTTGATAAACCCTTCGAATAATTCAATATTCATGCTTACATTATCAAGATCACGATCATCTTCAAGGCCTGTATTAGCACCATTACGTATTGCATCACCAATATCATAACAAACAAAACCTGGCATCACAGTATCTAAATCAATCACACACAAGATATCATCCTTCTCATCAAGCAAAACATTATTGAATTTAGTATCCTGATGCACAATGCGCTCTGGTATTATTCCTTCGCGACCCATTTGAACAACTTTTTTAAACTCCTCCGAACGCTCCATTAAGAAGTCAACCTCTTCTTGAACCGACTCCAATCTTCCAACCGGATTTTGCTTTACACGTTCAATAAAATTTAAAATACGCATTTCGGTGTTATGAAAATCGGGCAATACAGGATACAAAGGTTCGCCTGGCAAGTCAGCTAAACGACTTTGAAATTGACCAAAAGCTTTTCCGCCTACGTAGGCTTGATTGGCATTTGACAACTGATTATATGAACGTGCATTTTCAATAAACAAAAACATACGCCAGTAATTACCATCCTGATCAAGTACAAAACCACTTCCATCCAAAGTATCAATAGGAGTTAATACCTGACGCTCTAAATCACTTCCTGGAATGGCATTAAGTTTTTCACGCAAATGATCAGTAACTCGCTGAATGTTTTTTGTTAATTCAGGTACATTTTTAAAAATGTGATGATTAATTATTTGTAGTAAGTAATTAGCTTGATTATCCTCAGCGGTTTTTACCTTATAGGTTGTATTAATTAAGCCGTCACCAAAAATATTAGCCTCACTAAAAGTGCCTTCTATTTTAAATTGCCCAACAACATTTTCAATATTTATTGCCATAACTTTGTGTTTTAAAAATCTTTCACAAATTTATCATTTTGATTTTATATTCCTATTAAATAACATTTAAATACAGCTTTCTTCTTTCTTTTCCTTTCGATTAGTCTTTTTTATCAAATATCAACTTCTTCCGAATTTGACGATTCTTCTGAGTCATCAACACTCTCATGCAATACAAATCGTTTGTAATACGACGCTAGAACAGATGTAAAAGGCAAGGCAAGTAACATACCAATTATCCCCATTAAGCTTCCCCATATCGATAAAGCCAATAAGACGATAGCCGGGTTCATACCGTAAGCTTTTCCCATAATTCGTGGCACTAAAATTGTTTCTTGTATTAACTGAACTACAGCTAACACAACCAAAACTAAAAGAGCAACATGCCAAAAACTTTGTTGCGATTCCATAGCCTTCAGCAAGGCCAGCAACATAGCAGGTAAAATACCTACCAACTGAAGATATGGCACTATATTAAGGGCTCCAATAAATAAGCCTATTATAATTGCCATTGGCAAACCTATAATCTTAAAGCCTATTGCCAACAAAACACCAACTATCAATGCAATTAACCCTTGAGACCTAAAATACAAATCCATCGAATGCCCTAAATCATCTAATACTTCAGATGACATATCGCGGTATTGTACAGGTATAATCCCTAACCACAAACGCCCCATTTTACGAAAATCCATTAAAATAAATATGGTATACAAAACTACAACCAACACACCAACAAAACCACCCAACACGCGCATAGATCCTGAAAACAAATTCCAAAATCCTGGCAGGAGCTTTTTCATGGTTTCATATATGTTCTCTAAGTTCAAATATGAATCTAACTCAGTTTCACGAATCACTTCCTTTATAGATTTCTCTAACTCAAAAGGTAAGGCGCCCCTAACGTCAACCGAATTCATATACGCTCTAATCAACTGCACCATTCTATTCATCTCCTGTATAAATGTGGGTACCAAATACACTAATATCAGGGTAATAATAAAACCTACAAACAATACAGTAATTAATACAGAAGCACCTCTATGTTTAACATAGAGTTTGTGTTGTACAAAACTAACTACCGGATCTAATAAATAAGCAATAAAAACAGCTATTATAAACGGGCCTAAGACATTACGTAAAGTATGAACCAAATATAAAATAGCTCCAAACACAACAGCTGATAAAATCATTCGAACAACACGATCGAAGGTATATGGGCGAGATTGTGGGTTTTCCATAAAATATTTTTTTCGGCAAATTAGTAAAATTCGATATTTAATTGTTCGCAACAGGAAAATAAATAATAGTTTAGTTCGTTAATTACAGCAAGAGATTTACCAACTTTAAAGGTTAATTTTTGTGAAATTAGATGCTTCATTTGTAAAAAAATGTATTGATTTTTCGTCTAAGTTTCGTTACTTTGCAATCTAATTTACTTACAAAACGGCTAGATCTCTTGGCTCTGATTAGGTTTTTATTTAATTGAAAGTGTAGAATGAATTGGATTAATCGCTGCATATTATTAATTGCTTGCACTTTATCTCTACTGGCATGTGAACGAGAGTTCATGTACAGAGGAGGTGAAGAAGGTTTGTCCTTTTCAACAGACACCATAATGTTCGACACCATTTTTAGCTCGATAGGCTCAACAACCAAAAACTTTAGAGTATACAATCCCTACGATGAAGACATGTCGATTGAGTCAATTGAATTGGCTGGAGGCGATAATTCCGATTTCCGCTTAAACATTAATGGTTACTCAGAAAGTCAAGCGCAAGAAATACATGTAAGAGCCAAAGACAGTTTATATATTTTTGTTGAAGTAACTGTTGACCCTAGTGGTACTAACAAGCCTTTTGTTGTAACCGATTCCATATTTTTTAGAACCAAAGACAGGCAACAAACCGTTCAGTTAATTGCCTATGGTCAGGACGTTGTTCTAATGCGTAAGGAATGGTTAAAAAGTCAAACATTAACCAACGAAAAACCATATTTGATTTATGACTACATAGTGGTTGATTCGACCGAAACAGTCAACATCGATGCAGGGGCTAAATTATATTTTTACAAAGATGCCAGCATGTTGGTACTCGGCACTTTAAATGTTAATGGCAGTGCTGAAGAACCAGTTGTTTTCGCGGGGCACAGACAAGAGGAATGGTATCAAGACAAACCTGGCCAGTGGGGATACATTCATTTACTTCCCGGTTCTGGAGCGTCATCGTTTAACCACTGTATTATCAAAAACGGCATGATGGGAATACTGGCCGATTCAGTTGGATTAAAAGAAGAAACTGTTAAAATACAAAATACTAAAATAGAACACATCAGTACTTTTGGCCTCTTGGCTCAAACATCAAACATTAGTGTTAACAACAGTGTATTTGGCGATTGTGGCAATAGCTCAGTCGCACTTACTGTCGGAGGAAGCTATACCTTTTCGCATTGTACCTTTGCCAATTATTTTGATTGGACATTTAGGAGTAAACCTGCAGTTTTCCTAAATAACTACTACGTTGATAAAAATGACAAAGAACAAATCGTCCCGTTGAAAAAGGCAGATTTTAACAATTGTATTATATACGGCAGCGCCTATTCTGAGGTTGGATTCGATTTTAAATTCACTAATCCTGAAACACCTGAAATTGATGCTAATTACCTATTTAATAATGCCATAATAAAAGTCTCTGATGATTTTGACATTTCCGATCCATCCAAATTCATTAATGTGATTAAAAATGAAGATCCATCATTTATAAGTTATCAAGATTACAATTATCAGTTAGATACCTTATCTGTAGCTAAAGACATTGGCAGTTTCGAATTAGCAGAACCATTCCCTTTTGACCTACTAGGCAATAATCGCTTACAAGACGAAGGTCCTGACTTAGGTGCGTACGAACGACTTGAAAAAGAGTAATGAAACTTCTTTTTGCACTTTCTTTTTTAATCTATATTCCTTTATTAAAACCATGCTGTCAATCAAATAATGCTTACTCCGTATTATTTTACAATGTGGAAAACCTGTTTGATTGTCAAAACGATTCACTCACTAGAGATGAGGAGTTTTTGCCCGATGGAGAAAAGAATTGGACACCTTACAGGATGCACCAAAAGATTAAAGGCATCAGCAAAACAATACTAACATGTAACCAATGGGAAGCACCTGATTTAATAGGCCTCTGCGAAATTGAAAACGAATATGTACTAAAACAGCTAGTCTATCAAACAGGGTTAGCTAGCCTTAATTACCGATACGTTCATTTCGATTCTCCTGATAAAAGAGGCATTGACGTAGCTTTTCTCTACAGAAAAGGTCGATTTGATTTGATAGAATCCTCCCCTATTCATTTATCAAACAACAAACAGGGCTTTTTCACACGTGATGCTCTATATCTTAAAGGAATTATTGCCAAAGACACTATACATTTAATAATTAACCACTGGCCATCCAAGCGAGGTGGCAGTTTGGCATCTGAAGAAAAACGCAAAGCTGTGGCCCATCTAATCATCGCAAAAATAGACTCAATCAAACAAACAGAACACCAGCCCAAAATAATAGCCATGGGCGATTTTAACAATGAATACAACTCTCCTTCTCTCCAATTATTAATCAAGCAAGCTCAGCTCGAATCAAGTTCAAAACCAAATATAAAATTAACAGATAAAGTAGGCGGATCATACAAGTATAAAGGCGTATGGACATTAATTGATCACATAGTTATTTCAAAGCACTGGCTCGAAAATCAAGATAACGAATTCACTTATCAAGTATGCTCTTTACCTCATTTGCTTGAAAAGGATGCAACACACAGCGGATACAAACCCAAACGCACCTATGCAGGACCTCGTTACGTTGGTGGCATAAGCGACCATCTACCTATCTTACTAACAATTAGCCAATCAAAAACACATAATTAAATAAAAAACTTTCCGTTTTTCACAGGAACAAACTTTAAGTGTCGTCTATTAAGTTGAAGAGCAAGATAAATGATTAGCGAAAAAGAATTAATAGATAAAATTAATAATGGAGAGACAAGTGCTTATCGCCAATTGGTGGAGATGCATCACAAAAAAGTCATCCATATTTGCTTATCATTTGTCAACAACAGTCATGATGCTGAAGACATAGCCCAGGAAGTGTTTATTGAAATGTACCGTTCACTGCATGGATTTAGAAAAGAAGCATCTTTAAGCACCTGGCTATATCGCTTGTCGGTTAATAAGTCGCTCGATTACATAAGACAACAAAAGCGACTTAAAAGAGGAAGCGGTAAAGTTACCTCCATTGACCAGGCGAACATAGAACAATTGCAGGTAAGCAATAGTCAGTTGGCCAGTGATCAAATTGAAGAAAACGAGAGAATGCAATTGCTATACAGTGCAATTGACACCTTACCCAAAAGACAAAAAGAGGCCTTAATTCTTTCTCAAATAAAAGAACTAAGCCAGCAAGAAGTAGCAGATACTATGAACACAAGCATTGGCTCCATTGAATCATTACTAGTGAGAGCTAAACGCAAATTAAGGGATCTGCTACAAACTAAAAAAGAAACAGTTTTTTAACGCAGGAAAATATTTTAAACATCGTCAAACAAATTGAACAAAAGCCTGTTAAGATATATCCATCTGACAAAAACAATACAGATGAAAAAAGAAATAAAACACATAAGAGATATCGACCAATTGATTAAAGAATCAATGCCGATCAGTTACGAACCATCAAATGGCTTTGTTGACAAAGTGATGATGCAGGTTAACGAAATTGAAAATAACAAACCTCAATTGCGCTATTTAAAATTGACATTTCAGGTAGCAGCAGCAATTGCCCTATTAATATTCAGCACCAACGTATTTATACTGTTGTCATCTCAAACAAGTACAACAAATAACACAGAGTGGACAACAATGTATGAGTCGAACTCAAAAAGCAATTGGTATGAATATGATGACAGTAACACCTTTTTAGCCAACAATCAAACAAGTATACAAGATGAAGAATAATTGTAAATTATGCTGGATTATACTAGGACTCTTCCTACTTGGCAATATTGTTGTAGTTGGTGTATGGTTTCTGAATGACAATGGCAGAGAACGAAATAGGTCAAGAACCTCCAAAAGCCAAGGTAGTCAGAACCATAAAGAACGCATTCGCAAACACCTTATGGAAGATGCGGGTATTAACAACGATCAGTTTGAAGATATATACAAACTGATGAAAGTCCATTTCGAAGGCATGCACATAGCACAACAAGAAATTGACAGCTTACGCCATTTATTAATGGATCAAACGTTTAGCAATAATAATGACAGCATTGAAGTCAATAATATTCTTGACTTGATATCCCTGAAGCAAAGGGATATTGACCAGGCTAATTATTATCACTTTAAAAACGTTAGAGGCAAATGCAACACCGATGAGCAACGCCAAATGTTTGATAAGATGTTTCGCTCGCGTATGATGCCCTCTACAAAATCAAAACGCTTCAGAGGCAACAGACACAAATAAAATATTCATATTATTAATAATCTTTCACTTAGCAAATGCGCGCTTGCTAAATTGGGAAACGTATACCCTATTGTGAATAAAAAAAACAGAACAATGAAAAACAGATATTATTTAACAATGGCAGTACTATTGATAGCAACTATCAGTATAACAGCCCAAAGACATCAATCAAGGAATAAATACAACAACACAGACAAGTGCAGAACATCTGCCCCTTGGTTTGACAACATGAGTGACGAACAAAAGGAAACCTTAAAAGCCGAAAGGACTAATTACTTGATGGACATACAAGGCGACAAGAACAAGCTTGGTGAGTTATTTGCAAAAAAAACAACCCTTGAAACAAGTGAGCCCATTGATAACAAGGCCTTATCAAAAGTAATAGAAGAAATAAATAAAATAAAAACATCGCTTGATAAAAAACACGTTCGTCACCAACAGGCAATAAAAGCGCAGTTAAACGATGAGCAGGTACTTGCTTTCGACAACAAAATTAACAAGCGCAAGGGACACAAAGGAAACCAGGGAATGAAAGGTCAAGCACAACACCCGGGTATAAGACAAATGAAACGCAAAGGACAAGGCCAAAAAGGACAAGGCTACCATGGCGGCAGGGGAAATAACGAAAGAGCAATGCTTTCCGATGCGCTAAAAGAACAATTTAAAACAGCCCATTTTGAGCTGATGAAAGAACAACAGCCACTAAATAACCAACTAAATGAATTAAAAGCTCAGCTTAAAACACTCACAAGCGGAAAGTCTATTGATTTGAAAAAGGTTGATAAAAACATTGACCAACAAGCAGAATTAAAGCTAAAAATTGCAAAACTAAAAAATGAGCACCAGCAGGAATTGAGAAGCGAACTAAGCGATGAGCAAAAACTCATATTTGACAAACACAAAATAAACAAACATCACCAGCGTAGAATGTAATTCGGGAAACTTGTTGAATTAAAAGCACTCATCTTTAGTCGTTAACGATTAAAATGGGTGCTTTTTTTCTTTCGTCATCAATATCGGAGCGCACACATGCATATGTTTACATACTTATATATCAAGCACATATAACAAATCATAAGAATAAAATTAAAATTTATCGTAACCATGTCACCCTAATCCGCTGTATAAGTGTCTTAAAGGAGAGTTACAAATCAAAAGCATATACTCGATTAAAGCACTTACACCATGAATGAAAAGCAAAACAAGCGCATGCAAGGTTTATCAACCTTAATTGGCAACACGCCTCTTTTGGCCATTGAGTTTAAGTACAAGGGAAGCATCCGAAAAATATATGCAAAAGCTGAGTTTTTAAACTTAACAGGCAGCATTAAGGATCGTATGGCGTATCATATTTTAAATAAAGCCTACGAAAATGGCAATTTAAAAGAAGGTGATCGTATTATTGAAGCAACCAGTGGCAACACAGGTATTGCATTCTCTGGTGTTGGACGTGCCATGGGTCATCCCGTAACGATATTTATGCCTAACTGGATGAGCCAGGAGCGTAAAAACCTTATTAAGAGTTTTGGTGCTAACATTCGATTAGTAACTCCCGAGGAAGGCGGTTTTTTAGGAAGTATTGAAATGGCCAATCAATTGGCTGCTGATGGAGATGCCACTTTTTTACCTCGCCAGTTTTCGAATTATGACAATTGCGAAGCACATTATACAACTACAGGCCCTGAATTATATTGGCAATTAAAATTCAGAAACCTGCAACCCGATGCTTTTGTAGCAGGTGTAGGAACAGGTGGAACCGTAATGGGTGTTGGCAAATATCTACAAGAACAAGTACCCGGCATTAAGATTCACCCATTGGAACCGTCGAATTCACCAACAATGACCACTGGTTACAAAGTTGGTAAACATCGTATTCAGGGTATTTCTGATGAATTTATTCCATCGATTGTAAAATTAGGTGAGCTAGATGACATCATAAGTGTTGATGATGGCGACTCTATTATAATGGCACAAAAACTAAGTGCTGAATTAGGCTTAGGTGTTGGCATTTCAAGTGGAGCCAACTTTTTAGGCGCTCTGAAAATTCAAGAAGAGTTAGGCCCTGATGCAGTGGTAGTAACTATTTTTGCCGACGATAACAAAAAATACTTAAGTACTGACTTAATGAACGAAGAGCCTGTTAAAGACGATTTCTTATCAATGGGTGTTGAGTTAAGCAGTTATGCAGCTTACAAGAGAGTATGCCATACCTGTTGCGATCCTAAGGACTGCATGGAAGCATGCTACGAAGACGATAACAAGGAGGTTAAACTACCAGCATGCCCAAGAAGGGAACCAGTAATGAAATAGTTTTGTATTAGTTTGAGATAGTTTTGGTTTGAATAAGCCTCCCCATTTCTGAGGAGGCTTATTTTTTTGCTTTTATTCTGCTGAAGCATAGAATCTGTAATTGAATACACCACCATACAACTTGCTATTGCAGAATTATGATTCTGTCTCAAGAATTTTGTTATATCCGGCTACTACACCTTGAATCAATGATGAGCTAAAACCCTCGTGCTCCATTTTATTCAAAGACTTAATGGTTACACCCAAAGGTGTGGTCACCTTATCAATCTCCGGCTCAGGGTGCGACTCATTTTCAATAATTAACTTGGAAGCCCCTTTCATTATTTGTGCAGCCACATCTAATGATACTTTTGATGAAAAACCAATCTCTATCCCCCCTTGTGAAGCAGCTCTTAAAAAACGCAGAGCAAAAGCAATTCCGCAAGATGCCAAAACGGTTGCCGCTGGCATTTGAGCTTCCGGAATTACCATCGTTGAACCCAGTTGGTCAAAGATGTTCACCACTTCCTCTTTGTATGCTAGCCCTTTTTCGTTAAACGATAAAGCGGTCATAGATTCCTGAATGGCAATGGCCGTATTTGGCATGGCACGAATAACAGGCATATCACCCAAAATCTCCTCTAAATCAAATATTTTAATACCCGATATCACCGATATTACAACATGATTACCTGATGTAAGTGCATCCTTTACTTGGTTTAGCAAGCCACGAGCTACAGTAGGCTTAACAGCAATAATTACAATATCAGCACCACTAATAGCACTGTTATTATCTGTTGTAATATTAAAACCATCCTCGTCTTTCAGGTGCTGAATAAGCTCCAACTCAAGATTTGTAATCGTAATTTGATCTGGCATCATTAAGCCGCTTTTAACAAGCCCTTTTGCAATTGAAGACCCTAGGTTACCGCCTCCAAGAATTGCCATCTTTTTAGATATCATCCTTACTTTGTATAAATTGTGGTTAAAGAAACTAATTGATGCTACAAAGCTAGACAGGATAAATGATAAAGAAATCACTACAAATAGTGAATTATATCATTGATTCAGACGTTTTTTATCAGGTATTATCTTTATCAATACATGCACATGCGGCCATAGTTGCTGCTACTACCGAAACAATGGAAACAAATCCTGCAATCATCACGCCAACATAAGGAATCAATAGCACCAGCGAAAAAACAAATCCATTACCTATGGCAAGTCCCCTGTTACGCCTCATAAAATTGATACTCACATCTATTTTAAAACGACGACGCTCGAAGGTGTAATCCAAAAATGAAAATCCGTAAAAATAGGCTGATACAATAAACAATGCTAGGGGCGTGAGGTAGCCAATTAATGGCACAAAACTAAGTATAAACAGCCCCAGCGTAAAAAACAGCTCCATGCTCAAGTTCCGAATAGCCAATAGCATGCCCCTCACAACATCTTTAAAAAGCTGACTAAAACTAAAAGCCTGATCTTTACCGGTTAAAATACGCTCTGTAGCCTCAGAAAGAAATGCGAATACAGGTGACATTAAAATTAAAATAACATATCCTCCAATGTAGGCATAGATGATAAAAAACATAATGCGAAGCACCACCCATACAAAGCCTTTAATAAGTGTTACAACAAAGCCCGATCCCCAAAAATCCCACGAATCGATATTAACCCACTCACTAAGCGAAACAATTAATTCGTTACTAAGGGATGAAACAGAATAAAAGCCGGCCACAAATAAAACAACATTAAACAATACTGGGAATAGGAAATACCAGGCCAACTTATTTCTGAATATAAAAGAGGTGGATTGAGCATAGGTTTTAAGTCCCAATTGGAACCCTTGACGATTATTCATTGGCATTTCTGTGTTTATTTTCTGACTTTAGGCAAAATTCATTAATTGAACTACTGCAGTAAAGTACGCATGATGTAGTTTAAACGTTGAATTAAATACTAGATGCTTAAAACTAATCTTTTCGCTTAAAAATTACTACTTTTGCACTGCCAAAAAATCAAATTTTAAAAATGATGGATATTCAATTATTGACTGCCATATCTCCGATTGACGGAAGATATAGAAACAAAGTAGATGGACTAGCTTTGTATTTTTCGGAGTACGCTTTAATCCGCTATCGTGTCCTTGTTGAAATAGAGTATTTTATAGCTCTTTGTGAGCAGCCTTTACCACAATTGGCCAACTTTGACAAAGCACTTTATGAAGACCTACGCAAAGTTTATAAAAACTTTGAGTTGGAAGATGCTGACCGAATTAAAGAAATTGAGTCGGTAACCAACCATGATGTAAAAGCTGTTGAGTATTTTATTAAAGAAAAATTTGATGCACTTAAGCTGGAAGAGTACAAAGAGTTTATTCACTTTGGCTTAACATCACAAGATATTAACAACACAGCTGTACCTTATTCCTTACGCGATGCGGTGCACGATATTTATTACCCACTTTTAGAAGAGCTGATTCAAACCTTAAACAGACTTTCTGAAGAGTGGAAAGACATTCCAATGCTTGCGAAAACTCACGGACAGCCAGCCTCTCCAACCCGTTTAGGGAAAGAGATGAAGGTATTCGTTGAGCGCTTAAACAAGCAATTGGCCTTATTAAAGGGCATACCATGTTCAGCTAAGTTTGGTGGTGCAACCGGTAACTTTAATGCTCACAATGCTGCTTACCCATCAATCGACTGGGTTGACTTTGGCAATAACTTTGTGAACAACACACTAAAGTTAGATCGCGAACAAGTAACCACACAAATTTCTAACTACGATAACATGGCTGCTTCGTTTGATAACTTCAAGCGAATCAACGTTATCCTATTGGATTTATCTCGCGATTTCTGGACGTACATTATGATGGAGTACTTTAAGCAGAAGATTAAGAAGGGTGAAGTAGGATCAAGCGCCATGCCTCACAAAGTAAACCCAATTGATTTTGAAAATGCAGAAGGTAACCTGGGTGTTGCAAACGCTATTTTCTCACACTTGGCCGAGAAACTACCAGTATCTCGTTTACAACGCGACTTAACAGATTCAACAGTATTGCGTAACATTGGTGTACCTATTGCTCACTCTGTTATTTCTATCCGCTCATTGGCAAAAGGATTAGGTAAATTGCTATTGAACGAAAAAGCAATTGTAAGAGATTTGGAAGATAACTGGGCTGTTGTTGCTGAAGGTGTTCAAACCATCTTGCGTCGCGAGGGTTATCCAAATCCTTACGAAGCGCTAAAAGAGTTAACACGTACCAACGACGAAATTAATGCCAAAACAATGGCTGCTTTTATTGAAACACTAAACGTTTCAGAAGAAGTAAAAGAAGAGATGAGAGCCTTAACTCCGCACTCATACACGGGCGTTTTTAAGATATAATAACACAAGTCCTATTTGTGATTCGGGCAGTAAAAGCATACTTTTACTGCCCGTTTTGTATTCAAGCAAAACGATTGGTCATACGTGTAAGCAAGCAGATAACTGTCGTATTACACACAACACAAAAACTCACGAATGAAAGATTTTTTCAAGGTATTACGCATCTATCTCCCCCCTTATAAAACCAAACTTGTATTAACTTTTCTATTCAACTTATTAGGAGCATTGTTTATTGTCTTTTCAATGGCAGCAATGATTCCCATGTTGCAAGTTATATTGGAAGATGACAAAGAAGTAACCAGCTTAATGGCGTGGGCTTTCGATAAAGACACCATATTTAATAACATCTATTACTACATCACTCTTGTAAAGCAGCAATACGGGCCCGGAGCAACTTTACTTTATCTTGGTTTCTTTGGCATAGTTGCCACCATGCTTAAAACAGGATTTGCATACTTAGCCTCCTACACCATGGTTGGCATTCGCAATGGTGTTACACGCGACATACGTACAACCATTTACAATAAAATGATTGAGCTACCATTGGGCTTTTACAGTAACGAACGTAAAGGCGATATGATGGCACGCTCCACTGCCGATGTTCAGGAAGTTGAGGCTTCAGTTATGTCATCGCTCGATATGTTTTTAAAGAATCCAATCATTATAATCGTTGTATTATCGTCGATGTTTGTGGTTAGTTTTGAACTCACCCTATTTGTTTTAGTTGTGTTACCAATAGCTGGTTTCATCATCGGTAGAATTGGCAAAAGCTTAAAAAAGACATCGCGCGAGGGGCAAACCAAACTAGGGCATATCCTGGGCATTATTGAAGAATCTTTATCAGGCCTTAGAATAATTAAAGCCTTTAATGCTGAGAAACGCATGGACAATCGCTTCAACAACGAAGTAGAAAGCTACCGCCGCACAATGAATAAGCTGCAAAGGCGAAGACACCTTGCCCACCCAACCAGTGAGTTTTTAGGAACCATCGTATTTGTAATTATCGTTTGGTATGGTGGCTCTCTTATTCTGAATAAAGATAGCTCGCTTGATATGGCGACATTCCTGATGTATCTGGGTATGTTCTACCAAATTATCAACCCGGCAAAAGCATTTTCCCAAGCAGCCTACAGCATACAAAAAGGTATGGCAGCTTACGAACGCATCGATGAAGTATTAAGTGCCAATCTGGACATTAAGGAACACGATGGCTCGCAAGCAATGAAAACCTTTAATAACAAGGTTGAGTACCGCAACATTAGCTTTGCTTACGAGGATAAAAAGGTATTAAACAATGTGAGCCTGACCATTCCGCAAGGTAAAACCATAGCACTGGTAGGTCAATCAGGTAGTGGAAAAACAACTTTTGTTGACCTCCTACCCCGTTTTTACGATGTTCAAGAGGGTGGCATTTACATTGATGATGTGAATATTAAAGACCTTAAACTATACGATTTACGTGAGTTAATGGGTAATGTTAATCAGGAAGCCATTCTATTTAACGATACCATATACAACAACATTACTTTTGGTGTGGATAATGCCACTGAAGAAGAGGTATTACATGCTGCTAAAGTAGCCAATGCACATGACTTTATTACAGCTACCGAAGATGGTTATCAAACCGCCATTGGTGACCGAGGCAGTAAGCTTTCGGGTGGTCAGCGTCAACGCTTAAGCATTGCTCGAGCCATTCTTAAAAACCCTCCAATATTAATATTAGATGAAGCTACATCGGCCTTGGATACCGAATCGGAGCGATTGGTGCAGGATGCTTTAGAAAACCTAATGAAAAACCGCACCTCCCTTGTTATTGCTCACCGCTTATCAACGGTGCGTAATGCCGATATGATTTGCGTGTTTAACGAAGGTGAAATTGTAGAAACAGGTACACACGATGAGCTAGTGGCTAAAAATGGTATTTACAACAAATTACACTCGATGCAAATGAGTTAGATATCTACTTAACAGGCATCGCAATACTTATCATAAATCAAGACTCGTATTATTTCATACGGGTCTTTTTATTTTGTCATGAATAACAAACCGATTTGTCACAGGTGTAAAATCAATTTGTAACAGGTCACTTTTCATTTTATCACCTGTGATAAATCCACTTTTCACAGTTGACAAAACACAAATACACACCCAACATCACACTACGCTAATAATAAGAACATTAGAGATACTTGTCCCAATTAACTTTTGCACTTCTATAAGCAAAGTGCTAATCGGGTTAATCCTGTATTTACCATCGCCCAATCTACATTATAGTTAAATACAATAATATCATCGACCATATGCTTTACAATTTTTAACATCAATTTTGTAACATTTCGGCATCGAATTACATAAATAGTAATCAAAAGCTTGTTCGTATGGTGTTGAAAGATTGGGTTGGATTAGTAACAGGTATCGTTATTTCATCGATAGTAACTGCACAAAATACTGTTGGCAGTAAAGTTAAAAGGTATAATAAAATTGGAAGCTTAAAGGTTGATACCACGTTCAACGCAGAGTATCTTAATGACTTTATGATTCCGTATCAGGAATTTGCCGATTTACACAACTGCCGCATCAAAATAAAAAACAAAAAGCTTAAAACCACCATGGCAGCTCGCCCTCATTTTCTGTCCCTACTAATGGGTAAGAAAAATAGGCGCTACGTAATTTTGGTTAATAAAAACGAAACGTTTAAAGGTGTACATTTAAAAGATGTACCTACAGAAGCCAGAGTAGGTTTATTTGCACATGAGCTGATGCACATACGCGACTACGAGAGTAGACGCATGACCGGTGTAATGGAACGCGGCTTTCAGTATTTATCGTATAAGGGTAAGAAGAAAGTTGAGCATTACACCGATAGTTTAACCATAGCAGCAGGCTTTGGCCACCAGCTATACCACTGGGCATCGTATGTTTTACACGATTCAGATGCTTGCGAAGAATACAAAAGCTTTAAATCGGATGTTTACATGACACCAGTTACCATCTTGTCGCAAATGGAACAAACCCCCAATAGACCGCGACCATAACATTGCCTTAGTCATCTATTAGATATAAATGCCAAAAGAGCTAGTGAAGAATTATTCCACTAGCTCTTTTTGTGTGCTATTATTTGAAATAGTGATGATGCCTAAGCATCGTAAACCACCATAAACTTACGTTTATCAGGATTAATGGAGATATCAATTTTAGCAGTCGCCAAAATGTCTCTACAACCTTGTGATAAATTAACAAAGGCAATTTGTTTATTTAACTCCTGATACTTATCATTCAGCTTACGAATTGCCTCAATACCACTTTGATCAACTACACGGCTACTTTCAAAGTCAACGATGATTTTATCCTCATCCTCCTTAGGGTTAAATAATTCAGCAAATGTTGCTGTTGAGCCAAAGAAAAGAGGACCATGAATATCATAGTGCTTAACGCCATTCTCATCGGTGCGAATACGGGCATGAATACCAATAGCGTGATCCCAGGCAAACGAAAGAGCTGATAAAACAACTCCAATTGCCACAGCCAATGCCAGGTTGTGAAAAACAACAGTTACCACAGCAACAATAACCATAATAAGGAAATCAGCCAGCGGCGTTTTCTTAAAATTCTTAATACTCGACCATTCAAACGTACCATATGCCACCATAAACATCACACCAATTAAGGCTGCAACAGGTATTTGCTCAATAACAGGAGATAAAAACATGATGAAAGCCAACAAGGTAAGCGCAGCTACCAAACCAGACAAACGACCACGAGCACCAGAGTTAATGTTAATCATACTCTGACCAATCATGGCACAACCGCCCATACTACCAAACACACCCGAAATACAGTTAGCAACACCCTGGGCCATACTCTCACGGTTGCCACTTCCTCGTGTATCGGTACGCTCATCAATAATAGTCAAGGTTAAAAGACTCTCGATTAGCCCTACTCCTGCCACACTTAAAGCAGGCAAAAAGATAATTTTCAATGTAGCCATGCTAAACAAATCAGCCGGATAGTCGGTAAATATAGACGGTAATCCTCCTTGCATTGATTTACCTTTCAAAAGATTCATAACCGTGGGTGTATCAACACTTGGCAGAAAGGAAATAGCTGCAACAACAAGTATAGCTACCAATGCGGAAGGAATAGCTTTGGTAAAACGAGGCAAAAATACCATGATGCCAATAGTTAGGGCAACCAAGCCTGACAAAACATAAAGCTGTGATCCATTATAATAAGCAAATACGCCACTGGCCTCGCTACCAAACATTGGAAACTGAGATGCGAAGATAACAATGGCTAAACCATTAACGAATCCAAGCATTACTGAATGAGGTACTAAACGAATGAACTTACCAAGGCGCAAGGCACCTACAGCCAATTGCATAATACCACCTAAAATTATTGTTGGATATAAATAAGCCTCACCATACTCATGTACGGTAGCTGCAACTACAACAGCAATGGCTCCGGTAGCACCAGATATCATTCCAGGACGACCACCCAATAGGGAAGTAAAGAAGCCCATGATACAAGCGGCATAAAGCCCAATAAGCGGATCGACACCTGCTATAAAAGAGAAAGCAATCGCTTCAGGAACAAGAGCAATGGCCACAGTAATACCGGAAAGTAATTCATTTTTAAGGCTAGAACCTTGTGTTAGTTCTTTAAGAAACACCATGTATTATTATTTTAAAAATTATACAACACCAACGTACAAGCACAAAGGGTTGCACATATAAATTGAATATTAAAAGGGATTTAATCGCCATTCGGCGATCGTTAAGGATTTTAAATTAGCGGGCGCAAAGATAAACATTCTCTTGTTAATACCGATATCGAATCAAAACGATTGATAAAAAATCAATCTGTGATTCTGTTTCGGCATTAACCTATGTAATAAGCAAAATGCTTTATCAATCATTTTGTTATACATTTGGTATAACAAGGAAATTCCAAGACATAAAAAAACCTTGCTTATTAAATAAGCAAGGTTCGTTGTAATGCGATTGTTCAATGACTAATATTTCCATTCTTTGGCAGCTTCATACATAGCTACCACATTTTCAACAGGTGTTTCAACTTTTAACTTGTGCGATGGTCCTAATATAAATCCTCCTTTAGGCGCCATCGAATCAAGCAATTGCTTTACACCATCTTTTACCTGTTGTGGGGTTCCTTGCCTAAGCAATAACTCTTCGTCAAGAGCACCACTAAATGTAATGTAATTACCAAAATCCTCTTTCAAACCGTTGGGTTCCATACCGTCGGCTCGGGTTTGAATAGGGTCAAGCACATCAGCTCCCAAACTGATAAACTCAGGCAATAACTTACGAACACCTCCACACGAGTGCATATAAAATTTCACTCCTTGTGATTTTGGCACACTTGTGAAAGCATCAATGGTTGGCTTACAATACTGCTCCCAGATATCGTTACTTATAGCCAAACCAGACTGACTACCGAAGTCGTCAGCAATTCTGATAAAATCAACACCACCATTGGCGTTGTCGAAAAACTTTTGAATAAAATCGAGATAGAATGTTCTTACTTTGTTTACTAAAGCATCGAAGAATTTTGGGTGATACAGCATCACATCCAAGAAGGCTTCGCGCCCTAATAAACGCTGAATAATACGAAACAAACCCGGCGATGAGTAGCCAGGAGCAGTCATAACAGCGTAATCCTTATACTTCTCAATCTTGTTTGGTAGCGATTCAAAATCGAATAAATTAGTTGTAGGCCACTCAAAATCGTCCAATGCGGTTGGTTCTGTTAATCCTTCCAAAGGAAAATTTGTGGCCTCCCAATACTCAAAGTCCCCATTTTTCACTCTTGAATAACCAACTCCCCATATATCGGTCTTTGTCAGACCATCATCCCCAATTAGATTCTTACCTACATAATCTGGTTCCACCCAACGAAAGTCGACATCCAGATATTCCAATAACTCATCACGATTCTGAAATCCCAGGTGTTTCATCAACTTAACACCAAATTCGGGTACGTCCCAATAAAAAAATGGCACTCTATCCGGTTGTTCGTGGTTCAGTGCCTTTAGGACTCTTTCCTTATGAATCATAAGCGTTGCTTTTGATTAAAAAATATGATTTTCGTCATCGCAAAACTCACCGAATTTAGAAAAGATATGACAAAAATCAAATTTTTCGGGATGAAACGATGTTTTTACCTGACGAAAAACAACCTGAATATTTGACACTTAACCAGTGTTTACAGTTAACACAAGGCAAAATGAAAAAAAATTAACTTCTTTTAAGGCTAATAGATTATGTTCTACAAAAAAGACAAACATAGACTCAAGCGCTCGCTCTTACCTCAGTGAACATAAAAAGAAGGCTGCTTGCACATGGTACAAACAGCCTATATATTTACAACAAAACAACTGCACATACAGCTATTTTTATTCACATAAACAAGTGAACTTCTAATTCATTCGAACTTTTACAATCTCATACATTAAAATGCCTGCAGCAACAGATACATTTAACGATTCGATCTCTCCCATAATTGGAATCTTGCTTTTTATTTCGGCAGCAGCTAATATTTTAGGATTAACACCCTTATCCTCAGCCCCCATTACCAAAGCAATTGGACCACGATAATTAGCCTTATCATAATCAACAGCTCCCTTTTCTGTTGCAGCTACTATTTTAATTCCACTCATTTGTAAAAATTCAATGGTAGATATTAGACTACGCACCCTACAAACAGGAATGGTATGCAGAGCTCCTGCCGATGTTTTCATGGCATCAGAGGTAACAGCGGCGGCTCCTGTATCAGGAATAATAATCGCATCAACGCCGGCACATTCAGCTGTACGAGCAATGGCACCAAAGTTACGCACATCGGTAATATGATCTAATACCAATATAAACGGTTCTTTCCCATCTTCAAATAGTGTAGGAATCAATTGCTCAGCATCCTGATAAGTTACCGGTGAAATCATGGCAATAACGCCTTGGTGGTTCTGACGTGTTACCCGGTTTAACTTTTCTATCGGCACAAATTGAAACGGAACATTATGCTCACGAACCAAATCTAAGAAGTTCTGAAAAAGCGGTCCTTGCAGGCCTTTCTTAATCATTACTTTTTCAATTTCTTTACCCGCATTAATTGCCTCTTGAACGGCACGAATACCGAATACCATTTGTTGGTCCTTTTGCGCCTTTTGATCGTTTTCTTCCTTTGCCATACTATTTAGTCTAAATCCGTTTTTTGTTGCTGTAATTCTTCTAAGGTTTCCTGTGCACTCTCCCACAACTCCATCTCTTTCTCTAGTGCGTTTTCTGTTTCCTTATATTGCGCGAATAAACTTCCGTCGGAAGCGTTTTCGGGTAAGCTTATTTTTTCATTCAAGTCTTCTATGGTTTGCTCCAGCGAGGCAATATTCTTTTCACAACTCTCAACTTCGCGTTCTGCCTTTTTTACTTTTTTACTAAGCTCTTTTCGTTCTGCGTAAGATAGCTTGGCGCTTGAATCTTCTTTCTTTACTGATTCGTTCTTTTTCGCAGCAATATTAGCATTAAGCTCGTTAAGGCTATCCATCTTTTTCTTTTCTAGAAAACTATAGATACCTCCCAAATGCTCTTTTATTTTACGATGTCTAAACTCATACACCTTATCCACCAAACCATCGAGAAATTCACGATCGTGAGAAACCAATATGACAGTACCGTCAAAATCGCGCAATGCCTGTTTTAAGATGTCTTTAGAGCGCATATCCAAATGGTTCGTTGGCTCATCCAGTATTAATAAATTAACAGGTTCGAGCAACAACTTAACCATGGCCAAGCGCGTACGCTCACCTCCAGATAAAACCGACACCTTTTTATCCACTTCCTCGCCCGAAAACATAAATGCTCCTAGCAAATCCCTTACTTTGGTGCGAATATCGCCAACAGCAACCAAGTCAATGGTCTCAAAAACAGTATGACTCTCATCCAATCGTTCAGCCTGATCCTGGGCAAAATAGCCAATCTTCACATTATGCCCTAAATCGAGTTTACCCTGATGCACCAGCTCACTCATAATAATACGAGCCATGGTGGTTTTTCCTTCACCATTACGCCCAACAAAAGCTATCTTCTCTCCTCGTTCAATGGTAATATCCACCTCATCAAGCACCAGTAAATCGCCATAGGCTTTGCTTACTCCATCGCCCTTAACAACAACGGTTCCCGACCTTGGTGCTGGGGGGAATTTTATATTCAAGGCCGAATTATCAAACTCGTCAACTTCAATACGATCCAGCTTCTCCAATTGCTTTATGCGCGATTGAACCTGAACCGATTTGGTGGCTTTATAACGAAAGCGTTCGATGAACTTCTCGGTATCTTCTATCTTTTTCTTTTGGTTGGTAAAAGCATTTAATTGCTGTTCCCTTCGCTCCTGACGCAGCTCAATAAACTTCGAATAGCTGGCTTTATAATCATATATCCTTCCTAAGGATATCTCAACACTACGCTTGGTTATATTATCTAAAAACGCTTTATCGTGAGAAATTAATACCACGGCACCGCTGTAGGTCTTTAAAAAATCCTCCAACCATTGAATCGAATCAATATCTAAGTGATTAGTTGGCTCATCCAGTAGAAATATATCGGGCTGCTCCAGCAATATCTTAGCCAACTCAATACGCATGCGCCATCCTCCACTAAACTCGCCTGTATTGCGCGTAAAGTCACTTCTTTCGAAACCCAACCCTTTTAAGGTGGTTTCAATTAAAGCCTCGTGGTTAGCGCCTCCCAACAAATTAAAACGATCGTTCTTTTCATTCAGCTTATCGAGCAAAGCCATATACGATTCCGACTCGTAGTCGCTACGTTCGGCAATTTCAACATTAATATCAGCTATTTGTTGCTCAAGACCTTTCAGCTCTGAAAATGCCAACTCTACTTCTTCAACAACACTGCGGGTATCGTTATATTTCATGTGCTGAGGCAAATACCCCACCTTAACACCCTTGGGCATGGTAACCATTCCACTGGTTGGCTCTTGATAACCAGCGATTATTTTTAAAAGAGTAGATTTTCCAGCTCCATTTTTACCAATCAATCCAATTCGATCTTTATTGTTGATCAAAAAAGAAATCTCTTCGAAAAGCTTAAAGCCACCGAAATCTACTGTTAACTGATTAATTGAAACCATGCATTAAAATTTGTGCAAAGATAGCATAAAAAAGCTGATAGCTTGAGCCATCAGCTTACTACAAATGTTGTTATAAACTACTACTGTACTTCTTCTATTTCAAATTCAAAATCAGGACTAAACTTCAATACAAAAAAGCCGTGATTATAAAATCCACCCCAATTTGACACACGCGAAAACTTTAACTCGGACTGAATGGTGTGTGGTCGGTGGTGATGAATACAGTGTGGAAAATCTGTTCCATAATCCCTTAGAGCCGTAATAAAGAAATAGGTAATATCGTGTCCCCATAAACTGTAACGACTCATATTGGCCTGTATAGATGCTGCCTGAAATAAAGGCGAAATGGCGATAGGTTCAGTTTTGAACCATTGGCGATAGGCTCTTATCCGCTCATCATTAATTTCATTACTATAATTAACGGCATAATAACTAAATATACGTCCATTAAGGATGTGAACTGTTTCTGGATTAATGGTATTAAAGCGTGTCCAATCAGGAAATCCCCATAAAGTTACATTAGCCTTGGCTTTAAGCTTGGCACCTTTTACAGTAGTAACAATACGACTTACCTGCGATTCTTCCATCGATGGAATTACAACTGTATTTTCCTTATTTCTATCGAACATACGCTCCAGACTAGCCAGGTCGTCTTGCTTAAAGTAATACTCAACAAAATCAGGCACTTCACCATTCTTAAAGCTCTCCCAATACACTTTATCACGTATCATCTGACTCAGGCGCTGCTCAAATTTATTATCTTTATTTTCGGTTCGAATCATGACTAAGCGATTCCCTTTCGAACTTTCAATTACCCGTTTCACCATTACGTCAAACATCAACGAATCCGTTGGGTTCGCCTGAAATAATAATGGGTTTTTATCCATTTGATTATTGATGGTTGATAATGGATAAACCATAGGTATATCAAATTGCTTTGAGAACTCCGACACTATTTTCAGATTAGACGAATAAGCTGGCCCGATGATTAAATCGGCATATTCCATTTCAGGCTTCCTCAAAATTTCTTTCACCTTAAGACTATCGGGTGCCGTATCATATACAAACAAATCAACATTAACACCTTCTTTCTTCAGCTCTTCCAATGCTAATAAGGCACCTTGATAAAACTCCACAAACACCTTTGAACGCATGGATAAACGTCGCTTGGCATTAGCAATTTCAATCTCCTGACCATCGACCAACTCCTTTTTATAGTTTAAAGCCTTTGTAGCCTCCACATTAAATGGTAACAAGAGGGCAACTTTAATCGATGGTTTTGTCAGGCTATAATCATACACATCGCACTCTATCTTTTCAAAAGGAATAAGGGTTTTCGGATCAACTGCTACATCACCCAAATCAACATCTAATTTAGATTCATAATACTCTTCAACCCAACGCTTGTTTGGCACTTTAATAATCATGCCCTTTTCCCATTTTCGTAAATCAATATTGGCCGCAGCATTTGCCTTTTCAATAATATCGGCTGGCACATCATACTTATCAGCAACATCTACCAACTGTTCGCGGCGCTTAATCTTATGATTTTTCAGTTCGGCTGTTTCAAATAAATCTTTTTGCTTTGGTTTTTTAATACTCGATTTAGGAATACGAACAAGGTAACCTACTTCAAGATCATTGGCATTAACAGAACTATTGGCATCCTGAACTTCAACTGGCTTAGCATTAAATGCTTCAGCAATGCTAAATAAAGTCTCTCCTTCTTTTATTTTGTGATAAATATAAAGTGCATCTTCCGTTCCATCTAACTCTTCTTTTGCTCGCTTTTCTCGGTTGTTTATTACTTCAACAGGAATACGGATATATGAACCCGTAGCCAAAATCCCTGATTCCAAGCCTTCATTAGATTCTAATATATCGCTTATTTCGATTCGGTAGCGCTTAGCAATTCCAAACACTGTTTCCTTCGGTTCAACCTTATGCACATAATACCCATCATCACTAATTTTATAATCTGTTGGTCGAACTTCTTTTTTAGGCACTTTAATAATTGCACCAAGCAACAATTTCTCTTCACTCCCTGGATTGTTGTCATAAACATCCTGCAGGTCTACATGGTAACGCTTAGCTATATAAAAAGCCGTTTGTCCAGTTTCTACGGTGTGATAAATATATTTTTCTTTATTAAGCTGTTCCTCGGTGCTGTTACGGCCTTTTATTACTGGCACTTTAATTATCTGTCCCAACAACAAACCACTGGCAGCTTCAGGGTTTACTTCCAATATTTCTTTTTGCGAAACACCATACGATACACTGATTCTGAAAAGTCCTTCACTCTTCCTTACTTTGTGCAAATAATACTCCTTACCTTCAATAATTATCTTTTCTGTTCCTTCGGGAATACTACTTTGTGCATGCAGGTTTATATGAACCAACATCAAAAGCAAAAAAGAGCTTAAAAAGACAATTGTATAATGTTTCATTCTCATAACTAGTCTGTTTAACAAGTAAATATCAAGTTGTAACACCAAACTAAATCTGACATTTCTTATAAAAGCCCAAAAGTACAAAAAAAGCGGTGACACCAAACAATGGTAACACCGCAATTAATAGCACATCTGTATTTTAATTCACTCATTGCTCCCCTTTGCAAAAGCCGAGTGTTATTTTAGGTTATTGTAGATTACTCAACACTCAATCCACCGTTGGCATCCAAAATGATGCGCCCATTTATTAGCTCCTGTGTTTCAGGATTCTTCAAACCCTTTATCTGAGGCGTTTTTTGCTTAAAAACCAAAGCTTCAATCTGCTTCTCAGTTAATTTTTTACCCATAAACTCAAAAGGCAACCTTAAGCGACAACCATTTTTAAAATTATTACAACCATATGCTGTTTTGCCTTTAACAACTGTTCCCACCTTACAAACAGGGCAGTGCCATGCTTCAGCTTCCACTTTTTCAAATACCATTTTCGAAGTCCCATCCAATAGAATGACGCCATCTACCTTTTCTCCTCCATCAACAAAACCTTTTATCTTGCTTGTTTTACCTTTTAATATCAGCTGCTCAATCTGTTTATCACTCAGCTTTTTATTCAGAAAATCAAAAGGCAGCAGTGTTTTGCATCCATCTTTATAGGCCGAACATCCCCAAGCCGTTTTACCCTTTAACATGCTTCCCTTTTTACATTGCGGACATAACAACTCTACCTTTTTAACTGGTTTTTCTTTTTTCGCTGGTTTGCTTAGCTTTTCTTCCTCTGAAACTATTTCAATCTTTTTATCACTTCGGTCGTGCTTCACATGAAAAACAATATCCGATACCATCTGCTTCAATTCATCCATGAATTCTCCAGCATCATATTGTCCTTTCTCTATTTCGCGCAACTTCTTTTCCCAAATACCAGTTAGCTCAGCCGACTTAAGTAACTCGTTGGTAATGGTATCTATTAGCTGCATACCTGTAACGGTAGGGTGCAAATTTTTCCGAACCTTGGCAATGTACTTGCGCCGGGTAATGGTTTCAATAATAGCTGCTCGGGTAGACGGACGACCGATTCCATTTTCTTTCATGGCATCACGCAACTCCTCATCGTCAACGTGTTTGCCTGCTGTCTCCATCGCCCTTAAAAGCGTCGCTTCAGTATATGGTTTAGGTGGCTGTGTTTCTTTTTCAATCAACAATGGTTCATGTGCACCTTTCTCACCCACTGTAAATTCGGGCATTATATCGTCTTGCTTTTTCTCAGTCTCCTTACCGTCCATAAAAACGGTACGCCAACCAGGCTCTAACAACTGTTTTCCGGTAGCCTTAAACTCCACACCATTTACATCGCCTAAAACCTGGGTATTAGAAATAGTGGCATCGGGATAAAATGCCGCGATAAATCGGCGAGCAACCAACTCATAAACTAATTTCTCATCGCGCCCCATGTTATTAGCATAAACACCTGTTGGAATTATTGCGTGGTGATCGGTCACTTTCTTATCGTCAAATACTTTTTTTGACTTCTTCAACTTCGCCTTTAACAAAGGTTCTGTAAGATGCTGATGATCCTTCATCCCCTTTAAAATACCAGGTACTTTAGGATATATATCGTTACTCAAAAAAGTGGTATCCACACGTGGATAGGTGGTTAACTTTTTCTCATAAAGTGATTGTATCGTTTTTAGTGTCTCTTCAGCAGAGAAACCAAACTTTTTATTACACTCCACTTGTAAGGAAGTCAAGTCAAACAAACGCGGAGGAGCTTCTTTCCCTTTCTTTTTGGAAAAATCCTTGATTACAAACTCACTGGTTTTAATCGTTTCCAGGTAAGCATCTCCCTCTTCTTTTTTTGTAAAGCGCCCTTTAGTTGCAGCAAACACAACATCGCGATACTTTGTTTTTAATTCCCAAAATGGTTCTGTCACAAAGTTATCAATGGCCTTTTGACGTTCTACAATCAATGCCAGGGTGGGCGTTTGTACTCTACCAATGGATAAGACCTGTCCTTGCTGCCCGTACTTAAGAGTATATAAACGGGTGGCATTAATGCCCAATAACCAATCACCAATAGCGCGTGAACTTCCTGCAGCATACAAATTATTAAACTCTTCAGCCGCCCTTAATTTTTCAAAACCCTCACGAATAGCTTCCTCTGTTAGAGAAGAAATCCAAAGTCGTTTTACGGGACACTTAGTACCAGCCTTATGTAGAACCCAGCGCTGAATCAATTCTCCCTCTTGCCCGGCATCACCACAGTTCACTACCTCCTCGGCTCCTTGAACTAATTTTTCAATGGTTTTAAATTGCTTTTCAATTCCTCCATCGCCAATTAACTTTATACCAAAGCGAGACGGTATCATGGGCAACCATCCCATACTCCACCGTTTCCACTCAGGCAGATATTCATGAGGCTCTTTAAGGGTGCACAAATGACCAAAGGTCCAGGTCACTTGGTAATTATTGCCCTCAAAATATCCATCACGTTTAGATTTAGCACCTACAATTAATGCTATTTCTTTAGCTACACTGGGTTTCTCGGCAATACAAACTATCATTAAGTATCGTTTTTAAAAGAATTGATAGCGAATATACTATTTCCACAAATAATTTCATTTTTAACATGCAGAAGAGTTTTCAACAAACACCATTAAACGATTGAAAGCCAATAGAAAAACTTTCATTTATCATCACAAAAAGCTAACTAATATCAGGTTTTTGTGGTTTTGTCCAAATTATTGTGCAAAACATCAAAAAAGATTAACATTTTTCAAAAATGTTTTTACATTTGTTACGAACAATTTATTTTAGACATGGGCTGATAATTCCTAATATCAGTCTTTAATTAATTTTTTTACAATGAATAAAGGTACAGTAAAGTTCTTTAATGACTCTAAAGGTTATGGATTCATCAAAGACGACGAAACAAGCAAAGAGTATTTTGTACACGTTACAGGTCTTATCGACGAAATCAAAGAAAACGATGAAGTAACTTACGAGCTTCAGGAAGGCCGTAAGGGTTTAAACGCAATAAATGTAAAACTAGCATAGTTTAGATTTATATTTGAAGACATTATTAAAGGCTGTTTCTCTCGAGACAGCTTTTTTTTTGCATGTTATACAACATTATCATTGATCACATGCTATCCCTGCCTTTTTACTTATCTTGGCATTTTTGATAAATCACAAATTATACAATAATGACAAAAGAGATAAAGCTGGCAGAAGAATTAATCGATTTTATTCATCAAAGTCCAACCGCTTTTCATGTGGTTGAAAACACTGCTGCCGAACTTGAATCAAATGGCTACCAATATCTTGACATTACAAAACCTTGGGATATTGAAAAAGGAGGCAAATATTATACGACAAAAAGCGGATCAGCCTTATTCGCCTTTCAGTTGGGAACCGATGAGCCAGATATCAACGGACTAAAACTAGTAAGTGCACATAGCGACTCACCGGGTTTTAAAATTAAGCCTCAGCCAGAGATGCTTGTCGATGGTAAATACCTTAAACTAAATACTGAAGTCTATGGTGGTCCAATATTAATGTCGTGGCTAGATCGCCCTTTATCTTTAGCTGGTAGAGTTTTACTTAAAGGCGATAATGCCTTAACACCAAAGCATACACTTGTTGATTTTAGAAAACCTCTATTGATTATCCCAAGTGTGGCCATCCATTTGAACAGAAGTGTAAACGACGGAATTGAGCTCAACAAGCAGGTTGATATGTTGCCGCTTATGACTACTGTTAATGACACTTTAGAAAAAGACAATTATCTACTAAAGCTGATTGCCACCGAATTAAAAATTGACAGTTCTGAAATTTTAGATTTTGATTTATTCGTATATGAATATGAGAAAGGTTGCTTAGTTGGGCCTCAGCAAGAATTTATTTCATCGCCTAAATTAGATGACTTAGCCATGGTGCATGCTGGTTTAAAATCTTTGATTGCCAGCAACAATACCAACAACACCAATATTTTGTGTGTTTTTGATAACGAAGAAGTAGGTAGTGTTACTAAACAAGGAGCCGGATCTCCTGTGTTACGTAATATTATTGAACGCATAATGGAGAAACTGGGCAAGTCAAAAGAAGACTACCAGAGAACCATATACAAATCATTTATGATTTCGGCCGACATGGCTCATTCAGTGCACCCGAATCATCCTGAGAAACATGACCCAATACTGCACCCAGTTATGAATGGCGGTCCTGTTATTAAAATTCATGCCAATCAGAAATACACCACGGATGGGGAAAGTGGAGCTATCTTTGCATCGATTTGTAAACAGGCCGATGTACCAGTTCAAAAGTTCGTTAATCGCTCCGATATGGTTGGTGGATCAACACTTGGCAATGTTTCAACTGGTAAAATTGATATTCGCACGGTAGATATTGGCAACCCAATGTTAGGTATGCACTCTGTTAGAGAGCTTGGCGGAACAATTGATCACACATACATCACCAAGGTATTTGAAACATTCTTTAATATGTAGGAATTAGAAAATTGCAACAAAACATATATTGGCAGTGCTTGTTTAAGTACTGCCATTTTTTGTATAATAATGTTACTTTTACACGATAATTGGAGAGACTAACAACCATATTGATCATCATTATTTGATTTAAACCATAAACTCAAACACATGAATTTTAAAAGCTTATCATTTTTAATCATATTAATCATTTCATTATCAGCCTGCAAATCAACTGATATCTACTCTGACTTTGACCCTAGTGCCAAGTTTGATAGCTACAGTAACTTTATGGTTTTGCAGCACATGAAATCTGTACCATTAAAAGAAAGTACGCTTAAATCACTTCACTCTTCTATTAATAAGCAAATGACACAGCGAGGTTATAGCGAAAATAAAAGTCCTGATCTTTTGGTTAAAGTGATGATTAAAGCAGAAACAAAAGAAACAACATCATTACAGCGTAATGACAATTTCTACTGGGGAAGCACCTATTACCCATATGGCTGGGGCGTTAACACGGGTGTTAGCAAGGTTAATTACGACACACATACCGAAGGAACTGTTATTATTGACATAATTGACAGAGAGAAGAAACAGCTAATTTGGCAAGGACGCGCATCGGGTGCCATTAAAAACAAAAAGAAGAACAAAGCTGAAGCCATTGATAAGTTGATTAAGAATATGTTTAGCACTTATCCTCTAGCTCCGAAAAAGTAAACGACAACAACTATAATATAAGGGTGGTTATTTGATAAAAAAATAATCACCCTTTTTGCTTTTTATTATTTTCTTACTTTTACTCTCCATACATTTTCTTACCATGAATAAGCAGGAACTTTCAGATACCGATAAAGCTTTTTTTGCCGATGGATTGCGATTAGCCGAAGATGCCATCAAAAACAAATTAAGCAACAGAACACTATGGCAAGTAACACGTCAGGAACAAGATGCCATGGAAGGGTTAATTGAGGCACTTTCTGCCGAAGCACAACGTCACAATGTGAAAATTGATTGCAAAAAAGGTTGTAACTGGTGTTGTAATCAAGCTATTTTTGGTGTAGCACATGAGTTTTATTATTTATGGCAATTTATAAAGCTTAACATGAGCGAAGAGGAACGCAAAGCCATACTACAGCGTGCATTTGATAATTACCAAAAACGAGGCCGCCTCTCGCAAAATGAACTAGAGAAAAGTAAATTACCATGTCCTTTGTTAAAAGATGGATCGTGCAGTGCCTATGCCGCTCGCCCTATGGCTTGCCGAATTTATTTATCCATGTCGGAAGCGAGTTGTAAAAAGTATTATGAGCAACCAGATAACAAAGAGAACTACCCCGCCTTACTTGAGTTTCCCCTAAGAGCTGGACAAATGATGAATGAAGGTTTTACTGAAGGCATTGGTAAAGCTCAACTAGTGAATAACGAATACCTAATGGAAGAAGGCTTGCTAATTGCCCACAACAACGGAGAGCCAATCGACGAGAATGAATTAAGTAAACACCCTCTTTTTCAACAGCACAAATAAATACATTCCAAACCTAAACCCATGACTAATAACGAAAACACACGCAATGAGCGTATGTGGTTCATCAAACGAACCATTATTATCTCATCGCTTTTAATACTTAATGTTGTTGGCATCTACCTGTATTACTATGTACTCGTTTTTAACAGCATCGAAACAGGAAAGGTATATGGAGAAAGCACCTTTAATGGCGGTCGCTACGAGATTTACACGCTTAAATATTTCTACCAGCATAAAGACGTTTATTATTTTGACAAAATAGATTACGTCATGGCTCAGGATTTACAACTAGGCGACTCCATAAAGGTTAGGGTATTAAAACCCTACCCACAAAAACACATGGTACACAAGGTTTATAGGGATGATTCAAAAACCATCAACTACGATGCAAAAGATGGTTTTATGGTAGAATACAATGCCTACATCGAACAGTTCAGTGACTACGAGGCAAGTAAACACATCCAACACATAACGCCTCGAAAGAATACCCTATTGATTAAACAAAATGAAGAAACACATGTGCAAAATGCTGTAGAAAGAGCCATTGATAACATCCACTTTAATAGAGGATCTATTGTTGACTATTACATTGTTAATACCAGCAACGACTCGCTTTACATCAGGGCTGTTTATCATTATTTAAATGATTTTTCTACCGATGCCATGCCATTTAAAATGATACAAAAGCAACTAAAAAGAAGCTTACCAAACAAACACTTGCACATCTCTGTGTTAGATAAAAGCAATGCTAAAAAAGAACACATACTTATTGCTGAATAATTTATGCATATTGACTTTGGATATTTTTTCTCCGTATTTGTATTCTCAAAATACTTCAATAGGAAAAAGAAAATATGCCAACATCATTATCCAGTCATAAAACCATTCGGAAGCAAGAGTGGACTAGCCGCTTAATTAAACCAAGTACAAGAGCCGAACGCAAAAAAGAGTTTTTAAGGCACGAACTACTTGAGGGGCTTATGATGGAACAGATGAAGATGTCGAGTAAATTCTTTTACGACACCAATGGATCAAAGCTGTTTGAGTGGATTACCAAATTACCTGAGTACTATCCGACAAGAACTGAGAAATCAATACTAAAACAGTACGGACAACAACTATTTGGGCACCTATCACATATTGACCTTGTTGAGCTAGGTAGTGGCGATTGCTCTAAGATTTCGTTAATACTATCTGCCATTCCAAGCAAACAAAGAGAAACGATTATTTATCGACCGATAGACTTTAGCCAATCAGCACTTGATCAATCGCAATTACAATTACTAAAGGTGCTTCCTGAGTTAAAAGTTGAACCACTGGTTGCTGATTTTACTAAACTGCAAGCTTTGCCCAATGGGCAACCGCGTGTTATCTGTTTCCTTGGCAGTACCATAGGTAATTTTGACTTGCACGAAAGCCAATTACTACTGCAACAAATTGCCGATATAATGAATACAGGCGATCAACTGATAATTGGCTTAGATTTGGTTAAAGACACTGAAACACTAGAAAGCGCCTACAACGACAGTCAGCGCATAACGGAAGCCTTTAACAAAAACATATTACGCTCGTGCAATAATATATTACATTCAAACTTTCATCCGCCAGCGTTTGAACACCTTGCTTTTTTCAACCATGAAAAAAGTAGAATAGAAATGCACTTGAAAGCCCTATCCGATCTATTTGTTAAATCTCCATACCTGAATGGACAGATAATGATTCAAAAAGGTGAAACCATTCATACTGAAAACTCACATAAATATACCATTCCAATGATTGAAGAACTGGCTGATAGCATTCGCTTAAACATCAAAAATATCTTCACCGATCAAAAACAATGGTTCTCACTGGTACAAATGGTTAAGTAAGGCATTATTAATTAGTACCTGCAAGAGAACCCCGTCTTTGATAAGAAAGCTTCATTTTTGAGGCTCGTGAAGTTCGAAAAATGTGAGTTTACTAGTGTAAATGACCATTTTAAGAACGAGCATAACGAAAAAAATGGAGTTTTCTTGCAGAGACTAATTAAGCGGTAAAGCATACAAATACCCATTGGCATCACCAAAATACATCACTCTATCTTCAACTACAGGAGTAGACAAAATTGCACCCAAGTCCAGAATCCGACGCTCTATTTGCTTTGAATTATTTCCATAAAGTTCTATGCCATCCACGAACTCAGTTTCTGACCTAAATAGATTCATATAATTCTGTTTACTTGCCGATGTTTGAAAAACAAGTTCAGATTCGCCAGTATGGGCATTAGCTCTGTAAACCTTACCATTAAAACATCCAAAATACACATCATTTTCATACACCACCGCCGAAGCATAAACACGCATATTCAACGGAAGAGTCCAATTTATCTCACCATTGGATGCATTCATAGATAAAAAGCGATGAGTATCGGAAGTACCAAACAGTAATTGGTTATTATAAACAATTGGAGTTGCAATTACCCAACTCCCCCGCTCTTTGTAATTCCAACATCCACGACCAGTATTGATATCCAGGGCATAAATATTAAAATCACGGCTTCCAAAAAACACCTTACCATCGCCTACACAAGCTCCCTTTTGTATGCCACCTATTGGAAAATATTGGTCGCCAACTGTTTTAAATTGCCAAAGCTTCTCACCTGTATGTTTATTAATAGCATAAAAACAACCATCAAAACTACCAATCAATAATCGCTCATCTTTTATCACAGGCGACGCATGCACAACACCTTTAGTTTCAAATTTCCACTTGAGCAAGCCAGTATCTGCATTTAAGGCATAAACATGCCCATCACCACCACCAACATAAACAAAGGCATTATCAACAAGTGGAGATGATAAGTAATAATCCCACATATCAACTTGTTTTTCGTGCGCCATAGCATACTGCCAAACTATTTTACCTGTTACACGATTTAAGGCATGTACTTTTCCACTGCCATCATTTACAATAATTAATTGCTGATAATGCGTAGGCTTTGAACGTACTGAGCCAGCCAGTTTTCTTTTCCACAAAACATCTCCATTGAACTTATTAATGGCGTAAAAGTTCGATGCTAAATCACCTGTAAAAAGTACATCATCAAGCACCAAAGGAGAAGAGTAAATGGACGAATCAGCTTTGAATGTCCAATGACAATCCGCTTGTACATTAATAACATTCATCACGCTCAAAAATAGCAATACAGAAAATGTGGTTTTCATAGTTTAATTTAGGTATTAAGATAATGGAACAATGTAAAACTCATTTTTAAGAATACATTATCTCATTTATATTACACAAAGTTAAAGTACTAAAGGCACGTCAATCGGATTTAAAATTCAACCACTTTGTGGTTGTTCTAAAAAAGGTATATATCATACCCCCTGCATTCCATGCAGGGTTATTAATATTAAATCTTTTCAGGATTTATCACCAACAACCACAGCGTGGTTGAATAAAAATAACCCCAGATAAAATCTGGGGCAAATTAAAATTATCAATTATTGAATCCTAAAGGGATTCAACTTATAAATGCGATTGCCGTCTACTAAAGGGACAGTCATCCTGCCCCTTTACCCCTATTTCAAATGGTTTTTTTTTTCAGCAATTAAAGTCTCCAAAAAGGGTTGCATACCAAATTCGTCGCTCAATTGGCGATACTCTTGTTCAAAATCAATCTGCTTCTTAAACTCTGTACGTTTAGCCCTAATCATTGTATTCTTCTCTGTATATCGGGACGACACAAAATCAAAAATTCCAACCTTATAACCCATTTGCTCTAGCAATAAAGCACGCAAGGAATCAGAAATCATCATCAATGCCTTATCGCGAAAAGCTTTATGACGAATAACGGCTTTTAATTTTTGTGACTTTAAACTTAAGGAGTGTTGACAACAGGATACTGACAGTATCACTTTAGCTTTAGTACGCAAACCAAGATATATGCTTTTGTCGGTAGCTGTGTCGCAAGCATGAAGCGAATAAACTACATCTACAGGGCCGTCCATTGCAAAATCCTCAATGTCACTCGCATAAAAACTCATACCCTCGAAGTTCATCCGTTTTGCCAAATCACGGTTTAACTGCATTAAGCGTTCATTGTTATCAATGCAAAAGATCTGAATTGGCCTATTTTCAATATGACGATAGAAATAGTAAACTAAATAGCTGAGGTAACAATTACCCGCTCCACTATCAATTAACACAAGCGGACGTTTCTTTGATACTCTCCTAAGTTCAGAGTGAATAATCTCTAAATAGGCGATAATTTGTTCTATTTTAACCTCATTATCCTTTGAAATAAAGGCATTACGAGATTGTAATTTAACAACCTGAAAAAGGTCGTATAATTCTTCTCTGTTTATTTTATTAACTAACATTTTCGTGACGAATTAAATGATCACGAGGCACTATGAAATAATGATTATTTTGGAATAGCCGTAAGAAGTATTGTTTGTATAATCAAATTACAACAACATGCCTCAAATTATAATAACTTAAGATAAATTGTAACCAATATGCTTTGCACAAGGCTGTACAAACGTTGGTTTTATGTAATTAGATCATTCTCTCCCAAGCCGTTAAAAACGTATGGGTTGGATTTCCGGCACTTTGTTTTTGAGTTATTTGCACACAAAAGTAATTTTTATTTCCACAATTAAACATACTCAAGTAATATTTCTACTTTTGCAGGCGTTAAGGTGCTTATGCTTAAAATGGGAATCCGGTGCTATAGCAATATAAATTCCGGAGCTATCCCCGTAGCTGTAAACCTCTGTTAATTAAGCTTTGTTACAATCCACTATTTGCCAGGCGAATGGGAAGGAATCAAAGCTGAGGTGAGCCAGAAGACCTGCCTTAACATTATACTTCGGGGTAAAGTGAAAACGAATAGCTTTAGGCTATGGCTTTCATCTATCCTCCTGAAGAATTATTTATCTTTTAATAATTTAAGTATGCAGGAGTTTACAATTAATGCTATTAACAATGATTTGAATGAGCAAATCAAACGTAAAATCGACCTAAAAACCAAACCTTTGGGATCTTTGGGTACTCTGGAAAAAATAGCTTTTAAAATCTCTCAAATTCAAAACACCTTAACACCAAGTCTTTCAAAACCAGCCATTTTAGTTTGTGCAGGTGACCATGGCATAACGGAAGAAAAGGTAAGTCCGTTTCCACAAGAGGTTACCTTTCAAATGGTCATGAACTTTTTAGGAGGCGGAGCTGCAATCAATGTCTTTTGTCGACAACATAACATCGAGCTTTTGGTGGCCGACACGGGTGTTAACTACGATTTTGAGTCATCCAACAATTTACTGGACTATAAAATTAGAAAAGGCACACGCAACTTTGCCATTGAACCAGCCATGACCAGTGCTGAATGTCAGCAGGCGATTAAAAACGGTGCTAAAATTATTACAGAACTACATGCCAAGGGAAGTAACATTGTGGGATTTGGTGAAATGGGCATCGGCAACACCACCTCAGCAACCGCTTTACTTTGTAAATATGCCGGGTACACAGCGCAGGAAGCATCAGGTGCAGGTACAGGACTTGATTCAAAAGGTATTGAACACAAAGCCAATGTTATTAACCAAGCGCTTGAAAAACATCAAACCATTAAAGATCCACTGGACATACTGGCTACTTTTGGTGGTTACGAGATTGCAACCATTTGTGGTGCCATTTTAAAAGCTGCCGAACTAAAAATGACAATTTTATCCGATGGCTTTATTGCTACCTCGGCACTTATTGCTGCCCACGCCATTGCCCCCCATGTAACCGATTATTGTTTATTTGCTCATCAGTCTGACGAACAAGGTCATCAATTGATGTTAAAACACCTAAAAGCAGATGCCATATTAAATTTAGGTATGCGACTTGGCGAAGGCACAGGCTCAGCAGTTGCCTACCCGCTTGTACAATCAGCTGTGGCTTTTATGAATGAGATGAGTAGTTTTGAAGATGCAGGCGTAAGTAACGTGTAAGAAACAAGTTATAAAGCTTGATAAACGATAAAAAACATGAAACGACCATGTAAATTTAATTAATTTGCACACAAGGCATTGATTGGATTTATTTGGGAGTTCCATCTGGCAAATGAAAATAAATTTAAACAGATCGTTAGTTTGTGGAATACCTAAATATGAGAAAACCAATTAGGAGTCAAACGTGATTTTTAACTTAGGCAAAAAGCTCCATCTGCTGCATTAACTTTAATAAACAGATAGATAAAATCT
>NZ_VKDE01000026.1 GCF_007097485.1 Carboxylicivirga sp. M1479 | reverse complement strand
ACTATTTACAGCGTCATTAAAAACAAAACACCATATCGTCAGGATTATATATGTCTTGATCCGAGAGAGAAAAATATTAATAGCTCCACTAATAAAGTGGCTTAAAAACTTGTAATTAATTAGAGTATATGAAACAATTAATTTTATTAGTCTCAATGTTAGCTATCTCTTTTGGCTCCGCCATGGGAATAAAAAAAGATAATTCGGCGAGGAAAGCTGAGAAGGTAAGCAAGGAGATGCAAGTGGTGTTGGGTTTTAACGATGAAATGTATCAAAAAGTTTACGCATTGAACCTGGAACGTTTCACAGAAGAAAGTAAATTGAAGGAAACCTATGGGGAAGATATAGAAGTACTTAAAGCTGCAAGAAAGACAATGATAAAGTCATATTATAAAAAGCTAACAGAAGCCGTTGGTGCTGAAGAAATTAAAAAGTGGAGGGCTCATCAAAAAGCTAAAATGAAAAATAAGGCGTAAGTTGACGGAAGTAAGCCTGTTAGCACCGTATTAACAGGCTTATTTGAATCATTTAACAACCTTTCCGGCTCCTTTTGAATCAAAACGAAACTATTAAGAATTGCTTGGAGACTTGCAAGCGACAATAAGTTCCCATTTTTGAATTAGAAAAATTATCTACTAACAGATGTTATAATCATGGAAAAAAGAATATCAAAACTGGCATTTCTGCTAATTGCATTCAGTATTAGTGTTATGCATACAGTTTTTTCTCAAATTGATGCACCATTACGACCCGAGAAATGGATAGAAAAAATGGGTACAGGAAGTTGGATGATTTTTAATATTCCACCTGATAAGTTTGGTTTTGCCGATGCCAAATATTCCGAAGTATTAGTCGATTCTATAGTAGCTGCCGGTTTTACCGGAGGGCGGCTGCACTGGCAAGCACGCGATTTGGTTGATGAACAATCCAACTTAATTAATCCTGAGGCTGTTAAATTTTTGTCTGCCATTATTGATGATTTAACGGCACGCAATATGGCCATCTGTTTACAGTATGATTGTTTGAAGAAAGAAGAAAGCAAGGCTATGACCCGGCAGACCTGGGCCAAATATCTTTCCACCTGGGAACAATTATGTATCGCTTTCAAAGATAAAAGCCACCTGCTGGCCATGTGCCCGGTTATTGAGTTCCACGGTTTTGAATATCTGCGTAAAAAAGCCATCAAAACAAAGGATATAAGTTATAAACAGGCGTTGGTGGATAGTACCAATGTTTTTTACACGAAGTGCACCGAAATATTCAGGCGCCATAATCCCACACGTATTATGTCCTATAAACCATGGGGATCAGCAAAAACTTTGCCTTTTCATGAGCTGGATTTCCCCTACGCCAACGATCCGGCGGATCCTTCAGAAGGCTATTATGTAGCTTCAGGCAGCGGTGCCTATGGTATGGGTGAATGGGAACTATACAGTGCTGCTGATGCTGTCAAGAAGGATGAATTAGTGTTTCAGATGCTAACAGCCGGTAAAGGAAAAGAAGAATTAGGCATAGCCTATGCAGTAAAATGGCGTGAACAAACAGGTATTCAGTTTTGGATTGATCATTGGGAACCTGATTATTGGAAAAACGGTGATTGGACGGTAGAGCAGAACCTTGCCTATGTAGAGAGTTTATTGGATACTTTACGCGAACTAAGAATTGCCAGTTCGGGACTGCAGATCCGTCGTATGTGGGACAGTGATAAGGAAAACTGGAAGGATGAGGCATTCGTATCTGAATTACTACCTATTATAAAGAAATACAGCTGGCGAAATGAGCTTACAGAGCATGTCCGTGAGTAAGGCTACATTGAAAAACCATTGTAGGCGGATAGTAGCTTAAATTATTTTTGCAAGTAGGAGGTTCTGAGAGGCGTCCGAACCAGGTAGAGCGTTTAACCACTGCAGCGGCATTATAGAGGAATAGTAACAGAGCTGTCCGTGGATATGACGACTGTGAAAGAAACCGCCCATTATAAACCAATAAAGGTTAAGGTGCGACGTAAGCGATAATTATCTGAGAATGAATTAAGCGATTATTAAATCCAAATTCAGTATGTTATTATAAGGTAACAAGCATTATGAAAAATCATTCCTTACAAGCGGCTTTGCTCTTCATAAGTATTGCTGCAATCGGCCTGATCAGTTGTCAGGCACAGGAAAGGCCAAACATCGTATTTATAATGGCGGATGACCTGGGCTATGGTGATCTATCGGTTTACGGCAGTGAATTAATACAAACACCCAACCTGGATAAATTGGCGGCACGAGGCATTCAATTTACAGACTTTCATACAAACGGTATGGTGTGTACCCCTACCCGGGCTGCCGTGTTAACCGGTAATTATCAGCAACGCACTGGTTTGTCGGAAGTAGTGGCATGCCGCTGGCATACCAATGTGGGGCTGGAGCCTGAAGAAACAACTTTTGCCGATGTGCTTAAACTTGGTGGTTATCATACCGCTTTGTTTGGTAAATGGCACCTGGGAGTGGAAGAAAAATACAACCCGATTCATAACGGTTTTAATGAGTTTGCCGGATTTACCAGTGGCAATGTTGATTATCACAGTCATATCAACCTTAACCGTGATTTGGACTGGTGGCAACAGGATAAAATAAAAGACGAACCTGGCTATCAGACTGAGATTATTGCTCAACATGCCATCCGCTATATTCAGAATGCAAAAAAAGACGAACCGTTCTGTTTGTATCTGCCGTTTGGAGCACCTCATACACCAAATCAGCGGCCTTACTCAAAAGTAGAGCGTGTACCCGGTCATCTTTCTAAAAAAGACCAGGAAGCCTTTAGAGACAGTATCAACCAGACCATCCCCAAGCCACCTGAGGGCTATAAACTGGCAGAATCAAAACAAGATCGCTTCTTAGATATTTCAATAGAAATGGTGACCTTCCTGGATGACTGTGTTGGAAAAATTGTGACTGAACTAGAAAGAAAAGGGCTTATAGATAATACCCTTATCATTTTCACCTCCGACAATGGTCCGCGTAAAATGTTATCGTCCGGTCCTTTTAAAGGGGGAAAAGGTTCATTAAATGAAGGCGGTCACCGGGTACCAATGATCATGTCGTGGCCCTCGGTGATAGAAGCAGGCCGGGTGAGCGATCAGCTGCTAATGACCATGGATTTGTTTCCGACTTTAGCACAGGCTACCGGCAGTGCCTTACCTAAAGGCTTAAAACTTGATGGAACCAGCTTTTTAACACTATTAAAGAAGGAACAGGAAATGCCACATCGTTACTGCTATTGGGGCAAAAGCTCCGGAAGAGCTATGAGAGACGGACAGTGGAAATATATTGAGAATGAAGGTGGCACTGGTGAATTGTATAACCTGACGCAGGACCTGGCCGAAGCAAATAACCTTGCCGCTCAAGAATCCAAACGAGTAAAAAAATACAGTGCTTTAATAAATACATGGTATGAGGAGGTGACCAAAGGCGTTGAACAGGTCATCAACCATAAGGAAATAACTAAAAGGGCTGAAGAAGCACGTAAAAAATCAAAATAAGTCTTATAAAAGAGTACAATGAAAACTAAAGTTTTAACACTACTATTATGCCTTGGTTTTGTTTCTGTTTTTGCGCAGGAAGAAAAAGAGGTAGATGAATTTCAGCTGTATGTGGTAGATAAAAATGCAGTTGTAAAAAAAGCCGGCGAAAAGGCCACGCAAGCATGGAAAAATGAACGATTCGGTATGTTTATTCATTGGGGGCCGATCAGCCAGATGGGAAAGCAGTTAAGCCACTCACGAAATAGCCCCAGCCACCGCACCGGACAGCCAAATTACAAGAATGCTGTAATTGAGCCGGCAGTGTATGATGTACAGTATAAAACGTTTAATCCGGTCAATTACGATCCGGATTACATCGTGGGTTTAGCCAAAAGAGCGGGCATGAGCTATCTGGTTTTCACGGCTAAGCACCATGCCGGATTCTCAATGTTCGATTCAAAGCATTCGGACTATGACATCATGAGTACACCTTATGGAAAGGATGTTTTGAAAGAATTGGAGCAGGCCTGTCGCAAACAGAATTTTAACGTCGGCTTTTACTACTCACCGCGCGACTGGTACCATCCTGATTGTGACTCAGAACATAACCACGATCGCTACATTCAATTTTACAAAGCACAGATGGAGGAACTTTTAAATAATTATGGTCCAATTCATGAAATCTGGTTCGACGGACTTGGCCCCGGCAAATGGGGCAGCACTTCTTCTAATGTGATGAAGCGTATCAGAGAATTGCATCCGACAGCCCTGGTAAATGATCGCGGAGGTGTAGGTGCTGATTTTTATACCCCTGAACACACAGTTGGTTATTATAATAATAAGCACCCATGGGAAGCCTGTCATACCACAACAGGACAATGGGGTTACAATCCTGATGTGGGCACAAAGAGCCTGCAGTCCCTAATGGAGATATTGTTATACACATGGGGTGGTGACGGTAATATGCTGCTTAATATCGGCCCCAGAGGTGATGGCTCAATGAACCCAGTTGAAGTGGAGCGCCTGGAACAAATTGCTGAATGGTGGCAGGTAAACGGTGAAACGAGTATTCGTAATTCGCGTGGAGGTCCTTACCTACCCGGGCCATGGGGTGTGTCAACACGTAAAAGTAATAAAATCTACCTACATGTATTTAACTGGGATGATTCAGAAAAAATATTCTTACCATCCTTGAAAGGCTTTAAAGTCAAAGACGGTAAAGCCTTAACAGGGGCTCCTGTTGATATTGTACAGGTTGATGGTGGCTTTAATTTGGTGATGAAAGAGGCTGACAGGGAAAAAATTGTAACCACTATTGAACTAACAATTAATAAGGATGTAATGGATGAGAAACCAATTATGGCAAGGCAGTCGCTTATACAGAAAGCAAAACTGACTTCTTCTCACACTTCCGGCGATTTAACAAAAATTTGTGATCAGGACGCTGAAACGTTTTGGTTTGCAAAAGTAAAAGATAGCAAAGATGGTATATGGATTGAGGCTACTTTTGATGAGCCGGTAACCGTGGGTAGTGTGGTAACCGGACGCGGAGAAGAGTGGTTTCCAAAACACTCACCTGAATTACAGATACCCGATGACAATGGAAACTGGAAAACGGTTCATAAATGGAAAGCAAAATTCGAACCTGTCAAACGACTGAAAAAACCGGTTACAACCGATAAAATAAGGTTGGTAATAAAAAATGCCCCGGCCTATTATATTGCTGAATGGGAGCTTTTTGAACCTATGTAGTCAAATTGGTTTAATTATAAGCAAGGTAATTCTCTCACTTTCTTGTGGTTAGTAAGAGGGTGAGAGTTTTTTATAAAATAATCCTTAATCAGCTTAAAATGCATACCAGAATATCCCCGTTTTTGTTTCATCTATCTGCCCTGTTAATCTGCCATACTTTTGCGTATTCAAAGGTGAAACCCCATGGCCTTTTTACTAATAATATGGTCATTCAACAAAGAGTGATGGCTCCTGTGTGGGGCTCTGCCAATCCGGGTGAAAAAGTACAGGTAAGTGCTTCGTGGGGCGAATCTGCTCATACAACTACCGATGAAAATGGCAACTGGATACTACATATAAAAACCCCTGAAGCCGGAGGGCCTTTCCAGATAACCATAAAAGGAGAGAATACTGTTCTGCTCGAAAATGTGATGGCCGGCGATGTATGGGTATGCGGAGGGCAGTCAAATATGGATTTTCCCTTAATTCGATTAAAAAATACTCAAAAGGTACCCGAAAAGCAGGTCAAAGCCTATGCACAAATCATAAAAACAGAACAGCCCCTCATTCGGACCATCTTAATCGATAAGCAATATCGCGCTGAACCGCAGTCTGACATAGTGGTTGTCAAATCTTTCAACAACAGCTGGCAGGTTAATGCATCTGAGGCTATTAACAACGAAACCACAGCAGTAGGCTTTTTCTTTGCAAAAGAATTGCAGTCAAAGTTTAATATCCCCATTGGGCTGATTGATGCCAATAAAGGAGGTACGGGGATTGCTTTATGGACCTCAGATAAGATCATTAAATCCGGTGATAAGAAACAGGAAATAGATGGTGTCGCAAAAGGCTCATCGGTGTTGTTTAACGGAATGATAGCTCCCCTCACCCCTTTTGCCATTAAAGGTGTTATCTGGTATCAGGGTGAAGCCAATTCTAAGGATAAAGCCAAAGCACTTGCCTATGCCGATGACTTAAAAAGTATGATAACAGATTGGCGAAGCCATTGGGGACAAGGTGATTTTCCATTCTTAATTGTACAACTTGCCGGATTTCATAAAACACATACTGAGCCAATTTTAGAGAAAGAAGTATGGCCATTGACACGTGAGAGTCAGATGAAAGCAACTGAACTAAAAAATATTGGTATTGCTACCGGCATTGATGTCGGTTTCCAAAAAGACATTCACCCTTGGATGAAAGATGTAGTGGGTTATCGACTGGCAAAAGCGGCTGAGAAGGTGGCTTACGGAGAGAAGGTGATAGGTACAGGGCCTGTTTACAAAGGAATGAAGATTAAAAAGAATAAGGCTGTTATCTATTTTGACAATGTGGGCAAAGGACTTCAGGCTAAGGATGTTGTGCTTGATGGTCACCAATTATCCAAAACAGAACTGAAAGGCTTTATCATTAAAGGAGAAGGCGAATTTTATCATGCGCAAGCCGTTATAGTAGGTAACAAAGTAATTGTGTCACATCCCAAGGTTAGTAAACCTACTGCTGTTCGGTATGGCTGGGCCGATTTCCCATTGTGTAATTTATACAACAGAGCTGATTTGCCTGCTTTTCCGTTTCGTACAGATATGGATAAAGCTACTCCATAAGGCAAAATAGATAGGTGCTATTATAAATGGAGGAAGCAACCCGCATTTTACTAATTGCAAAAAAAAGGAGGGTCGCATTATTTAGCCATACTTAACACTGAAGGTACCATTTTTCCGGTTGAGTAGTTTAAATGGATAATCACAATGTTCAATTCTATGATTTTAATTGTTTATCAATTATATAATGAAATCTGAGCTCTGTAATTTTAATCGAACTGAGGTTACTAAATTGTAACGTCTGTAATTTTATTGGCCGCTGAATCAAATTGATACCTGTTCGAACGATTTTTAAAACATATTTTACATTGATGGAAGTAGTATTGCATTAGACTTAGAACTGATATAATGCTGCATTGATGAATTCACTTCTTAGTTACACTTAACTTGATCTTATTGGCCATTAGCGATCAGAAAATAATACAGGTGTCTCGGCAATTAAATCTCTGAGTGTAATCTGCTATTGGCCCAGATAAGCTAGTATTCATGGATGAGGTATTGTTTACTGTTGAATTGTTTGATTTTCAGGATATGATAGAAGTGTTTTTTCCATGAAATGGATATGAAGAATAAATACAAATTAAAACCCAAAATATGTTTAAATCGTTCGTTTATATAACTGTATTGTATTTTGTGCTAAGCCATGCCGTTGTTCAAATACAGGCACAGCACCTTAATCAATATGCCTATCATCCTCAATCCGTAAAGCATGTGTTTTTACCGAAAGCTTTTGGAGAAGCTTCATTCAAGGTACTCAATGGAAAAGGCGAAGAAGTATTGGTGTCGGAAACACCTAAGGCTAAGGCCTGGGAATTTTCTGGCACAGAAGTGACCTATGCCGATGTGACTGAAGTAAGTGCTGACGGCAGCTACCGGCTGCTGGTGGATGGCATGAAACATGTAATCGATTTTAAAATTGATAACAAGGCTTATAATCGTCTGGGTACCGACTTGTTAAAGTCCTATTACATGGCACGCGCCACTGAGCCTATTCTCGAGAAACATGCTGGTATTTATGCACGTCAGGCCGGTCATCCCGATGATAAAGTGAAGATTCATACTTCAGCAGCCGGAAAGAACCGACCTGCAGAAAGCACTATTTCTTCTCCGGGAGGATGGTACGACGCCGGCGACTATGGCAAGTATATAGTTAATTCAGGAATTACTACTTATACACTGTTACATTTGTATGAGCTATTTCCTGAACATCTAAAAACGGTTAATACCAATATCCCTGAATCGTCTGATAAGACTGCAGATATCCTGAATGAAATATTGGTGAACCTGAGATGGATGCTCAGCATGCAAGATCCCAATGATGGCGGGGTGTACCATAAGCTTACAACCAAATCATTCTGTGGCATGATTATGCCGCATAAAGACACCGGGGACCGTTATGTGGTGATGAAAACAACAGCTGCCACCTGTGATTTTGCGGCTGTTATGTCCAAAGCCGCACGCATTCTAAAGCATGAAAACAAAGGCCTGCAATCGCTGGCTCAGCAATGCATCAAGGCTGCTGAAAGGGCCTGGGAATGGACTTTAGCCAACCCAAATATCATGTATGTTCAGCCGGAAGATATAACAACCGGCCAATATGATGATAAAAATATTGCAGATGAAAAATTCTGGGCGGCCACTGAGTTGTTTTTAGCCACCGGCAAGAAAGCTTATAAAAAAGAAATCAACTTTGAAGAGCAAAAATTTATGCGTCCCGAATGGCGCCGTGTTAATACTCTTGGGCTTTTGAGTTTGATGGCCGATAATACATACGGTTCTAAACTGAATAAGCAACAGGCACAGCAACGCATCATAAAATTAGCAAACAAACTTTACAGACATTACAACGAGTCGGCCTATAAGATATCCATTAATAAGTTTCCGTGGGGAAGTAATGGTGAAGTGATGAATGACGGTATGCTTCTGATTAATGCTTACGTAATGAGAGGTGATGACAAATACTTACATGCGGCCGATGCATGTATTTCGTATGTGTTAGGGGCGAATCCGCTAAATAAATGCTTTGTAACAGGCTATGGTACCAACCGAGTGATGTTTCTGCACGACAGACGATGCGACGCGGATGGTATCGAAGCTCCAATTCCGGGCTTATTATCCGGAGGTCCAACGAATACCGTTCAGAACGATTGTGGTTCGGAAATCTATGGAACTAAGCTACCTGCTATGAGTTATGTTGATAAGGTGTGCAGTTATTCAACCAACGAAGTGGCAATCAATTGGAATTCACCAGCCATTTTTACCGTTTTAGCTCTTGATGCTATTTATTCAAATAAAAACAATAAATAAAAATGAAGAAAATTTTAATTATCAGCATAGCATTTATTCAATTTTTTGCTATAGCCTGTACTAAAGACAATAAGCAAGACGAGCGACCTAATATTGTGTTCTTTGTAGCCGATGATATGACGCGTGATATGTTTAATTTCCTGCCTGAGGGGAAGGGTAAAAACCTGACTCCCAACCTGGATATGTTGGTGAATGAGGGGGTTATTATGATGGGGCAACATGTAAGTGCCACGGTTTGTACCCCAAGTCGCTTCAACGTGCTAACCGGAAAGTATGCCAGTCGTGCAACTAATCCTGATTTTTTAGGACGGGTGAAGAGAAACGATAATCAGAGAGTTGTTGAATGGAATACCCACATCATGCCGGGAGAGGCACACATGGCTAATATCCTCAAGAGCGAGGGCTATTTTACCGGTGGTGTTGGTAAAAACCATGTGTACGAAGTTGAAGGTTGGGAAAAAGTGCCTTTAAAGACAGATACAGCAGAGAGCAAGGTGATGGAACGTCTGCGCCTGAACTACGAACTTACACAAAAGGCCTATCTGAAACATGGCTTCGACTATGCCGATGGCTTGTATTATGAGAATCCTGATTTTAACGGCCCTATGAGTTTGGCAGTTCATAACCTAGATTGGACAACAGAATCAGCCTTTCGCTTTATTGAACAAAGCAAAGAGGCGCCGTTTTTCCTGTATTTTGCAACCACATTGCCACACGGTCCAACTGCCGCACACCGCTCATGGAATGCCGACCGTCACATCATACCAACCGGTCGCCTGGATAAAGTTCCGGATGTATTGCCAAAGCCATCCACTATTCCTGAGCGTTTAGAGAAAGCCGGATTGCCTGTTAATGATAAGATTGCCAATTTATTATGGATGGATGATGCACTTGGTGCCTTAATTCAGTCATTAAAAGAGCAAGGTAAGTTTGACAATACCATTATTTTCTTTTTTAATGATCATGGACAGTATGCCAAAGGTTCGGTATATCAGGGTGCAACTGCTAATCCAAGCGTGATCTGGAAAAGTGGAGGTTTTAAAGTGGGCAGCTTTAGCGACAAGCTGGTGTCTAACGTTGACTTTTTACCCACCATTATTGATATGGTAAACGCTAAAGTGGATACTACAGAAATGGATGGTCAAAGCTTTTACAGGGAACTGGAAGGAAAAGAAAGTAATGAGTATGCTTCCATGTATTTTGAGATTGGCTATGCACGCGGTGTACGCAAAGGTAAGTATAAGTATATTGCTTTGAGATACCCTCAGTGGGTGAAAAGTATAACAGCCGAAGAGCGGGTTGAAATACTCAATGCCTACAATAAGAAGTTAAAAAACAGAGGTAAGGAACCGAATAATACAGATCCTTCTAAACCGTTTGGTCATGTGCAGATTATTCCGGGTGGTGGCGATGCTGAATTTCCGGCTACGCAGCGATATCCGTCTTACGCTGTGCCTGATCAGTTATATGACTTGGAAATTGATCCGGGGGAACAAAACAACCTGGCCGGTAAGGAAGAGTACCGCGAAGTACTGCATGAAATGCAAGAGGAGCTACAGATGCACATGAAAAATATTCCCGGAAGTTTTGGGGAGTTGAAAGTTGAGTAAGCAATTTTTTAAGCATGAGCACTTCGAAAAACTGAATGGTGTTGATTGGTCTTTTAATGATCTTTTTAACCGGGAGCAACCTTGCAAATGAAAGATCAAATGTGCTGCTTGGGTACATGAACCATATTGAAACAATCAACCTTTATGGAGCGCAAGGTATTTAAAAAAAACCACTATGTCCAGAATGAGCATAGTGGTTTTTTTAGTCCCTAGCCTGAATTATTCATAAATTAAATTTAACAAAGAAATAGGAACGACATTTAAGACAAGGAGACTTTCTCAACTACAATATTGCTAATATTTGGTAACTAAAGGTTGAATTCATGCCCATATTGCACCATATGTATACAGTAAACATGCGAATATAGAGCTAACTGCACTGGTTTGGACATAGCTTACCCATACAGCCCGAAGGATATTCTGATTATTAGTATGTGTTTTTCGATTAGAGAACTAAGACTAGATCCTTAATAAGGATAACATTTCAAAGCTATTAGCTTGTATCTGCTTTGTTGGACAGCATTTTGGAAATTCAATTTTGATTTTTGTTTTAAGCTCTTTGACCCTGGCAGCTGTTTTGATGATTTTGTTCTGAATAGTTTTAAAGGTGGCGTTGGCGAACTCTGTTGTTCCCAATACTTCCTTTTGAAAAGTGTGCAGAAGAACATATGCCATTGAATGTAAGAGCAAGCGAAATTGATTGGCCTTAAAATTGTTGCAGGAGACACGATCTGATTTTAGGTGTAATTTGTGCTCTTTTATTCGTAATTCCATTGCCCCTCTTGCACAATAGCCTTTTTCATAAAGGTCTTTAGTCCTGAAATCAGTCATATTGGTTACAATATACCTGATGTTGGTTCCCAATTGGGATACTTCGACCTTTACTACAACTTTTTGGGGCTTGTGCCAGGTTCCGGCCTGGTATAAGAAAGAATGATAACGTTTTACAGGTTTCTTGTATTGCTTGAATTCACGCTTTGCACTATCAATGGTTATTTGCGCTTGTTGATGAAGTTTCTTATTTCCGCTCAACCCGGTAATATATCCAGTGCGTGATTGAGTATCTGCCCATTTCATAAAATCTGCCGATGCAAAATGGCCATCCCCCCGAACGATAATCAGTGTGTCTGGCCACTGTTGTCTCAACCTGAAAATCAATTTCTTTAATAATGAAGCTACATCGCTTTGTTTGCTCCTTCGACCAGGCTTAAGCATAGTGGCCACCAGCTTACCCGACAAGCCTTCGTATATATGCAATGGCATGTAGCAGTGGTTGTGGTAGTAATTATTGAAAAGGCTCAATTGTTGCCCTCCATAGGTGTTATTGTTGGTATCGTCACAATCCAGTATAATTAAAGGTGGGGCACTCTGATAAGAGCCAATAAATGTGTCAAGTAGGTACTCACCTATACGGTAAAGCATTTTGTTGTCAATAGCATTTTCCAACCTGCTCATTGTTGGTTGAGAAGCTAGTGGCTATTTGAAAAATTCGTTGCGTAAGGAGCTCTTTTACCGTATGGTCGATATACCGCTTATCCCTGCTATCTTCAATACAAGCAACCGCGCCTTCTATTAGACCTATCTGTTGCTCTGTTTCTCGAAGTAACAGCAGGCCGCCATCGCTGCTAATTTCCTCACCGTTGAACGTAAGCTCAATGTTTTTTCCTTCTATTGGAAAAAGTTCGTAGGACGTGGAGATACTTTCTGATTTATTTTTTATCATTACATAAAGGGATTTGTGTATCGATACCTTGAAAATACTGATATTCCAGAAGATTCAAGGAGCACTTATCCCTTTTTTATGAATAATTCAGGCTAGAACAATTATCTACGTCTTCTGGTAATTGTTTATAGTCCTATTCATTTTTGTTAATTTAACGAGCAACATAAGGTGTTCTCGGCTATTTTTATCTGCTTCTCACTCAATATTAATCAGGTGTGGCCTCATTGGGTTGATTTCCCGGGTTGTATTGAGTGACTCTCGGAAGTCTTTTCCTCGTTCAATGACTTTAAATGAACCTAAAAAGTCGTCGCATGACAAAATAAATGCCCTCCAGGTTGATATTATCACATGCCACGCAAAAGGATTAGCTTGGGAGCTGAAATATAGGCGATGCCAACGTTTACTAAAAAAGGCATCCGGAATAGCCTCCGGATGCCTTTTTACTAATTGTTTGTTTTCATATTACCGCTTAAACTCAGGGTTTATTGCAGGTTCAGGTAATTTCGTGTTTTTCTTGGCCTGCTCCAATTGTTCAATTAAACGCTGGGCAATCACCGATTCTTTAGTGAAGATATTCTTTTTCTCACCAGGATCATTACTCAGATTATAAAGCTCATAACTATTCGTTTCAATATCTTCAAGAAGCTTATAACCATTGTCCTGAATGACATTAATCCATTTTGATTGAAATTTCTTTGTTTTGGAATTAAAGCCACTGTAATTTGTATAAAACCATACCAGAGGCATTCTTCGCTCAGGGCTTGTCTCTTTATTGAGTAAAGTGCTTTTTATGCTGATTCCATCAATGATGTGGTTCTCATCTATTTGAATATTTGCCATGTCAGCCAGGGTCGGAAATAGGTCGACGTGAATGATTGGCAATTCTGATTTTGTTCCCGGCTCAATATGATCAGGCCATTTAAAAATATAGGGTATACGCACACCACCTTCCCACATTACACCTTTATTCCCCCTATAAGGCTGAGCAAACAGATTGTTTCCTTTAACCTGATAATGGCCGTTGTCTGAGGTGAAAATGACAATGGTATTATCGGCAATACCCATTCTTTCAAGGTTATTCAATAATTCACCAACACTGTCGTCCAATGATTTGATCATGGCAATGACATCAATCACTTGTTCGTGATCGTACTCACTTCCTTTGAGTTTATTGCTGAAGTATTTAACGTACTCTGGTTTTGGATCAAATGGTCCATGCACCAGATAATAAGGCATGAACAAAAAGAATGGTTGCTCATTTTTCACACAAGCATTCATAAAGTCAACTCCTTTTTGGGTACAATAATCGGCATTGTACACCTTACTGTCATAGTCATCCTGCTGCGGTACTGTTGAGAAATTATAATGCTTCTTGGCTTCAATAGCTACGTCAAAACCGACTTTGTGCATGGCTGAAGTGCCCGTTCCCAGATGCCACTTTCCGAAAGCAGCTGTTCTGTATTCAGCTCCTTTAAAGGCTTTGGCCATATTAAAACACTTAGGATCCAAGCCATTGTTTCCGGAATACAGGTGTGCAGTAGCAGGTGGCAGGTAGCGCATATGCTGTCGCATCTCTTCTGCATTTTTCGCAGTGTAGTGGCGGTTAACCACCCGGTAAATATTGGTGCGTGGAGACAATTGCCCGGTCATAATAGAGGCTCGTGACGGTGCACAGGTTGGGTCGTTGGCATAGCCATTGGTGAAATGCATGCCCTGTTCGAATAAGCGATCGATGTTAGGCGTTTCTACGGCTTTATTACCGTAGCAATTAAGCGCATTAATACCCAGGTCATCCGCTAATATAAGTAATACATTGGGCTGTTTTGTCTGGGCCGTTACCAAACCGGCCCACAATAATAGAAGTAAATAAATATGTCGCATTATAATATATTGTAAATTAGCACTTTGTTAATTTCTAATCCCTTCGCATTTTCAAATGTGATGCGTAATTTTGAGGTGTTGACAGGTGTGGTAAAATTAACACCGTAAAAGCGGCCTATATTACTACCTTTATGAATGGTTTCCCATTGCCCTTTATTCCAGCTTTGAATCTGAAAAGCCTTCACCTTCGATTTGTCTAGGCGCCTTCCTTCTTTAATAGATATTTGTTTAATTTTTTGCGGCTGTTCCCAGGAATATTCCAGGCTTGGTTCTTCATCTTGATCCGATGGGCGCCACGATTTTTTAATACGGATACCTTCCGAGAAATCCTCTCCTGCACCTGGTAATAAATTTTTACTGGCAAAGCTCTCTGCTTTATCAGAACTGGCTTGCAGTTTAACTGATTGAAGCAGTAAATGTCCGCTGGTTGCAATGGGCGTGATGCTTGCTGCATCTTTGTTTATAGTCAGTTCAATAACCGGAAACAGCTCATCATCCTGCCGGGCATCATACTTTACCACAAGTCCTTTTTTAGTATTGCTTACTTCAATGCCTGTGTTATTCGTCAGTGCTTTAAAAGCCTTTACATTAGCCGGTAATTGCGGTAAGATAAGTGCCTTTCCTTCTTTATTACCCATCAAATGCAAATACACCTTATTACCCTTATAGGTGGCTCCACCCCATGGGCCTGAGATATATGGCCCCCCCTGAGTGGCATAAATACTTTCGCCATACTTAGCCAGGTAATCACCCATTTCTGTTAGTCGTGCCACGTGGTTATCCACGTTGGAACCATCCGGGCGAGGTCCGGTACCCAACAAAAGGTTACCGCCATTCACTGCTACTTTGGTTAGGGCTTTTATCACTTCACCTATTGGAGCCGGGTCTGACTCGCCGTTATAGGCCCAGGCACCTGCAATAACATCACATGTTTCCCAGGGACGATTCACCTGAAAACGACCCACGCCGCGTTCCGGGCCGTCAAAGTCACCCATGTGCCATTGCGGAGGTCCGTGGCGATGATTCACAATCGCATTGGGATTGACATCACGTATCATCTTTAGCATCTTAGGAGAGTTCCAGCGGTCGGGATGAAGCCCCAATCCATCAAACCAGATGCCGTCAATGCCTTTATAACTCATTAGCTCTTCTAATTGGGGAAATAATATTTCGTCGTTATAGCGCTGATGAGGTACATTTTCAGCATAATATGGATGTGTCCAGTCGGGCTGTGAATAATACCACATTAAACGCATATCGTGCTTTTCGCAGGCATCAGCAATGTCTTTCATTACATCTTTGCCATAGGGCGTGTTCATGATGTTAAAATCGGTTGTTTTGGTGTCCCACATACAAAAGCCGTAGTGATGCTTGGCCGTAAAGACGAAATACCTGGCTCCGGCTTTTTTCCATGTCTTCACCCATTCTTCAGCATCAAAATTAACAGGATTAAAGGTTTTGTAAGTGTCGTTGTATTCCTGCTGGGGCACTCCTTTTTTTACGGTTCCGTCTGATGAATGATGCGGTCGTGGCCCTTTACGCCCCCAGCTAAGGGGTGCCTCGGTCACTACCGACGGAGCCCAGTGAACAAAAATGCCGAACTTAGCTTCTTTCCACCACCGCATGTCTTCGTCAGAAGCAAACATATAAGGTAAATAGACCGGATCAATCGATTCCAGGTAATTGCTTAAATCCTTAGGGTGGTAATAGGGTTCAATCCCGTTTGTATGCGTACCGTGCTGAGCTCTGGAGGTAGTTATGCCCAACAATAGGATTAAAGTGATAATACTTATTGATTGTTTCATGATATTTTATTTTAATAAATATTTTGACTTAAATGAAGTACAATATCTCAATTTTTGCTTCACAATAAATGATGCTGTAAAAGTAGAAGATTTGTCGTTGAACAGGGTTTCATTATAATTCGCATAGGTCACTCCATTGCTCATTGTCTGTTGACTTCGGCCCTAAGAAAGCCTTTTTTTCTCCTAAGTATCTCCTCAATGCTTATTCCTATAAACGAGGGAAGAATTATTATGAGATCAGTACAAAAAACTCCTCCCTTGCCTACACTGCAAAAGGTGGGAGATGTTGGGTGAATGATATTGACACCTCAAAAGCCCGAAAAAGCAAACTTAACCGATAGACTATTACATAAATAGAACGCTATTCAAACCATCCAAAGAATGATAGAATATAATTTTACAACAGGGATTGGCTTATAGGTCTCCTGTTAACAATATTAAATTCAGATTTATGAAAAACGCTCTATTCAATTTGGGTAAGCCGAAAGGCCGCCGGTATTTCAATCTTCAACTAACAGTATTCGCCGTGTTTTACCTGTTAGTGACAGCTTTGTGTTTTGAGGCTGAGGCACAAGAACGGCCAAATATTATCTTTTTATTAGCTGATGACCATTCCTATTTGTCGGCGGGATTTAATGGCAATAAAGTCATTAAAACACCTAACCTGGACAAATTATCGGCTCAGGGGCTGGTGTTTGACAATTATTATAATACCACATCTATTTGCATGGCAAGCAGAGCCCAGATAATGACCGGTATGTTGGAGTATAAAACGGCTTGTAACTTTACACACGGTTCATTAACCAAGGAGCAGTATGAATTATCATACCCTGTGCTACTCCGGAAAGCGGGTTATAAGGTTGCTTTTGCAGGTAAGTTTGGTTTTCCGGTTACCGAAGGTATATCCAATAGCATTGGTCACCATACCTACGATTTGTTGCCAATCGATCAGTTTGATGAGTGGCGCGGCGGAATTGGTCAAACAGAATATGAGACGGCTAAAAACAAGTACATGCAGATGTACGCTGATGATTATCCACACTCCAGCAGGGCTTACGGAGCCTGGGCAGCCAACTTCATTAAGGAAAATACCAATAGCAAGCAGCCCTTTTGCTTATCGCTAAGTTTTAAAGCACCCCACCTGCCAAGTGTACCGGATCCCATGTTTGACGAGGTTTATGCCGGTATAGAAATACCAATGCCTGAAAACTATGGTATTGCTAATGGCAGGCATTTGGCCGAACAAGCTCAAAATGGGCGGCAACGGCTTAGATTATTTCGCAATTACGGCTATGAAAGTGCTGATGCTTATCAGGAAAGCGTAAAAAAATACTATCAACTCATTTATGGAGTGGATTATGCGGTTGGAATGATTATGAAGGCCTTAAAAGAGTCTGGGCAGGATAAGAATACAGTTATTATTTACACTTCTGATAATGGTTATCATCTGGGAGCACATGGTTTTGGCGGTAAAGTGCTGCCATATGAAGAGGCAGCCAAAGCTCCGTTTATTTATTTCGATCCGCGACATAAAAAAATGAATAAAGGCACAAGAACTGCCTCTCTGGTCGGGAACATTGATGTGGCACCAACAATCCTAGCATTGGCACAGCAAGAGATACCCTTTAACATGGATGGTAAAAGTTTATTGCCGATTGTTGATAATCCGAAGAAATCAATGCGCTCCTACCTGCCGGTAATGAATATGTTTGGTGCGGCACCTACACATGTACTATCCATTCAGTCTGAGAAAATCAAATACATCTACTGGGCTTATGGGGGCAATGGCATGAAACCCACCGAAGAGTTGTTTGATAAAGAAAAAGATCCTTTGGAGATGAAGAATGAGGTGAATAACCCCGTTTACAAAAAGCAGTTGGAACAAATGCAAAGTTATTATGACCAGGAGGTTCTGAAAATAAAAAAGGAGGGCGTTGATTACAACAACTACCAATTTTACAAACAGTATTTTGATCGCCACATCAGTTGGGAAAATAAGAAAGTAATTCTGCCTAAAAATTATACATCCTTATATAAGCGATTGTTAAAATAAGATAGCATTGGGTATGTTCATAACATTCTAATGCTAATACGGTACTATTATTTTGATTTATTTATAATAGTGGAGCAGCTGCGACAACAATTTTATCATGCGTTCTTTGGATGGATGACATCACGATAAAAACAGCCGTTGCTCCTGCCACATCGATTGAGCCGTATGAGTGCTTGAACTTACTATTGCTTACTGCTGCATTATAAGGTTTCGGAATCAATTACAAACCTATTAGAACAAAACAGAAACCCCTATAAATACCCATTGCCATACATTTGAACTGTCCAAAATTATTTACTTATTTTTTAAATCTATGTGTTATGAGAAATGTAACGTTTACTCTTTTTGTTTTATTATTTACTGCTTTAAACACTACTAATGCTCAACTATTTTCTGCTAAAGAAAATTTTGAAAATTACACTATCGGAGAAACAGCGCAAGGCTGTTCCGGTTGTGGTACTGATGGTACAGATGTTTTACTTCAGGGAGGAGTGTGGACAGATTTATTCACACAATCTAATCCGACCGGCTACATCAGAAGAATAGCTTTTGATAAACGAGTTGAATTTCCAACTTTAAAAGCTGCAATTTCAGGTTCCGGTGCCAATGGATCAAGCAAATCTTTGAAAGTATCCTATACTACATTGGCTACATTGGATAACGAATGTTGGTTAGAAATGTATGCTTTCCCGTCGGGATCAGCTACAAATCCTGTGACAATGTCATTTTACGCAAAAACTGATGCGGCAGGTGTAACAAACGGTGCCCGTGTAAGAATTTTAAGTACGAGTGTATTGCTAACAGAGGAATGGCAACAGATTACGGTTGACAATTATAATATTGAAAACACAACTAAAATCAAATTGTTTGATAAAAATTATTATGCTGGAGGCAAGGCTTTTAATATTTGGTTTGATGAAATTACTTTTACAGAGGTTGCTCCAACAGCCATCAATGATGTAAAAGATAATTTATTTACTATATATCCAAATCCTGCTTCATCGCAAATTACTGTTGATGGTGCTCAGCAAATTGAGGTTATTGATATTAGCGGAAAAACAGTTCTTGAAGTTAAAGACGTATCAGGAAGTATAAATGTAAGCTCACTAACTAAAGGTTATTACCTGGTAAAAGGTTTGGTTGATGGGCAAATTGGAGTGCAAAAACTTGTGATAAAATAACAAATGCCGTATTTAAGGGTTATCCTTTTATACGCTTGAATTTTTCGCATATCGTATTTTAAGGAAGCTTTTGAGCTTCCTTTTTTGTAAGTTGCTACTAGTGTATAGAATGCTAATTTCCCGAACTTTCTTTTTGTCCTATTTTCCATTTTACTACGTTAAAATTTTTCGCCGTAGCTATGACTATGCTTGTAAATTTTTGCTTTGAAAAAAGAAAAATATCATCAAAATATTAGCTTGTTTAATTAACATACTTCACTCTAGGCTTGTTAAGGAATTTTCACTATCAATCATATTAATAAAGGAATGGATAGTACTGAGCCATTCATTGCCATCATAGCATCATTAATGAATCATTCAGCTTCAATGCCCCACCTTGATGAGGTATGTGTAATATGAATGTTCTTATAACCTGATGAAGGATAATAGTATACATTCAATATTTGTTTTAAAGTAAAGCTAAAAAATCTAAGTAGTATGAAGCACATTCACATTTTTGTTTCTTGTCTAAATATGCTGGTGTGTACATTGCTGTTCACCTCAGCAAATGTATATGCTGCGAGCCCCATTAAAATAAGCACCAACGATGGTGTCGATGTCAGTTCAATCGCATTAATTCAGGCCGACCACATTCACATTGAGGTAGATGTGCCTGATAACTATAACATCACACATTATAAGCTGTCAGAAGGGGGAACAATGCCGGGCGATTGGGCAGCCATTCAGGCTTATGAGTTTTATAAAGACATGTACGTTTATAAAAAATCCGTTTCACAGCACGTCCAAATAACCCTGGAGGACAAACAGGGAAGTATTACTCAAAAAGAGTTTACACTTAAAGGAGGAATGTTAAGTACCCATGTTGATAATCCTATTTTGCCCGTTGACTTAGTGAACAATATGGGCAATGGTTTTATTGTTGAGGCAGATGTTGATAAAGGCGAACATCGGCCGGCACAAACGGTTGTTGATATGAAAAAGGCAGGTTTTGGACACGTAAGAATGCATATTGGTCGGCTTGATAAATCTAAATCAAAGCAACAAGACCAAACCAATACACCCAATTATTATGAATCACTTGATGGCTGGATAGAGGAAATAAGCCGTCATGGCTTATACTGCCATATTGGTAATAAAGGTAATTCGGTCACCGAGGGGGTTCTTGGAATAGATCACGACAATCCGAATTTCTTGCAGCACTTCTTACCTGAGATGGAAGCCTGGTGGATAGCCATTGTCGATCGTTACAAATATGCTTCGCACCGCTTATCCTATCACGTTTTTCTGGAGACCGGGAAGGTAAATAGCTTATTTGGTACGAAAGATCCGCAGGCCATCGATCGATTAAACAACCATTATCAGGTGATATGTAACATCGTTCGACAGGTTGATCCCACCCGAAATATAATTTTCCCACCCGGAAGTATTAACAACCCTGAAAGACTGGATGAGATTATTTTCCCCTCAAATGCCGGAGAGTACTATTTAAGTGATTTTCACAAAGGATTTGCCGGTGGTGGATGGCACCCTTATGAAGAAACGTATAACACCATGATCAATGCAGCAGTGAGCTGGATGAATGAAAGTAAAGTGCCACTGATTATGAGTGCGGTGAATGCCAAAGACAGGGTGGACTATCCGACGGTTCTCAGGATTGAGGAAATCAAGCAATTAATGGAGGATGTAAACAAAGGCATCTATCCCTTGCCCATCACCTTTTTAACTTTGAACGAGTATTACAATCAAATCGACCATGAGTGGTACAACGATTATGAAAAACGCGTGAGGCTTGAGGTCATGAATGGAGAAGGCAGTGTTGATGCCAACGATACAGACGGTGACTTTTTAAGTAATGACTACGAGATCACTATAAGTGGTACAGATCCGCATAACCCGGATAGTGACCGGGATAATATTTCAGATTTCGCGGAGAGTTTACTGGATGAGCTGAATCCCAACGATCCAAGTGATGGAAATCCACCTGGTGATTTATCCATCAATGGCGATTATGACGGAGATGGTATAAGTAATGTCATAGAATTAAGTTATGCACTATTTGATGGGGAGAAGGCCACGATTACACAAACTCTGGATTTAATAGACCCCAATGATTCAGAAACTTCAGAATTTGACAACGATGCTACCCCAAATGTTTGGGAAGCTATTATGGGTTTTAATCTGGATCATCACACCACTTATTATTTGAGAGAAACTACACACGATAGTAATGCCGATCATGACGGAGATGGTGTTTTAACCGTCGATGAAATAAATAATAACACCTGGCCTATTGTTAACTATGATGATTATGGTGACAGGGATGATGATTATGAATTAGCCGGTGATGATGATAAGATGCCCTACGTTCATGATGCCGGCCATGCGGTGGCTTTCGATTTTGCATCATTACAACATGGCGATATTGATAATTTTGCCAGTCAGAGAATCTTTGATACCGGGCATTTAATTGGAGAGGGCTCTAACCCCAATGGTGTACTGGTATTAACCGGTACAGGTTATATAAGCATACCGACTGCCGGGCATCATTCAATGCCGGACCGTTCCGTTCATTTTCACTTTCAGGCAGGTGAAACAACAGACGATCAAATACTATATGCCGAAGGAGATGAAACAAACGGCCTGTCAATCGGTATTAGCGATAATCACCTGGTGGCAAGTATATGGAGTGATGCAAATGGCACTGTCGTTCACGAGCACCTAAATCATGCCATTGATTTTGATACCTGGTATGCCATTACAGTGTTGTTCGATAGCCAGAACCAGCAATTAAAGTTTATGCTCTATGAAGCCAACAGGCCAGTTTCTCGCATAAAAGCAGACCTTCCTTTCACCCAGCTATCATTAAATAATGCAGGGGGTCCTGAGTTAGGGGGCAATACTGTAGCCGTTAAGCTGTATGTACCGGCTGCTCAGGATTACCTGACCGTTGAGGAGTCTTATTATTATGGTTTCATTGATGATTTCCATTTATATGACCGGCTGTTAAGTGAAACAGAGGTGTCTTTATTATCTCGCAATGACTTGTTTCCGGCTAAGGATTTCCCAATGAATGCTTTGCCACCAAAAGGTTCAGGCACTGATAACGGGTATAACTTTATTAAAAATCCCGGATTTGAAGAAGGTGAAATTGGTTGGAGTAATAACAAAGCTCAATTGAGGCAGTTAATACAGCCAGGGCAGAACGAGTCCAACAATGCATATCAAGTAAGTGGTGACCTTAATTCAGGTGTTGACTATATTCAAAGTATTCAAATTGATAATCAGGAAGAATATTTTATGGCATTCTGGGCTAAAGGTAAAGCCGGTGAGCAATGTAAGATGAAAGTGCATTTTGATGAAGGTTCATCTGTTGTTTTTACAGCTACGTTTTCGTCGACTGATACCTGGGAATATTTTGCCGATACGATTCAAACACCCGCCAGTGTACAAAGCATTGAGAAGATTCAGATTCTTTGTGGCACTGATCTATCTCCTCAGTATCAGTCGATAAGTATTGATAATATTCACTTGGGACCGATCATTTATGTCGATATTGAGGATGTGTCAGCTACAGATCTGAAAATATACCCGAACCCGGTGAAACATACCATCTCCTTTTTAACCAACGGTCATGTGGAAAATGTTAAAATTTATAACCTTAATGGGGTAAAAGTGCTGGATGGCACCAATGTGAGTCATTTGTCCAAGGGCTTATACATACTAACTGCAACAGTAGACAAGCTGCCGGTAAGGAAAAAATTTAATAAGGACTAATACCGGTTGTATAATGAAGCTGGCCTTATCATCATTTCATTTGCTAAATCCATTCATTATTGCATCGGCAATACACAAAAAAAATAAGGCTATAATCATAGTTAAAATGGTATAAAGTCTGGAGGATTAGGCTTTTTGTTTAAAATCAACATCATACTGCGCCTAGTAAATCACACTTCAAGAGATTTACTAGGCGCAGTGTTATTAAGTGAGTGATACTGATTGAAAATCCGTGTCAGTAAGTTGAATAAAATATTTTAATTACTATCTATCAAATAGATAAATAACATGCTGGACACTATTCCAATTACTGTAGGATTATTTTAATGCATTTATCGTCTCCTTGACCCTGTTAAGATCGGGTAATAAATCAGACGGGAATTCAAATGATTGCAAATACCACTCTTCGTTAAAGGTAGCTGATTTACCGGGCTTAAGGGTTTCCATCGGTCCATAGGGCTCAATTTCGTATACCTCGTGGCGAAATGACCATATTGAGGTGGTTGCAGCCGTCATCTCACCATAAATTTTCTTCGGATAGTGCTTGAACTTCTTCACAAAAAGCACATCTTCTGGCGATAGATAAGCCATCCAGCCATCTTCACCGTCCATTACCAATTTACCGCAATCCGTTGGCCCGAATATTTCTAGTATATTATCGCGTTTACGTATATTTGGCTCATTAATGTTTTTGTACTTCATAACGGTACCGCTCTTTTCTTTATAATAGGCAATGTACCCCTCGGGAAAACGCGATTGCGGGTGAAGCGGTGTTAAACTAATTCCGCGGCCTTTAACTAGTGTCCGGCCCCAAAAACATACGCTAATCTCCTTATTGCCAAGATTTTTAATTGTTTGTGTACAACTTAACCTCGAACAATGCTGGTCAAGGATAAAATGCCTGGTGATGCACAGGTTAAGGGAAGTGTCAACCTGACTGGTCATTTTTACCGAATAATCACCGATAATTTCAGCCTTCCAGACACCTTTCCAATAGGTATTGTGTTTAGGCATTGTCTGTACCGGGCCAAAGTCAAAACGTCCGGCATCAACTCGCTGTATCTTGTAGCCATCTGTGATACCTTCGTGTGCTTTATCAAAGTACAGCACATTTTTCCCGTTAATTTCATAAACTAAAACCCGTCCGCCGATATTAGGGTCCAGGACAACTCTGGTGTTTTCATTTCGCAATTCAATGCAGTTGGGCAGCCCGTATTGTGTAATGGTCCTGGCTGCCGATAATGAAATCAGAGAGATGAATAGAAGAACAATTAAAGTAGCATATAATTTCATGTATGTAAGTTTTGTTTATTTTTTATGGATTAACAACAACGGGTATAATATTGCTCTTTGCTGAAAACAGACCATTGTTATAATCTCCACTGCATTCTTTCAGTAATTGTTTTTTTAATAAGATAACTCTTTCTGGATGTTGGTGTGATAAGTCATGCTTTTCCCGGTAGTCATCGGGTAAATAGAAGAGCTGAAACGTATTTTTAGGCGCATAATGCCTCAGTTTCCAGCCCTCATTGGTGACAATGGATGCACCTTGAAATGATGCATTGACAACGTACGTATGTTCAGTATCGGGGCCAGTTCCATTCATTACTGGCCATAAAGAAATACCATCCTTAGGGTCCTGTAATTGAATATGCAGCATATCGGCAAAAGTTGTAATAAGGTCAAAGTTGGCGACTAAATTTGATACTTCCCGGTGGCCTTTAATCTCCGCCGGCCAGCTCATAATAAGCGGTACCCGACTTCCGCCTTCCCAGTTATCTCGTTTGCGCCCTGCCATGCCGTCGTTACCGTCGAATATGTCACCTCCACATTCACTATAGTACTTAGTGTTGATATTATTGTAGTTAACCCCCGTCAGTATGTTCTTACCTTTTTTGGTACATCGTCCTTTCATGGTGTAGTACAGTTCATGCCCGTTGTCGGAGGTAAAAATGAAAAGGGTATTGTCAAGCAATCGATGTTGCTTAAGTTCATCCAGTATACGACCAACGTGCTGATCCAGCATTTTTACCATGGAAGCATATTCTTTTTCCACTTCAGTAAGCGTATCGTTTTCGATAAAATCCTGATGTACTTCGGGAACTGCAACCGGACCATGTGGCAATGTTGTCGGGTGATAAATAAAAAAAGGTTTGTTTTTGTTTTGTTGTATAAAAACAAGCAGTTTAGTAAGTATAATATTGGGTGAATACAGTTTTTTACCGGTCATATCCCAACGGTCTTTATAGCTTTCAGGAGTTTCCGGCTCGATTGTTTTGCCACAATCTTTCCGAGTATTACCTGACATTGGCATTATATCGCCGTCTTCAAATAAAAAAGGGGGATAAAAACCATGGGCACGCATATGATCGAGATAACCGCAATAGTGATCCCAACCGTGTGCATCCATTTGTTTTTTACTAACCGAAAATCCCCATTCTAATTTACCAAACTGAGCTGTTGTGTACCCGACATCTTTAAATACCTGTGCCATGTGATGGATGTTCTTATGTTCGGGCACTAGCTTTTCAATAGTGTTTGAAATAAGGTCATCTGAAATGCTGTCAGAAACGGCATAATAGGCACCGCCTTTGGTAATCTTCCATTTATCCGGATGGCAATCGTGGTATCCGGTTAACATACTGGCCCGCGCCGGTGCACAAAGCATGCAGCCGCGGGCATTTTCAAACACCAGCCCCTGATATGCCAATCGATCAATATTTGGGGTTTTCACTATTTTCTGACCATAATACGATAGCATACCTCGCCCTAAATCATCGGCATAAATTAATACCACGTTGGGTTTTAGTTGGTTATTGGTTGCTCCTTTATGGCAGCTCATTATTAGAAATGCCGCTAAGCAAATGTGTTTAAAAGTTTTTTTAGACATATCTTCGTTAAATTCATGTTTTTTTTGAGAAATCAATTGATTACTAATTTAAAGCTATGTATAGAAGCATAGGTTTCTGTATCGTTCAACTAATTTTTATTTAAAAAAGTGACTGTACAAAACCAGGCTTGATGGCATTTTCGAACAGGTAAAACTTTGATGCAAAATAGGATTGTCGTCTATCTATGAAACAATTACAGATTTGTAAACAAGTTATGAAATGATGCAAATTTCAGTTTTGTAACAATCTTTCTTTCAACAATTATTATCTGTTGTGCTGACAGTTGGATGATAAATACCAAAACAACTGAATGAAAATGAAACCTATATGAGATGATAGGAAACTTTGTTTTTTTGTCAAACCAATAACTTTGTTATGAAATTTTCTAAAAAATTATAAGCCGAAATCAAAAGAAATCATTAGTACTATTTACCCAAATCAATTATCACTTTTTAAATTTATACATGCAACTAAAACATGAGTTTTAAAATGAAAAACATAAGAATAATAATAGCGCTGTCGTTGATTTTATTTAATACTGCCAATCACGCATTTGCGAAGAAAAAACCAAATATTGTTTTAATTTTTGCAGATGATTTAGGTTGGACTGGGCTCGGCAGCTATGGAAGCGATTTTTATGAAACACCCAATATTGATAAGTTGTGTTATAGCGGTATGAAGTTTACCCAGGGGTATGCGGCAGCTACTGTTTGTGCGCCATCCAGAGCAGCGCTTATAAGTGGTCAGTACAATACAAAAAATGGCACTTTAAGAGTAAGTGATGTTCCCAAAAGAATCAATAAATATCATTTATATCAGGCACTTCAGCCGGCTAACCTGCCTTTTGAAGAAAGTCAGACAACTATTGCTGAGGCTTTAAAATCAGGTGGCTATGCAACCGGCATGTTCGGAAAATGGCATTTGCACCCCGGCTCACCCGGCGACCATGGTTTTGATGAATGGGTGACTAGTGCATCCAAGCATTTTAATTTTGAAACATCATTAAACGAAGAAATTAAAGAAGGTACTTACCTGAGCGATTACATGGCTGATAAAGCCATTGAGTTTATTGATAAAAATAAAGACAATCCATTCTTTCTTTACCTGCCTGATTTCTTAGTACATAAACCCCATGAGGCTAAAGAGAGGCTGATACAGAAATATGCTAAAAAGCAACCGGCAGGAGGACACAAGGATCCGGTTTATGCCGCCATGACCGAAAGTCTGGATGAAACTGTCGGGCGTATATATAATAAGTTAGAAGATACCGGTATTCTTGAAAATACACTCATCATATTTACATCGGATAATGGAGCTGCCGGTCGAACTAACCCTGATGGAACAGGAATGAGTAAGAACTACACCGACAACATACCTTTAAGAGATGGGAAAGGTCTGTTGTACGAAGGAGGTATCCGTGTTCCGTATATTTTATACTGGAAAAACAAAATTGCTTCCGGCACATCTTCTGAGATGCCAATCATAGGAGTAGATTTATACCCCACCCTATTAGATATAGCAGGCATTAAAGCACCGAAAGAGCATGAACTTGATGGAATAAGCTTTTTTAAAACTCTTTTAAATCCTGATCATCAATGTAAAGAGCGTCCTTTGTATTGGCACTACCCTAATTACGGGCCTGTCTCCTATAAAAATGGACAACTTAAATATGCTTATATCCCCACCGATGCTATTAGACTCGGGGACTATAAGTTACTTGAATTTTACCACGATACAACAGCATATATAGAGCTCTATAATATTGCGGAGGATTTGGGGGAAAGAAACAATTTGGCAGAAAAAATGCCGGAAAAAGCAGAGGAGTTATTACAGATGCTCAAGTCATGGAGGTATGAATCGGGAGCGCGTATGCCAGTACCTAACCCGCAATTTGATAAGAGTTTAAAGTCTTCTAAATAAAAAATGAGCTTAAATAAGCTTGTGGCATAAAGCTGAGTATCAATAATAAAAGTAAAATAATTACAGAGATATGAAAAGATTCACCTTATTTATGATAATGCAATGCTTCGTCTTTGGATTGGCATTTTCTAAAAAAAATAAAGTTGAAAAACTACCCCATATTGTATATGTTTTAGTGGATGATATGGGACAGGGCGATCTGTCGTGCTATAACCCGGAATCTAAGATTCCTACAGTAAACCTTGATAAATTAGCGGAGCAGGGTATGCGCTTTACCGATGCTCATTCAGGATCGGCTGTTTGTACTCCAACCCGATATGGTATTCTCACAGGTCGTTATTGCTGGCGTTCAGAGTTAAAAGAGAGAGTGGTGAGTGGCTACGATCCTTGTATTGTTGATAAAGACCGCAGCACCGTGGCCACTTTGTTAAGTCGGAATGGTTATCAAACGGCAATGATAGGTAAGTGGCATTTAGGCCTTAACTGGGCAACTAAAGATGGCTCTAAAATCACAGAATTAAAAAATGACATCGTGGAAACAGAGAAGCGTATTGATTTTACAAGACCTCTTGAGTTGGGACCGACGCATTTAGGTTTTAATTATTTTTATGGTATTGCTGCGTCGTGGGACTTCCCTCCGTATATTTTTATTGAAAACGACCGACTGGTAGAACAGCCAAATGGCAAAAAAGGTGGCTGGATTGGTGATTTACCTGAAGGTCATACCCTTGAGACTATTGAAAAAAACAAAAAGAAATACCCTTTGGCTAGCTGGCGCGATGGTGTTACCGGCTCATTAGGTCCTAAGGATGCTGTTAAGGTTATTACCGATAAAACCGTTGATTATATCAATGAGTTTGATAATTCAAAACCACAATTTCTTTTCGTTTGCTATACATCACCGCATACGCCTGTTGTGCCGCGTGATGAGTTCAAGGGAACTTCACAGTGTGGTATCTATGGTGATTTTTGTGTTGAGTTGGATGATGCTGTTGGTCAGATTATTACTGCCTTAAAAGAAAAAGGTGTTTACGACAATACATTATTTGTTTTTACGGCCGATAATGGTTCAAGTTTAAAAGGAATCCCCATCACTATTCAGAAAAAATATAACCATAGCCCAAGCTATATTTATAAAGGCTACAAGGCACGCCTGGATGAAGGCGGCCACCGTGTACCGTTTATCACCAGCTGGCCGGCAGCTATGCCTATGGGGGAAGTAAATGATAACCTGATTAGCCTGAACGATTTATATGCCACCTGTGCCGAACTGGTTGGTGAAGATTTATCCAATAATGAAGCAGAAGACAGCTACAGTATTTTGGCAGATTTAAAAGGCGTAAAAACAGTGACTGACACCAAGAGAGTTATTGTGCACAGTGACTTTACAGGCTATTTCGCCATTCGGAAGGGTGATTGGAAACTGACGTTTCCAAGGGCTGGAAAAGAAAATGAATTGTTCAATTTAAAGAATGATCCTGGAGAGAAAAGCAACCTGATGGATAAACATAAAGAAAAAGCTGACGAACTGACAAAGTTGCTGACGAAGGTTGTTAAAGAAGGACGAAGCAATAAGGGCACACCTGTGCTAAACGATGGTCCAAAACATTGGGAACAACTCACCTGGATGAAAGAATAAACACAATGGCAATGTTAGGTCAATAGGTTAATGGTCTGTATTTTGTTAGATAGGTCTAATGGTTCGACTCTTCAAGACAATGTTATGGAGAGGTAAAGGGAAATATTGAGAAGGATCGAATTTATTAGAAAATTAAAATGTAAGTTCAGCGGGATTTGGTCTTTTGACAAAGGACTTTTAAAAGACATAGATGCTTCTAAGAACAGTTTCAATATAAATTGGAGTAATAGATCAGTAGAAGATCATGTCAACAAGATAATGCCTATTTAGAGATAAATATATGACCTGGCTGGGTTTAATCTTCTAAAAAAAAATAGTACTATCGCAAGTTGGAAAAGACACTTCCCCAAATATGATGAAGAATCCTGATATTGCCCTGATATTGCCCCCTTGGATTTAGATTTTTAAGTTAGTTGGCAGAATCTAGTAATTGGCTTAGTAAAATTATTAAAAAATAGTAAAAAATAATTTATATCTTATCTACCAAAATTTACCTTCAAGTTAATAAGCTTACTATAAAAATATGGTAACATTTATGTAACCAATGTAATTTTGCCAATTAATTTACATTGCTATATATGCCAGTACTACATCTTGATACGTTTGAATTAGCCTTTCTAGAGGGTGTCACCCAGTTTGCTCCAACAGTAGCATTCTCTTCAATACGTGACAGTTTATCTTCATCTGTTTGCGGATAGCTTCGCTTTTGAGTGTTTGCTTCAATAGCTGCCGATTGTTCCGGGGTAATGGTATTGGTTTTATTCTCCAACTGTTCAAAATCATTGGTCAGGTTCATGTCGTTTTCCAACTGTGAAAACTTAGTTGGAACAGCTATGTCGATATTTCCGTAAGGTCGGGTAACAAATCCACCATGAATCTCTACACCACCATTGGGCATATACACCGGGCTTTTATCTGAGATAAGCAAGTCTTCAACATTTCCGGCAATAATCATCCCACCGCTTAATGAACTTACAATGGTCTTGGGTCTGAAATCCGGTGCAGATTTACTTCGTGCAATATTCACAAATGAACCCACCGATGTTTTATCCTGAATAGAATCCTCCACATCACGGTTCATGTTGAAATAGGTATCAGAAAGTACAATCTTGTTATAGCCCCGGTCAAACACACATGAATGGTTCACCTTGGCATCAAAGCAACAATCGTCAATGTTGGTAGTACTGTTCAGGTAAGCGATTGCACCATTTGAAGCATCTGAATATTCAAATCGAATATCGGAGAAATTTCCGCACTATTATAAATTTCTATGGTTCGGTCACTCTGAAAAATGACTGGTTTCACGTACGTTCCCAGAGAACCATCTACTTTATTGCTAAGAGATTTAATGTTGATTTGATAAGAGAAATCACGAAAAACGTTCCCAAATCATTAAGGTAGATACCATCCTCAAACATGATGTCGATACTGGCTTTCTCATTGATATGGTATTTCAATGCTTTGGGCAGCGTATCAAATAAGCGTTGAAGCTTTGAAAATGGCGTACCTGAAGGAATCATAATCGCTTTTTGGGCAAGATCGAATTCAAACCCGGTAATCTCTTGGTCTTTACTCATATCAAACACGCCCTGAAACACTTTGTATTGTTCGTGTTCCATACCCAGATAAGCGTACTGGCCATCAGAAGCCCATTCGCCTTTTTTCAGTAACGTTGGGGTCGTTCCCCTAAACATCTTGATTGTTACCATATATGAAGCCTTTTTATGTATTATAAATTGATAGCGTGGCTATATCATTGAATAAGCTTTGTCGAATAGTTCGCTGCTGCTGTAATTGCCTCCATTTTCAACCCTGGTTATTGAAAGCACTAAAAGGCGAAGAGTATTCGTGGTAGGTAGTAGCTTCGCTGTTGTGTTCACCTTCAAATCCTGGTAAATTGTATTGATGTAAGCTGCTGTATTGTTCTCAAACTTGTTTGCATATTCCTCAATAAGAGCCGGAACCGCATTCTTACCTTTTTCAATGTCGTGTTTGAGGACTTTAATCATGGCACGGGCACCGTATTCTGGAGCAATAAATATTTCGAAACGCCAGTCTTTGTTTTGCTCTTTGGGCAGCTTACCATTCCATTTGATGTTGGTATAAATCAGGTTTCCCGGATTGTTATTCCTAATTCCCCAGGGCGCACTCAATAAGTAGTTGTTATCACCGTTCCAGTTCTTGAAATTAAAAGGTAACTCATTATTGTTAGTAATAATAAAGTTTGAACCACGAGGAGGCAATAGCCCTTGCCGTTTTCTTGTTTTCCAGGTTTTAATGCAGACTGCTTCCTATTCAGTCTGCGAATAAGTAAAACGGTGGTAACTATTGCTCTCGTGGTTAACACCCCTCTCGAAATAAATAATATCTTTTTTTCTTGTTCATAGCTGTAATCGTGTTTTAAAGATGGATTCCCCAACTGTCGAACTTGGGTTTGATTTTGGCAATTTCTTTACTGTCCAATTCGGCTCTTAACCACCCGATTTCAACCGTTTTTCCACAACTTATGAATTCCCATAATGTATACATGTTTCATATAATGAACGGTTACAGTAGTGCTCTTTTTGATCCTGAAGATAACCAACACTTTAGATTTAGAAACCGTTAAAACGGTTCAAGTAATATCAATCTTAAGGTCATACCCCACAGGTTAAGCCATGGTTTGATACCGGCTTTGCAAGCCGGGCTGGCAAGTAAAAAATGAAAATACACAGGAATTGCGATTGATCCACATTAACACGTTTTCATCTTCAATCATCGAATATACCCGACTACTTGATAATCCATCTTTGGTGGAAATGATTTTAAGGTTATTCGCAATGGCCAGAAAGGACAGGAAAGTAAATTATATTAGTATTGGGAATCTTCTCTTATTCTTAAAAATGATTGATTTTTGGCTCGGTACTTTTCAAAAGTAGTCATTCTTTTCAGTTATTCCAGAGATTTGTAAAAGTAGAACAGAAAAGAAACCATTGTGAATAATTGATTGACCTGAGGCATACATTTAATAAATAGTTTTGCTTTACTAATTCAGAAAAAACCCCATAATGAAATGAAAATGAGATAAGATTGTTGCGACGACTCCAATATTCTTATACTAATAATAAATCCAAATTTTGATTCAACTAAAGACTAAACTAAAAAGCTCATTAAAAATAAAAAAACATTAAAAATGAAAAAAAAACTATCGGTATTATGCGTGGCAATTACTACTACGTTACTTTCTCTTTCATCAATAACGGGTTTCTCCCAGGTTAAACCAACTAAAATTGGAGCTACAATAGATGATTACGATTGGTGGCGAAAGGCAAGATTTGGTATTTTTATTCATTGGGGACCAGGGGCACTTGTTCATAAAAATGCTTTTAGGAGAAAGGATGAGAATAAGCATTTAGGATCATTTCATAACAAAGCGAGAAATTCGAGTCAAAAGCCTGTCCCTGAAGAAATATTTAATGGTGGTTGGAAAAAATATATCGATGCCCCGGATTGTCCGATGGACATATACGACAATTTATACCAGATATTTAATCCTGTTGAATTTGATGCTGAAGAGTGGGCCCAAATGGCTCAGGATGCCGGTGCCGGTTATGTAGTGCTGACTACGAAACATCTTGATGGATTTTGTCTTTGGGATAGCAAGTACACTGATTATGATATTATGAGCACTCCCTTTAAACGTGACATTTGTAAGGAATTGTCGGATGCGTGTCATAAGCGTGGGATTAAAGTAATTTGGTATTATTGTAAAGCTGATTGGTACGACATCCGACATGATGTAAAAAATCCAAAACCGTATGAAGACTATCTGTATAATCAGGTTGAGGAACTGATGACTAACTATGGGCCGGTTGAAGGTATCTGGTGGGATGGAGGCAGGATTAAATTAAATACGGGACCAATTTTTGAAATGATGCACAAACATCATCCGGGGTGTTTAACTAACGGAAGGATTGGTGGCGAAATCCCTGGTATAAAATTTACTACTCCCGAACAACGAATAGGTGGTTTTAACATGGATTATCCCTGGGAGACCTGTGCTGTAATACATGGACATTCATGGATCTGGAACGGTGAAAAAGACATGAAATCAGTAAAAATGTGCCTTCAGTTGTTAATTGAATGTGCCGTTGGTGACGGAAACCTGTTGTTAAATTTTGGCCCCAAGCCTGACGGTTCCATTTATCCGATGATAAAAGACCGATATTTGGAAATGGGAAAATGGTTGAAAAAGCATGGAGAGTCAATTTATGGAACTCGAGGAGGACCTTATAAACCAGGACTTTGGGGTGGATCAACCCGAAAAGGTAACACCATATTCTTGCATGTCACACAAAAATGGCCTGGTGGAATATTAAACTTGTCTAGTCTTCCAGCGAAGGTACTGGAATGTAAATCATTAACCGGAGGTAGGCCTAATTTTACACAAACTGATGAAGGATTAAAAATTACACTGGATCCCCAATATCATTCTTCGATAAATACCATTATTGAACTAACAGTTGATAAGGACGTGATGGAAATAGATCCCATTGAAATTGAGCAACCTGTAACTTTAACTACTGATGCGTTAGTAACTGCTTCAAGCAGTATAAATCCTGAAAGTAGCAAAGGGGCACCCGAAACAGTCGTAAACTATAGTTTCGAGAATGGTAAAATTAAAAAGCATTTTGGAGAGGACAGTCGTGATGAAAAACAAATTATCGTGAGCAGGAAAAATGTGAATAACAACCGTGATAAAGAGCGGATACACAAGATGATAAAAGGGAAGCATAAGGGGCACTTCTGGCGTTATTGGATGCCTAACGCAGAAGATTCTAATCCCTGGCTTGAGGTGGATCTTGGTGCAATCGAAAAGTTTAACCGTGTAGCTATAAAAGAACTTTATGGACAAGTACAAAAGTTTGAATTACAATTTCATAATGGTGAAGAGTGGAAAACTTTTTACGCAGAAGAGAATACCATTGATAATTTATCTATTCACCTGGCAAAACCTATCTTAGCCAGACGAATCAGGTTAGTAATTAATAAAACAAATGGCGAATTTCCATCCATTGTTTCGTTTGATCTATTCAACTAGATAAATGCGCAGGTGTGAAATTATAATAAATCAATATATTCAAAACAGAGGAATATTCAAAGCTTTAGGGCTTGGGCTATTTCGATACAGAATTTTCTAAATACTGATATTCTGCCCCTTACAAGGATCGCATTGTAAAAACTAGGTAAATAATATTATGCAAATAATTAACTCAAATTACTATTACAGCACTCCCGCAAGACTTCATTTTATTTAAACCATTCCTTATTAACTATATCAACTGGCTGAAAGTGATTATTTGGAATTTCATTTTTATTCACCAAATGATCCACAAGAAATTGTAAAGCTTTTTCAGCTTGTTCAACAGGACGCTGGCTAACCAGAAAATTAATCGTACCGCTATTTAAATACTTTATATTTTCATCGATTGATTCGTAACCAACTAATACATGGTCAAGTCCCGCATTTTCAAGATAATTGGCTACCACATATGTACGAGAGCCGGAAACCAGAATGGCCCCGATATTTGTATTTGCCGACAAAACCGTGTCTAACTTCCCTTTTACCTCCAGATTTTTATCACTTGGAATATCAACATTAATTTTTAAGCCTTTATTTAAACCACTCTCCATAAAATAAGCCATAAACCCCTGGTTACGACTATTTAAATGCTGTGTATTAACAAGGCTTTTGGCAATATTTACGATTAGAATATCTTTATCAACAGGTGTTATGGCATCAACCAAACTTGCAGCTATTCGTCCGCTTTTCATGGCATCTTCACCAATGTAAGTCAGAGGATTAACACCATCTATATTCGTATCTATAAAGACATAGGGGATCTTTAGTTCATCCAGTCGTTTAATGAAGGTTTGAGATTCATCCTTATACAATGGTGCAAGAATAACACCATGTGGCTTAGCAGCCATTAATTCCTCAGCCCGTTGAAGAAAATCCTGATGATGCTCCAGACTAAATTCATAAAAATCAGCTTTAATGTTATAAGGAAGGCTATTGGCAATTGCCTGGTTGATGCCAATTGGATGATTTGTCCAGAAGCTCTTATCATTAACAGGCTTGGGTAATAGTACACCTATTTTATACTCAGCAGGGGCCTTTAGCAGCCTGGCCGCCACATTAGGTTTATAATCAAGTTCCTTTGCAATTTTCAGTATTAATTCTTTGGTCTCAGGTTTTACTTCGCCACGATTGTGTAACACGCGGTCCACTGTACCTGCCGATACGCCTGCCTTAATTGCAATATCTTTTATTCGGACTTGTTTGGCCATATTAATAATAAAAAATACCCGGTGCAACATACACCGGATAGATTACGCAAAACTATAAATTATTTTACAGCTTGAAGATTTTCATTAAGAGGTATCATTCGAGGCATTATCAAATGCACTAATCCCAGGATAGTTAGATAAGATAGACCAGCAATAAGGAAGGCCCAAAAGAAACCCGTATTATCAGCTCCATCGAGTACGACGCCCAAAATAACATTACTAATGATACCGGCCACAGCACCAACCATTCCTCCAACGCCTACAACCGAAGCAACCGCTTTTTTAGGAAAGACATCAGAAACGAGCGTAAAAATATTTGCTGACCACGCTTGATGGCCGGCAGCACCAAAGCCTATTAAGAAAATAGCTAACCACTTATTGTCAATAAAGGCCACAAAGGCTACTGGCAAAATAATTAAAGCACATATTAATAGTGTTGTCTTACGGGCCTTATTAATTGCCCATCCTTTTTTTATAAAGTAACCAGATAACCATCCGCCAAAGATGCTTCCACCATCAGCAATTAGATAAATTACCAGGAAAGGCAGCCCCATCTCTTTTATTTTAACATCAAAATTTTCCGCCAGGAAAATAGCTCCCCAAAAAAGATAAAACCACCATACGGCATCTGTTACTTTTGCTAAAGAGAATGCCCATGTTTGCTTTTTTGCGAGCACCTTACTCCAAGGTAATTTCTCAACAGATTCAACAACTTCTGAATCACTTTGAATATAGCTTAGTTCCTCCGACGATACTTTGGGGTGATCTTCTGGTTTTTTATAAGTACGAACCCATAGGAAAACCCATATCGCACTTAATACACCTGTAATTAAGAATGGTATTCGCCAATTAACAAGCTCCCCTTCTCCTCTTTCACCACCTGTCCAATAAACAATGGCACCAACCACAAAAGGAGCTGCGATTGCTCCAATACTCGTTGCGGCATTAAAAATACCGGTAGCAAAGGCCCTGTCTTTTTTAGGAAACCATTCTGCTGTGGTTTTTATTGCAGCAGGAAAGTTACCCGACTCACCAAAGCCTAAACCAAAACGAGCTAACATAAATCCGATGATACTAAACCCACGGCCAATCGCGGCATGCATCATACCAAAAGCACTCCACAAACCGATTGAAAGTATATACCCTTTTTTTGTTCCTAAACGATCAATAATACCACCCATGGTTAAAAGCCCAATGGCATAAGCAATCTGAAACGCTATAAGGATATTTGCATAATCCTTCTTTGTCCACCCAAACCACTCAATGAGTTCAGGCGACATTATCCCCATAAGACTTCGGTCGAAATAGTTAATTGTGGTGGCCAGCATCAAAAGTGCCAAAATACGATACCTGTATTTACCTTTTGGTTGGTTATTTGATTTATTCATGTGTTTATAATTTGTTTTTATTTACCACATGGAACTCGCCAGCTAAGTTATTCTCGTGTGTGAGAAGTATTTGCTCATGGCTCGTTTCATATGATTATGATTTTCTTTCATTTCCCATATGGAACTCTCAAGCAAATTTTATCATCCTCCTGTGTGAAATTTGGATAATCAAATTTACATGGTTCGTTTCATATATTTATTTGTATTAGAATACTGATTATAAACTTCTTCTGATACCCAGCTCCAAGCCTCTTATCTCGGCTAATCCTTTCATTCTTCCATAAAGCGAATAGCCCGGATTATTATCCTGACCAACATCACCAAGCATTTGATTTCCATGATCAGGGCGCACTGGAATGGAGTAATCTTTGCGTCCTTGCTTTTTTCTGGCTTCTTCTTCTTCAACAATGGCTTTTAATACTTCATAGATATCCACATCACCATCAAATAAATAGTCTTCGTTGAAATTGTAATCGTTGTCGCGTTTCACATTGCGTAAGTGAGCAAAATTAATACGAGGAGCCAGCTCTTTGGCCATCACTGATAAATCGTTAAAATGACCTGCTCCCCATGAACCTGTGCAAAGTGTTACACCATTTGAAACTGAATTGATCGTATTGATTACTGCTTTTGCATCCTCTAGCGTACTCACAACACGAGGTAAGCCCAATAAGCCCCATGGCGGATCATCCGGATGAATGGCCATGCGTACACCTGCTTCTTCGGCCACCGGTATAATAGCTGCTAAGAACTCCTGAAGATGTTTTCTTAACCTCTCGTCATTAATATCTTTATACTCATTTAACACAGCTTGAAATTGTTCAAGCGTATAACTTTCTTCAGCCCCCGGTAACCCTTTAATAACCGTATTGGTCAGGACTTCTTTACCTTCATCATCCAAAGCTTTATAGTATACTTCAGCTTCTTTGAGAATCTTCTCGGTGTAATCATTTACAGCACCCGGGCGCTTCAAAATGTGAATATCAAAAGCAGCAAATACCTTTTGTTCGTATATCAAAGCCAATGAACCATCATCAAAAGATGACTCCAGATTAGTTCTTGACCAATCGAGCACTGGCATAAAATTGTAACAAATGGTTTCAATGCCACATTGTCCAAGGTTTTTGATCGATTGCTGGTAATTAGCAATGTAGTCTTTCCATTTACCCGACTGCTTCTTAATATCTTCGTGCACCGGCACACTCTCCACCACCGACCACACAAATCCTGCAGTTTCCACTTCAGCTTTTCGTTTTTGAATCTCTTCAACCGTCCACACTTCACCATTTGATACGTGATGTAAGGCAGTAACGATACCGGTTGCACCGGTTTGCTTTATATCCGCTAAGGTGATACGGTCATTGGGTCCGTACCATCGCCATGTTTGTTCAATCATTATTTTTTACTTTTTAAAGAAAGATGAAGGAGCTATGAACAAAACAATACAAACAAAACATTCATAACTCCTTCTGATATAATTGTTATACACCACTATACGCACTAAAACCGCCATCGACAGGCACTACTACTCCAGTTATAAACTTAGCCCAATCAGATAGTAAATAGTTAACAGTTCCACATAGCTCTTCCGGCTCACCATAGCGTTCCATTGGAGTATTGGTGATGATTTTATTTCCACGTGGGGTTGCTTCTCCAGTTTGCTCGTCAATCAACAGGAAGCGATTCTGATTTGTCAATAAAAATCCAGGTGCAATGGCATTCACTCGAATGCCAGTTTTGGCAAAATGTACTGCCAACCATTGTGTGAAATTATTAATGGCTGCCTTAGCTGCTGAATAAGCCGGAATCTTGGTTAATGGCGTGTAAGAATTCATGGAGGACACATTGACAATGGCTCCATCTTTTTTATCCAGCATATCTTTCGCAAACACCATTGACGGCAACAGTGTTCCCTGGAAATTAAGCGCAAACACCTTATCGAAACCTTCCATTTGCAAACCAAAGAAAGTATCCTCCAATTTATCCAACTTATCCTCCGTTAAAAACTCTGCTTGTGTAGTAGCTGTTGCAGCATTACCTCCCGCCCCATTTAATAGGTAATCGACGGTACCAAGTTCTTTATGAATAAGTTCAAGAGCTGCTTCCAACGACTCTTTACTTAATACATTAGCACTGATACCTATAGATTTAACACCAAATTCGGTTTCAATCTCATTGGCAACTTTCTTAGCCGCTTCTTCATTTAAATCAAGAATAGCTGTTTTAACACCTTGCTCGGCCAAACCCTTGGCCATAGCAGAACAGAGAACACCTCCTCCGCCAGTCACAACAGCCACTTTATCCGTTAAATTTAATTCATTCATATCTTTTATCTTAATGATTTAATAGTCTTGATTAATTCCTGAACTTTTACTTCTAATGCAGGCCAATCTTTATTCTCCATTATTTCTTTGGGAAATAAATTAGACCCCATGCCCACACAGGTTACTCCAGCGGCAAACCACTTCTTGAGGTTTTCTTTTTCACAAGTGACTCCGCCAGTAGGCATAATATCGGTCCAAGGCATGGGTGCTTTAACTGCTTTTACAAACGATGGCCCGCCCACTTCTGAGGCAGGGAATACTTTCACCACTTCGCAGCCTAACTCTTGGGCTTTATTAATTTCAGAGATGGTACCACAGCCAGGAGACCACATCACCTTACGTCGGTTACATACCTTTGCCATGGTCTCATTCAATAAAGGTGAGACGATAAAGTTGGCACCATTCTGAATGTATAAAGCAGTTGTTCCTTCTTCAACAATAGATCCGGCCCCCATTATCATACCGGGCAGTTCGGCCAATGCATACTTATTTAATTCGGCGAACAGCTCATGGGCAAAATCACCTCTGTTAACAAACTCAAATACACGGATACCTCCTTTGTAACATGCCTTCAACACGGCTTTACAAACCTCAATATTGGCATGATAAAAAACCGGCACTACACCCGTTTCCTTCATTTCCTGATACACTTCTATTCTTGAATATTTTGCCATATTCTATATTGTTTTGACAGAAGTATGAAGCCGTAATCAGCAGTGACCATCTGTCCATTATATATTATTAGTTTATAGTTAGGTTAAAAAGGAAGATGAGTATACCCCATCCTTCCTTTAACCGTTTTCCCAACCGTTGTTGAGGCTCCTTCAAAAAATACTACTATCTCGAAACACGTCCGGAGGCATCACCTCCCATTAATTTTTCAACTTCTTTTATTGTCACCAGATTGTAATCACCATGGATCGTATGTTTTAAGCATGAAGCTGCGGTTGCAAACTCCAGTGCTTTCTGGTCGTCGCCTTCATAGCTTAACAAACCATAAATTAAGCCACCCATGAAAGAGTCTCCTCCGCCAACACGGTCTACAATGTGAGTGATGTTATAATCGGCTGCTTTAAACAAGGTTTCCCCATCGTATAATACACCCGACCAGGTATTGTGATTGGCATTGATGGAACCTCGCAATGTGGTTATTACCTTCTTAACACGTGGATATTGCTTCATGATTTGCTGCGATACACTTCTGTAGGCTTCAGCCTCAACATGACCACTGGTCACATCCATACCTTCAGGATGAATACCTAATACCATAGCAGCATCTTCTTCGTTACCTAGAACGATATCGCAACCAGCTACCAAAGCAGGCATTACTTCGGAAGCTTTTTTGCCATACTTCCACAAGTTTTTACGATAGTTTAAATCACACGAAACAGTAACGCCAAGGCGATTGGCAGCTTGGATAGCTTCCAAACAGGCGTCTGCGGCTCCCTGAGACACAGCCGGTGTAATTCCAGTCCAGTGAAAAAAAGATGCATCTTTTAATACTTCATCCCAGTTAACCATTCCAGGTTCGATGGTTGAAAAAGAAGAGTATGCACGGTCATACACCACTTTACTGGCTCGCGCCACAGCACCGGTTTCAAGAAAATAAATTCCTAAACGATCACCACCATAAATGATATCATCAGTATTAACGCCATACTTGCGTAATTCCTTCATGCAAGCATCGCCTATATCGTTTTTGGGCAAACGGGTTACCAATGAAGCTTCAATACCATAGTTGGCCAGTGAATAAGCCACATTGGCTTCTCCACCACCATAACACATATATAAATTGTTGGCTTGCGCAAAACGCTGATATCCGGGGGTGGATAAACGGAGCATAATCTCCCCGAAAGTGATAACTTTTTTATTCATATTTTAAAAATCAAAGTAGTTCTTAGCATTGTTATATGAAATACCTTCAACCAAAGGCTTTAAGATGCTTTCATCATCAGGTATTAATCCCTTCTCAACCTGCTCACCTATATAGTTACAGGCAATTCGACGGAAGTACTCATGACGCGGAAACGACAGGAAGCTTCTTGAATCGGTGACCATACCCACAAAGTGACGCAACAAGCCTAATACAGAAAGGTCGTTTAGGTGCTTTTCCATGCCCACTTTCTGGTCGAGGAACCACCAGGCGGCTCCGTACTGTACTTTAGCAGCCACACTGCCGTCGTTGAAGTTGCCGCACATGGTCAGCATCATTTCATTGTCAGCTGGATTGAGGTTATATAAAATGGTTTTACACAACTGATCCTCTTTATCAAGATGGTTCAAAAAGGCAGCCATCTTCTCTGGATTCTGAACAGCTCCCATAGAATCAAAACCGGTATCTGCACCAAGCTCATTAAACTTACGAATGCTATTATTTCTAAGTGGCCCAACATGGTATTGCTGCACCCAACCACGCTTATGGTTCAGACGCGCCAATTCAGCCATTACGCAGGTATTGTATTTTTCTGTTTCCTCTTCAGTAATACGCTGACCACTCAAAAGCTTTTTGATAATACTATTAATCTCTGTTAGAGTATAATCGCTATAGTAAAAGCGATATGGCCCACTATCAGACACCCTACATCCTACTGCATGAAAAAAAGCATGTCGTTTGTCTAAGGCTTCCAGTAAGGTATCTAAATCAGAGATGTTAACATCGGCAGCAGCTCCTAACTTTTCAAGATAAGCAACGTAGCCTTGCGGCTCATCAGTCTTAAGTACATTGTCGGCTCTAAAACTGGGTAGTACTTTTATATCAAAGCCCTCCTCTTTTAATTGTTGATGGTAACGTAAATCATCGGCCGGGTCATCAGTTGTGCCGACCATCTCTACATTCTGCATCTTCAGCAAGTTGCGGGTACTGAAATTCTTTGATCGCAACTTAGATTGAGTTTCTTCGAAAATTGCTTCTGCAGTTGATGGTGATAACAGATCATAAATATCAAAATATCGGGCTAATTCCAGATGTGTCCAATGATATAAAGGATTACCTAACGTATTAGGTACTGTGGCCGCCCATGCCATAAACTTTTCTTTATCACTGGCGGCACCTGTACAACTGTGTTCGTCCACGCCATTAATGCGCATGGCGCGCCATTTGTAATGATCACCTTCCAACCAAACTTGTCCTAAATTATCAAACTGAAAATCTTCTGCTATCTGTCGCGGATTTAAGTGGTTGTGAAAATCAACAATCGGAAGCCCTGAACTATAAATACAATACAATTCTTTTGCTGTATTATTAGAAAGTATAAAATCTTCGTTTATAAATTGATTCATGATAAAACTTATTGAGAAAATTTATTGATATATAAATTTCGTGTTCGTACACGAAGATATGCACAATAATTTAATTTGCAAATAGTCAAACAAATGCAAGCGATGAGAAATTACTTATGTGATATAAAATTATGAATGCCCGTTATGCGATATATATCACTAAGCCGAGTTAAAAGAGAATAGATTCATTGTAACACTTTTCAATGATATAAGGAAAAAACCGATTGAATATTAGTGCACATTTTCAAGGGAGGCTAAAGTATTAATTTATTCCTGTTATAGATATCGGCGAAAAAATTCGAATTCATGGCTGCTTATGAAAGACTTATATTCTCTTTGAAAAGTGGTGAGCAGACAAGAAACTATTTTATATATAGTACCTTCTCATACTCACCATTCATAATGCTTATCGGATCATAATTTTTTTAGTAAGCTTAGTTTCGTACCCTATAACATTTAAAATATAGATTCCTTTTTGAAGCTTGCCATTTAGATCTAAAGTAAATTTATTTTGATTGTGAATAAGCTCACTTGTAATCAATTGTCCATTTACATTATAAATACTAACGCTATAGTCACCACTCAGCTTAGCACCATTAACTTCAATATTTAAAGACATATCCCCATTAGATTGAAATACGTTTAGTGTAACATCATCCTTAGACAAAATGTTAATATCTGTGCTTTTACTTTCAACAACAACATCACCCCAACTGGTACCCAAAGCAACTCCATCAACAATCGCTTCTACTTTTCGCTGACGTAAGTGAACAATTTTAATATTAGCAAGATCACTACCTGAAGCATCATTAGCAGTTAGCGAAGCGGTTTGCGGTTCAGTCACAGGAACACCGTCTTGCTCCTGTTCAAAAACGAATAAGCTAGCAATATCGTTGTCAGCCCCATCTACAAATTCATATTTAACAACAAAAAAGTATGTTTTATTATAATCATATAATTCAGAGGTCCAATTGATATTTGTACTATACCCTTTTGTAAAGCCAAACATTACTTTGCCACTACCATCATCCTTGGCCATTACTCTACCTCTCAATTGATTTGAATCATAATCGCTTACAGAGATAAAGAAGTTATTAAAATCACCTCCAATTGTTGACTTAATATTTGCCAAAAAAGATAAATAGACTGTTCCAGAGCTTACGGAAGAAGAAAAGAATGGCTTGCGTGCAATTCGTTCGGGACCATATGGATCTCCTCCTTCAGAAATGGCAATATGAGCCGCGTTACCAATACCAGAAATCGCTAATCCAGTATATTCCAATCCTGGACTATAAATGTTAATCGATGGAGCATCCCCTTTCTGTGTAAATCCAATGCTTGCATCTGTTAACAAAGTAGAGGTCGGATAATCAAAATTTTCAACATTTGTTTGTGCAAATACAGCACTTGAAACAACTCCAATAATAATAAAAGACAACATTTTTTTTAATTGTAGATTTAGTTTCATGATTAATTAATTTATAAAAGTTAAACAATAGGTTCCTTTAAACCAGTCGAAATATTGATTTAATAGTTACCATAGATTTTTTCAATAACTGTGATCAATATCTCTGTAGATATTGGTCTTATCAGTATTTTAATTTTTTGGCAGATTTTGAATACCCTTGTAAGATGTAAAATGCTTTTTTAATGGTGTTCTTCTTAATTATCAGAGCAGAGCTTCCAACAAAAACTAATTCGTTACCTTCCTTATACTTAAAGCATTAATAACAGGCACTCCTTTTGAAGCGTTAAAACGTATTGTAATTCCTTCTCCACCTTCAATGATTATCTTATTTTTCAGGACAAACGGAACAAATTCGCAGAAATCTTGTGCTAAATTTAAGTTTTCAATTACGGTAGTTTCATTAATCTTAACTGAGAACTCTCTTTCTTCAACTTCAACCTTTATGGCATCATTGCCCAAGTTATAAGCCAACTTTTTAATTTCTTCCTTTTTTAATAATTCTGAAAAATGTAGTTCAACAATGTATTCTCCGGCAGGTAAATCAAACTTGTATGCCTTAGGATTTACTCTTTGCGACTGATAAATTGGGTCATTTTTAGTACCAATTATATTTTCGGATGCCGTAGGGTTAGTACCATGCCAGGTTTTCACTTTAAACGTTTTTCCTCCTATATAGCCCCAGCTTCCCACTGAATAAGGCTTATCAGGAACCCAGTTTTGCTGTATAACATTATCACTAAAATATTGATGCGATCCGGCGTTTATAGCAATGTAATTGAAATCAACGTTAGAAGTATGAAAGGGTAAAACTTCGAACTTGATGTTTGCAACATCCATAACAACAGCACTATCTGTTTTAGCCTTTGCTACAAGAATATTTTCCCCATTTATAAAAGGCACATTAAATCTTGCTTCATTATTACGCACTTTCTTTGTACCAAGCAGTCTTCCGTTTAGTTCCAGTTGAACTTCGGACATATTTGACATTAAGATTATTTCCTGAGTGGCAACACTATTATTGATTGAATCTGAGACTGCAGATCTATTATTCCAATTTTTCGAAGATATAACCACTATTGGTTCCGAACTGTTACTAACCTTATACAAATAATAAGGTTCTTTAGGCTTTCTATTAAAGGTTGACAAGCCCTTGTTATTCATATGAGGCACTGCATCACCTCTCCCTTCAGAACCGAAATCAAACTGATTCCAAACCATAGCTCCTGCTACAAAATTGCGTTCTTTAATGGCCTTTAAGTAAGCCCTATGGTAATTGGTAGCATATTCCACTGAAAAATCAAAAGCAACAGGGTTAAACGTATGTAAGCGAGGATCTGCTCCTGCCCCGTATTCAGTTACTAACATTGGCTTATGCGGAAGTTCTCTATGATGTCGATCTAAATATTCCCCAAATTGGCTAAATTTTCCACCATACCATCCCTGATATAAATTCCAACCAACTATCATTGGGATTTCAGTTAAGCCTACTTCAACATACCTATCAAAAGCCCCATGATTAGGAATCATGGTATATCGGTATGGATCAAGAGCTCTTGTTTTATTTTCGATGCGCTGAGCCAGCAGATTTATATTCTTAAAATATTCCTTTTGACGCTCCTTATTATCTTCATATTTAGGACGAAGCAATATCTCATTCATATATGCCCATATAACAACACTAGGATGGTTATAATTCTGCTTTATCATTTCTTCCATCATAGTCAGGCTGTTGGAATAAAATGCTTCCGATTCGGTTATTCTATTACACATAGGGATTTCAACCGTAGCAATAATCCCCAGTTTATCACACATTTCAAGAACCACAGGATCTTGCGGATAGTGGGCAATACGCAGCACATTACCACCCATTTCTTTGATTTTAGCTATATCGGTAAGGTGCAGATAATCCGGCAGTGCATTCCCCAGGCCTTTATAATCCTGATGACGATTTACACCAATTAATTTTGTTTGGATTCCGTTAAGAAAAAAACCTTTGTCAGCTGAAAATGTAAACCACCTAAAACCGACCGGATTTGTCACATAGTCAAGTTCTTTTTTAGAAACCGGATCGCTTAATACAGAATGTAGCGTGTATAAATACGGATTGTCTATTGACCACAAACGGGGATTATTAAGGCTGTTATTTAAATTAAACTCAATTTCATGCTTACCATTCAGCTTAACTTTTTTGGTTTCTTCAAGTACAACATCACCATTTTTATCCTTGAGTATGTTTGTAACCAGTACATCCTTAAGGGTTTTATCTGATGTAATCAGACCTTTGATCTCTATATCGGCCTTCTGTTTGGAAACCTTGGGTGTTGAAATATAAATTCCATTCGAGGCATAATCGGATAGACTAAAATGAGTTTTATGAGTACTTATTAGATATACATCGCGGTATATACCACCATAAAAGGTAAAATCAGCCGTTAGTGTGGGAATGTTTTCATTGAATCTATTATCAACCTGAACCAATATTTCACAGTCGGCTTTACCATTGACCTTTTTCTCAACTAAATCAGTTATATCAAAACAAAAGCGTGTATAACCACCTTCATGTTTTCCGGCCAATTTGCCATTGACATACACGATAGCTTCTTGATTCACTCCTTCAAAGTAGAGGTATAAGTTCTTTTTAAGCTGAGATTCACTTAATTTCACATCTCGCCTATACCAGGTCTTGCCCCTATAATAACCTTCTTGATCATCAAAGGCATCTTTGCTATTGTACGTATGTGGTATTTGTATTCGTTCCCAATTTAGCTTAGCTTGAGATAAGCTATCAATGGATATATCTGATTTTACAAATTGCCAATTGGAATTTAAACTAATTTCCTGCCTTTGTTTTTGACAAAAAATAGATTGTTGACCGATTAGTACTAAAGTTAATATGAACAAAATTCGCATGACTATTCAAATCAATGTTTATTAAAACCTATTAAATATCTGTATTGGAGCTTTACTGCGATAAATTCAATTAATTAGGGATATGCCTTGAATTTTTGTAGCTATTCACATATAACTCAATAGCACATCCCTTATTAAATATATTACAGTAGTTTTTACTGTTCTTCCATACCTATATCAACTTTTCCATTGACAGGTACAGGGGTACCAAAAATATCCTGAACAGGAATCACTCCACCTTTACCATCCATAGCATCAGGCTGATAGCTACTTCCCAAATCGACACCTGGTGAGCTACCATCTAAGCTAAAGTTGTAGATGTTCTCCATACCTTCCGATGCTTCTGGTAATCCTGAAGTTTTATATACAGGAACCTGGTTCCATAAATTTCTTTCAACATCAATCAACTCATGCGCAGCAACTCCTGCAAATTGATTGTCTTTTATCGAATTACCAGTACTCCCTCCCAAATTAACAAGGCTTTCGGTATGGCTACAGTAGAACACATTGTTAAAATACTCAGCACCTCTGGAATATCCATCCCAGCTTTTATGTTGGATAATATCTACTGCCTCATCCAGACCTGAATAAATATGATTATTGTGGACTTTTAGCCCCATTACATTCCCTGAAGTTTTTATGGCATGGTCGCCGTTATCGGCAAAAATATTGTAACGTATGATGGTATTATAGTTAAAAGCTGTATTCCATTTTGCCGGTCCTCCAGTTATCAGCACTCCACCTTCGCCATTATGATGACAGTAATTATACTGAAAAGTTGTCCAACGTGTTTTAAAGTCACTATCCAAACCGCCTGAATCGACATCTCCTTCATTAGTAATCGTATTACACGCTTCATTATATTGAAACAAAGCATAATCTGTATTAAAACAAAATGCTGCATTTCCGGAAGTCAGCTCCCCACAATAATTCAGTTTGTTATTTTCTATAACAGGAGCATATGCTTCTCTTATTATAATCCCGTTGCCTGCGATATGTTCAAGGGTATTATTTCTGTACACCACGTTTTTACTGCCAACCCATGAAATATTCACATAAGAACCTCCGTTTCTGGGCCATTCTCTGTCATCCCAGGATGATTTATTTGAAATTCCTGTTTGCGATACATGATGGATATGGCAATTCTCAATCAGAAAATCATCAAAATAAGTTTCTACCTGACTACCTAGTATGGTATAAATAATACCGCCACTCATTTTATCTTCATTAAAATTACCGTTTGAAAGCCCTCCATGCCTTCCATTAACATCCGTTATTTCCAGATTTTTAAGATGAATATGATTGACAATACCGAAATCTTCTACTTCGATATAAATTCCTTTTCTGTCTTTTTCAGCAGTAGTGCCTTTATTGGTAATTTTTAAGCCATCTACTTCAATGTATTCTTGGTTTTTGATTAAAAAGGCATATTCTGTTCCCTGAGATGCTATGAGTGGTTTATTTCCTTCTCCATACGATTTTATGATAATCGGATTATCCTTTGCCCCACTGCCTTTAAAAGAAAACACCTCATTCCATTCACAACCTTTCTTAAGGCTTACTTCAGTTCCTGCTTCCAGTACAACTTTCTGCAGGTTCGCAAAACTTTTCCAAGCATGACTTTCTGTATTTCCAGGGTTTGAATCACTCCCATTATCAGCATCTATAAAATACTGTTCATACACAGTATCAATTATTTCATTGCTTTCGCTTTTGTCGCAACCTCCTGAAACAATTGATAAAATTAAGATCGTTATGCTTAGTAGAATATTCACTTTATTCATTATTTAAAATTTAATCACCTTGTTAAAAACTATTACTAAAAACAATGCTAACTAAAACGTTGATATCTTTAGTTGTTATAACGAATTGTATCAGAAACCAAGTCCTGACTATTAGCCCCAATCATTATCTCAAACTCTCCCTCTTCGGCATATATTCCTCCATGTTTGTGCCAAAAGCCTAACTCATCTTCCGTAATTAAAAATTCTACGTTCTTAGATTCGCCCGCCCTCAAATGAACCTGCTTAAACTTTTTTAGCTCTTTGACAGGTCTGGCAACAGAAGCAACCGGGTCATATATATACAATTGAACGGTTTCCTTACCATCATATTTACCATCATTCGTAACCTTTATGGAAAGTTGAATAGATTCGCCTTTGCTAAAAGATTCTTTGTTAGCCGTAATATCAGAATAAGAGAATTTGCTATAGCTTAAGCCATAGCCAAATGGATATAGCGGGCTGCTTTCATTATCCTTATAATTGGCCTGATAAATAGATTTACTGCCAAGTTTTTCGGGTCTGCCTGTATTTTTTTTTGCATAATACAGAGGCTGCTGGCCTACATGACGCGGGAAAGATATGGGCAACCTTCCACTTGGGTTATAAGCACCTGTGAGGACATCTGCAATGGCATATCCACTTCTGGAACCTAAAAACCAGGTTTCAACGATGGCTTTTGCCTTGTCGTTAATAGCGGTAATGTCCAACGGTCTTCCGTTCATCAATACCACAACAATGTTTTTATTTACTTTATAGATTTCTTCAAACAACTCAATTTGCAGACCTTTTAAAGTAATATCAGTTTGACTTCTGGCTTCTCCTGTTTGATAACAATGTTCACCAATAGCAAGAATAACAACATCTGCCTTTTTGGCGATACGTACCGCCTCTGCAAACCCGCTTCTATCCTCTTCTTCAATGTTTAAAATAGACTGATAATTGACCACCTCATCGACCAAACTACAACCTTTAGCAAACTGTAGCTTTTTGGTATCTCCTATCCGGTTTTGCAAACCCTCCCACAAGGACACAGCAGAGTTATATTCTGCACGGGCTCTCCATGATCCGAGGGGCACATCTTTATCGTTGGCCAATGGTCCTATTACTGCAATCTTCTTATCTTCGGCTTTTAAGGGCAGTATGCTTTCATCGTTTTTAAGTAAAACTATTGATTCCCTCGCCATTTGCTCACTCACCTCAAGATTCTCGTCCTTATAGATCTCGTTCTTTTCGCGCTGAATGGATGAGTATCGATAAGGATCCTCGAATAGTCCTAACCTGTATTTAATCTTTAAAATCCTTTCTACAGAGGTATTTAAAGCTTCTTCGGAGATAATGCCTTCAGCTATTAAATCTTTTAGATGTTTTTTATAACACCGTCCTTCCATATCCATGTCTACGCCAGCTTCCAGAGCTGCAATTGTTGCTTCTTTTCGATTGCTGACAATGCCATGTTTGATGAGCTCACCGATAGAATTCCAGTCGGACACAACAAAACCGTCAAATCCCCACTCATCCCTTAAAACACCGGTCAACAGCTCCTTATTTTTAGAACAAGGAATTCCGCCAATATCGTTAAATGCACTCATAAATGTAGCAACACCTGCATCTACACATGCTTTAAAAGGCGGCAGCACCACATCTCTAAGTGTTTGCTCGGTAATCTCCGTTGTATTGTAATCAATGCCGGACTCGGCAAAGGCATATCCTGCAAAATGTTTCGCACAAGCGGCCACGCTAAAAGTATCGGACAAGGTGGTTCCCTGCAATCCTTCAACAGTGGCTTTTGCAATAACCGAAGTCAGATAAGGATCTTCGCCACAGCTTTCTACAATTCTTCCCCATCGTGCATCCCTGCTAACATCCAGCATTGGTGCGAAAGTCCAATGTAAACCGGAAGAAGCTGTTTCCCTTGCCGTTACCTTCGCACCTTCTTTTATTAATTTTTCGTTCCAGCTACTCGCTGAAGCTAACGCTACTGGCATAATAGTTTTGTATCCATGTAGCACGTCATAGCCAAAAATCAAAGGAATTCCCAATCTGCTACTATCCACTGCTATTTTTTGCAGGTCATAGGTTTTTTGCGCACCATCTACATTAATAAATGATCCTACTTTCCCTTGCTTTACTTCATTAACAATACTAACTGCTTTATTGGATACTTCGGGACCGGTCAACGCCTCTTTACTTGAGTATTGAACTAGCTGTCCAATTTTTTCTTCAACCGTCATCTGCTCCATCAAATCGGCAATGAATCCGGCCTCGGTGTTTTTGGTTGCATGATCAGGCTTACAGCTTAACAATAAGCCCAGATATACAACAAATATCAATATTATTAAATTTCTCATGTGATAAAATGTTCTTTCAGTTACCACATTAAACTCCCATAAAGACGATCCGCTTCCTAAAAAAACGCACCCATGGATTGTTTAACCAAACAACTTTTTTTCAAACATGTATATTTAGATATGTGTAACTTACCCCTAACACCCTACCTTTTATTAGCAGAATGTTAGGATAAGCTACTTTATCTTTTCATCTTACTCCGCAGGACATACAAATCCTAAGGAAGAACCATCTATATCCAACAGTTCAAAATCATCGAAGTAATAAATGGTACTTTCAGAAGCATTTCCATTAACGTGGGTTCTTAAGTATAATCTATCAGGGTTTTGACCTTCCTTCCCATCAGGAATATAGTACTTATAAGACCCATAGGCCTGACTATGGTATTTGTATTCGCTTTGGTTTGTAAAATCAAACTCAATTGTTTCCCATTGATCATAAGCACTAACTTCCTTTTCAATCCACACATTACGTTTATACGAATCGCTATAAGAAGAGCCATCCGCTCTATATCTATCTTCAAGATATAGCCTGATGATTTTTTTATCCGAGTTATCGGTATTGTCAATCACGTTGCCGTCTGGTGCCGTTGTGCTTGAAGGAATATAAACATTCACCCTGAACTTAGCCTGGAAAGAAAAATCAAACTCAGAACCATCAGCCAGCTTACTAAATTCAAGAACTCCATATTGTGCGCCATTGGCTTTATAATGATACCTTAAGGTGGCTGAACTATTATTGGCCTGCACTGCTGCCGGCAATTCTGATAATGCTAATAGTCCTGTTTCATCCGAAACAGCATTCCAATTAATATCACCACATGCACTGCCATCCATATCATCGAAGAATCCCCATGTTTTTGGAGGTGCCACACCTGCTGCTATGGTTACACTAAAAGGTAGGGTTTCAGTAATTACGCCAGCATTATTTTTTGCACTTATTGTAACCAGGCATTCTTTTGTTACTTCAACCAACTCTTCATTTAAAAATAGATAACTGTAGCTTGTTGCATCTGTAACATCAGAAAAAATTAAAGTGGTTCCATCATTCTCAAAAATATCTACCTGATAGCTGGTTGCATTCTGTGCTTCCATATTGAACTTTATTTTACCCGAACCATCATTACTCACTTCGACAGATGCTAATAGTTCAAATGGTATTTTCTCGTCAACAACCACCTCAACAGTGTCATTTGCGGTTCCTTTTAAACCTTGTGCAATTAATACGGCTTTATAAACTCCTGCGTTGTCATATTTTATTGCAAATACTCCATCTGTTGAAGTTTCAGGATCTAATTCATTGACATCTTTCTTCAATGCAAAATAAATCTGTCCCTCACCTGTTGCAGTATAATCAACAACATAACTAGGGTTATCTGCATTTATATCGTATGTTAGTTTTACATCTGTTGGGATATCCTTATAGCCTTCAAGCTTATCGTCCATATCCTTATCGTACTCACTTTCGCACGAAAACAAGCTAAGTATTGCTGTCGTGTAAATCAATTTCTTAAAAAAATATAATCTCTTTATCATGATCTTCCTTCTTAACTTTATTAATAACCTTCATTTTGGAACTCAGGAACCCCCATGATATCAATCTGATTTTGAGGAATTGGAAAATTGACATTACGTAATTGTATATTTTCCTGAGCATCAGTCTTTAAATTACCACCAACCAAGTCAGTATAGCCTGCCTCATGACCAGCATGATCTCTCATATATTCAATTAATTTACCTGTTCGTTTTAACGCATACCAACGTTGACCTTCCATAGCCAATTCACGGGCTCTTTCATCTAAAATCAAATCAACGGTTAAATCAGCAGCTGTAAAATCAATGGATGAAGGTGCTGTTATAGGCAATTCATATGCACGTCTTCTTACTTGGTTCAAATATTCAACCCCTTTGTCAGGATCATTCAGCAATAAGGATGCTTCCGAAGCGATCAAATAAGTTTCTGCTAAACGGTAAACAATTAAGTCGGACCACGACCAGGTTGTGGTAGTGGTTTCGAAGTCAATATACTTAGCTAAACTTGGGTGCAATCTTCGGTAATAATCTTCTGAAGATAATTTTTGTTCAGCATTACTTACAACATCACCCAACTGTACCCCATCAGGCAAGTCCTCACTATCGTTGTAATAATAATTCTGCACATAATAAGAGGTGAAACGTTTATCTTTTCTGCGTTCAGCATCATTGATACCATACAGGTTAAATAGATAGTTGCTTGGCATCGCCCAACTTAATCCCTGACCTAAAAAACCCTCTTCAACTACACCTTTTAGCTCTTGGTAACGAGCTGTTGTCATAGTACCTAAACGGTGATTACGTCCTCCACCATTACTACCCTCAAGCTCTAAATCGAAATTGATAACAAATAAGTTTTCACTAGAATACTTTGAAGGCTTTTTCTCTGATCCGAAAACCTCTGAAACCTTAGCTAATTCATAATCACCATAACCTATTACTTCTTCGGCTTGCGATAAAGCCTGCTGAGAATAGTTTTCTGCACTTAACGTACCTTGTGTTTCTATATCATAAGATTGCCAAAGGGCAACTTTAGCCTTTAAATGTTTTGCAGAAGCCTTTGTCCACCTTCCAACATCGTTAGTTGTCCAAGGCAAATGAACAATAGCTGAATCTAAATCATCATTTATTGCGCTAAAAATATCAGCAGGACTAGCAACAGCATATTCAATATCAAAAGCATTTTCAGGAGTTGTAGGTTCCAGGTTTAAATGAAGATTATGAAATAACCTGTACAATGTAAAATAAGAATGTGCTCTAAACATCCTTGCTTCTGCTTCCTGAGGTTTAATATCTGCATCAAAATTAACCGACGATGCAATAAGGGCATTACTTCTATCGATTATTCGATAATGTTGTGTCCAAATATAATTTCCCGGAAATGAAGATGAAGTTGGGGTTAGCTGATTGGGATTATAATACACCCAACTTCCAAAGCCTGCCCTAATGCCCACTAAGTCAGACATGATCATAGGAATTCCCTGGTGCTGCTGCCCCGTTCCTTCGTAAAAGGCGCGATTTAAATTATATAAAGCATTTACACCCGTTGTATACCCTTCTTCATTCTCATATATCCATGATGAAGAAATCGATGTAATCGGCTCCTCTTCTAAGAACTCTTCACAAGAGGTAAAAAAAAGGAATATTGTAACTATTATTGTATAATATAAATATTTCATTTGTCGATTCTTTATTGATTAAAACTGAAGCTGAATCCCTAATAGAAAATCTTTTGACTCAGGGTATCCATCCGGATCTTTTTCCGGACTAAAAGATAAGTAGTCGGTCCAGGTATAAAGGTTATAAGCCGTAGCATAAAACCTTAATTTGTTAATTCTCCACTTTTGAGTAAGCTTATCAGGTAAAGTATAACCAATGGTTAAATTTCTGATGCGCCAGTAACTGGCATCGTCGTATGCAATGGTTTGCATAAAAGGAATACTTTGCATCGTTGGTCGCGGATATTTCGTAGATGGATCCTCAGGAGTCCAGTAATCTACTTTTATCCCATTTACTTTACCATTTAAAGAACCTCCTTTGTTGTATTCGTATAAATAAGGGTTCAATTTGGTTATACCTTGAACCGTATATAAATCGATGAATAAATCGAAGTTTTTATAGTTGGAATTAAGTGAAAAAGATCCGATCCAATCAGGCTGACGGTCATAAATCCTGCGATCATCAGCATCAATTATACCGTTATTATTTCGGTCTTTCACTTTTATTCCTCCTGGTGATGCATCAGGCATATGTGAATTCACGATATCGTCATTTTGTTGCCAGATACCTTCAAATTCATAGTCATAATAAATATCTATCGGAGAATTGATGTAGTATTGTCCTTCTACATCATCCTCTTTACCGTCGCCATCTAAATCACCATATAACTCCTTAATTTGGTTCCTATTCATTGAAAAGTTAGTGTTCAAGGTTACATTTAGGTCCTTCGTATCTACCAATACCCCCGATAATGACAATTCAACTCCCTGGTTTTGTACTCGCCCTAAATTGTCTAACATTTGGGTATATCCTGTAATACCTCCTACACTTCTTCTCATCAATAGGTCTTCAGTATTGCTGTAATAATATTCGGCTGTTCCGCTTAGTTTGCCACGCCATAAACCAAAATCAAGTCCCAGGTTTAGCGTTTTTGTGGTTTCCCATTTTAGATCCGGGTTAGCCAACTGATAATCTGGAGAATAGCCAGAGGCACTTTCGTTGGCACCACCATTATAAAAGATGTAGTTATAATCCTGGGCTATTCCTAAACTTTGATAGGCACCAATGGCTTGATTCCCAACAGAACCGTAACTTGCTCTTAACTTTAATTGCGAAATGGCATTAATTTCTTTAATAAAACTTTCATTGGCCAAGTTCCAGCTCAATGCTACCGAAGGGAAGTATCCCCATTTATTGTTTTCGCTAAATACAGACGATGCATCAGCCCTCATTGTCAAATAAATGTAGTATTTCTTAGCAAAATCATATTGAATTCTCCCCATAAACGAAAGAAGAGTTTTTTCGTTGGCCGAATGTGAGATAGATAATGGATCCCTTGCATTATGAATTCCATTGTAGCCCAGAAAATCATTAGGAAAATTCTTTCCTTCTAAATTAGTTCTTTCCCATTTTGTTTTTTCAATACTATTAACAAATGTACCGTAAAGTGTATGATTACCAAATGACTTATTATAGTTAAAAATATTTTCAAGAGTCATCCAATCACTATATTCAGTATCTTTTTCAGCTATCCCATTTACACCTCTTCCACTGCTTTCTTTCGAGGTTTTATAAGTTCCATATTTACCAAAAAAAGAAGTTGTACTTCCCTTTAAGCGATAGTTAAAACCTTCAAAAAGTTTTAAATCAGCATACAGTGTTAAAATATATTTATCGGTATTGGATACATTATCTGTTTCATCCCTATTTATTAAAGGATTAAAAAACGATACATCACCTGTTGGGTAGGTCTTATAACTGCCATCTTCATTGTATAGAGTTCCAATAGGATCAGAATTAATTGTATTCATTGAGCCAGGGGCGCTTGTCTTTTCACCACTGTTATAAATAACATTTGTTCCAATAGTAAGCCATTTAGTGGCATCGTAGGTGATATTTGTCTGAAAATCATATCGTCTATAGTCGGATCCAGCAATTAGACCGTCTTGACTAAAGTACCTTAATGCAAGTGAATAAGTTGTTTTATCACCACCCCCTGATAGGTTAACACTGTGACTTTGTTTAATGGCCCCGTCATCTATAATTTCGTTTTCCCAGTCGATGAATTCACCACTTTGCAAGGCTGCTTGCTGCTCTTCAAATGTAAAAATCGACTCATCAATGACATAGTTACCTCCATTATCTGTTCGATAAGCTTCTCTCTTTAGTTGAGCAAACTCATATCCATCAAAGGTTTCAAAATTATTCCACAATTTCTGCGAGGAGACGAAAGCGTCATAAGAGATTCTTAACTTACCTTTCTCACCTTTTTTACTGGTTATTAGTATGACCCCATTTGAAGCTCTGGCACCATAAATAGATTGAGAAGCAGCATCTTTCAGTATCTCAATGGATTCTATCGCATTTGGGTTAACATCGTTCATACTACTAACGGGTACTCCATCCACCAATACCAAGGGATCGTTGTTACCTTCAATAGATCTTTTACCCCGAATTAAAATTGAAGAACTACCTCCTGGTTCAGCATTGTCGAGTGTAACTTCTACACCTGCTACTCTACCTTTTAACATATTCTGAACATCAGAAGTTGGTGTATTGGAAAAATCATCGATATTTACAGATGCAACTGAACCTACTACATCACTCTTTTTCATGACGCCATAACCTACGACTACCACCTGATCCAATCCAATACTTTCTTCAACAAGTGTAATATTTATTTGATTGCGTCCTGCTACATTAACTTCCTGCTTAACAAAGCCTATAAACGAAAAAACAAGGCTTTCATCAGAACTTACTAAATTAAGTGCATATGAACCATCAAAACCTGTAATAACACCATTTTGTGGATTACTTTTTTGATAGACATTAACTCCTGGGAGTGGTTCTCCTTTATCGTCAGTTACAATTCCTGAAATTGTTTCCTGCGACTGTACATTATCAACTTTCTTTTCTGTATTCTTTTCATATGGAAAAAGAATGACTTGTTTATCAACTATTTTGTATTCAATACCAAACTCATCTTTGACATCGTCCAGAATCTCAGTGATTTTTTGAGCACGATACTCTCTAGTTACTTTTTGCTCAACATCAATAATACCGCTATAAAAAAAGTTGAACTCGCTCTGTTCCTCAATCTTATTAAAGAAATCTTCAAGACTTACTTTATTAACTTTAAGCGATAAGGTGGCACTTTGTGAAAAGGTTTCAGAAGCGAAAGCTCCTGTTATAAAAAGTAACATCAGTAGTACTGAAAGCTTCATAATTCTAATCGTTTTTAGGACACATGGACTCAACCCATGCATACATCGGATTTTTTTCATAATTTTGAAATGTTATTAGATAAATAATTCTATTATTTATCAACTGAATAAAGAAGTGAGAAGGACCAGTTCTCGCTTCTTTTTTTTACCAGTTGATATGGTTTAATTCATCATTTGTGGGATATATTTTAATAATTAATTTTCACCCTCGGTATAATACTTAAGTGTAAAGACTCTTGTTTTCCTATCAAAGCTATAAGTAACAGGTGCCGACATACTAATCATATTCATTACTTCACTAATACTCTCCATTTCGATGGTACCAGAGTACCATAATTTATCCAGCTCTGAATCTTTATAATTGATTTTCACATTATACCACCGTTCCAATTTTGTTATTAAAGTAGGAAAAGCTTCACGATTAAAAATTAATTTACCTTCCATCCATGATGTTGAGTACTTTGTATCAACTTCTTCAATTCTAAATCCTTCTGATACTTTTCTAAGCTGATCACCTGGCTCAAGAGTTAACACTTCCGTTCCACTCTTAGGTTTGAAGTCTACAACTCCTTCAACAAGTGTCGTCTCATAGATTTCTTCATCGGGGTATGCTCTAACGTTAAAAGAAGTCCCTTTCACTACCACATCTCCATCTCTTGTTGAAACAACAAAAGGACTATTACTTTTCTTTACATCGAAGAAAGCTTCTCCAGTTAGGGATATAGTTCTGCGATTACCAAAATTCACAGGGTAAGTGATTGTTGAACCTGAATTAAGCCAGACGCTTGAGCCATCAGGTAAATCAATATTTGTTTTGGCTCCGTATGGTGTAGATATTGTTTGATGCTGTGAAGCAAGTTTGCTAGTGTCAAAATGCTGATAAAAAATGATATTACTAACAAGTAGAGCCACTACAAGAACAGCTGCAACTCCTGCAGCCCAACCGTAAATCCTTATCTTTCTTTGTGCTACTTTATTCCGCTCTATCCAAATGGCTTCTTTTATTCTTTTAAAGAGTATGGGGTTTTCACGAGGTGGAACATCTGCATTATTCATTTCATTGTCCCAGAAACCTTTCATTAAACCCGAAATGGCCGATTCTTTCCGTTTATCAGTTATTAATTCTGACACTTCAGAAAATTCATCGGGACGTAATGTAGAATGGTAATATTTCTTGAATAAACTTTTCATATTTAATGCTTGTCTAATATTTATACACAGCAAAAAAGTCTATCCCTAGTGAGAAAATGAAAAAAATTAGAAAAAAAGATAAAAATAAAGCATCGATACCACCCCGTAGTCTTTAAGATTACCTTTTATATACTTAATGGCAAGCGACATATGGTATTCAACAGTTTTTGTTGTTATCCCCAATTTATCTGCAATTTCATTATGTGTTAAACCTTCAGAACGACTTAAAACAAATATTTCTTTTTGTCGCTCTGGGAGTTCATTAATCAATTGATTTGCTTTTTCCTCTAATTCGCTGTATTCAACCTGGTCGATAGAAGAGTATTCCGATCCAATGGATAGTTTTTTAACTTCTTCTTTTAAGTTTTCATTATTAAGGCGAGCCCTCAATTCATTCAATAGTAAGTTTCGCGTAATAGTAAAGATGTATGAATTAAAAGTATTTGCAGATTTGATACTTTTCCGCTTTTGCCAAATTTTCACAAAAACTTCTTGTAGGATGTCATCAATACCAGCTTCAAGCTTTAGGAATGATTTTGAGAAATTATATAATCTAGGATAATAATAACTAAATAACGCCTCCAATGAGGACTCATCATCCTTAGCCAGCTTAATTAATATTTCTTCTAGATCTAACTGTTTCACTATCCTCCCTTATAATAAGCAAACATATATCATTTCGAGCAATTCTATATATGAATCGGCTAGAAAAATGTTTGTGCTTTGCTTAAAACTTATCCAGATTGTATAACTAATTTTCATAGCTGTTTCTTTTAATGTTCAATTATGAAACTCAATTATAAAACCTGTTCATGATACAATCAATGGCATTATGGGATACGGAAGGAAAAATCGTTTCATTAAATGTGGTTTTGTGAAGTTGACCAATTTTGATACAGATTAAATATTACCAAGAAAAACATCATCAAGAATATTAACACGTTATATATCAATCCACTAACTCCTATGAAACACAAGTGTAGAATCATTCATAACCCTGATTTTCAAGGCATTAGACTCACTTACCGATACAGAAATTCTTGAAAATATTACCTAAAACCTCATCAGTATTGATATGCCCTGTAATTTCTCCTAAAAAGTGAAGAACTTCTCTAATATCCTGCGCTAAGAAATCGCCACTAATACCTGAACTTAAACCTTCTGACACACGTTCAACAGCATCTAAGGACTTTTTAAGAGCCTCATAGTGTCGTACATTAGTAACAATCACTTCATCATTGTCTATTGCCGATAAATTAACTGTCTTAAGTAATTCTGAAGTCAAGGCATCAATATTCTGAAGTTTTTTTGCTGAAATAGGCACAATGGCATCTACACCAGATAACTCCTTGAAAATCTCCTTATTAAATCGATTTTGAGAAGAATCTGCAGCAAGATCCATTTTGTTAATCACCACAATTAATTGCTGATGCTCATCTAATCGATTTTTTACATCAATTATTGCTTCATGAATCTTTGTGTCTGGATCATTAACATCCAGCATCAATAATACAATGCTTGCTTTACTAATTTTATCGTAAGTACGTTCAATACCCAGGTTTTCGATCTCATCCTTGGTTGCTCGAATACCAGCAGTATCAATAAAACGAAAACTTATCCCCTCAATATTTATCGTATCTTCAATCACATCGCGGGTGGTACCATGAATATCCGAAACAATGGCTTTATCTTCCTGCAGTAAAGTATTTAATAGCGTTGACTTACCAGCATTCGTATGTCCAACGATGGCTACCGGAATACCATTTTTGATAGCATTACCCAATGAAAAGGAATCGGTCAGCTTGGTCAATAAACGCATCATCTCATCGATTAATGACATTAGTTCTGAACGGTTAGCAAACTCAACATCTTCCTCACTAAAATCTAATTCCAGCTCAATAAGTGATATAAAATTGAGCAACTGCGTACGCAAATTGATTAACTCATTTGAAAAACCGCCACGCATTTGTTGTAATGCCACTCTTCTTGCAGCTTCACTTCTAGAGGCAATTAAATCGGCCACAGCTTCTGCCTGCGACAAATCCATTTTACCATTAAGAAAAGCTCTTTGCGTGAACTCGCCAGCAGTAGCCAGTCTGGCGCCATTTGCAGTGAGGAGCTGAAGAATTTGTTGCTGTATATACGGAGCTCCGTGGCAGGCTATTTCAACAATTTCTTCCCCTGTAAAGGAATGCGGAGCTTTAAAAATACTCACTAATACCTCATCAATATCTTTGTTGCCATCTCCAATACTGCCAAAGTGAATTGTATTGGCCTTTTGATTCGACAGTACCTTACCTTTACGAGCTGGCGAAAACACTTTTTCGCAAATTTCAATGGATTGTGAACCCGAAAGGCGAATAACGGCTATGGCCCCCATTCCCTGGGCTGTTGAAATAGCACAAACAGTATCTTTTGAACTTTGCATGATAATATTAGTATTGACTTAAACTGATGAGTTGATTTTATAGAACTGAATGCAAATATAGCTATTAGATCTGTAGACACCTTATATAACAGCAAGCATAGATTAAAGAATCAAAAAAAATCATTTCTGCACTTGCAAAATATTATTTGTAAATTGAATAAATTCGCGCACACAAATAAATGTAGAATCGTACTTGGGATCTTTAATACAAAACAAAGGCGCAAATTTTCATCTTAATAGATAATCACTGTTAATGATTAAAATTCCGTTAGAGTTCCATGTGATAATAGAAAGAAAAACTCCACATGAAAAACACATATTTTGATTTAATAGAGCAAAGTTTTTACTTTCCTCAGGAAGGGTTTGACCTCAAAAAAGATTACTTAACATTCCATGGCGTATCACTCAAATACCTTATAGAGAAGTATGGTACACCATTTCGATTTATCTATTTACCAAAGATAGGTGACCAAATTAAAAAAGCACGCAACCTGTTTAACAGAGCCATTAAGAACAATGCGTATCAAGGTGAATACAATTTTTGCTATTGCACAAAATGCAATCACTTTAACCATGTAATTAACGAAGCTCTAAAACAAAATGTTGATATCGAAACCTCTTCCTCTTTCGACATTGATTTGATTCTTTACCTACATAAAAAAGGTAAAATCAATAAAGATATTGTTACGATTCATAATGGTTATAAAACAGATGGCTATCTAAAAAAGATTATAAAACTGCAAGAATTTGGTTTTACAAACTCAATAATTATACTGGACAGTATTAATGAGTACGACCGCTTGCTTAAACAAAGTGCCAATCAAAAATTAAAGATTGGTATTCGAATGGCTATTAACGAAGAACCACAATCAGCCTACTACACCTCTCGTCTTGGCATTCCGCAAAATGTTATCATCGATTTTTTCAATGAGAAAATAAAGGATAATGAAAATGTAGAGCTAAAGATGCTTCACTTTTTTGTTGATTCAGGCATTAAGGATACACCTTATTACTGGGGAGAATTTCAAAAAGCCCTTAACCTGTATGTAGAGCTTAAAAAAGAAAGTCCCGACCTTGAATCATTTAATTTAGGTGGAGGTTTTCCTATACGTAATCATTTAGGTTTTGAGTACAATTACGAGTACATGATACATGAGATTATAGCCAATATAAAAGCTGCATGTACCAAGGGCAATGTAATGGAGCCAAATATATACACCGAGTTTGGTAAGTACACTGTTGGTGAGTCGGGAGCAATAATTTTTGAAGTACTTGAACAAAAACAGCAAAACGACAATGAAAACTGGTACATCATCAACAATAGTTTAATGAATACAATCCCGGATGCATGGTCAATTCAAGAGAAATTTATTTTACTACCAGTTAACAAGTGGCACAATGAGTACGGTAGAGTGAACATAGGAGGTATTAGCTGTGATCATTCCGACTATTATAACTCTGAAGACTTCAACCAGGATGTTTTACTTCCTAAATATGACGATAATGACAAAGAACCTTTGTACTTAGGTTTCTTTCACACGGGTGCCTATCAAGATTCGGTTAGTGGATATGGCGGAATAAAACACTGCCTTATACCAGCGCCTAAACATGTGATTATTGATCGCGATGATACTGGAAACATTGTTGATACGGTATACCGAGAGGAGCAATCGGTAAATGAGATGTTAAATATATTAGGCTATTTAGAGCAGGATGATGAATAAAGTTTTTGGGGATTACGGCGATGAGATTATTGAGCTACAGGATGCTCAAATTTTATTACAATCCATTCCATACGATGGCACAAGCACATGGGGCAAGGGAGCCGACAAAGGATTTGATACATTCATGAACACAGTTCCTAACCTGGAGTTTTACGACATTGAAACGGACTCTGAAGTATATAAAAAAGGCATTCATATACTTCCTGAACTAACAAATTTCACTAGTCCTGAACAGATGTACGAACAGGTACAGAACAAAACCACAGAACTGCTTAAACTGAATAAGTTTCTGACATTTTTTGGTGGCGAGCATTCCGTTAGCATTGGCATTATTGAAGCGTATCAAAATAAATACAATAACCTGACTGTATTACAATTGGATGCTCATTCTGATTTACGATCAAGCTATTTGGGAAGCGAATACAACCATGCCTGTGCCATGCATAAAGCATCTAAAACCAGTAACCTAATTCAGCTGGGAATTAGAAGCATGGATGTTAGCGAAAAGCAATATTTGAATAAAGAAAAATGCTTTTTTGCTGAAGAGATGTACGGAACAGAAACCTGGATGAACGAGAGCATCGACTTAATGACGAATGATGTTTATCTTACCATCGATCTTGATGCTCTTGACCCATCTATTATGCCTTCAACAGGAACACCAGAACCTGGGGGCCTAAGCTGGGACACAACGATACGCTATCTAAAAAAGGTATTTGAACGTAAAAATGTAGTTGGGTTCGATATTGTTGAGTTTGCACCAATTGACGGATTACACGCCCCTGACTTTTTAGTTGCCAAACTATATTACAAATTACTATCGTACAAATTTTACGCTAAGCATATCAACCATTAAGCTGTTAATGCATTTCTACAATGAGTATGCGTTCATTAACTGATACAATCAAAAACCCAAAGCATCCAGCATTTTAGCATTTAATCGTCTGTTTTTACCAATATACGGATGACAATGTATGTGAATAGCAGGGTTAAAATTCATCTCAATTATTGAGTAATTAGATTGCGTTGCCGGTTTTGATATATCGTCAATCATCATATCTAAGCCGGTAACTTTTACATTTAAAGCTTTGGCTGCCTCAACGGCAATTTCTTTATACGATTCGTGCACATCATCAGTAAAATCAATACTATCTCCACCAGTACTTATGTTTGAGTTTTCGCGCAAATAAATGGTTACTCCATCAGCTGGAACAGAATCGAAATCCAAACCTTGTGTTTGTAAAAACATGGCTTCGGCCTCTCCCATGGCAATCTTTTCCAGAGGCGACTTATAGCCCTTCCCTCTGAGCGGATCTTTGTTCTTCTTGCTAATAAGCTGGCCAATTGAAAGTTGCCCATTACCGATTACATTGGCAGGCACCCGATGTAAAATACCAACCAACTCATCATTAATAAGAAACATACGATATTCTTTTCCGCTGATAAATTTCTCAACCAAAATTGTGCTGTCGTGTTCAAATGCAATTGCTACAGCTCTTTCAAATAGCTGTTTGTCATCGTTCTGCTTTAAAATAGTAATACCCAAGCCAAAATTGGTTGACTTCGGTTTAATTACGATGGCTTGCCCACTAAAATAATCAAAAGCAGAATGTGCAGTATTAGCATCAATAAATTCCAGGCCTTCGGGAGCATTAATCCCAGCCGACTGCAACACTTTTTTTGTCATTACCTTATTCTCCATCAACAGTACACTCACGTAGTTATCCAATGAAGTACGGGTGGCCTGCATAACAAATTCAGTTTTTCCATTTTTTGAGAGTTTGATAAAGTTTTCGAGCTTATCCATAACCTGCATCTCCACTCCTCTGATAAGAGCCTCGCGCATTATTAGCTGTGTTGATAACTCCATATCCTCCAAACCCCAAAAATTATAAGTCTTACTGACACTTTCTTGCAAATATAGTTTCGCCTTATTCAGGGTCCAGTCAACAAATGCATGCGACTTTAATTCTTTAAGCATTCTAACGGCTGGTCGCAGAGTCGGATCTACAACCATGCGCTTTAGCTCAGCAAAACTATGCTGATACTTTTCATCCAAATACTTAAGTGTATAGTGTTCAATCTCATTCAATACCAATTCAATTGCTTTTTGCATGGGCAACTGCTTTCCATCATCAGCAATAATAAAGGCATTTTCATCCATTATAAAAGATGCAGCTTGCTCATGATTGGCATAAGCCCTGTCTTGCGTTTTTATATCAAACACATTCAACTCTGGCTTTAATAAACAATACACTAAAAACTGATGAATTATGCGTGCATGATGCACATCAACCCCTGACTTAACAAAGGGATTAAGATCAAGTAAACGTATTTCAAGGTGTGAGATTGTTTCTCCTTCATCGAGTGACTTAATACGAATACTGGCGTAATTTTCCTTTGGTTGAGAAATTAATCCTTTTTCAATCGCATCATCCACGCTTTGATGATAATCTTTAAAGGTATTATAGTTCAAACACAAGTTCTCTTTGTTGCGATATCCGCACATGCTATTGCGCATAGAGCCTGCATGCATCAATCGATATGAGTCGTCTTTTAACTTGGGTAAATGCCTAACGCACTCATTGGCATAGCTACTGTGTACCACTGGACTATTCCCCAATAAAGCGATTAAAAACCACCGGTATCTTTTAAAATTACGCAACGATTTAAGGTATACCTGCTCCCTAAACTGCTCGTAAGAAAAAGCACTATCTTCTGACGTTTTGTACAATTGCTTTAAAACCACTTCATCGAACGAAATATTGAAATGAACGCCAGACAAAAGCTGCTTTTTACGACCATAGTTCTCGGCCAAATAATTACGATAGGCCTCCATTTCAGACCCTTGATTATCAAATTTAGCAATTGGTATATCAGTTTCTTGTTCAGGTAAAATGGGAGGTGTACTTTGTGGCCAAAGCAGCTCATTATCCAAATTTAAAGACACCTCATCGTGCAAGGTTTCTAAGAAGCCGATAGCTTCATCAACGCTATGGCGAACTGGCGTAATCATTTCAACCTGACTTTCGGAAAAATCAGTGGTTATATACGGATGCTCCCTTTTATTGCCAAAAACAGCAGGATGAGGCGTTTGCGCTAACTCTCCATTTAAAGTAACACGTACATTTTCTTTCTCAAAGCCAAAGCCTCCTTCAAATAATCGAGAGCTTGCATTTTGAGAAATAACATCATCAATATTTATATTAGTTGCTTCCATCATGAACATGTTTTAACCATTTATTATTTAAATAGTAGTAGCTTGAAGTTACAAGTATTCCGCGTAAAAAAGTACTAATTAAGATGGCATACCAAATTCCATTAACGCCCAATCGATGGGGTTGCGATAGCCAAAGAGCCAAAGGCACACGTACAATGGTCATAGAAATATTAATGGTGGCCGGATAACGCGTTTTACCAATTCCATTGATCACTCCCGAACCAATCATTTCAATACACATAAAAATTTGCGACAAACCAACAATACGTAGGTAGGCAGCACCAATAACAACAGTTGTATCCTCATCAACAAACCAACGAACCATTTCTTCTGAAAACAATAGAAATAGAACAGTCATAAAAGCGCCAAAACCAAGTGCCAATAATAAACCCGACTTATAGCCATTGTGAATGCGCTTATGTTTTTTAGCTCCAAAATTTTGCCCGGTAAACGACATGATGGCACCATTTAAACCGCCAACAGTCATAAATGTCATGGCTTCGATTTGCAGACCTATTTTTTGCGCTGCAATGGCATCACTACCAAAACCAGCCACAATTTTTGCCATTACAATAGCAATAAATGAAAAGATCATATACTGTATGGATGGCGGCAAGCCCAAACGAGCCAATTGCAACATCTTTTTAAGCGAGATTAACCACGCTTTACTAATACCTAAAAATGCTTTTGCCCGTCGAACTACAAAAATACCAGCTGCCACTAGTTGCGACAGTAAAGTAGCCATTGCTGCACCTGTTACTCCAAAATCCAGAACAAAAATAAAAATGGGATCCAGAATTATATTCAATACCACACCAATTAAGGTAATTTGAAAAGGGGTTTTTGAATCTCCTCTTGCATTACTATTTCCGGTAAATAAGCGTGTTGTAAATATAAAAAACAACCCTACTGAAGCCCAGCGCAAATAGCTATGAGCCATTTGTTCGGTTGCCAAATTATTCAACTCAAAAAACCCTATTAACTGCACGTGTCCTACTTGTATTAACGACAAGTATACTATGGTTAACAAAAAGACACCAATTAGGGCGTTGATGGCTATATTTTGTGCTTCTTCATTGTCATTTCTACCAATTGCCTGAGATATGGCAATATTATTGCCAACCATTAAAATCGAAGCAAATGCCCAGCCCATGTGCAGAAAAAAACCTGATGTTCCAACAGCAGCAACAGCATTAGAGCCTAATTGACCTACCCATAGCATATCGGTAAAATTATAGGCAAACTGCATAAAGGATGATCCAATAATTGGTATCGCTAGTTTTATAATACTCGAAAGAACTGGGCCTTTCGTTAAATCTTTCTGCATTTAGTATATTTCAATAATATTTTAAATAATCTTTAACTCCCTCTGTTGAACAAGAAATTAAAGGTTCAAAATTACGTCTATCATTTGATAAAAAATGACTAGCACTCGTTAAATAGAAGTTAATAAACCCAAAAGCTCTGTAAAAGCTACAGGATAATTACGGATTACTGGAACATTGATATGATAACTTTTCAGCAACAAAATACTTGCAACTCAAAGGTCGCTACATTTAAAAATAACGATAACTGTTGATTACATTTTTGCATCATCCTTAAAATGCTCCATATCAATAAGGTGCAAATCAAGTGCACGTACTGAAATCTTAATTTCCCAACCTGAAAGTAACAATGAAATTATGAGTAATAACAGCCCTAAACCAAAGGCAAAGGCGGCTGGCACAAAAATCTCAATGTAAATAAGTAACATGGATAATACGCAAAACATCAAGCTGGCTACGCCTAATAATTGCATATTCTTGATAAGGTAGAGTCGCTTGCGCAGATTTCTTATTTGATCTAACAATACTTGGTTAGAATTGCTTTGCAGTTGGCCGTATAATTGACGTACTAAAGCAGCATATGCCAAAAAGCGATTGGTATAAGCTAATAAGATCAATGATACAGCAGAAAAAAGCAATGCTGGCGTTGTTAAAGTGAGCGCGTTCATACATTATAATTTTAATGCAAAACCTTAAAACAAGGGCTTTGTTCGACGGTAAATAGTCATTTAACAAATATTAATCCTGCATTAGTTCTTCTAATTCAATAATTGATCCTAGTGTATAAAATTGATCTGAAATAATAGGTTCATTAACTTCCTCGTGATGCCAGGTTGTATGAAACGGCACATGTACACCCCAAGAACCTATTTGCAATACAGGCAGAATATCCGATTTGAGTGAATTACCCACCATTAACAGTTCGTGATTTTCGATATCGAGGTGCTTAATTAGAGCCTGGTAGGTGCTCGGTGTTTTATCGCTCATTACTTCAATATGATGAAAATAGGGCAATAAACCCGACTTGCGCAGTTTACGTTCCTGATCCAACAAATCACCTTTGGTCGCCACAATTAATCGATAATCGCCTTGCAAACTTTTTAATACCTGCTCCACTCCATCCAATAATTCAACAGGTTTTTGAAGCATGGATTTTCCAACCTCAATTATTTCACCAATTTGTTGTGCTGATACATGATTATTTGAAATAACATTAGCGGTTTCAATGAGTGACAGCATAAAACCCTTGATGCCATATCCGTATAGCAACATATTATTCATTTCTACTTCATACAACTTACGATACACCTCATCTGCTTTGGCGAAAGGCTTCATGATGGTAGCAAAAACCTTTTCCGCATCTCTAAAAAAGGTTTCATTAACCCATAAGGTATCATCAGCATCAAATGCTATTACTTTTATATTTTGTTTCATCTTTTTAAAAACTAGTATCAAGACACAAGACTGATTTACAGAACACATACAAAGATTCTTTAATCATAGCCCTGTGTATTTAAAGCTTAATCATGATGGTTTCATATGATTATAATTTGCTTTCATTTGCCATATGGAACTCTCAAGTAAATTTTATCATCCCCTTGTGTGAAAATTTGGATAATCAAATTTACATGGTCGTTTCATATACTCTAATTAATTACAAGTTTTTAAGCCACTTTATTAGTGGAGCTATTAATATTTTTCTCTCTCGGATCAAGACATATATAATCCTGACGATATGGTG
>NZ_VKDE01000025.1 GCF_007097485.1 Carboxylicivirga sp. M1479 | reverse complement strand
AATACGAATAATAGCCTCCATATCTAGCTTTAAAACAAAATACCAGCTCAACTACAGCCTCTCAGCGGTATAGCATATTAACAAACGCGATTCAATTTTAAAACATAAAAAAAGAGGATGCCGTAATTTTGGACACCCTCTTTTTGTATGCTGTAAATTGAAGTTAATTCAAGCTTTTACAAGAAAATATGAAGCTTGTTATGGCCTTGTATTAACCATGAACAAAACTAATTTAATTGAAATATTTCTCTTTAATTCGGTAAGCTCTTTCTGTCATATCAATGTTCTGAAGGATTTTCAACTTTAGATGCTCAGGATAGTTGGGGTTGTTTGTTAGAAAACTATTTGTCATCTCGTATGCTTCTTTGCTAACATGGTAGTTGATGCTATTGCCTAGCCACCCAATTGGAAAGAAAATATCGCCTGTCAGCTGTATTTCTTCTAACATTTGTAGTGTATTGGGTAAATAATGTACTGAGTGATGCTGCCTTAATGGATGATGCAAGTTGGCCAAGGCATTCTGAACCCAGCCCTCTTTACTTCTGTTTTCTAGTTTTGATAATGACAAAAAGAATTCATCGCGATCAGTGGCATTTGACGATAAAGATGGCTTTAGAAATGTGAGTTTATCCTTGTTGTGTTGGCTTTTCAGTTGTGAGTGAACCATGTTTATTAGTTGTTGTGCCTCAGTATGGTTTTTAATGCTCAACTGCGAAACGATACTAATTTTATCATTCTCACTCAAAGTAATACCCTCAACCTCGTGGGCACCCTTTATTATTTGTGCCAGCTTATCAATAGCACTTGGGCTAAGGCTGATGTTGTACCAAAGTCTGAACAAGGTTTTCTTGTTGGCGACATCTGTTTGTGCTTCCATGTAGGTCCATAATGATGGCTCTAAACGTTCGCTTAAGTCCTTTCGTTCGCCTTCGGGAATAAACTTCCAATAGCACGCCTGAAGTTGTCTGCTCAATTGGTTGAGAATAATTGAGTTTTCTTCTTTTAAGATAGTTTTGTGTAGGTAGTTCAGAAACTGTTTGGGATGAATACTACCATCTAAAAAATTCTCATATAAATTGATGACCATTCTGCCGCGCAGTAAATCATCAGACAACTGGCTAATGTTTGTTAACCAATAGTCAATTTGAGTATCGGTCAAACGCACCAAACCATAACCTTTTTCATCGGCTAAAAATAGGGTGTTGTCAGTTTCTAAATCATCCTGAATCTTTACTTTGGCATCAAACATTTGATATTGTAAAGTATTCTCGTCGTTTTGGATGATGTTGACTTCTTGCGGCCAGTAGGTTTTGGCACTTGTCAATTGTGGGTGTTCAGCTTGCTGTTTCAACCACAATTTATCTGGGTTGTGTAAGGATGGTTCGAAGTAAATAATAGGGCGGCCAGCTTCAAATACCCAGGCCTTGCTCCAAACTTTCAAATCCGTTTCGGTATGTTTATCAATACAGGCGATTAGATCGTTCCATGATGCATTTCCGTAGGCATTGTTGGCAACATACTCTTGTATGCCTAATTGTAACTGCTCTTCCCCTGCAATGCTTTCCAATTGTTTCATTACAATGGGTGATTTATGGTAGATAATTCCGCCGTATAGCGTACCCGCATTCTTTAGGTTCTTAAGTTTTTGTCCCACTGGGTTGGCTCCTGCAGTTCTATCTACTGCGTACGCGGCAGGAAAATGTGCCATTAAAAAACGTAGTTGGTGATTCATATCAGGAAACCAGGGTTCAGTAATTTTATCGGCCATAAAATTGGCAAATACTTCCTTTAGCCAAACTTCATCAAACCAAGGCATGGTAACCAAGTCTCCAAACCACATATGAGCTGTTTCATGGGCGATGAGGTTGGCTCGCGCTAACTCTTCATTACGTGTTGGATTTTCATCCAAAAATATTTTTGATGCTCTGTAATAGGTTGCTCCAGGGTGTTCCATTCCTCCAAATTGAAAGGATGGAATAGCGACTAAATTATACGTATCAAACGGGTAATCGTATTTGGTATAATTTTCTAACCAGTCGAGTGAGGCGGTTGTTTGTCTGAATACTTCTTTGATGTTTCTATTGTATTTGGCGCTGTCATCAACCATGTGGTACAAGCCAATCGTTTTGTCTTGCCATGTAATGGAGTCGAACTGATAATCACCAGCTGTAAAAGCCCATAAGTAAGTGCTAATAGCTTGCGAGGGGGCGAACTCTAATTGTATACGTCCCTCGGTTGCCTGCTTGGTGGTTGGTTGGCCATTGGCAATACCAATCCAGTCTTCTGGTAGATCCATTTTAACCGAAAACTTACCTTTTATATCGGGCTGATCAAAACAGGGAATAGTAAAGCGAGCTCGGTCTGGTACAAATAAGGCATAGAAGTAATCATCGTTTCTATTGAGGGCATTATTGCCCAATTGAAAGTTGATTTTAATAGTGTTGCGGCCTTTGGTTAATAGTTTATGAGTGAGTTTAATGTGTTCGTTTTCTATTGTTGGCGATTCAAGCAGTACATCATTAATACTTATTTGATGTAATTGATCGTTATCGGCTTTAAAATCAAGGTAGATGGTTTCTTTAGTATTGAGGTCGAACTCAATGGTTGACACACCATCAATGGGCTCATCAACATCATTCGGCACTACAATAGATAAATGATAAGTAAGGTTCTTGATTTGTATAGCACGTTTTTTAGCCAAGCGTTGGCTAACTCCTGGTTCGGGAGTAGGTGATGTGTTCAAATTACAAGCATTAAATATAGCTAGTACCAGAATAAAGAGTGTGTTTTTTACCATTACAATGAAATTTTAATCATCTAAAATAGTCATTAGCTACTTACTTAAGATATTTAGTGATGAATTTCATGTGTTTATATTTTGTTTTTTATTGCCACTATTTGTCCCGATTTATCGGGATGGAACTTGCCAAAATCAGTTATGCTCCTGTGTGAGATGCAATTCTCATGGCTCATTTCATCTTTTAAAATTATTTTCAAATGCCCGATGAAACTCCCAAGTAAATTTTATTATCTAGCTGTGCGATAATATTGATGCTACTTTTACATGCTCGTTTCATGTGTATTTTTTTGCTTTGCAACTTTAAGTTAATCTCATTGTTTACATTCTATATTCGACTACCTTTAGAACGATTTTTAAACTTTAATCCAGAAAATAACAATGAAGAACGTATTTGCATTCATATTATTAACCCTCACATTTGTTGGTTGTACAGGTATTAAAACATCTTCGGATTACGATCCAACCATTGATTTTTCAGATTACAAAACGGCAGAGTTTTATGGTTGGGATAAAAATACAAGCGATGATTTAAATGATTTTGACCGTAAACGAATTGTTTTGGCCTTGACAGAAGAGTTTCAAAAAAAAGGCATAGAACTAAAGGAAAAGGGAAGTGGAGGAGATTTAATTGTTAGCCTTTATCTAACAACCGAACAACGATCAGAAATAACTGCAACAACAACGCATAATCCGAATATACATGTTTATGTAGGATATGGTGGGTATTATGGTTATGGTCCAGGTTGGGGTTATGGTCCAGGTTATGGCGGCTATTCAACAACGCACATCAGCGAATCGGAAATTAACGAGGGAACTCTAATTTGCTCAGTATTTGATGCCGAGAAAAAGCAATTGATTTATGAAAGCATATCGCGAAAAACGATTGATGAAAATCCTCAGATTCGTAAAAAGAGCATCCCTTACATTGTACGATCGTTAATGCGAGAGTATCCAAAGAAAAAGAAATAAGTTTTTTAATATAAGAGCCCGATTTTTAGTCGGGCTTTTTTACGCAATTAAAAGCGAGCGTTCCAACGCAACTCAACACCTTTAAAATCCAATACCTCGTAGCACACACCGGCACTACAGGCAGGACCACCGCGTCGCTCTCCAGCAAAGACTTGAACCGTGTGCTTGTTGTTTAATTTGTAGCGAACAGTGCCGCTTAGCCAAAGTTTTGGTGTTGAGGTAATGTACTCATCATCGCTCCACTCGTTTAAAATGCCCGCAAATAATTTGGAATCATACCGATAGTTGAGACCAACAACATAGTTCGAACTGCTTTGCTGATCTCGCTTAAAATTCTGAAATTCTAATTCGAGCAATAAGCCTTGTTTTGCGTTAATAATTTGGTCGATATTCGTACCTGTTGATATTCTGTCCGATTCGCCTTTTAAAGGATCGTTGGCGTAATCTGCAAAGAATTTCACATCTGTTTTATTGAGTGTTGTTGACAGCTCTGCAAAATATTCAGTGTAAGTAAGAATGCTTCCTAAATCATTGTTTGCTTGTGTGTAATTAAATGTAATAAGTGTTTTATCGGTGGCTTGATAAAATGCCTCAAGCTGAAAGCCGTACTCATTCTCTGGTTGAACCACATGAGTGCTTCTGTTTAATACCCTGTACGAATGTTCTTTTACCAACGCGGGGGGCTCGTTTATACCAGACCCAATGACAAAATTTTCGTAATGTTTGTATTCGGCACTAATACCAAGTTTATTTATTGAGAAATTGAGTGAACCATAAAAAGCAAAACCCTTGGCTTCATTATTAACTGTAGAAGCATAGGTGGTATAGTAATTCATGAAAGGGAAGAGGCGACCGCTTAACGACCCTAGTGCATAATCAGTTGTGCCAGAGCTGTTGTTAAGATGCATATAAGAGCCACCAATAGTCTGTTTCAATAGTTTATATTCGGCTGATAAGGCCATGATTTCATCGTCGCGGCGTTTTTGCCAATCTTCGGTGGGCGAAACTAAATTATTTAACACATAACCGTAGGTGGTTTTTAGAGCGAATTTCTTGTGACGATAAGCAGCTGATGCACCCATTATGTCACGATAAAAATACTGTTTGCTTCTGTAGCTGATATCTTCAATTACAGCACCGTGTATTTCGTAAGAGCGAAGTAAAATGCCGCGACCAATGGTTTCATTAAAATTTCCCAAGTTAAAATCCCAACCTTTATTGCGGTAGTTTAGGCCAAACCAACCTGTTTCAATATAATTGCGGTCGGAGTAGGGGGAAACAAAATACTGTACCCCAGCTTTAGCTTTTAGTTTCTGATAGCGGTAGTTCAAATTTACTTTGTTGTACAAGGCATTAAACGATGTTTCGTTGGTTGTTGGCAGTTGTCCATATTGATACTCCAATAAACTACTACCGCTAAATTGAGCACGCGTTAACTGAATACCAAAGAGAAGAAAGACAAAAATTAGCAACTGCTTCCTCATTGTAGAATGCTTTTTATTTGATTCTCTAATTCTATTTCGTTGCCTGTAACCCAACCCTCGTGCCTGTATACTACCTCTCCGTTTGTATCAATAATTAGTAAGGTTGGTAAAACAGTTATGTTTAAATCCTGCATCACTACATTATCAATATCGGATAAAACAGGGTAGCTAAGTTTTAAGGTGCTACTTATTGGTAGCACCTTTGAAATACTTCGCGGACCATCTGTATTAATGCTGATAACATTCAGGCCCTTATCCTTATATTTCTGATGCAGTTGATCGATGGCAGGCATGGCTTTCATGCACGGTTTGCACCACGATGCCCAAAAATCGATGATAGTGAGTTGTTCTCCTTTTAGTTCATCAAAAGAAAGCCACTCTCCCTCCAGATTCTCGAGGGAGAAGTCATGAATGCTTTGAGCATTTAGGTCAATTAATTGAAAAGGTAAACAGCTTAAGAATAGAATGATGCTTAGTTTTTTCATTTGGGTTAGTTCAATTATAGGTTACTATCTATGGCTGATAATGCAGCTCCAATATCCTTTGATGCACCTTGAGATCCTTTAAATACGACTTTGCCATCTTTACCAAGGACTACTAAACGATCGTAGGTTGTCTCGTAATCTTTAGCCACCGAAGCAGCGTTCAGTAATAAAGGATAAGTTACGCCTGTTGTGTTTTTAAAGCCTTCCATCGACGCTTTTGTTCCATTCCATTGGTCCAGACCAATTACGGCTACATCGGCATTTGATGCGTATTTATTGGCTATGTCACTTTGTATTTTTGGTGCAGCAACCTTGCATGCGGGACATGAGTTACCTAGGAAAAACATAACAAGCACCTTGTTTTCAAAGCTCTTTAAAGTATAGGTGGTGCCATCCAGAGCTGTTAATGAAAAATCTGGAGATGACTGATCGTCGCCCTTCATATCCATGTCGTCATTGTTAGTTATTTCGTTGAGTTCGTCGTCCGAATCGTCACTACAACTAATGCTACTAAAAGCAAATAAAGTAATAATAAAAATTGCTTTTGAAAATGTCGATAATCTTGATTTTATTGTTTTCATATTTAAAGATGTTTTAATGTTAATATTGGCTTAGTCGATGAGTTTTCACATTCCTTACAGATTTCTTATTTTTTTTTTAGAGGAATGTTTTTTCTCTTTAGTCCTTTTGTAAGTAAAGGTTTGAGCAAGGATAAATGTTCTTATAACTGCACCTTAAGTTTAGTAACTTATAAATAAGTTGACAAACTTAAATATAAGTTGTATGTTTGAAGTGCTGATTAACTAATTTGGTAATACGATGGTTACTTTAACAAAAGCTGAGGAGAGAATAATGAAGCTTCTATGGAAGCTTGAGAAAGGGTTTATTAAGGATGTTATTGCTCAAATGCCTGAGCCAAAGCCGCCTTATAATAGTGTTTCAACCATTGTTCGAGTATTGGTAAAAAAAGAAATTGTTGGATTTACCAAGTACGGAACAACTTATGAGTATTTCCCATTGATTTCCAAAGATGAGTATCGAAAAGGGCAATTGGGAAATTTGGTTAAAGGTTATTTTAATAACTCTTTATCGCAAGTCGTTAATTTCTTTTCAGAAAACAAAAACCTTAAAACGGATGAGCTTAATGAGGCTATAAAAATGCTTGAGGAACTTAAAAAGAAGAGCGATGACTAAGTTTCTGATATATTTATTTGAAAGTGGTATGTGCTTAAGTTTGTTTTATTTAGGCTACATAACTTTTTTCAGAAAGGAAACCTACTTTACTTTTAACAGGTTGTATTTAATAATGTCAATGGTTTTGGCCTTATTACTGCCGCTGTCTTCTGTTCAATTATCTTTTGAATCGAGTACCTACGTAAGTGGTGCTTTTGGAAAGGTTAATGAGTTTCGAAATTATTATGAAGAATTAATATTATTAACCGAGCCTGATTTTGTTGTTTCTAATGAGTCATCGGCATTAACAGGTATTACAAAAGGTCACACATCACTACCGAAAAAGTTAGTTAATTCAGCTTCTTCTTTTAATTGGTCAAGCATACTATTCTATACATATATTGGCGGATTGCTCTTCTTTATAATTCGTTTACTGCTTTTGATTTACAATTTATATGCGATTATTAGGCGAAACAAGGTTATATATCATGATGAATATAAAATTGTACTTATCAATGAGGAAATGCCTTCATTTTCGTTTGTGAATTGGATTTTTGTCAACAAGAAAGCTCTAAAACATGAAGAATTTGAGCAAGTAATTGCACATGAAAAAGTTCATGTGCAGCAGAAACACTCAGTGGATTTACTGTTGGCACAAGTATTAAGTATTTTTCAATGGTTTAATCCGCTTACATGGCGCATACAGAAATCGATTAAAACATGTCACGAGTATATTGCCGATAGGCAAGTGATTGGCCAAGGACATGAATTATTCGATTATCAGTCCCTATTACTGAGTCAGTTAATCAGCATTCGCTCAGTAGAGTTGGTCAATAATTTTAATTTATTATCAATTAAAAAACGAATAGCCATGATGAATAAAATAAAATCAGGACGCCGTGCACAATTGAAAGCTTTGATGGTGATACCATTATTAACACTCGCCTTTTTCTTTTTTGCCGACATGACAGGAAAAACATTGATTGCTGAAAAGAACAGGGAAGCAATGAATATTAAAGCACATCCTGTGTTAGAATCCTCAGAAAACTCTGTTGTTAATAAAACAGATGAAGTTACAGATAGCCAGAATGAGCAACTTATTGAAAAAAATAGTGCCAATAATGCTAATATTCCCAGTGAGGGAAATCTGGAATTGATAAAAGGTAATTATCAAATAGATTTGCTTAGTAAAGAAAGCTCAGAAAGTTCATTGTTGGAAGATTTACCTAGCATAAAGCTTCCCACAGCACGAGCTGTAAAAGTTTACAATGAAGCTTATGTGCTTTCTAAGTTGCTTGTCGATGGAGATAAATGCTTTGTTGGTGGAAAGAAATTTGACATTAATTCTAGTAATGAGGTGCTGCAAAAGCTTTCTCATAAGGCGAGTGACAGTCGTAAATCTATAATTCTTGAAATTGATGTTGAGACGTCAATGAAAGAGGTTGATAAGATTAAGCATGCTTTGCGTTTAAACAATTTATTAAAAATTGGGTATGCCGCTGAGGCAGATAAATCATCTAAAGTTAAAAGTAGTTCAACTGCCATCGTTAACTTGTTACCTCCAAATGATGCCAAGATGCTTTCTAAAGAAGAAGCCTTTTTTGAGGGTATTAAGATGTTTACTATCAGTTCGAGCTCGAACTTGAAGAATGTTAGCAAACGATTGCGTGATCATATTGAAGACAATAAAAAGTATGTTATTCTGTACGAATACAATGATTATACATCGTACGACGATTACATTCAAACCATCGATATGATATATTCAACTGTTTGGAAACTGAGACAGGAATATGCTTTTAGCAATGGTGTTGATTACGATAATATGACCAAAGAGGAAGAGAAGAAGTTGCGTAAGAAATACCCGTTAACACTCACGATGAGAAATATTGATAGCGACAATTAGTCATTCGATCAAATTAAATTAAAGTTAAGCCCGGCAAGTGAGTCGGGCTTCTTTATTTTCTGCTTTTTAATACCTCTTTTTTGTGCTACATTTGAGAGCGGCTACGCTAATTCTATAAATGTGTAGTTCGTTGGTCTCAGTTATTACAGTTTACATTTATATATTAATCATATGACATCAAACCAATTTAATCTCAACTCATCGGGTGGTGTGCTTGAGAAATTAATTAAAAACATCAGGTCGGTTGCCCTCATGCTATTTGCGGGAATCATGGTCTGGTCAGCATTTTTTACGATTGATCCCGAAGAGGTAGGTGTAATTGTTCGTTTTGGAAAGTACATTCGAACAGTTGAGCCTGGTTTGAATTACAAAATTCCTTTGGTTGAATCGGTTTACAAAGTGGCCGTTGAGCGCCAGCAGAAAATGGAATTTGGGTTTCGTACCACCAGTGCAGGTGTAAAGTCTACTTATTCGCGCAAGGGGGGTATTGAAGAATCGTTAATGTTGACCGGTGATCTTAACCTGGCCGACGTAGAATGGGTTGTTCAGTATCGGATTGATAATCCTTATAATTACTTGTTTAAAGTGCGCAATCCAGAAGTTACTTTACGGGATATCTCAGAATCGGCTATGCGCCAAATTGTTGGAGATAGAACAGTGAATGAAGTATTAACCGTTGGGCGTACCGAGATCAGTGCCAAACTACAAGAGCTAATGCAGGCGGTTTGTCGTGAGTATTCGGTGGGTGTTAAAATTGAGCAGGTAGTTCTTCAGGATGTTAATCCACCAGAGCCTGTTAAAGCGGCCTTTAATGCCGTAAATGAGGCTCAGCAAGAAAAGGAAACATTGATTAACCAGGCCAAAGCTGAATACAATAAGGTAATACCAAAAGCAGCAGGTCAAGCGAAAGAAACAATTCAGATGGCTGAAGGATATGCCACTGAGCGTGTTAATAATGCAAAAGGTGATGTGGCACGATTTAATGCTTTGTATAAAGAGTATGTAAAAGCGCCAGATGTTACGCGTCAAAGAATCTATTTAGAAACCATGGAGTCCGTATTGCCTCGTTTAGGTCAGAAAATTATTACCGACCAAAATGGTAACAACGTATTGCCTTTATTGCAAATGCAACTTTCACAAAAAAACACTTCTAGTAATGGACAATAAGAAATCAATCATATACCTCATATTGGGGGCAGTGGCGCTGTTTTTATTTTCACAAAGCACCTATGTTGTTGATGAAACAGAGCAAGTGGTGGTAACGCAGTTTGGTAAGCCGGTTGGTAACGCCATAACTACACCAGGTATGAAGTTTAAAGTGCCTTTTATTCAAACCACACATTTTTTCGATAAACGCTATTTAGAGTGGGATGGAGATCCTAATCAAGTGCCTACCAAGGATAAGAAATTTATTTTTGTGGATACCTATGCACGTTGGCAAATAACTGATCCTTTACAGTTCTACAAGCGTATGACCAACGAGCGCAGTGCGTATTCGCGCTTAGATGATATTCTGGATGGTGAAACCCGTAACTTTATTGCTAAACACAACATTGAAGAAGCGGTACGATCAAGTAATCGTGTGCCTGCATCGGCCGGTATTGCTGGTGAAATGATTGGCGATAGTTTAACGGTTATTCATGTGGGACGAGATAAGATTCAAGAGATGATTCAAAAGGCTTCCAATGAGCAAGCCAAAGAATTAGGTATAGCTATTCTAGATTTTCGAATTAAGCGTATTAACTATGTTGAGGAAGTGCAAACTCAGGTGTACGAGCGTATGAAGAGTGAGCGTTACCGCATTGCTGATAAATTTAAATCAGAAGGGCAGGGCGAGGCTTCGCGTATTAATGGTGAAAAAGATCGTGAGTTGAAAACCGTTGTTTCGGAAGCCTACAAAACGGCTGAAGAGATAAAAGGTAAAGCCGATGCGGAGGCGGCATCTATCTATTCTTCAGCGTATAATAAAACACCACAGGCACGTAAGCTATATGGATTTGTTAAGTCAATGGAGGCTTACGAAAAAACCTTTGATAATCAAACTTACGTTATTTTATCAACAGATAGTGAGTTTTATAAATACCTAACAGCTCCGCAATAAGGAACGAAACAAAAGGCTTGAGTAGTGCTCAAAGTCTTTGTAAATAATACAAGCATATAAAAGCCGTTTTTTTACCGATGTAAGAAAACGGCTTTTTTATACCCCAAACAGTACAAGGGTAATGCCCCTTTCAATTAAAGCTGGTCATTGTGTCCTATGCCAAAAATTCGTTTGCTCGCTAAAAACTTGGTTTTAGGGGACTAATTGATGGGTGCAAGAGGTGCAAATATCATACTACACCCGGTGTAATTATTTATTGCTTACTATCATGTATTCAGAGGATTGATAATGTGCTGTGGAGCCTTTAATCTTCTGATATGGTTTATTTTAAAAAGTAGGCAAGCGCTTTGCAAGTACATAGGCCAATAAACAATGATTGAACTTAAAAACAAAAATCATGAGAGCATTTAAATTAAGTCTATTTGTAAGTTTGGCAGTTTTAGTATTTGCCAGTTGTAATAAAGATGATGGTGGTATAAGTGCACCAGGAGGTCAGGGACCGCACGAAGGAAATCCAGTTACTATTGATTTATCGTATACCGATTTTGTAGGAGGTACATTAAAGTCAATGGAAGATTATAATCCGGCAGAAGTAGTGCATAACTATATTTCTACCGGTTATACTGTTACTATTATTGAACTATATAATTCTGAAACAGGTAAGTTTGAAAATAAAACTTTTGAAGATGTTGATTTAGCGAATCCGGTAATTAGTTTTGAAGCCATTGGTTGGTTTGGAATAAAAGTTTCGCATTCAAATTACAGTGCACTAGGAATAGCCGCCTATTACAGTGTTGACGATCCGCGCATTGATGTGCAAAATTCGGGCGATGTTATTGTGCCGTTGGATTTGACGCAGGTATCTGTGCACTTGGCCAATGGAACAGGGCAGACTTTTGACTCTCAAATTGAGAGTGCAAGCATTAGTGGGATTATGGTAAGTGATTTTAATTTGCCTGTATATGTACCTGCTGATGTAGATTATGTAGTTGATGTTACTTTTCAGCACGATGGCGGACAAGATCAGCTAACGCATTCAGGGCTTGCAGGTCAAGCTTTCTATCATACAATTATGAATCAGGAAATTGGTACAGGTATCATCTTCGATTTACCAGTATTTGATACACCAACCGACGGTGGAGGAATAGGAGATTAAGTGAGAGTGGTTGGATAGTGAAGTATTACCCATATCAGGTAACTGGTATGGGTAATTTGTCCAAATTATTAGTATAAACTCAATACTTGTTATTATGAAAAAGTTAATAGCATATACGGTCTTTATTCTTAGTAGTGCTTTTCTATTGAGTTGTTCGAAAGATGGCGACATGGTGCCTGTTGATGATAGTCTTAGCTATCCTATTGGTGAAGTATCCACTGTATCGCTTTCAATATCTACAAGTGGAGGTTTAAAGTCTGATGCTAACGGCGTATTTGTTATGAACGATTTGTTGGAACAAGAGTTTGACCCCGACAAAGTCAATCATCTTTATGTAACGACAGGGTATACTGTAAAAGTATTTGACGCTTGGGTTGTGGATGAAAATAACCCAGATGGAGAATATCAGGATATCGAGTTTGAAGGCATTGATTTAACAGACCACGACATTGATTTTCAGACCGCAGGTGAGTTTGAGGTAGAGGTAGAACATCCTGATTATGATACAAGAAAACCAAGTTTTGAGGCTTATTATGAGTTTAAGAAAGAAAAGTTTACTACTTGGCCAGAAGGAGAACCTCTTATTATACCGATGGATTTACCACAGTTTGCCGCTTTATTGGTTTATCAATCGCTTGATGTAAGATTTACCATTGAAAAAATGAAAATTGAGAAGGAAGAGGTCTTGGAATATCAATCGGTTTATGTGGAGAAGAATAAGGATTTTGAAGTTGAAATAAAGCATCGTAACGGAGATAGGATTAAGACGGATTTACAAGCTGGTGATGCAGGGGAGTGTCAATACTTTTGGGTGGAGAGTATCATTTTTGAATAAAGCATGGTTATGATGAGACATATTAAATTAGTGACATTACTAGTGGGCATCATGCTGTTAATGCTTAGCTGCGATGATGACTTAAAAGAACGACCTGGCAGTGCAATTTCACACGATGGAGATGAAGTTGAGGTATTATTGCAGTACAACAATTTTTTAGATCCTGTTGAGGTGCCTTTAAAATCTAGACAGAGCTACGAAGAGCCAGATCACAATTATATTACTGATGGTTACACTGTAACAATTTTTGAATTGTACAACCCTGATACAGGTTTGTTTGAGGATAAGGTGTATACAAATATAGATTTACATGATCCTCAGATTGAATTTATGGCCATTGAGTGGTATGGTATTGAAGTTAACCATCCCGAGTACGAAGACAAGTTATCTGGCAAGAAAGCCTATTATATAGTTGAGCGTTCCGATATTTTCGTTAGCGAAGATGGTATTTCTGAAATACCATTGGCATTGGATCAGGTATCTGTGCATTTGGCTAACGGTACAGGGCAGGAGTTTTATTCACAAATATACGAAGCCACTATTGATGGCGTAATTGTGGACGATTTTAATCAGGTTGTATACGTGCCTAAGGATATGGAATACGTGGTATCAGTTTGGTTTAGACATTCCTACGAAGATATTATGGTAAGGAATAGTGGATCTGCTGGCCAGGCTTTTTATCACTTGGTTCACGATCAAACGGTTGATTCAGGTATTGAATTTGAATTACCTACGTTTGATAAACCAGATGAAGGTGCGAGTATAGGAGATAAGTAGATATATAGAAAGAAGTTGTGTTAATTTTGAGTTGTTTTATGGTTAAAACCTGCTAGTTGCTATGCTCTAGCAGGTTTTTTTTAATGCGATGGATAAAATTACTGTTATTCCCATCAAATAAGGGTAGAACAAGTAGCTCATTATTTCAAATGGAGAAAGGGCGCCTGCTGCTAAACCAATAGCTGCTAATATTTGAGCTCCATATGGCAAGGTGCCTTGCACAAAGCATGAGGCCGTATCCATTAAGCTGGCCGATCGTTGGGGAGCAATCTTAAATTTGTCCGCAATATTTTTGACGATTGGGCCCGACATTAAAATAGCAATGGTGTTGTTGGCTGTAAATACATTTACGATGCCTGTAAGCGCGGCAATACTAAATTCGGCACCCTTTTGTCCTTTGGTTCGTTTGCCAATGTGTGTAATCAGGTAGTCAATGCCTCCATTTACACGTACCACCTCTACAATCGCACCTACTAACATTGATACCACAACAATTTCGGCCATGCCTTGCATGCCATTGTTAATCGACGAAAGAAACGACCAGAAATGAAAGTCTTCCGTTATTAAGCCAATGCCACCGGCCAAAATAATACCCATGCTAAGAACTAGAAAAACATTCATTCCCAAAACTGCAGCTATTAAAACAGTGAGGTAGGGTATTAACTTTATGTAGTCGATCCAGTTAATTGTTATAGTATGCTCGCCTGCCGTTGAAGGCATTAGTAAATATATGATTAATGAAATGATGGCCGCAGGAAGTACCAGTTTAATATTGGCTCTAAACTTGTCTTTCATTTGACAGTTTTGTGTGCGTGTAGCGGCAATTGTCGTGTCCGAAATCATGGAAAGATTATCGCCAAACATTGCGCCGCCAATTGTTGCTCCAACTGCCACCGCTGCGTTAATGTCAATCGCTTCACCAAGCCCTATGGCTACTGGCGTCAGTGCCACAACAGTGCCTACTGAGGTGCCCACAGCCAAAGAAATAAAACATCCGATAATAAACAAACCCGCTATTAATACTTGCTGAGGTAAATAATGCAAACCAATATTAACCGTTGCATCAACAGCTCCCATTTCGCGAGCCACATTTGCAAAAGCACCTGCTAAAATAAAAATTAAGCACATCATCATTATACCCGGATGTCCCATTCCCTTGGTAAATACTTCCATTTTATTAGTTAGCTTTTTGCCAGGAGCCATAAAAAGAGCTACAAAAGCAGCCACTAGAAATGAAATAATGATTGGCATTCTATAAAAATCGCCACTCAGCCATCCCGGGATGAGGTAGATGATTAAAAATACGCCAATGGGAATGAGTGCTTTAATCTTGAGGTCTTTCATGTTTGTGGTTTTGTTTTGCACTACAATATTATAAAAATGCTTTGTAAAGTGTGTTGTGTTTTTAATCCATTACAATCGGTGGCTTAGATTTAATGATGATCAAATTTTTAAATTTATTCGATTGTTATCAAACTTAAAACTTATTGCTGGGTAAGTATGTTTTAGAAGCAGATTAAAAGATACCTTTTTGTGTATGAAACATTATTTGAATCCGAATAAATGGGTCGATTCTTATGCTGATTATCTTTACAGATATGCATTATCGCGCGTGAACAGTGATGAATTGGCTGAGGATTTGGTGCAAGAAACATTTCTGTCAGGAATAAAGGGAAGCTCTAATTTTCAAGGAAACAGCAATGAGCGAACCTGGTTGACGGCTATTCTCAAAAGAAAAATCATCGATTATTACCGTAAAAAATCATCTGTGAAAGAGTTTTCACTGGATCAAACTGATGAGCGCTTTGGAAAACAAGGTATGATGAATGATCATTGGTTAGATAATAAAGCCCCTAAGGATTGGCAGTTAAATGCTCAGGATCAAATCGAAAACGATGAGTTTAAGGCCATTTTGCAAGCTTGTATTAGGCATTTGCCCGAAAAATGGGCATCGTGTTTTATTCTGCGCGTGATGGATGAAATGAAAGGGGAAGAGGTTTGTAAGGAATTAAACATTACTTCGTCTAATATGTGGGTAATGTTGCATAGAGCCCGACTTCAATTGCGCGATTGTGTTGAAAAAAGTTGGTTTAAATAGAGGGGGATAGATGGATACAAAAGGTAAAATGATGATTACTTGTAAAGAAGCGACTTATTTAATCTCAAAACGAGAGCAAGATGTCCTGAGCTTTGCTGAACGATTACAATTGAAGTTTCATTTGATGATGTGTAAATATTGTAGACGCTTTGCCGAGCAAGTACACTTTTTGAATGATGCAATACTTAAAATGAAACAAAAGGTAGAGGATCAGGAAGATGGTATTCAGCTTTCGAAGCAATCAAAGGACTTACTCCGCTCAAAAATAGCAGAAGCACAAAACTAAGTGTTCATTTGGTGTGAGCTGAGGTAAAATGAAAACACTTGCATAACTCATGCGCTACAGAGTTCGAAAATATTGTGGACTTTTATTTTTAGGGTTTCACTAAAAAAAATGTACAAAAAAAGGATTCTCAAAATGAGAATCCTTATGTGAGCCAATGACGAGATTTGAACTCGTGACCTCTTCCTTACCAAGGAAACGCTCTACCCCTGAGCTACATCGGCAAATTAAAATTGAATACGTTTATTCCAATCTTAACTACTATTAAACCGAGCGAAAAACGGGACTCGAACCCGCGACCCCGACCTTGGCAAGGTCGTGCTCTACCAACTGAGCTATTTTCGCATTGTCTGTTCGTATAACAGATGGCTGTTTTTCGTTAACAGCGGTGCAAAAGTAAAACATTTTCTAATTCAGACAAATTTCAATGTGTTTTTTATGCATTATCAAAGTGTTTTTTTTCATTGTCGGTACTACATTTCGACTATTCTAAGGTGTATCTTGTTGATGTAAAATTGGGGTATTTCTCTGCCGCTTTTAGTGTCAGTATTATGCTCTTAATTTCAATTCAGTGCGTCGACCTATAATTTTAGCCTCATTATAAAATAGGTAAGATAAAATTAACAGTAGATTAAGTGTGTTTGGTATTAGATTATTATTTTTGTCTATCATTTAATATCAAATTTATACTCATGCACCGAAGCAAAGAAATCATTTTATTAAATATATCAGGGGAAGATAAACCAGGATTAACGGCTGTTCTAACTGGTATTTTATCGCAATATGGTGTTAATATACTGGATATTGGGCAGGCGGTTATACACGAGGATCTCGGGCTTGGTATTTTGTTTGAGGTGCCAGAGTCATCAGAGTCGGCTCCTGTACTAAAGGAGTTATTATTTAAGTCATATGAATTGGGACTTAACCTTAAGTTTACGCCAGTAACCGAAGAAAAATATAAAGATTGGGTTGGTCATCAGGGAAAAGACCGCTTCATTATTACTTTATTATCACGCAAATTAACGGCCGATCAATTATCGCAAGTGACTACGATTATTTCTAATCAAGGTTTGAATATCGATTATATCTCTCGTTTGAGCGGTCGTGTTTTGCTCGACGATCATGAGGGGAATGATAAGTCAGTGGTTGAATTCTCGGTGAGAGGTACGCCAATTAGTGAGGAAGATATGAAGCAGCAGTTTATCGATATTTCGAAAGAAGCAGGTGTTGATATTGCGTTCCAGGCCGATAATATTTTTCGTCGTAATCGTCGTTTGGTTTGTTTTGATATGGATTCGACGCTGATTCAAACGGAAGTAATAGACGAGTTAGCAATAAAGGCAGGGATTGGGGATCAGGTAAAAGAAATAACCGAAGCAGCCATGCGTGGCGAGATTGATTTTGACGAGAGCTTTATACAGCGGGTAGCACTGCTTAAAGGTCTGGATGAGTCCGTAATGAAAGAGATTGCTGAGAACTTACCTATTACGGAAGGAGCCGAGCGTTTGTTTAAAACCTTAAAGAAATATGGCTATAAAACGGCTATTTTATCAGGTGGCTTCAACTATTTCGGCAATTACTTAAAAAATAAATTAAATATTGATTACGTGTTTGCCAATGAGTTAGAAATTGAAAATGGGAAATTGACAGGCAAGCACAAAGGAGAAATTGTGAATGGCGACAAAAAGGCCGAGCTACTAAAACTATTGGCTTTTAAAGAGGATATCCACCTTGAGCAAGTAATTGCAGTTGGAGATGGTTCCAACGATTTGCCCATGCTGAAATTGGCTGGATTGGGTATTGCATTTCATGCAAAACCTAAAGTGCAAGAATCAGCAAAACATCATATTTCTACCATTGGATTAGATGCCCTTTTGTATTTACTAGGTTTTAGAGATCGAGAGATTAATATTTAACTGTCTGATAAATAGATGCCATTGTGCTGTTGCGATCTTTGTTTTGATGGTGTGTGAAAATGTAGAAAATTATTATTTTTGCCGCCCAAAGATTAGAGCATAGTATGAGTAAAAATATTTATCATCGATCAGAATTATTGCTTGGTAAGGAGATGATGTCTGCCTTAGCAGGTAAAAAAGTAATTTTGTTCGGAATAGGTGGAGTTGGCAGTTGGTGTGCAGAGAGTTTAATTCGTACCGGTTTATTGAACTTAACCATTGTTGATAGCGATCGGGTATGCATAACCAATGTGAACAGGCAAATGATGGCCACCACCAAAACTGTTGGTCAGGTAAAAACGGTAGCTCTTAAAAATCGCCTTTTGGAAATTAATCCAGAGGCGAACATCAACGATATACAAGAAATATATAGTTACAAAACAGGGCATCTGTTTAATTTAGATGACTATGATATTATAATTGACGCCATTGATAGCCTTAGTAGTAAAGCTTATTTAATAGAAATGGCAGCAGCCACTAAAGCTATTTTTGTATCTTCAATGGGGGCTGCGCTTAAAGTTGATCCAACCCGCATAAAAGTAGAATCATTTTGGAATGTGACAGGTTGTCCTTTGGCACGTAAGGTGCGTAAGGTGGTTAGACGACGCGGCATGCCAGAACGCGACTTCCCTTGTGTTTTTAGTGATGAAGTGCAGGCAAATGAGGGAGCCTATTTAATTGATGAAACATCAAACAAGCCAGAGAATATGGATGGCAATGGTCCTGGTAAGCCAGAGTTAGTCAACCACAAGTGGGATAATAAAAAAGCATCGGTTAACGGTAGCTTATCTCACGTGACCGGAATATTTGGCTTTACGCTTGCCGGTTTAGTCATCAATCAAATACGAGAAGAAATTAAGAAACAGGCATAAAAAAAAATCCCGGACTTTACCGGGATTTTTAATGGATTCAAATCAAATAGCTTAATATCCGAAGATATCTTCCAAGGCTAGCTCGTTTACTTTACCCAGTTTAGATAAAGCTTTCTTGTCTAAATCGCCTTTACGCCCAAGTACCATATATGTGAAGTTCTTACCTTTAATATGCTCATTAAAGAACGACTCAAAATCATCAAGGGTAATCGATTGTGCTTTATTATAAACATCTTTTCTAATGTCGTAATCAATGCCACGATCGTTATTACTCATGTATTCCCAAAATAAGTCTTTGTTGGTAATACGCTCAGTATTTATTTGCTTTACAATGCCTTCGCAAGCTTGGCTAAATTGCATTTCGGCACGAGGCATTTCGTTCATTAATTCGGTAAGAGTAGAGGTCGCAATGCTTAATTTGTCAGCTTGCGTACCCAAATTACCATAGATAAAGTTGTCTTTATTCTTTTTACTGGCGGTAACATATCCTGCACCTGCCGAATAGGCTAGCGCTTTCGATTCTCTTATTTCCTGAAAAACAACCGATGATAAGCCCGAACCGAAGTAATTATTAAACACCTCTGCATACGGAATTAACTCTGTTTCGTAAGGGGTGTCTTTTACCAACAATAGTATATTCGCTTGGTTAATGTCATAATCAACCACATATACCTGAGACTGGGAGCTGTTGTCGCGCATTTTAAATTCTAATGATTCTGGTAGTTCAGCTAACTGATCTGGCGTGGTATGGTGTTGCGCCAATAAACCAGTTACCGTTTCTGTACTTGATGGCCCATAATAATATACCTTGTGCTCGTAATAGGTCATTTCATTCAACTGCTTGGTTAAATCACTTGGATCAATGGCTTGCAATTCATCGTTACTGATCAGGTATTTACCTGGCGATTTTTTACCATAAATACCAAAATCCACCATGGCATTAAATATGCGGCCCTGGCTTTTCTTAGCATCGTCACGCTTTTTCACTATCCCTTTCACAAATTCATCATACGATGCTTGATCAGCCTTCGCATTGTGCAGTATGTGTTCCATCATCGAAATTCCTTGCTCCAATTGCTCATCAAGACCCGAGATAGTTACGTAGCAACGATCGTTACCAGCATTAACCGACAGGCTAAGCCCATATCTGAATAGTTCTTTACGTAAATCCTCTGGCGAATATTTGTTGGTTCCTAATAAAGGAAGATAATCCACTGCCAAAGGAAATTGTAAACTGTTGTTTTTACCAAGGTCGATGATGTAATTTAATCGGAATAAACCGTTGTTTTCATTCGTTGAGTGGAAAAACTCTAAGCCTGGTTTTAACTCTTGCTTATGTAGCTTGGTGTTAAAATCAACAAAAACAGGGTTTATATCACTAATTTCTTCTGCCAAGAATGATTTGGCAAAATCAGACTGTAACTCACGATTGACTGGAACAGCCGTAATTTCTGGTTTATCTACTTTTACCAAAGCGCTGTTATCACCTGTACGTTTGTAAACAAGTGCATAGTTGTCGGCATATTTAGCGTTGGCAAAGGCCACAACTTGTTCCTTGGTAATCGATTTCATCTTATCTAGAGTGGCCAATACATCGGCATGCGATTGGCCTGATATAAATTCATTCATTAAGGAATAAGCCGAGTAAAAAGGGTATTCTAAAGCCTGCATAAAACTAAGGCGCGACTTGTTCACAATGGCCTCAATAATCCATTCTTCAAATTCACCTTGTTTTACTTTATCCAATTCTGCTAATAATAAATCTTTAACTTCTTCCAATGTTTGCCCTTCACGAGGCTTGCCGCTAAAGATATGGATGCCATGATCGCGCATGAACCAAGAGCCAGATGAAGCGCTTAGAACCTTTTGTTTTTGTACCAGGTTTAGGTCAATTAGGCCTGCTTGCCCATTTGAGAGAATAGAGCTGATTAAATCAACCATTAGTTCATCTTCACTTCCTATACCATCAAAGCGAAAAGCCATTTCCATACTTTCAGCATCGGGACCAACAACCTCTTTAATGATAGGTGCAGTAATTGGTTCTTCTTTAGCAAGCTGAGGTTCTGTATATGGTTTCTTTTCCATCTGACCAAAGTACTGATCAACCAACTGAATGGTAGGTTCAAACTCCAGGTCACCCGCTAGTGTGATGGCCATGTTATTAGGGATATAGAACTTTTCTTTAAACTTATAAATCTCTTCCATTGAAGGATTTTTCAAATGCTCAGGAAATCCAATAACGTCGCGGCCGTATGGGTGGTTGGTAAATAAGCCTTCCATTAGCGATTGAAAAGCTCTTTGACCATCCATATCCTGATACATATTAAATTCTTCGTAAACAGTTTCAAGTTCTGTGTGGAATAAGCGCAATACCAAGCCAGTGAAACGTTCGTGCTCCAGTTTAGCCCATCTTTCTAATTCATTTTTAGGTACTTCGCACATGTATACGGTTGATTCGTAAGAAGTACCTGCATTCACACGAGATGCCCCCATACTTGTGTTTAACTTGTCAAACTCGTTGGTTGCTACGTAGGTAGCTGCAATTTGCGACAAGCTATCAATTTGAGCATAGATTGTTTTTTTAGCATCAATATTATCTGTTACGCGATGCTTTTCAAATAAATCAGATATTTGCTCAAGTAAAGCACTTTCTGCTTCCCAATCAGTGGTGCCCACCTTTGATGTTCCTTTAAACATCATGTGTTCCATGTAATGGGCTAATCCTGTAGCGTTAGGATCTTCAAAGGTTGAGCCAGCTTTAACACCAATTAGTGCTGCTACTCTTGGTTCATCAAGGTTTCGAGTAAGATAAACTTTAAGTCCGTTTTCAAGGGTGTAAATACGAGCTTTGTAAGGGTCATTACTAACTGACTCATATGGGTAGCCGTTGGAGTCAGTTTTTTGCTTGGTTTGATACGTAGATTGTTGGCACGAGAATAGCACCAAAATGCCTGCTAGGGACAGGCTGAATAGTCGTTTCATAAGTTTAGTTTTGTTTTTTGAACAGTTGAAGATAGCGATTATTATTTAATATTTTAATATTCGTAAAATTGATTCACTAATTTTTTAGTTGATTATATGTGTGCTTGTAAGTGTCAATGTTTAAGTAATAAACTGACAGATGTGGGATTTGCGTATTTATTAGGCTTAAATAAGAGTGGAATGTTTTGCTTAACTATAAAGTGTCTTTATGAGCATTTATATTTCACATTGATAATTGCTGTGTTTGAATAAGAGTTTGGGCGAGATGCATTTCATGGTCGTATATCAGTGGGTTCTTTTTCATTTTCTTTATATTTATCAACAAAGCCCACAGTTAAAGTGTACTAGCGAAGCGCTTATTTATGAATTAATCTATTCGAATGGCAAACTTATTATCAAAACTAAAATCAATTGGTCCGGCTGGACTGGTAACAGCGGCTTTTATTGGGCCAGGAACAATTACCGCCTGCTCAATGGCTGGTGCCGGATTCGGTATGGCCTTGCTTTGGAGTCTTTTATTCTCGGTTTTAGCAACCATCTTTTTGCAAGAAATGACTTTACGTTTAGGTATCATTACCCAAAAAGGATTGGGACAATCCATTCGTACAAGTTTAACATCTCCTGCTCTGAGAGTACTAGCTATCGTTTTAATCGTTTCTGCAATTGCAATTGGAAATGCGGCTTATGAGGCCGGCAATATTGTAGGAGCTTCATTGGGCTTGACGTCTATTTTTGAGGGAGTAAATCCAATTGTATTAAGTGTGGTAATAGGCGTATTGGCGTTTATTCTATTAATGCAAGGTAGTTATAAGCTGATTGAAAAAGCACTGGTTGTGCTGGTAATTTTAATGAGTATTGTTTTTTTGAGTACTGCCATAATTATTGGTCCTGATTTTTACGATATACTAAAGGGTATGTTTGTACCTAGCGTACCAAAAAACTCTATTCTTTCCATAGTTGGTTTAATTGGAACCACCGTTGTGCCATATAACTTATTTTTACATGCTTCGGCTGTTAAAGAACGCTGGAAAAATAAAGAGGATATTAAGGAAGCTCGCTTCGATCTAATCTTTTCAATTGCTCTTGGAGGTATTATATCCATGTCGGTAGTGATTACTTCGGCTGTTGCTTTTTTCGGTCAGGGTATAGGTTTAAATGGTATTGGCGAAATGGCCATTCAACTTGAACCAATTTTGGGTAGTTGGGCTAAATATTTCCTGGGCATTGGTTTGTTTGCAGCTGGGGTGTCATCATCCATTACAGCGCCATTGGCTGCAGCTTATGCTACTACTGGTATCTTAGGTTGGAAGCAAGATTTAAAAAGTACCCATTTCAGGTTAATATGGATTGTTATATTAGTGATAGGCGTTTTTGCTGCAAGTTTGGGTTATAAACCTATTCAAGCCATCTTGTTTGCACAGGTAACCAATGGTCTATTGCTTCCTATTATTGCTATATTTCTATTGGTAATAATGAATAGCAAAAAGTTGCTTGGACAGTATGCCAATTCTATTTACAGTAATGTGGCCGGTATTATTGTTATTGCCGTAACATTAACCTTGGGCTTAAAAAGTATACTGAGTGTTTTACAGATTATTTAAATTAAGAGCTGATGAAACGAGCCATGAGAACAGTTTTCCACACAGAATCATGGTTAATTTTGGTGAGTTCCATATGGCAAATGAAAGCAAATTATAATCATATGAAAAGTATTGATATCAATTGTGATTTAGGAGAGAGCTTTGGCCACTACCATTTGGGTAACGATAAGGAGATTTTAAAGCACATCAGTTCTGCTAACATTGCGTGTGGTTTTCATGCTGGCGATCCGCTTGTTATTAAAAATACGATTGAGGCCGCATTGAGTGAAGGAGTATCGCTTGGTGCACATCCTGGATTCCCAGATTTAAATGGTTTTGGTAGACGTGTGATGAAACTAACTGATGATGAGCTGTATAGTTGTGTGCTCTATCAGGTAAGTGTTTTAAAAAGTATGGCTGAGGCCTTGGGAGGTACTTTGAAACATGTTAAGCCACATGGTGCTATGTATAATATGGCAGCAATTGATGTTAAAATGGCTTTAGTAATTGCCAGAGCAATTCAACAAGTTGACGACCAGCTAATGTTGGTGGGTCTAGCTAATTCGGAAATGATAAAAGCTGCCCAAATGATTGATTTACCGGTCTGTAACGAGGTGTTTGCCGATAGAAGGTATACCGATAATGGTTTTTTAGTTCCGCGTTCGCATGATGGAGCTGTAATTCACGATGAGGCTGTGTGTGTGCAGCAAGTAAGGGATATGCTTTTTAATAATGAGGTAACATCCATAAATGGTAAGCAAGTTGCCATAAAAGCCGACACAATATGTATTCATGGTGATAATGCTGAAGCACTACAATTTGCTAAAAAGCTGAATGCAAGTTTGGCGGACGAAGATATTATTGTTTCATCCATTAATTAATGATTTCATGAAACCAATTATTCAGGTTAACGGCGATCAATCGTTTATAATTAAGTTGGGAGATGTTATTTCTCCTCAATTGCACCGTAGGGTTAAACAATACGCACAGCAGGTACATAAGTTGGATTTGGAAGGCATTACACAAGTAATTTGTACCTATACCGATGTTTGTGTGTATTACAATCCTTTATCATTAGCCTATGCAAAGCTGATTGATGCACTTAAATCAATTGATTTAGAAGAGGATGATCTGAAAAGTGAACGAGTCAATGTTTTATCAATACCAGTTTGTTACCAAGGTGCTATCGCTCCTGATATAGAATACGTTGCAAACTATAACCAAATGTCTACGGCGGAGCTTGTGCACCTACATTGTGAGGCACCCTATCTAATTTATATGTTGGGTTTTTCGCCTGGCTTTGTTTATTTGGGAGGTTTAAATCCCCGATTAGAGACGCCCCGTAAAGAAGTGCCCCGTCAAGCAATAAATGCAGGGGCGGTTGGAATTGCAGGAAATCAAACGGGAATATATCCCATTGTAAGTCCTGGAGGTTGGCAAATTATAGGTCAAACCCCCTTGCAAATGTTTGCTCCTGATCGTGAACCACCTGTGTTGGTTCAAAGTGGCGACTATATCCAGTTTGAAGCAATTAGTGAGCAAGAATATAAGCTGATTGAGCAGGAGATAGAAGAAGGTAATTATAATCCAGTCATTCAAACCAAAGAACTGACATATGAGTAGTATTGATGTTATCCAGGCTGGCTTGTTTACGAGCATCCAGGACCTGGGGAGACCAAATTACCAACATATAGGTATGCCCGTGGGAGGAGCGATGGATACCTTCGCGCTCCAGATGGCCAATATTTTAGTGGGCAATGAAGCAAGTGAAGCCTGTTTGGAAATTACAATGCGAGGGCCTGTATTAAAGTTTAATGGTTCATATACCTTGGCTGCTGCAGGAGGAGCTTGTGAGCTGAAACTAAATGAAACAGATATTTCATGTCATCAATCCTATAAAGTGGTATCAGGTGATGTTCTTAAAATAGGTTTAGTAACTGAAGGATTAAGGATTTACTTGGCTATTTCAGGTGGATTTAACTTGCCAAAAGTCATGGGGAGTCACTCAACCTATCTGCGCGGAGGCCTGGGTGGTTTTAATGGGAGAGCTTTAAAGCCAGATGATTCCATTCCCTTAAAAAGTAATGTGCCACCTGTTTCGCTGCGAAAAGTGAGAGAGCAAAATATTCCACATTATCCGAAGCATGTAAAACTGCGTTTTGTAGCGGGACCAGATAGGGAGCGCTTTACCAAGGATGGTATTTATAACTTTTTAAACGAAATTTACACGCTTAGTCCACAAAGTGATAGGATGGGTTATAGGCTTACAGGTCCAGTAATAAGCCATAAAAATCAGCAAGCTGATATAATCTCTTCGGCCATTGCCTTTGGTACCATACAAGTGCCAGGCGAAGGGCAGCCCATTATTATGATGGCTGATAGGCAGACAGTTGGTGGCTATGCCCGTATAGCTCATGTAATATCAGCTGACTTACATAAATTGGCCCAGATGAAACCAGGAGATACCATGCGCTTTGTTGAGGTGAAATTGGAAGAAGCTCATCGTTTATTGAAAGAGCAGCGTAATCTCTTAAATGATTTATACGAATTATCAGCATCTGATAAATAGTGCAGTCAACCATTTTTGCATAAAATCCTAAATTATAGTTCATTCATTTTGCTTTAAAAGTAATACTATTGATTATTTTTGGATTGAGAAACCTTAAATAATTAAACAATGAGAACAATTAAAACAGTCATCTTTGTGATGGCTATTCTATTGAGCTACGCGTCTGTTTATGCTCAACAAAACATTTATGTCAATCAAGTTGGCTACACCACGCATCAAAGCAAAAGAGTTTTAACCGATTATCGAGCAGAGCGTTTCGATGTGATCAATACTCAAACTGGCCAAATTGCATTTCAAGGGGAGTTTAAACTGAGAAAAACAGATGATCCCTGTAGTGGTATGACCTTGTTTGAAGGTGATTTTACAGCCCTTTCTGAACCAGGTAAATATTTGGTTCGTGTTCATTCATCTCTTAATTCGGGCATTACTTCCTTTGTGTTTCCTATTGGCGAGGATGTTTATACTAATGTGTTAAACCTGGCCAACAAAGCCTTGTTTTTACAGCGTTGTGGCATGCCGATAGAAGAACAATATGCAGGTGTTTACGCTCGCGAACTTTGTCATACCGATGATTGTTTTTATCATCCAAATTGTACGCAAAATGGAGCAAAAAATATGACAGGCGGATGGCACGATGCTGGTGATTATGGAAAATATGTAGCACCAGGTTCGGTAACCATTGGAATTTTATATGCATCATACGAGTTAAACAAGGCTAAATGGGATTCTGATAACTGGAATATTCCTGAAAGTGGCAATGGCTTGCCTGATTTGTTGGATGAGGTTATTTATGAATTGAATTGGTTGTTTAAAATGCAACGAGCAGATGGGGCTGTGCATGAAAAGGTACATACTAAGGATTATGTGCAATTTATTATGCCATCGGAAGGTAATGTACCACAGTATATTTATGAGGTGTCATCAACTGCCACCGCCGATTTTGCTGCCATAATGGCCAAGTCAGCTCGTATTTTTAAATCACTTGATCCTCACTTGGCTGAGAAGTGTCAGAAAGCGGCTTTGCTTTCCTATTCATACCTTGAAGATAATAGGGATATTTTTCCGCTTGGAGGATTTAAGAACCCTGCAGATACAAAAGCAGGTGGATACTCAGATGCTTATGACAAAGATGAGCGTATTTGGGCAGCCGCCGAAATGTACCTTTTAACAGGCAAGAAAAAGTACCTCAAGGATTTTAATGAATTGAATACGATATTTAAAAGTCAGTTTAGCGAAGCTGGGTGGATAAACCCAACAGCTTTAGGTTTTTACTCCATCTTAATGGCTGATGATAAGCACTTGACTAACCTTCAGAGTGAGTTGAGGGAAGGATTACAAGCGTATTCTCAAAAACATATTGAAATAGCAGAAGGCGATGGTTTTGGAATAGGGATGAAGCCTGATGATTTCACTTGGGGCTCAAATGGTACAGTTTTGTTCAAGGCCATGAACCTTGTAATGGCTGCTCATGTTTTAGAAAGTAAAGAAAGTGCTCACTTGGCTGCGCATCATTTGGATTATATATTTGGTTTGAATCCCAACAAAATTAGCTATGTAACTGGTGTTGGTACCAATCGTATTTTGCACTTGCATCATGCACCAACTGTTGCTGATTTAAATGCAGAACCAATACCTGGTATACTAAGTGGAGGGCCAAATAAGTTTCGTAACGATGAAGCTTTGCAAAAAATATTTTCTGAAGATACACCACCCGCGCGCGTATTTGTCGATAATGAGGAAAGTTACTCATCCAATGAAAATACCATTTATACCAATGCAGCTCTGCAATTTGTAGCAACGTATTTCAACCGATAGCAAAAGAAACTTGAATGCAGAATATTAGGCAGCGGTATTTATCGCTGCCTTTTTCTTTTTGGTAGATATGCAGTTGGAGATTAAAAGGTGTTTTTGTTTAGGAGCCGCTTACTGCTTTAGTTTTTGACAACCATCACTTTTAATAATTAGCTAATATTTGCCTAACGTTAAGGCAAAATTAGAGTAGTAACTTTCTATAAAACTATATGCTATGAAACGGAAAGGAATTATTGCTCTTTTAGCAGTTTGGTATTTAGGTTTCTGCCTTAGTTGCTCAAGTGATAACGAACTGCTATCATCCAAAGAAATTTTATCAAATGCCTTAACAAAAGGGGTTTGGCAAACTAGTTTTAAACACTCCTTAGGGGAGGGGGTGCTTGATCAAGCTGGCATCCAATTGACATTTTCGGATTTCAATAATGTGAGTGCAGTGGCTCAAAGTTGTTGTCCAGGTATTACCAACTCAAGTCAGGGATCGTATGCTTTGTTTTATAAAGATGAGAATAGACCTCATCCAGATGAAGAACTGGAATACTATTACGATGAGGACAAGCAAAAGAAACTGTTTATTTCACTAGTTTTTGCTACCAATGAGTTGTTAATTTTAAATAAGCGATGGAAGGTGAAAAGCTTTACTTCAACAACTGTTATACTGCAGGCAAATGATGTTGTGTTAACCTTAATTAATGAATGAGAATGAGATTTATGTCTATTGAAGGTTGAGGGTGCGTTTAAAGTTCTCTAAGACTTATTGAACTTTGAGTGAGTTGCTTGGGAAAGTGCTGTCCCAAACAACTCGAAATAACTATTTTTTATTCAAAAAGTTCATTAAGTAAACCGCTACTTTCTTTGCCCGAATTTTTACCCATTGGGGCTATAGCTCTTATCAGTTTATTGATAGGCATGGATTGAAGCCATACTTTACCTGTGCCTCGCAAAGTAGCTAAGAACATGCCTTCGCCACCAAATACCATTGATTTTAAACCACCTGCCTTTTCAATACTAAAATCTATACCTTCAGTAAAACCAACCACACAGCCGGTATCAACTCTTAAAGTTTCCCCCTTGAGCTCTCTTTCAACCAATGTGCCGCCAGCATGAATAAATGCTTTGCCGTCACCTTCTAATTTTTGTAAGATAAATCCTTCACCTCCAAAAAAGCCAGCTCCAATGCGTTTGTTAAAATGCATGGATAGTTTAGTACCCAAAGCGGCACATAAAAAAGCATCCTTTTGCACTATTACACGTCCCCCTATTTGACCTAAATCCAATGGCACTATGGTGCCAGGGTAAGGAGCTGAAAAGGCCACTCTTTTCTTTCCAAATCCATGATGGGTAAAATGGGTAATGAATAACGATTCACCAGTAATTAAGCGTGATGCGCCAGCGGCCAATTTTCCAAGAAAACCTTGCGAGGGGTTGGAGCCATCTCCCATTTTGGTTTCAAACTGAATCCCGTCCTCCATAAACAACATGGCTCCAGCCTCGGCAATTACCGTTTCTCGTGGGTCTAATTCTATTTCAACAAACTGAACATCATGGCCTTTAATTTCATAATCTATCTCGTGTGAATTCATCGTATGTTGGATTAAAAATTATTGTTTAATACTTGTATTGCCTTTCATATTTGGCAGTATATCTTTTTCTAATTTTTTAATAGCATTGCGGTAGCCAATTTCCACTATTTCTTCAAATTTATGAAAGTCCCACATCGAATAATTATTCAGTTTTTTGGCTTCAATAAAATAATCGCAATGGAGTTTACTACTACGCTGATTTTGAATAATAGATAGATTAAAAACACGTTCGGCTACATCTTTGGCGTTTTTAATGTTGTTAATTTTCTTATCAGGTATAACGCTTGATCCTATTACGGTATCACATACATACATCAAGGGTTCCGCTGGTAAATTCAGAAATATACCACCATCTACATAGGTGTACCCATCCATAATAACCGGACTAAATGCCACTGGTACACTGCAGCTGGCTGTCACCCACTCTAACAATTGCTCGCCTTCGCTTACCACTTTTGCTTTACCCGTATTAAGGTTACTGGCCGTAACATAAAATGGTAGTTGAAGCTGTTCAAAGCTTTCGTGTTTTAAGTATTTGAATAGTGCTTCTTTTACACCGCTTAGGTTCACTAAGCCACCTTTCAGAATATCAATTTTAAACCAATTCCAAACTTTTTCTTCTTTTAGGAACGCAAGAATTTGATTGGCAGAGAAACCCGCGCAATGTAAAACGCCAACTATGGATCCCATGCTGGTGCCCGCTACTTGGTGTATGGGAATTTTATATTCTTCCAAGGCTTTTATTACGCCAATGTGCGCAAAGCCTTTGGCACCACCGCCTCCAAGGGCCAAGCCAACCTTACCTAATTGTTCCATCAGTATTATATTACTTCTTTAAGAAGATGCTGAATGCATTTAACTTTATCAATTGAATATTCTTCTTCTGTCTTTTTCCAATCAATAGACATAGAAATAGCAGATTGTTGCATTAGTTTGTTCACATCGTCTTTACTGAGTACTATCGAAGCTTTGTAGTACGAAATATTCCATTTTTCAATAAAGTTTTGCTCCACATTGTCTGTAAAAGCATTGTGTAAAATGGTGCCATCCGATAGTTTAAATGACATTATTCTGTCTTGAGCTGAATAACCAAAATATCGGTTAGCATCACCCACTGGCACCATAAATTCAAAATTTAAAGTGATTTTACCTTTTGTATTAGTAGCGGTTGCAGAGCAGTGAATTTTTCCTTTTTCGTCACCAAAAAAACGGGATAGCTTTTTGCTGACAGCATTAAATACTTCTTGCTTCTCTGACGTTACTTCTTTGGTATTGTCAATAGTGATATCAGTCAGGACAGCCGCTTCTGCCACCACTGCTGGAGTTGTAGCTGGCGTATTATTAAGCTGCACATCTTTTTCATATTTCCAGGTGCCATTTTCATACAAAACAACAGTCTCTCCGTGTTGAGTGATGGCTTTAACCGTTTGAGCTATTGTTGTAGTATAGCTGGATAAAAGAGCTAAGAATAAAAGTGTGTATTTCATGCTTGTTTGTTTTTATGCTTAAAGATAAAAATTTATTGATAGTTGCTCACGTCATGCCGTCTTGGGAGTTCAATTTTGCAAACGTTTGTGACCAATTCCTAAAAATAAAATGCATTAATTTTAATTCTTAGATATTTGTAGTTGATATTTGTTTAATCGTCACATAATGAGCAGTTAGGGTGTGTTCAGTAACCTTGGTTTTTGTAATTGGAGAATAAGAGTTATAGCAGTGAATCAGGCAAAAGAGTTGAAAACACTATAACTTTGACATTGGCTAAGTGACTATTACTTAATCGAATTGTAAGTATCTAGAGGATAGTTTTATAGGTGTATTATCAATGTAAATAGAAAAATATGAGGAAGTTTCTAATCGCACAATTGTTCTTGGTATTAGTGCTTGGAGTACAGGCAGAAGAATTAAAGTCGCCCAATGGGCAGCTATCAATGGTTTTTGAATTGGTAGATGGAGCACCAACATACCAATTAAGTTATAAAGGTAAGGCGGTTATTAAAGAGAGCCGTCTTGGCCTGGAATTAAAGGATGCCGAGCATTTATTGACCGACTTTAAAATCAGCTCTGTTGATCAATCTTCGTTTGATGATACTTGGGAGCCTGTGTGGGGAGAAACAAAAGTTATACGAAATCATTATAATGAAATGGCTGTGACTCTGCAACAAAAGACGTCAGAGCGAATTATACTCGTTCGGTTTCGCCTATTTGACGATGGTTTAGGTTTTAGATACGAGTTTCCTGAACAAGAGCATATGAGTTATTTTGTGATTAAAGAGGAGCGTACTCAGTTTGCTATGGCAGGTGATCATAAAACCTTTTGGATTCCGGGCGACTATGATACCCAGGAATATGATTATATGGAATCAAAGTTAAGTGAAATTCGCGGATTGATGGATAAGGCCATTACACCTAACGCATCGCAAACGCCATTTTCAGCTACTGGGGTTCAAACGGCATTAATGATGAAGAGCGCCGATGGGCTTTACATTAACCTGCACGAAGCAGCTCTTCTTGATTATGCATGTATGCATCTTGAGTTAGATGATGATGAGCTTGTTTTTGAGTCACATTTAACACCAGACGCGCGGGGAGATAAGGGATATTTACAAGCACCTTGTACTTCGCCCTGGCGTACAGTTATAGTGAGCGATGATGCAGCAGATATTCTAATGTCGAACATCACACTTAACCTAAATGAACCTTGTGCATATGATGATGTATCGTGGATTGAACCAGTGAAATACATTGGTGTGTGGTGGGAAATGATTACAGGGAAAGGGTCGTGGAGCTACACTGATGTTGCAAGTGTGAAGCTAGGCGAAACTGATTATTCCAAAACAGTGCCTAATGATACACACTCAGCGAATAATACTAAAGTAAAGCGTTATATCGATTTCGCTGCTGAGCATGGTTTTGATGCCGTATTGGTTGAGGGATGGAACGAAGGTTGGGAAGACTGGTTTGGAAAATCGAAAGATTATGTTTTTGATTTTGTAACACCTTATCCTGATTTTGATGTGGAGATGTTACGTGATTATGCCAAGAGTAAAGGCGTTCGTATTATGATGCATCATGAAACATCGGGTTCGGTTCGTAACTATGAGCGCCATATGGATCAGGCTTACCAGTTTATGGCTGATAACAACTACAATTCGGTAAAAAGTGGTTATGTGGGTGATATTATTCCGCGAGGAGAAACGCATTATGGTCAGTGGATGGTAAACCACTATCAATATGCCATTGAGAAAGCTGCCGAATACAAGGTTATGGTAAATGCCCATGAGGCAGTGCGCCCAACAGGTCTTTGCCGAACATACCCTAATTTAATTGGTAACGAAAGTGCGCGTGGTACCGAGTATGAAGCCTTTGGAGGTAACAATGTTAATCATACTACTATTTTGCCTTTTACCCGTCAAATTGGTGGGCCAATGGATTATACACCTGGTATTTTTGAAACGGATGTTAGCCAGTATAATCCCAATAACGGATCACGTGTGAGAACAACCATTGCTCGTCAGTTGGCTTTGTATGTAACCATGTACAGCCCACTGCAAATGGCTGCTGATTTACCAGAGACCTATGCCAAACACCTGGATGCCTTTCAGTTTATTAAAGATGTGGCAATTGATTGGGACGAAACAATTGTATTGGAGGCAGAACCTGGCGATTATATTACCTATGCACGTAAAGAAAAGGGAACTGAAAATTGGTTTGTAGGTCGCACTAATGATGATCAAGTGAGAGATTCAAACATACGATTTGATTTTTTAACACCAGGCAAAAAGTATTTAGCGACTGTTTATAGCGATGCGAAAGACGCTCATTGGGAAACTAATCCCAAGGCATATGAAATTAAGCAATATGTAGTAAGTAATAAATCTAAACTTACACAACGTTGTGCCGAGGGTGGTGGTTATGCCATTAGTCTAACGGAAGTGACCGATAATAAAACGATAAAAGGCATCAAACGCCTTAAGTAATATAGGTTTCAAATAAATGCAGACTCCCGTTGATTTTTAGCGGGAGTTTTTTGTTTCCAGCAATCTCAAAATCAAAGAAGAAGATGATGAGGCCGCTTAGCGTCTATGCTGAAGCGCTATTTTTGTCTTTGGCACAAATATTGGAAGCCTTAGTTCTTCCTATAGTAACTATGAAGGAGTAGTACCCAATTCTGAAATGAAATTATTGATGTAGCAATACAGCAATAAAAGACGACCAGCGAACGAACGCTTGTGTGTGCCTAAAAGAATGTGGGTATGAAAAAGAAATATAATAAACCAGAAATAAGTACTTATAATCTTGATAAAACGATTGCCATCTGCATGAACTCGGTATGGGAACCAGGTAATGGTAAACCTCCATGGAGTGGTGGAGGGGGGAAGCCACCTCACGCTGGAGGTAACCGTCCGTTCGATGATAATGTTTTTGGCGAACAGGTGTCTGCTGGGTCATTTGAAGATAACCCATTTGGTGGCACTTCCGCATTTGGCGAATAGTTCAACATTTTATAGTGTAATTAGAAGAGTGACATTTTTATATTTTAGTATTTAAAATAGGCTAAATGAGAAGATCAAAGTAATTGGAGGTGAATAAGAAAACATAAGCTTTTTTTATAAAGATAGCTGCATGGTAAAATGGAAATACGATAGGAGGAGTGTTAAAAGGCTGTTAGTGTAATTAATCATACCTTTTGTAAAATAGTTTTGTTGTGCTTATTGTATTATGAGGAGATAATGATATGTTTAAGGAGACAAAATAACTTAACATTTCAAACTTAATTATTTCTTACATGACAACATTTTTAGGATTTCTAGTATTGCTTGCTGGTGTAACCGCCATTATAATATCACGACTAGAAAAACAAGCATCAAAACTACCTGCACTTTTAAAAGGTATTAAAGGTTTACATGGTAATATACTTATAGTGGTCGGTGTTATTCTTATGCTTATCAATTCATTATTCTTCTTTGCCGATAGAGGTTTTAATTATTTGCTTGTATCGCCAACTGGTAATATGAGTGCCGTTATGGAGCAGGGGATTAAATGGCGTGGTTTTGCTAAAATTGATAAATGGCAAAAATACATCGACGTAAAAGTTGTAAGTAATGAGACAGAATCTGACATTGACGAACTGGAGGGAGTAATGCAGCCTGTACCCGTACGTTTCATTGATCAGGTAACCGCTAAAGGTCATGTGTCTTTGCGTTTTCAGTTGCCTGAGGATAGCCCTTCGTTTATAAAGTTGGCAGTTAAATACCGTACGATGAGTAACCTGGTAAACAATACCATTATTCCTACTGTTCGTGAGCAGCTGATAAATACTGGATATATGTTTGCTGCACAAAACTATATTTCAGGAGAAGCACAGTCATTCCGTCAAACTTTTGAAGAGCAATTGAAAGAAGGGACTTACGCTGTAAATAAAATTGAGGTAAAAGACACCATTTATGATGCCATTGATATGACTACGGCTCGACGTTCTATTAAGGAAATTCAAACAAGTTATATCGTCGAGAAAATAATGTATAATGGTCTTCCTAAGCGTATACCGCATGAGTTATCTGAAAACAATATTATTGTATCTCAGGTAATTGTGGATAAGATTGATTTGGAAGCTACTTTTAAGCAGCGTCTGGAGGCGCAGCGCGATGAATCGGCCAAACGACAGTTGGAGCAGCAAATGATTGAAACAGCCAAAGCTGAGCAGCAGCGTATTGTGGCTCAAGGAGAGCGTGACAAGGCGGAAGAGCGTGTGAACCAGGAAAAGGAGCAGGTAAAAGCACTGATTGCGATTGAGACAAAGCTTAAGCAAGAAGAGACCAATAAAAAACTGGCTGCGATTGCCTTAGAAACCGAGCGATTGATTGCAATGAAAGTGAAGGTGACAGCCGATGCTGAAGCTTATGAAATTGCTAAAAAAGTGACCGCTGGTATCACGCCTGAGGTAAAGCTAGCAATGGAGCTTGACCGTGATGTAAAAGTTGCAGCTGAAATTGCGAAAATTAAATTTCCAGAAACCATGATTATGGGTGGAGACTCAAAAGGAGGAACACCTCTGGAAAGCTTAATTGGTGCAGCTATGGCCAAACAGCTAACAGCCAAAGGTAATTAATTACCATATAAAAAATGGAAAGAGCCACTCTCATTAATTAGGGTGGCTTTTTTATGCCCTTGCAAAAAAGTTTAATTTTAATGTGGGTGACAAAAAAAAGACCCGATTAGTAATCGAGTCTTGCATGTTTTTATTGATTGTTCCGTGTAGTTATCTCACAAAATCAAAATGGTAGGCTGTTGATCCCGAGTATAAAGTTGCACGGTAGCTAGTTTCTTTTTTTAAGTTAGAGATATCCGTTTTATAGGATGTAACGGTCGTGTTGCCCAAATAAGTAGACTCTACTTTTTTTTGCTTCTCTCGATCAACAATTACCAAATTCATTTCCTTGGCTCCATCAGTATGATGGCTCATAATTAACGATGATCCGTTTTCAACAACAAAGAATTTCATATTGTCAAAACCATTTTCATCTATCATTATTTCATCGTGTATCACTTTATTATTCATAACTGTTATCGTTTCAGATAGTACCTTATCCTCTCCACGTAACTCAACAGTATAGGTGTTAATACCCATGCTTGGAAGGTCTAAACGTTCTTGATAACTTGATATCCCTGAGATATCGGTTTCACTAATTACTTTATTTGATGCCACATCTTTTACAATTAACTGATCGTAGGAGTTGCGACCATCTAGTATGGATACCACGGGAGCCTCACCGTACGGGTTGGAATACACCTTAATTTTTTCTGTGGCATTAGTGTAAACAGTGGCTAGCAGCGCAATGGTAATGATAGCTAAGTTTTTCATATCGTTTTTTTTATGGTTTCTAAAAATTAATTGAAGCACTAAGCTGCGACTTATGTACTATGCGCAAGAACAATGAAATATTCATGCCAAATATGTGGCACTAAATACTATTTAAGGCTAATTAACCCTTATTGACATCGCTCATTTTTCGTACGGGCTGAGTTCTAAATTTTTCCTATCTTATACAACTCAAAAACAAGAGACTATGACAGACGATAATACTAAACTAGTAAGCGTATTTAATGGCTCACCCATGGAGGTTGAAATGGTATGCCAGATTTTGAACGATAACGGTATAGAGGCCAGTATGAGTAACCAGTTGATTGGTACAATAGCGCCACATCATGCCATTGCAGGAGCTGATGTGTTTGTGAAAGAATCCGATAAAGATAAGGCACTTGAGTGGGTAAAGGAATTTAATAATAGTGCTAAGGCTTAACAATTAAAGCCTTAAATGGGAGGCTGGTAATGTTATTACGTAATTGTAGTGGTTCCCGGTGCTGGAGCGACTCATGTATTTACACATTATATCTATCTTCCAAAGTACTTTAATTATTTTTTGACTGTTCCCTTATGTACATGACGTATAAAATTGTTCGTGAACACAACCTTGTAGTAGAATATTACGAAGGTGATATTGGCATTCACGATATTATTGCCAATAAAACTAAATTATCAAAAGAAGCTGATTTTAGAAGTACTGATAACATGATACTGGATCTTCGGCATGCCAATGTGCAGATGGATAAAAATGGTCTGCAGAAGATTGTTGCTTTCTATAAAAGTCAAAAAGTATTTCAAGATGAGCGAAAAGTCGTTTACCTGACCAGTAAACCTGGTGAGGTGGTAAATACCATACTTTTTTCAAAGGAAGTGGAAGAATATCGAATGCGCCCACAAACTGTTTCAACCTTTGAGGCAGCCATTTTATTTTTGAGTATAGATGGTCTGGAGAAATTACAACTCAACAATATAATAGAAGAACTTAAAGAGTCAAATAATACCTCACAATGATTACTATTAAATCGCTATTAGATGTTGATTTCGACACTATCTACGAGGCCTTTAAGCTGGCTTTTTCCGATTACGAGATTCAGTTAGAAAAGTATGAACTTCAAAATATGTTGCAACGTCGGGGCTTTGTGGCAGAATTGTCCTTTGGAGCTTTTGATAACAATCAGTTGGTGGCTTTTACCTTAAATGGTATTGGTTGCCACAAAAATGTAAAAACGGCCTATGATACAGGTACAGGAACCATTGAAGCATTCAGGGGCAGAGGTTTGGCTTCTCAGGTTTTTGAGTATTCCTTACCCTATTTAAAAAGGGCAGGGGTTAAATGTTATTTGCTAGAGGCACTACAGCATAACACAAAAGCTATTTCGGTATATAGTAAACTTGGCTTTGAGGTGGTTCGTGAGTTTGCATATTTTGTTCAAGATTTGGAGCATATCAAAGCTAATGAAGAAGGATCATCTGCCGTTTGTGACATCAAGGTGATTTCGTTATCTGAATGTCAGTCAGCTAAACACTTTTTCGACTTTGAGCCATCATGGCAAAATGGTTTCGAATCCATTGGGCGGAGCATAAACTCGTTTCAATTATGGGGTGCATTTGAAAACAAGCAGCTTGTGGGATTGATGGTGTTTGAACCAACGAGTGGAGATGTAACGCAGCTGGCTGTTGATAAAGCTCATCGTCGCAAAGGCGTGGCAACTTGTTTGTTAAAGCATGCAATAAGCCAAGGTAAGCATCCGTCCATTAAGATTATAAACACAAACTTGGAATGCGAGGCCATCACTCAGTTTTTAAAAGCGCAAGGTATTACTATGTCTGGTAAGCAGTTTGAGATGGTAAAGGAACTATAACGGATACCTAATTAATGACTCAACAGCTGTTCAGCAGACTTGGTAATTCTATCTTTAGCGACAATAATACCATTTGTATTTCATAATGCGCTGATATAATGTCGTAAAAGCATCAATGTGGCGTTAGAAATGGAATGTGCTAAAGTCGCACCTTGATGAGTAAGGGTATTACAAACCTATCTGTCGACAGGCTTTATTGTTACCGATAGGTAGGTCGCGACCCAATTGGGTCGTGCAGTGCAACCCAATTGGGTTAAGGTGTCTGACCCAACTGGGTCAGATTAGTAGTTGTGATACCATTTGTGTCTCATAATGCGCTCGTATAATGCTGTAAAAGCATCAATGTGGCTTTGAAATTGAATGCACTAAAGGCGCATCTTGATGAGTAAACGGTTAACTCCTTATAAACAATAAGCTTAATTAGCAGTTTATTACTATGAATAAAAACAACTTAGAATAAATTTATGACAAATAATCGCACACGCAATATCATCCGTTTAGCATTGCTTATTGGAACCATTGGCTCCTTATTTACTGTTCCATGGATAATTGTGTGGGCATGGATACTTCCTGTACCCGATACAATTCAAGAGCAGGTTGAAGAGGCATTAAACTATGGTTTTGAGGGGGTAATTGTTTACGTTGATAAGGCGGATGAAACGCCTGCATTTTATACTGCAGGTTACCACAATAGTGAAGAGAAGATTCCTGCCAATCCCGATGCATTATTCAAAATAGCCAGTATTAGTAAACTATATGTGGCTGTTGCCATTACCAAGCTCGTTCATAATCAACAATTGGATCTTGACCAGACATTGCTTGATTATTTTCCTGAGCTGGATGGACGAATTGCTTATGCGAATGAAATTACCTTAAGGATGATGGTGCAACACCGCAGTGGCATACCTAATTATACCGACCAGGAAAATTTTTGGATTGCACCACCCACAACAGCACAAGAAACACTCGAGTTAATTTTTGATTTGCCTGCTACCTTTAAACCCGGTAAGGGGTATGCCTACTCCAACACCAATTACCTTTTGTTACGCGAGCTTATTAAGAAAACGGTGGGGTATAGCAGTCATCAATATATAAAAGAGGAAATTTTAATGCCCCTTGGACTGAACAATACTTTTGGATCACTAAGTGAGGTAGATACTAACAAGGTGATGAGTGGCTATTACGTTGGCTACGATGACGATTTAAAAACTACAGAACAGGGCATGTTGGCCACTGCTCAAGATGTTGGTGTTTTTCTACGGGCCTTAAACGATGGTACTGTATTTAAAGCTGGTGAGCAGGCTATTTATTCGTCTATTTATGTTTACGAGCATACTGGCTTAGTGCCAGGTTATCAGAGTATCGCCAAATACCACAAAGAGATGGATGCGGTGCTTGTACAATTTACGAATGTGACTAATTTTGAAGGGTATAATTGGAACCTGTCAGAGGTGGTGTATGGTCGTATTGTTAAAATTCTTGAGCGAAAATAGGGCAAACATCTATGGCAAAGCTAAAAATAAATTACAAAAGTATCTACCAATGGAGCCTCAAGTTATTGAAATTACATCAGAAGAGACCTTAAGTATACGTCATCAGGTTATGTGGCCCCATCAAACAATTGATTATGTTAGGGTGGCTAACGATCAAACGGGAAAGCATTTTGGATTGTTTCTTAACAATACAATGGTGTCGGTTATTTCCTTATTTATAGTAGGAAAGGAAGCCCAATTTAGAAAGTTCGCAACACTGAAAGAATACCAGGGAAAGGGCTATGGTACGCGTTTATTACAAGAGGTTTTGACAATTGTTAAGCAACATCAACTTGATAGGCTATGGTGTAATGCCCGAATTGAAAAATGTGAATACTATGCTAGGTTTGGTATGCAATTGACCGATAAGAAATTTGTTAAAGGAGTAATAGAATATGTTATAATGGAGAAAATTTTGGATTAAGCACCTCCATACTTCACAATACTTGAAGCGTCATCAAAAATAATCTTTGTTGTTGATAGCCTTGTTTTGAAAGTCTCTTAACTTGCTTGTGTGTAGTTTGTCATTGCTTTGTGGTGAAAGAGGTGTCAATTGTTTTTATAGCAAGTTTGGCTTTTTTTGTTTTTATGAAATAAAAAAAGGAAAAGTTAGTGTAACTTGTGGATGGTGATTTAACTACAGTCTATATTTAGAGATGTTTAATTGTACCGAATTGACATGTTATATATTAAAAACCTGATATAATATGAATAAATTTAGAATTGGTCTTATCATTAGTGCTTTTGTTATCATAGCTGGGCATTTTGTTTTTATTGATTATACAGATTTAAGCTGGTCAAAAAATGCAGGAAGTTATTGGGGAATTCTATCGATGATTTTATTAATCGTGAGTATGCTTATCTCCATCCGCCATGCAAAGAAGAAAGAGCTTTGATCTGCAAATACTGCTAGCTAGCTTGGGAGTTGTCAAAGCGCACTGCCTATCACATTTAATACTCTAAAAAGGTTTTCATCTTCGGCCTTTGACTCTTATTTATCTACCTTTGTTGTCTTGTTGTTATAATGAGGCCATACAAATTGAAATTTCAATTTTACTTTAGAGTTCCATATGGCCAATGAATACAATTTTTAGACATATGAAGATACTTCTTAACTGTTTACCACCAGCTGATATATACAGTCCCTCCATTTCGCTTTCTATTCTTAGTAGGTTTATGCGCGATAATGGAGTTGAAACAAGTGTGAAGTATTGGAATTTCAAGCTATCGTTAATGGCGGATTACACCGATAGCGAAGATACAGAGAAACGCTTGTTGCCCTTTTTATCAATGTTGAATGATAGGCACGGTAATGAGAAAGGTAATCAACGGATCCTGTCTTTATTGCAATCCATCCATCCCAATTATAAAAGTACAGATCCACATTATTACCACGATTTTCTAGATGAAACAAAAGCGAAAATTACGGATGTAATGCAGCAAGAACTGGATTTGATTGATTGGAACGAGATTGGTTTATTTGGTATTACAGCAAAGTTCAACCAATGGTTGCCAGGCATGTTATTGGCTAGTGAGGTAAAGAAACGAGCTCCGCATGTGAAAATTATTGTGGGTGGTTTTGGTAGCGATGATGTTGCTCGTGAAGCCATGAATCTTTGTGCCGATTTTGATTTTGTTACCTGGGGAGAGGGGGAGTATCCTCTTTTAGAATTATCGAAACAGATACAGACCAATCCTGATTACTCACAGGTGCCTCGTTTAATTTATCGTGAGGATGATCACTTGGTGCAGTCAGCTAGTCAGCAAAGTGAATACCTAGATTTTGATATTTACATCTACCCCGATTTTACTGATTACCTTAATACCTTTCCCGAGCATGAGGATCGTGATCAGATAAGCATACCAATTAACTCCATACGTTCTTGCCATTGGCATCGTTGCAATTTTTGCGACTTTAATAAGGGTTATAAGTTACGTGCACGAACACCCGAGTGTGTTGTGGACGAGATAGCGGCCATCAACAAACAGTACCAGCTTACTACATTTACTTTTGTTGATAGTGATACCTTTGGAAGTCTGAAACATTTCGAGCGCTTGCTGGATCTACTCATCGATCTGAAGTATCGCACGGAGGAGGACTTCTCCTTTTGGGCCGAGATTATTCCCAATGCACATTACAGTCATCGTCTGATGGAGAAAATGGCCATTGCTGGTTTTAAAAATCTGTTTATTGGTTACGATGGATTATCCGATGGCCTATTAAAGAAGATGAACAAGAGCAATACCTTTTCTGATAATGTGCTATTTATTAAGTACTCACTTAAGCATGGTATTTATCCGTTTGTGAATGTGATTAAACATGTGCCCGGAGAAACGGAAGAAGATGTGCAGGAGTGTATCGATAATTTGCATTACCTGCGTTTCTTTTATAACGACAAGGTGGTTGATTTCTCGCATAACTATGTCACTCTGGTGTTATCATCCATGTCGAAATACTACAAGCTAATGCCCGAAACCGAGTTAGCTCATTATAATACTGATGAACTATCATACCTTTTACCCGATAGTTTCCCCAATGGAGATAAACGCTTCCATTTATTCCGATATCAGCGTGATGTGGCGGCCAATACTCGCGAGTGGGATAAATTAATACAGGTGGAAGACTATTATAAGAATAATCGGTTCAGTTACCGAGTGCAGCAACATGGAGGCATTTTTTACTACACCGAATACTGTAATGATACCGAAATTGAGAATGTAGTATTTGGAGAGCCTGAATATGCATTTGTATTAAAAACGGCTGGCCAACAAGTAATCACTTTTGATGCATTACTGGAAGCGGGTAAAAGAGAGTTTCCAACATTAACAAAACAACGCTTAACGGATGTTATTGCTAACCTAAAGGCGAGTTACTTACTATATTGTAACAGCGAATACTCTAATGTTATTTCTCTTATAGATGTGGAGTAGAAGTTAAGGATTTATCTAAGTATGTCATCTTTATTGGCCACTTGTACATAAAGATGACGCCGTTAAAAGCTGCCATAAAAAAGCCCGCACCAAAAATAGGATGCGGGCCAGTTATATCTAATCGTCTACTGGTTTTAAAACTCCATCACTAGCTTAGTCATAAAGTGTGTACCTGCCTGTGGATAATAATAAGCCCATGTGTATTCTGTATCAATACCGTCGGCATCGCGTTGGTAATAGTTGCCGCCATAGGCATTGTTTTCATATTCAACATCAAACACATTGTTAACCATTAGCTGTAAACCAATGCGTTTGGCAAACTGAGGGAACAGGTTGATGTCCACTTTTACGTTATTAACAAAGTAAGCATCCATCATACGATCTTGGCTCGATGTGTTATCGAAAAATTGCTCACCCACATATTTAGAGATGACACTCAATTTAAAGTTAGAGTTAAAAGCATAGCTCAGGATACTGCTACCGATTACGTTTGGCGAGTAGGCAATATCAGATGTTCCTAAATAAGTTTCTTTCTGGCCGATGTAACTCCAGTCGGCTCCATATAAGTCAGCATATTCGGTATAGTTATTAATTTTATTGGCACTTAAGGATAGGTTACCATCCCAATTAAATCCTTTTGTTAACCTGGCACCCCATACTAACTCAACACCTGATCGGTAACTGTCTTCTACATTGGTCATGATATCAGCACCAACATTGTTTTTCTCACCAGTAGGCACCAGTTGATCGTTGTACAACATGTAGAAGAAATTAACGCTTGCCGATAAGTTACTAGAGCGGTAGTTATAGCCAGCCTCAAAGTCAATCAATTGCTCTGCTTTCGGGTAATTGGCGGCATCACCTTTTGCATCTTTAAAATTGGTACGGGTGGGCTCGCGGTTTGATACACCTACCGAAAGGTAAGCTTGCTGTTTTTTATCAATATCGTACGATACACCCAATTTAGGATTGAAGAAAGAGAAATTATGCGACTGAACAAGAGGAGCTAAGTCATCATCAGTTCCGCTCATTGTGTATTTAATTTGTCGAAGCTGTAGGTCGATAAAAGTGTTAAAAGAAGTGCTAGGTCGATAATTTAGCTTAGCAAAAGCGTTGTAATCACTTTTCTCACCCACGTTGTCATACCACTGGTAGCCTTTCTCGCTTGTACCTGCATAGCGCGACCAGATAATCTCACCAAAGTGATCGCCTTCGTAACGATTCCAACCAATGCCAAACGAGCTTGATACGTTGCCGCCGTTGTAGTTGGCTGATGCAGTGAAACCATAGAAATCATTGTCTAACCACTTTTGACGGATGAGGTCTGTTTCATTTATCGTCTCATCACCAATCATAATAGGATCGAATCCATATTCAACAAATTCTTCATCTTCTTTGTACTGTTCGTAATATCCTTCACCTTTGGTGTAATGAACTGCTCCATTTACATTTAATTGTTTGTTAACGGCATGGGAATAAAACAACTGATAATGGGTTTGCTTGTAGTTGTCTGTCTGACCTTCGTAATACTGTGTTTCACCAAATTCATCAGTGTATTCACCAGCAGGGTTGTAGGTACGTTCAGGCTTCCAATCATCACCCTCCCATTCTGGTTTAAACAATTTTTCCTGAGGAACTCCCCACCAACTTATGCCCGTACGTTGATCGCCATGGATAATGTTGGCCTTTAGTAAACCGTTTTTAGTCAGCATACTTCCACTCACGTATAAAGATTGATGATCAGAAAAAGCATAATCGATATAACCGTCGGAATTAAGCTTTGAGTAGCGCACATCAAATGCAAACTTATCATTCAAAAGACCAGTGCTGGCATTGACTGAATTCACAAATGTGTTAAACGAACCAACAGTGCTTTCAACTCGCGCTGAGGCTTGATCGTTGATTGATGTAGTTTGGAAATTGATGCTGGCACCAAAGGCCGCTGCACCATTTGTGCTGGTTCCTACACCGCGTTGTAGTTGCACTTCATCAACCGATGAGGTAAAGTCGGGCATGTTTACCCAAAATACACCTTGGCTTTCAGGATCATTAAGTGGAATACCATTCACAGTAACATTAATTCGTGTTGGGTCTGTACCTCTAATTCGTAAGGCGGTGTATCCAACTCCAATACCAGTTTCAGAGGTGGCAACAGCCGATGGCGTTAGACTTAGCATGTATGGAATGTCATCAGCCGCAGGTCTTTCCTGTAATTCAGCTTTGGTAATGTTGGTATAAGCTATTGGAGCTTTATTACCAGCTTTAATGGCTGATACGATTACTTCATCGGTAAGAACAGCTACTGTTTGCAGCTTCATGTCTAAGGATGAGTTTTCCGCTTTGGCTTCGTTGGTTTTGTAGCCAACATACGAAAATACCAATGTTGGTGTTTCTTCTTTACTGGTAATGCTGTATGAACCATCAGCATTGGTAATCGTACCGTTGTATGTGTTTTTTATGATCACATTTACACCAACCAGTGCTTCACCACTGTCATCAGTAACAACACCATTAATCGTTGTTTGTGCGAAAGCTCCTACTGCTATCATGGCAGTGAGCACTAAAGAATAAAACTTCTTCATTTTTATTATGCAGTTTAAGTTATTACAAATACCGCAATGAGGAAAATATAGGAGATAGCTCTGTTCCCTTGTCGGCATTACCCGACCAGGTTCAAAGGGTATAATCTCAGCCCTGTTTGGGCACCCCATTGGAATCGGGCGCAAATGTAGTTGCCCCAATACAATTATCAAAGAAAAACAAGACCTTTTTATCTTAATTGATGCAAGTCATGAATTAATGATTTGCAAATGAAATACTTCTGCAAGTTATGCTTTGCTTGTTACTTGTTCAAGTATTTGTCGATCCCATTTTTACAGAAATAATCTGTTGTTCTTTTAGCCTGTTCCGCTATTTGTTTATTGTTTTCTGAATTGTCGGTGTTTTCAGTCGGGTGATAAAGGTGATAGGAGAGTGCTCTAAATTTATTGTTTAATCGTTTTAAACCATAATGGAAGAGGCGAATAAACAGATCAGTGTCCTCATGTCCCCAACCTACAAATTCTTCATTCATACCATTAACGGCATAATAATCATCTTTCCAGATGGCCATTAAACCTCCTCGGCATGGTTTTATGGTTTGTTTAGTGGGTATTAAGCTTCCTAAGAATGGTAAGTGTAAGCCATTTTTAAAATTCTTTTGCTTGAGAAGTTCTGTGATAGATACCCTAAATTCATTTTGTTTAAATATCTGCTTAGTAATGGTTTCGTCAAGCATTACTCGTGAGTTTACAACAAAATATCTGGGTTTGGCAGAGTTGATGTTATCAGCAATATAGAAAGGGTGTAGCACCAGATCACCGTCCAAGAACAACAAGTAGTTGCCTGTTGCTTTTGCCGCTGCTTTGTTTTTGCTAGATGCCTGACGAAAGCCTAAGTCTTCTTGCCACGAATGTTTAAGGGGTACAGGAAAAGCTTTAGAAGCATCCTTGATAATTAGGCTGGTTTCTTCTGATGAACCGTCGTCTGCTACAATAACTTCATGGGGAAGTACAATTTGCTTTTTAACCGATTCAAGCACATGATATAAAGCTTGTGGTCGGTTATAAGTCGAAATTATCAACGATACTTTTATGTCTTCGTTTTTTATGCCCATGCTGCTTGATGTTTACCCAAAATTAATGAACTTATTATTGCATGCAAGCGTCCCAATCTTTCCAAACGGGCTCGTAACCGCCCTCTTTAATCATTTGACACATATCTGCGGGACTGCGATCATCGTTGACTGAGAATTGTTCCAGAGCTTTGTTATAAACAGCGTATCCACCTGGCTCAGTTTTAGAACCTGCACTCATAGCTGTTACGCCTAGTTGTAACATGTTATTTCTAAACTTCTTACTTTCACGTGTAGAAAGTGATAGGTCCACATCTGGATTGAAAATTCGGTAGGCCATTATTAATTGGGCCAATTGCTTATCGTTCACATCAACATTTGGTTGAAATGAGCCAACATGAGGGCGTAAACGCGGAAAGGAAATACTGTACTTTGTTCTCCAGAAATTCTTCTCGAGATAGTTGAGGTGCAGAGCTGTAAAAAATGAATCCGTTCGCCAATCTTCTAAACCTAGTAAACAGCCAATACCAATTTTGTGAATATGTGCTTTCCCTAACCTTTCGGGTGTGGCAAGTCGGTATGAAAAGTCAGACTTTTTACCTCTAGGATGATAGCTTGTGTAATTGTCTTTATGATAGGTTTCCTGGTAGACATAAACAGTATGAAGCCCTGTGTCAATCAAGCCTTCATATTCCTCTTGCTTCATAGGCTGTACTTCAATTGAAAGCGATGGGAAATGTGGCTTTACCAACTCCACCATTTCTTTTAGGTAATCATATCCACAATCTTTTGGGTGCTCTCCAGTTACCAATAGTAAATGCTGAAAACCCATATCTTTTATCACAGCTATTTCTTCAAGTACCTGTTCTTTACTCAAAGTGATGCGTTTAATGTCGTTATCATGACTGAAACCGCAGTATGCGCAGGCATTGGCGCAGGCATTAGATAAATACAACGGAATATACATCTGTATGGTTTTACCAAACCGACGCTGCGTTATCGCTCTACTTTTAACAGCCATTTGTTCCAGGTAGGCTTCGGCTGCTGGCGAAATTAGTGCTTTAAAATCTTCTAATCCAGGATTGCTTGCAATTAGGGCTTGTTCAACATCAGCAGCTGTTTTATTATAAATTGATGCTGTGGTTTCTTCCCAGCTATGTAATGCATGCAACTCTTCAAATGTTTTCATCATATTCAAGGTCAGAGACCAAAGTTTATGGTCTTAGTTTTGTAAAATGTCTGCGCTTCTTCCTTCGTGAAAGGAATTATCCTAGTACTTACGGCTGATTACTTTTTTTAACTAAAGCTTACAACTCATCCAAAAAGGCTGTTAAAGGACTTGATGCCTCAGCACCAGTGGACTGGGTGGCTAATTTTGCTTCATATGCCATGCGTCCGGCTTCTACTGCCATCTTAAATGCTTTACCCATCTGCACTGGGTTGGGCGAAACGGCGATTGCCGTGTTAACCAAAACAGCATCAGCACCCATTTCCATGGCATCGGTGGCGTGCGATGGTGCTCCAATACCTGCATCGACGACTACTGGTACCTGGCTTTGCTCAATGATAATGCGTAACATTTCTTTGGTTTGAAGTCCTTGGTTTGAACCTATTGGTGCACCTAAAGGCATAACAGCAGCCGTTCCAACTTCTTCTAATCGCTTGCACAGTACCGGGTCGGCTTGCACGTATGGTAATACAATAAAGCCAAGCTTCACTAACTCTTCTGCCGCTTTTAGTGTTTCAATAGGGTCGGGCAACAAGTATTTAGGGTCTGGATGAATCTCCAGTTTTAACCAATTCGTATTCAGTGCCTCGCGAGCTAATTGAGCGGCAAAAATAGCTTCTTTGGCGCTTCGTACACCCGATGTGTTGGGTAATAAACTTATGCGTTGGTGCTTGAGGTGTTGTAGAATATCATCTGACTGATTGTTCATTTCAACACGACGTAATGCTACCGTTACTAATTCAGATTCACTTTCTTCAATAGCTTCTTGCATTACTTGATTAGAGGGAAATTTACCAGTTCCTGTAAATAATCTTGATTGAAAAGTCTTATCGCCTAGTTGAAGTGGGGTCATATTTTTTTACTTGTAGCTATTTGCGCTATGCTTCTAGCTTGATTTGATAATAGATTAAGCCAAAGGGGCTTTAATATTTAATGAAACTTTGTCCAGTTTGCCGAACTGTATTTGCCAATTTTTTGTAGCAATTCAAGTGTGGCTGCTCCAGGCTGTTCTTGTTTGGTAATAAATGATGAAACAGCTACACCATGAACTCCGCTCGAAAATAAATCTTGTAAATCATCAGCAATTAAACCGCCTATTGCAATAATTGGGATGGTGATGCCTTTTTCTTTGCACTTGCTTACTATTGAATTGTAGCTTTCAATACCTAAAACAGGACTTAGATTTTTCTTTGTTTCGGTAAAACGAAAAGGCCCAAGTCCTATGTAGTCTACTCCCATTGATACCAAACGCTCAATGTCATCGAAAGTATTAGCTGTACCACCAATAATCGCCTGAGGCCCCAATATTTCGCGCGCTTGATCGGGCGAAATATCGTTTTTTCCCAGGTGAACACCATCGGCACCAATTTTAGCTGCTATTTCAACATGGTCGTTCATGATAAAAGTAGTGCCATTATCCATACAGAAACTTAAGGCTTGCACAGCCGTTTTCTCAATTTCTTCAATGGCTTCATCTTTCATTCGGAGCTGTACCCAATTGGCTCCACCAAACACCACCGATTGAATCTGATCCAAATACCCCTGAGGAGATGGTGATGTAATAAAGTGCAATCGTGCTATGGATTTCTTTTTCATAGAAGATGTTTTAGTCAACTAGCTCATTGTGATAAGCTAATAATGTGTGATTACTACCAATTACCTTTTTAACGTAGAAGTGAGCTTTTGAACACGCCGTCTGAATGGATTGTCCTTTCGCTACTTCGGCTACAATTGCTGATGAAAGAATACAACCTGTGCCATGCTTTTGAAGATCGCCCTTTATTTTTTTTGATTTGATTTTAAAGGGTTCTGCATCTGGTATATATAATTCATCACACACATCGTCGCCTTTTTGATGTCCGCCTTTAATAAGAATGGATGTACCTGTTTGAGAAGATATTTCCTGACCTGATGTTTCTCCAAAGAGTAATTGGTATTCTGGTAAATTAGGAGTCAGTAAATTAACCTTTCCAGTTAATAGAGATTGAATGGAGAGGTGTAGATCCTCGTGGAAAGAAAATCCAGCAGAAGCTTTTAGTACGGGGTCCCATACAATAAAAGCCTCAGGCCAGTTTCTTTGTATCCAATCAGTAAGTTTAGTTAAAATTGAAGCTGATTCAATTAAACCAATTTTGATGGCATTGGGGGTATACTTTTCTGCGAGTACATTTAGCTGCTGTTCTAATTCAGAAAATGGCAACCAGTTAACACCTTTAAAACTATCTTCGTTTTGATAAGTTGTTGCAGTAATAACACCCAAGCCATAGACCTCATGCTGTTCAAACGTTTTTATATCACTTGTAACTCCTGCACCACTGCTAGGGTCAAATCCGGCAATGCTCAGTACATAAGGTCTTGTTTTCATTCTATTAAGTCCATTTTTCAGTGACCTCTTTGAAACGTTCAACAACGCCATCAACATCACTGTCTTTTTCAAATTGCGCCCATAAGTGTCCGTGTAATACAACACCGTCGAAACCTAACTCTTGAGCAACATCCACATTTTTGTGATCAATGCCGCCAAGCGCTAATACCGGTACACCATGGTTTTTATTCAAATAATTTTTTAATACCGACTGATCAATCGCCGGGCCGTAGCCTTCCTTCGAAATACTTTCGAAAACCGGGCTCAATAAGGCATAGTTAAATGATTCGCTTAAATTGATCAACTCACTCATAGAATGCACAGAGATACTTTTTGGTAATGCTTTTTCACTGTAATCATCAATTAAATGACGGTTGTATGAAGTGAAATGAACTCCTCGTAAACTCTTTGGTTCTACAATGGCCAAATGGCTGTGTACAACAATTCTATTGTGATACTGAGAATCTATCGAATCAATAAAAGAAACCATTTCTGCTTCGCTGTAGCTTGGCTTACGCACATGCATTACTTCCAAACCGGCAGCAAACAAGGCATTAATGGCTTCAATCTCATTTTTTAGTTGTGTAGGATAACAAATTACAATTGGCTTCATAAAGTCTAGTTTTAATCTTACACAAAAATAGTCCTTATTCGTTACATATATAACTCTCCGCCCGATTCTTTGAATAATTCTTTCTTATCCTCTAGTTTTTTTGCTAAGTCTCTCACTTCCATGGTGCTTTTCATCGAACAAAATTTTTCGCCACACATTGAGCAAAAGTGAGATGACTTATATCCTTCGTCGGGTAATGTTTTATCGTGGTACTGCATTGCCGTTTCAGGGTCAAGCGCTAAAGAAAATTGATCTTTCCAACGGAATTCAAATCTGGCTTTACTCATGGCATAATCACGAAATTGCGCACCCGGAAATCCTTTAGCAATATCAGCCGCATGAGCTGCTAATTTATAGGTGATAACGCCTGTTTTTACATCGTGTTTATCTGGTAAACCCAAGTGTTCTTTCGGAGTTACATAGCACAGCATGGCTGTTCCTTGCCAGGCAATCATCGCACCACCAATTGCCGATGTTATATGGTCATAACCTGGAGCAATGTCAGTAGTTAAAGGACCGAGTGTGTAAAAAGGAGCTTCTTTACAATGTTCTAATTGTAATTCCATATTTTCTTTAATGCCTTGCATCGGCACATGCCCTGGTCCTTCAATTATTACTTGGGTATATTTGTCACGAGCTATTTGAGTCAATTCACCTAAGGCTTCTAATTCGCCAAATTGTGCACGGTCATTGGCATCAGCTATTGAACCAGGTCGCAAACCATCACCCAAAGAAATACCCACGTCGTAGGCTGACAAAATGTCGCAAATTTCTGCAAAATGAGTGTATAGGAAGTTTTCCTTGTGATGATATAACATCCATTTAGCCATAATAGAACCTCCGCGTGAAACAATTCCAGTTACGCGCTTAATGGTGGATGGAATGTGTTTCCACAATAAGCCGGCATGAATTGTAAAGTAATCAACGCCTTGTTCTGCCTGTTCGATTAGTGTATCGCGATAAATTTCCCATGATAGTTTCTCCACATCGCCATCAACCTTTTCTAAAGCCTGATATAAAGGTACAGTACCTACCGGAACTGGTGAGTTGCGAACAATCCATTCGCGAGTTTCGTGTATGTTTTTACCTGTTGATAAATCCATAATGGTATCGGCACCCCAGCGTACTGCCCAAACAGCTTTCTCAACTTCTTCTTCAATGGAAGATGTGGTTGGCGAGTTACCAATATTTGCATTTATTTTCACCAAAAAGTTACGTCCAATAATCATCGGCTCTGCCTCTGGGTGATTAATGTTTGCTGGAATAATAGCTCTTCCGGCAGCAATTTCATCGCGCACAAACTCGGGCGTAACTTCCTTCTCAGGTATTTGTGCGCCAAAACACTGGCCCCTGTGTTGTCGGTACTCATCACGCACTTGCTGTAATTGCTGGTTTTCGCGAATGGCAACATACTCCATCTCTGGCGTGATAATGCCTTGACAAGCATAGAAATATTGAGTAGCAGACTTACCTGGTTTTGCTTTTAAGGGATTGGTACTTACATGATCGAAGCGTAATTGATCAAGTGAACCATCATTTAAACGCATTTGTCCGTATTCTGAGCTCAATTGAGTTAACTCTTCTACGTCGCCACGTTCTTTAATCCATTGTTCACGAATTTTAGGTAGGCCACCTTCCAGGTCTACAACGTATTCTGGATCAGTATAAGGTCCACTTGTGTCGTATACTGTTATTGGTGGATTATGAATTAATTCACCTTCACTAGTTTTCGTTTCGCTTAATTCAATAAGGCGGTGTGGTACTTGAACATTATGAATCGTACCGCTCTCATAAATTTTCTTGGAATTAGGAAACGGACCAGTCGTGATTCCGTCTTGAGATATTTTACTTTTTGTCATAGCTGTGTGAGTTGTATTTAACCGCCTTGGCTGGCTTTAATGATCAGAATTTTATCGCCTTCAGCAACTTGAGAAGTTGCCCACTTACCCTTCGGTACTACTGTGTCGTTAATTGCCACAGCGATACCGCCTGTTTGAATTTGCTTTATGTGCTGAAGCACCTCTGCAATAGTTGAGTTTTGAGGCATATCATTAGCCTGCCCATTAATTGTAATGTTCATTGTTTGTCATTAAATACGGGAAGCCTTTGTGAGTTATTCATATCCCTGCGACAGCATTACCTGCATCAGGTTCAATGGGTGTAATCTCAGCCCGTGTATTAAAGGCACCCCGAAAATTTGATGGCCAAAGGTAAACGAAAAATAAACGTATAAACAACAAAAGCCAGAGAAAAATATCTCTGGCTTTTGAATCCTAACCTAAATCTGAAAGTTACTTCTCAACTTTCAATATTTCACTAATCATTGTTTCTAAATCGTTTTTTGAGCGGTAGCCCATAGTTGCTTGAGGCTCTCCTTCCATTGGTACAAATACAATGGTTGGTAAGCTTCTTATGCCAAAAGTAGATGATAACTCACGCTGTTCATCCGTATTAATCTTATAAATTTGAACCTTACCATCGTATTCATCCTGAATTTTTTTCAAAACAGGGGATAACATTTTACACGGACCACACCAATCGGCGTAGAAGTCAAGTATTGCTGGCACTTCGCCATTGTATTTCCATTCCTGATTTTCTTCATAATTGAAAACCTTTTCCTTAAATGTCTCAGCATCTAGGTAGATAATGGCATTTTCAATATTCTCCTCCTTATTTGCATTATCAGCTGTTGGCTGAAGTGTAAATGCGCTAGCAACCAATAAAACAAGAGCACTTAATATTATAAAACCCTTTTTCATCTGTATGTATTTTAATTTTTATTGTCAAATGTAACTCGCCAGTTTAATCATCCTCTTGTGTGAGAATCTATTCTCGTGACTCGTTTCATATCTATTAAAACTATTGTATAAAGTTTAAACCCCATTTATTGCAATAAGTTATCGTATTGTACTTAATTAACAGGGTTTTAACATTAAAGTGCTAGTTTTTTAGCTTAGAGTTCAACTTTTAAAACATCTTTAAAGGCACGTATAAATCCATCTTTTGGTAAAGCACCTTGCGCCATTTGTGGTTGTGAATCTTGTGGAATGAACAGTATTGAAGGGATGCTTTGAATACCAAATGCACCTGCTAACTCACGCTCAGCCTCTGTATCTACCTTATAAATATCAATCTTACCATCATATTCGGCAGATAATTCATCCAATATTGGGCTTACCATTTTACATGGTCCACACCAGTCGGCATAAAAATCGATAACGGCAGGTCTTGTGCCTTCAAATTTCCATTCTTTGCTATCTGTGTAGTTAAAAACCTTTTCTTTAAATGTTTCGTTGGTTAAGTGTTGTACCATGATTCTTATTTTTATATGAATATTACAAAGTTAACAAATATTTCTAAATATCTAGAAATATATATGTATCGATACTTCAACAACTGTGCCAATATGTATATCTGCCATAAATGGACAAAAAGCCATAATAATGTTGTAATTTTGTCAGCATTATGAGAGAAGAAGCACAAAAAAGGGTGGAAAAAAGTTTAAACCATCCTGTTTTTCATACTATAAGGGATGTAAGTGAAGAAATGAGCATGCCAGCCTATGTTATTGGTGGCTTTGTTCGTGACTTATACCTTAATCGTCCTTCAAAAGATATTGATGTAGTTGTTTTAGGTAGCGGTATTGAGTTAGCCGAAAAAGTGGCGAAGAAGCTTGGTGGATTAAGATTGACCGTGTTTAAGAATTTTGGCACAGCTATGTTACGTTATCGCGATTTGGAAGTTGAATTTGTTGGTGCGCGTAAGGAGTCGTATCAGCGTAATTCTCGTAAACCGATTGTAGAGGATGGTACCTTAGAGGATGATCAAAATAGACGTGATTTTACCATTAATGCCCTGGCTTTAAGTTTAGGTAATAAGAACTATGGAGAGTTACTAGATCCTTTTAATGGCATTGAGGATATGGAGAACGAAATTATTCGTACACCATTAGAGCCTGGAATTACTTTCTCTGATGATCCTTTACGAATGATGCGGGCTATACGCTTTGCTACCCAATTAAATTTTCGGATTGACGAAACAACTTTTACTGGAATTAAAGCACAAAAAGATCGAATTGACATTGTTTCAGGCGAGCGTATTGCTGACGAGTTAAATAAAATAGTAATGGCCGAGCGACCATCGATTGGCTTTAAATTGCTTGAATTAACAGGATTACTGGATATTATTTTTCCTGAGTTCCAAGCGATGAAAGGTGTTGATAAGGTTGATGGACGTGCTCATAAAGATAATTTTTATCACACCTTGGAAGTGCTTGATCGTATTGTTCCTAATACCGATAATTTATGGCTTCGTTGGTCGGCTATATTGCACGATATTGCCAAACCACGCACTAAACGCTACGACAAAAAACAGGGCTGGACATTCCATAACCACAATTTCATCGGACAAAAGATGATACCGAAGATTTTTGGGCGTATGAAGTTGCCTCTAAATGAGAAAATGAAATATGTGCAAAAAATGGTTGGTTTGCACATGCGTCCGATTGTTTTAAGCGAAGATGTTGTTAGTGATTCAGCAGTGCGTCGCTTGTTGTTTGAAGCTGGGGATGACATAGATGATCTAATGACACTTTGTGAAGCGGATATTACATCAAAAAATGAAACCAAAGTGCGACGCTACATGCGTAATTTTAAGGTAGTTCGTCAAAAGTTGAAAGAGATTGAAGAGAAAGATCATGTTCGTAATTTTCAACCACCTGTAACTGGTGAAATTATAATGAAGACTTTCAACCTTCAGCCTTGTAGAGAAATAGGGGATTTAAAGGCAATTATTAAAGAAGCCATACTCGATGGTGAAATTGGTAATAATTACGATGAAGCCTTTGAGTTAATGTTAAAAAAGGCTGAGGAGATGGGTTTAAAGCGTGTTAAGTAAATGGAAACGCATTCAAAACACTTTTTTGAGGATGCTCATCATAGCCAGTTAAGAAAAGGCTGTGAAGTGATAATTGTAACCGATAACTTTTCAACACCCGAAAATATAGGAAGTATTATTCGCTTAGCAGCCAATGTTAATGCCACAAAAGTGCTTGTAGTTGGTAGTGCTGATTGTCGCCAGAGTAAAATTAAAAAAACCGCTGGTGCAGCAATTGGGCATGTTGAAGTGGAGTATTGTAATTATGACAATTTAAAGCTGTCAGAAGAATTTCAGTTAGTAGCATTGGAAACTGTTAATGGAGCCAAAAGTATTTATGATCATAAGATGCCTATTAAAATGGCCCTTGTATTAGGGAATGAGAAGTTTGGTGTTTCCAATGAGTTATTGACTCAATGCAAGTCATCGGTATATATACCAATGCCTGGAAAAATAAAATCAATGAATGTATCACAAGCAGCAACAGCTTGTTTGTTCGAATGGTTACGCCAAAGTATATTATAAAGTTATGTGCGTATGTGTTTGTTGGTGTAATTGATTATATTTGTACTTTATTAAAGATTATATCAAAACAAAGATATTTAAAGCAAACAGGTAGTTATACTTGTTTTTAGGGTTAGTTTTTTAAGGGTTAAAAGGGGAGCAATTGTTCCCCTTCCTTTTTTTTTACGCCTTTTGTGATTCAAACTAATTGTGCAGCCGCGCTATTTAGCATATTGCAATGTTGACTAGATTTATGGCAGATTGTTTTTCTAAAATGTACAGATGTAGCTTCTTTGACGGTTTTTAGTGTCTGATGACTTGTTGATAAAGAACGAATAAGTGTAACGGGTCTCCTGTATTTTAATAATGTATTTTAATATCGCTTAGAATTCGCTAATTTCACGGCTTAATTAGTAGTTAAGAAAAAAACGATTTATTAACTCAGTTTGATATGCAAGATAAAGTCATCATTATTACTGGCGCCTCATCAGGTATTGGGTTAGCTTGTGCGCGCGAGTTTGCGCAGCGAGGAGCTAAACTGGCCATCGCCGCTCGTAGTGTTGATAAATTAGCTGAAATAGAACAGGAATTGAAATCCAATGGTCATGAAGTGATTGCTGTTGGTACAGATGTGAGCATTGAAGCAGATTGTAAGCATTTGGTAAGCGAGACCTTAAAAGCATATGGGCGTATCGATATTTTGGTTAATAATGCCGGTATATCTATGCGTGCTCGTTTTGAAGACGCTGATTTGAATGTGTTAAAGCAATTAATGGATGTTAATTTCTGGGGGACCGTTTATTGCACCAAATATGCCTTACCATCAATTCTTGAAAACAAAGGTTCTGTTGTTGGTATTTCATCCATTGCAGGTTATGTAGGTTTACCTGGTCGTTCGGGCTATTCTGCTTCGAAATTTGCTATGCAAGGGTTTTTAGAAACTATACGGATTGAAAACCTTAAGAAAGATTTACATGTTTTGATAGCTGCACCCGGATTTACAGCTTCTAATGTGCGTAAAGTAGCCTTAACAGCCGACGGTAGCAATCAGGGGGTAACCCCAAGAAAAGAAGAAAAAATGATGAGTGCCGAGGAGGTAGCTGTGCATTTAGCCCATGCTATTCTTAAGCGTAAGCGAACACTTATTCTAACTTTCCTTGAGGGGAAGTTCACCGTTTTTCTTAAGAAGATTGCTCCTAGATTACTAGAGAAACTAGCTTTTGATCATATGGCTAAGGAACCTAATAGTCCAGTACATAAATAACTTATAATTTTGTCAGTATTAAAATACAAAAGCCGCTCTCTTTCGAAAGCGGCTTTGTTATTTTGTCATCTTGTTAACTGCCATTAACAGGATGCTATGCTATATTACCAAGCAAACATTGGTTTGTTAGCCATCATTGCATTAACTTTTTTACGAGTTTCAGCAATTGCTTCTTCGTTATCGATGTTAGAAATTACTTCATCAATTAAACCAACAATGGTACGCATTTCGTCTTCTTTTAAACCACGAGATGTGATAGCTGAAGTACCTACACGGAAACCTGATGTTGTAAAAGGTGAACGTGTATCGAAAGGAACCATGTTTTTGTTAATGGTGATATCTGCTTTTACTAATGTATTCTCAACTTTTTTACCTGAGATATCAGGGAATTTAGTACGAAGATCAATTAACATTAGGTGGTTGTCAGTACCGCCAGAAATAATTTTATAACCTAGTTTAATAAACTCATCGGCCATAGCCTGAGCGTTTGAACGTACTTGATCAACATAAGTTCCGAAGTCATCAGATAATGCCTCGCCAAAAGCTACTGCTTTTGCTGCAATAACGTGCTCTAAAGGACCACCTTGCTGACCTGGGAATACAGCAAAGTCAAGTACTGCACTCATCATCTTTGTTTCGCCTTTTGGTGTTTTATAACCAAATGGGTTTTCGTAATCTTTACCCATTAAAATCATGCCACCACGTGGGCCACGTAATGTTTTATGAGTAGTAGTTGTTACAATATGACAGTGTTCAACAGGATTGTTCAAACGACCTTTTGCAATACAACCCGCTGGGTGAGCCATGTCGCAAAGTAACAATGCGCCAATCTCATCAGCCAAACGACGCATGCGCGCGTAATCCCACTCACGAGAATAAGCCGATGCACCAGCAATAAGCATTTTTGGCTTGTGCTCACGAGCCATTGCTTCCATCTCATCATAATCAACCAAACCAGTTTCTTCCTGAACGTGGTATGAGATAGCGTTGTAGGTTACACCAGAGAAGTTAACTGGAGAACCATGAGTAAGGTGACCACCATGCGCTAAGTCTAAGCCCATAAAGGTATCACCTGGCTTTAATACTGCGAAAAATACAGCTGCGTTAGCCTGAGCACCAGAGTGAGGCTGTACGTTGGCATACTCTGCACCAAATAACTCACAAGCACGATCAATGGCCAATTGCTCAGTTTGATCTACTACCTGACAACCACCATAATAACGCTTTCCAGGGTATCCTTCGGCATATTTATTAGTTAAACATGAACCTTGAGCTTCCATTACTTGCTCACTCACAAAGTTCTCAGATGCGATTAGCTCGATGCCTTCTTTCTGACGGGCATACTCCTTTTCAATAAGGTCGAAAATTACAGTATCTCTTTTCATCGTAAAATAATATTCATTGTTCAGGCATTAACTTAAAGATTGATGACGCTCATGTGTTTAGTTTGCCTTTAATCTGCGGTTGAAACCTGTTTATTAGTAAAATATTTCTCATTTCTGCATTTGCCGTTGCAAATGGGGTATTGATGATTAATCTGTTTCTGATTAATCATCAGAGTTTTAGTTTAATAATTGGTCAACAAATTTACGTTAACCAGTCGATAAAAAAAACAATGCAGTTTATAACTTTTTATGAGATTCAAAAATGATTTTAGACAGTGTTGATATTATTCATCTTTTTGCCTATCAAAGCTCATATTTTAGTTATTGGGGAGAAAAATTTTGTTGACTTATTCTTATTCGATTAATCGTCGGAGTAATGAATTAATACCCTACGATACACGGAGAATATTTTTGACTTAGAAACAAAGCCTAAGTACTTACCACCTTTTACTACAGGGAGATTCCATGCGCCAGTTTCTTCAAATTTACGCATTACTTTATCCATGTTTTCATCACACTCTATCATGGCAGGAGGTAGCGACATGAGTTCTTCCACCTTGGTTTCACTGTACATTTCGTGGTTAAACATTATTTCACGAATATCATCCAGTAAAACAATGCCTTGTAATTCTTCATGATGATTTAATACGGGGAATATGTTACGTTTAGAAGTTGATATAACTTTAACCAGTTCGCCAAGTGTCATATCTGGCTTAATGCATTTGAAGTCAGTTTCCAAAACTTTGTCCAATCGCATAAGTGTCAGTACCGTTTTGTCTTTATGATGGGTAATTAGCTCTCCTTTAGCGGCCAAACGTTTTGTGTATAATGAATGGGGCTCAAAATACATAATTGTTAAGTAGGCAATGGTGGCTGTTATCATCAGTGGAATGAATAAACCATATCCATTGGTTATCTCCGCAATTAAAAAGATAGCCGTTAATGGTGCATGCATTACACCAGCCATCATACCAGCCATTCCAACAAGCGTAAAATGGGACGAGGGAACTTCTGAAAAGCCGAGTGTATTAATTACTTTGGCAAATAAATATCCCGTTACTCCACCCATAAAAAGGGTAGGGGCGAAAATTCCACCAATACCTCCACTGCCGGTTGTGGCAGCTGTGGCAAATACTTTAAAAACAATTAGCAGCACTAAAAAGCCAACTAGAGCCCATGCATTATCGTGCCAGCCATAAAAGAAGCTGCCTCCCATTACCTCTTGGCTATTGCCGTTAAGTAATGATATGATGGTTTGATAGCCTTCACCGTAAAGAGGAGGAAAAATGAAAATAAGTAAACTTAGTGATAATCCACCCACAATCCACTTACTGAATGGACTTTTCATTTTACCGAATTGTTTTTCGGTATTCATAATACCCCGTGTAAAATACAGGGAAATAAAACCTGCCAGGATGCCTAGTAAAACGTAGTATGGGATGTTGTTCAAATGAAATGGAGCTTCCAAAACAAAGGCAAATTCTGCTCCTTTACCCAAAAAGAAATAGGCAATAGTAGATGCTGTAATGGCAGAAATGAGCAGAGGGATGATGGATGCCATGGTCAAATCAAGCATCATTACTTCCAAGGTGAAAACTAATCCAGCAATTGGTGCTTTAAAGATACCAGCAATGGCTCCGGCGGCACCACAACCCATTAATAAAATAATTATTTTGGTATTCATCCTAAATAATCGGCCCAACGATGAGCCAATTGAAGCGCCCGTTAGTACAATAGGGGCCTCGGCTCCAACTGAACCTCCAAATCCAATGGTAAAAGTACTGGTTATAATAGACGAGTAGTTATTGTGGCCTTTTATATGACCACCCCTTTTTGATATGGCATAGAGTATTTTACTAACCCCATGTCCCAAACTATCTTTAACAAAGTATTTTATGATGAGCACCGTAATTAATATACCAATCATTGGGTAGGCAAGGTATAGGTAGTTGCGGTTCTCCAGGTTGAAGTTCTCAGTCAGTAGGTGATGAGTAAAATGGATGGTGTTTTTGAGAGTAACGGCAGCAAGTCCACTAAAAATACCTACCAGAAGGCTTAATAATAGAATAAAGTGCTTCTGACTAATGTTTTTAACACGCCAAATAAGTACTTTTCCGATTATCCGATTGAATTTGTTCATAGTGGCGCAAAAGTAATACAAATAAGACTACAATGTTTTAAGCACTATTTATTTTTAACTAATCTTAAGAGTCTGATTGCTTTTTGCGTAAGGAGCCCATAATAAACGTTGATTTAATGGCACAAAAAAGAGGAAGCAATTGCCTCCTCTCAATATATTTTCTAAACGGTATGGTCGTTTACATTTTTGGTTCTATTTCGGCCCAGTTTTCTTTACGAGCAATGCGGCTAACTTGCATTTCACTAACACAAAATAGTTTTGCAATAAGGTTTTGCTTAACACCTTTCTCAAGCATACCTTTAATAACTGCCACATCATTTTTCGATAACTTCGAGCTTGTAACAACTTTACCTGCCTTTTTACGAGCTTCCTGCAGAACTTTATGCATGCGCTTGTAACTATCGGCTTTAGTAACCCATTGAAGGTTATCTACAAAGTTGTTTTGCTTGTTCCAATCGAGATGTATAACCACATCCTGATCCTCTGCAGTTTTATCAATAAAATACTCAGCCGTTAACTTATGCACTAGAAAAGATTTTTTCTGTCCTTGTACACGCAAGCTCACATTGAAAAAACCCTTGATATTACCAAGCTTTACAATTTTCCCATTCACTTTGTCGTAACAATAGCTTTTGATTCGGCCGTAATTGCTGATTTCGTACTTTTTATCTGTAAACGTGAGTTCTTTCCATTGTTCATTGTCAATTTTCCGAAGCTTACGTTCATTCATATTTGGTTTCATTGTTCTTTTAGGTTAAAGGTTGTACAATATTAGATGAATGACCCAATACACTTATAATAAATTCTTTTTGTGAGAGTATGGTAGGGAAATACTACTAACTGTCAAAATGTAACAGCAAAAGTATGAAAAAGGTTCTTTCAATTCAATAACTAAGTGCGTATTAGTGCTGTTAAAAAAAGTTAAGCATTGCAAAAGTAAGTGCTAGAGCGAGATTGTGCGTAATACATTGTCTTATTTTTTTTTCAAAGTAATATCTTTGCATGCAGTTTTGAACAGAAAATACACATTAACGTGCGAGTTGATTAAGTAAAGCTTAACATTTGCCTACAGATAACTTGTAAGTGTTGTGTGAATAGTGTAGTGAAAAGTTGATTTAATAAAGAGAAGGAGTGGTTTTATGCACAAGATATTGACAGGTAAAACAAATTACTGGAAACAAGCTGACAAGCCTTTATGGGCTTTAGCTCCAATGGAAGACGTCACGGATACCGTTTTTCGAGAAGTGGTAATGCGCCTGTCGAAACCAGGTAATCTGCATTTATTGTTTAGTGAGTTTTTGTCAACAGATGGTTTTTGTCATCCAGTAGGAAAAGAAAAGGTGGTTCATCGTTTTCATATTAACGATAGTGAGTTAAGGCTTGTGCGTAAGGATAATGTTAAGTTAGTTGCCCAGATTTGGGGGACAGATCCGGAAAAGTTTTACCAAACAGCCAAGTATATTGCTGAGGAAACTGATTTTGATGGAATTGACATTAACATGGGCTGCCCTATGAAAAACATTATTAAAAAAGGCGCCTGTTCAGCTTTAATTAATACACCACAGTTGGCGCGTGAGATCATTACGGCAGTGCATGAAGCATCAGACCTACCATTAAGCGTTAAAACAAGAGTTGGCTTTAAATCGGTGGTAACTGAAGAGTGGATTTCCAATTTATTAGAATCAGAGGCCGATGCATTAATAGTTCACGGACGCATTCAAAAGATGATGTCGGAAGGAGAAGCGGATTGGAATGAGATTGCTAAGTCGGTTCAGCTTCGAGACCAAATTAATCCCGCCATGAAATTGTTGGGTAATGGTGATGTGATGTCAATAGAGGAATCATTAGATAAAGTTATTGAATATGGCGTTGATGGAGTGATGGTTGGTCGTGGTATTTTTCATAACCCATGGTTCTATAATCCAGCGTATCAGCCAACGATGCCAGAACGAATTGAAGCACTTCGCTTACATTCTTCTTTATATGCAGATAGCTGGAAAGATGTGAAACCTTGGTCCATACTTAAACGTTTCTTTAAAATATATACCAATAGTTTTCCAGGAGCAGTGCAACTGCGTGCTCAATTAATGGAAACTAGCGGTTTTGACGAAGTGAAAATAATTTTAGACAACTTCTTGAAAGAACAGGAAGAGCGTCGAATTGCTGATGAGGCTGACGTTTAATTCTTTTACTCTGAAAACATTTTTAACTGATTACGATAAGCGGTAAATGCATTGGCTCGTGATATGAAACCAAGGTATTTGCCCTTATCGATAACCGCAATGTTAAAGCGATTAGATTTCCTGAACATCTCCACCAAGTCTTCCATTGTATCGTCTGGACTTATATAATAAGCAGGCATGTACATGAGATCTTTCACTAATGTAGACTCGTACAATTCAGGTTTAAAGATTATTTTGCGGATATCATCCATCTTAATCATGCCGTGTAACTGTCCATCTTCATCTACCACAGGGAAGAGGTTTCGGTGAGCTTCTGATATAATATCAACCAAGTTACCTAAAGTGGCATCGGGTTTAACTTTAGCAAAATCTGTTTCGATAAGGTTTTTCACTTCCATCATGGTCAATACAGCATGGTCTTTATCATGCGTAATTAACTCACGACGTTTGGCTAGTTGGTGGGTATAAACCGAATGCTTCTCAAATGTTTTGGTTGTCGCAAATGATGCGGTAGCGGTAATCATTAAGGGTAAAAACATTTCGTAACCGCCAGATAAATCTGCAATAAGAAAGATGCCTGTTAAAGGTGCGTGTAAGACTCCTGCTATTAATCCAGCCATACCAATTAAGGCAAAGTTAGGAGTGTGCAGTTGATGAAAACCTAATTTATTAACAATAGTTGCAAACAACAAGCCTGTGTTGGCCCCCATAAATAAAGTAGGGGCAAAAATACCACCAACACCTCCGCTACCAAAAGTGAGTGAAGCAGCCACTACCTTTAAAAGTATAATAATGCTAAGCAAAGATGCCATAGCTGCAAAATTATCAGTAAGAAATGCTAGTATCGATCCATCAAATACATGACTAACATCTCCATTCAAAGCCATGTTAATATATTCGTAACCTTCTCCATAAAGTGACGGAAAGAAAAATAAGATGGTTCCGAGTAGCAAGGAACCAACTAATAAGCGCATTTTACTTGTTTTAAAACTTTCAAACCAATGTTCGATTTTGATGTAAATGCGTGTAAAGTAGGTAGCTACAAAGCCAGCGATAATACCTAGTATTACATAGTACCCTAAATCTTTCATTTCATAGGTTTGCGTCAAGTCAAAGGGATAAACAACCTCTTGTCCCATAAATAAATAAGAGGTGACAACAGCCGAAATGGAAGCCATTAATATGGGAACTAAAGAGGCCAGGGTTAAATCCAGCATAATTACTTCCAGGGCAAAAACAATTGCTGCTATGGGAGCTTTAAAAATTGCAGCCATTGCTCCAGCACAAGCACAGCCTAATAGCAACTTAATCTGTCGATAATTAAGTCGAAATAACTGACCTATATTGCTGCCAATTGCTGCTCCGGTTGATACTGTAGGCCCCTCTAATCCAACACTGCCACCAAAGCCAACCGTTAATGCACTGGTTACAATTGATGAAAACATGTTATGGCGATTCATCTGTCCTTGGTTCTTCGAAATGCTGTATAAAACATTTGGAATACCATGGCGCACAGGTCGCTTAATAACATATTTGATAAATAAAACCGATAGTAATATGCCAACGGATGGTGTTATCAGGTATAAATATCCTTTGCTACTTTCCGTTAAGTGATGTACTAAATCGGTAATTAAATGAACAGAGTTTTTAATTGTAACCGCTGCCAAACCCGCACCTATACCTACCAGAATGCTAAGTATCATCATAAATTGTCGGTTGCTGACATGTCTAAGGCGCCAAACAAGAAACTGTCGGAAGAGCGATTTTCGGTTCATTTGATTGAATTGTTAAGCCAAGTTAATAAAAATTGCTTAGTTAAGCTTGGCCTATTAAATTTTGTAACGTACTAGTGCTTATTATTGCTATAGGTTGATGTTTTATTTATAGCTTTGAGTGAATGTTTTTGCGGGATGACTAAACTTTTAACATCATACATTGTTTAGGTTGTAGTTTAAAATAATAAACAAAATGAAGCATCTATTTTTTCTTATTATTATACTTAGTGCCACTTCAGGTATTTTTGCTCAAAAAGCCAGTGTGAAAGGTTTGGTGTCAGATGCTTATACTAATCAGCCAGTCCCTTTTGTTAATATCATTGTTTATCAATCAACACAAGGAACTATAACTGATACACTTGGTCAGTTCGACCTAAAAGGTGTGAAGGCTGGCTTTATTCGCTTGCAACTATCATCACTTGGCTATAAACCATTAATTACTGAAGAGCTTAATATCTCTCAAATACGAAATAACTATTTTGAAATAAAACTAGAGTCATCAAGTGAATCCTTAGAAGAAGTGCAGGTAACAGCTTCTCCTTATGTGGTAAAACCAGAAGCACCAGTTTCGCTAAGGCGTATTGGTATTGATCAAATAGAAAAGAGTGCAGGGGCCAATCGCGATATTTCAAAAGTATTGCAGTCTTTCCCAGGAGTGGGAAGTGCCAGTACCTTTCGTAACGACCTATTTGTTAGGGGAGGTGGACCCTCTGAAAATCGCTTTTTTATTGATGGAATTGAAATACCCAATCTTAATCATTTTACAACACAAGGAGCATCGGGAGGGCCAGTTGGTATTTTAAATGTTGATTTCATACGTGAAGTTGACTTTTATTCCAGTGCTTTTCCAGTGTCGAAAGGTAATGCTTTGAGTTCAGTGTTTGAATTTAAGCAGGTTGATGTGCAGAATGATAAACCACATTTTAAAGGTACACTGGGGGCATCTGAAGTTTCCTTAACAACAACAGCGCCTTTAAGTGATAAAACAGGATTAATAGCATCTGTTCGACAATCGTATCTGCAATTTTTATTTGACGGTTTAGGTTTACCATTTTTGCCAACCTTTACCGATTTTCAATTTAAAACCAAGACTCGTATAGATACGAAAAACGAAATTACTTTTTTGGGAGTGGGGGCAATCGATAAATTTAAGCTTAACAAAAATGCAGAGCCTACAGAAGAGAATAATTACATATTAAACTATTTACCTGTTAATAACCAATGGAACTATACAATTGGAGCGGCTTATAAGCATTATTTAGAGCGTAGTTATTTGTCCGTTTTTGTTAGTCGAAACCATTTGAATAATGAAGTTTTTAAGTATCAGGATAACATTGAAACCCCAGAAAACCTATTAACAGATTACAACTCTGATGAGATTGAAAATAAACTAAGGGTTGAGTATACTGCACGGCCTAATGATTTTACCATTAATGTTGGTATGGGAGCGCAATACGTGCAATATTTTAACCAAACGTATAATAAGATTTTTGAAGATGGCGAACCCAACGAAATAAACTACTCATCGGATTTAGATTTTGTCAAATGGTCAATGTTTGGATCTGTTTCACATCCCTTTATTAATAATCGCCTAACACTTTCTGCCGGATTAAGGTTGGATGCGAATAGTTATTCCGATAAAATGAATAAGTTGTTGGATCAGTTTAGTCCTCGCATAGCAGCATCTTATATGATAGTTCCTGATTTTTATTTTAACATGAACGTAGGACGATATTATCAAACGCCGGCATACACAACCATGGGATACCGAAATAATAATGGCGATTTGGTTAATAAAAATAATGGCTTAAAGTATTTACAATCCGATCATTTGGTGGGAGGTTTGGAGTTTAGACCTAACCAACGAACCAAGGTAACATTGGAGGGTTTTTACAAGGTGTATGATGATTATCCGTTTTCAGTCAGTGATTCCGTTTCGATGGCTAGTAAAGGTGGCGATTTTGGTATTTTTGGAGATGAAGAAGTTACTTCGACATCACGCGGTAAAGCATATGGGGCCGAACTACTTATTCGTACACGAACAATAAATGGACTCAATCTGATAGCTGCATATACCTATGTGAGAAGCGAGTTTAGCGATTGGGAAGATAAGTTGGTGCCATCGTCCTGGGATAGTCGTCATTTATTTACTTTTACAGGAAATAAAGGCTTGGGTAAGAATTGGGATTTGGGTGTGAAATGGCGATTCGTAGGCGGATTGCCTTATACGCCTTACGACTACGATCAATCATCATTGGTGTTAGCCTGGGATGCTCAAAATCGACAATATTTAGATTATTCACAGTTTAATACACAACGTTTAGCCAGTTTTCATCAGTTAGATTTACGTGTTGACAAAACCTGGTATTTTAAAAAGATGACGCTCGGTTTTTATATCGATATTCAAAATTTATACAACCAACAGGCTGAACAACCCCCGCAATTAATTCAAGAGTTAGATGGCAATAATCAACCAATAATAATAAACCCTGAGGCACCAATTGAAGAACAGCGCTATGCATTAAAGGAGCTTAATTCTACCTCAGGTACAATTTTGCCAACTGTGGGTTTAATGATTGAGTTTTAATTTTACTTGTCCTCTGGCAATTCCGGTATTGTTAAGGCATCGCCATTGCGATTAGCGCGATAGTGGGGAGACATGATTTCGACTCCTGCTTTGTTGAACTCTTCCAATATGTTTTTGTGTAATTCTGATTGTATCAGCTGGTATTTGTCCGCTTGCGCCGTATAGGCATTCACTTCGTAAGCCACGTAATAATCATCAAGGCTTTTTTGCAGAACAAAAGCTTCTTTGCCCATTTGTTTGATTATGCCTTCCGTATTGTTGCTGGCTTGCAGTAAAAGTTTGTGCACAATACGCCAATCAACATCATAACCAATGGTAATGGTAGAATGAATAATGAGGTTGGAGCGTTCCGCCGCTGTGGTATAATTTTGACTATGACCTGAAAGTATCTTGGAATTAGGGATAGTGACCACAACGTTTTTTGGTGTTCTAACACGCGTTATCAGAAGGTTTTTTTGCACTACAATACCTGTTATTGTATCAACCTCAATTCGATCACCAATTTTGAATGGTCTCATGTATGTCATAATTATGCCACTTAAGCCATTGGCAATTACCGATGTTGAGCCTAAGGATAAAAGAAGACCTAAAAACATGGTTACACCCTTAAATATTTGTGAATCGGCACCTGGTAAGAGAGGGAATAGAATTGTTAGCAAAAAGGCGTACAGCAAAAATTTAACGATGTTACCCGTTGGTGTCGCCCATTCTTGATAAAATCCTGATAGCTTTATGTTGCCTTGTTTTACCTCATTGAAAAAGAAGTTAACCAGCTTCATGAATAAGCGGAAAATGAGTAAAATAATGATGATTTTAATGAGCGAGGGCAAATAAGAAATGAAAGAATGTAGAAACTCAAGAAATGGATCGAGAAAATAACTAAACAGTTTATCGCCAGTTTTTTTTGTGTAGTAAAAAATACGTAGGGTTGCTGGCAGCATAAAATAGACGACAATTACGATTGTTATAACTTGTATCCACTTTGTTACTTTAAGAAACCCATTAACAGCCAATTGTTTGTCTTCTTCTTTAAGGCGGTATGCTTTAAATACCTTAGTTAAACGGTAAATGAGTTGATCGTTTCTGATGATTAGTTTTTTCAAAAATGAAAATATGAAGCGCACAACAGCAATTAATGCGACAAACAAAGCTAAATAGATTACAGCTTTGTATATTTTACCTTTTAATATATTTGGTTGTACTTTACGAAGATATGTTCTTACTTTCCGCTTATACGCTTTTGTTATTTCAGCGTTAGTTGCATTTAGTTTATTGGCAGTTACTTGTCCAAACTCAGTAATGGTTAGATCACCGTATTTTATCAAAATGAAATCGAGACTATCTGCATGAACTAAGGAGTCTTGAGAAAAAATATCGCGTTTAAGAAGTTGTTTAATGCGTACGGCGCATAAATTCGCTCTCTCGCGCATTGATTTGGAATCTATCTTTTCATAAATATTAAATACGGTATCGTTTTGAATCATTACAGGATAAACAGCATGTTCTGTTTTTAATGAGTCAATAAGCGATCTGGTTTGACGATAGCGAAGCTGTTCTAAACTGTCTTTTTCTTGAGCTTGTACTATTATGCAAGCCGAAAAAAGTAAGGCAAAGAGTATATATTTTGGCATGGCTGGTAGTATTCGTGTTTTTAGTTAATTTTAAGCATTGATAAGTTAAGAAAAATTGGTCGGAAATGTTTAAAGCTCATTTTCTCGTTGTATCAATTAATTGTGATTTTGAAATTCTGTAAACATAATGCTTAGTAAAAAGTTTAGAATTTTTTTTAATGTGGCTTGTTGGATTGGCTTTGTTATCACGATAGTGATGATGATTAAAGGGGCAGATCTTTTATTAAAACCTGTTCTTGGTTTGGAGACATTTCCGTTAGGAACCATGGTTGCTTGGTTGGGTTTTGTGTTTCTTGCAATGGCTTGCTATCCTTTAAAACAGCACAAGTATACTTGGCTTACTAACTTATCAAAAATGGCTATCATCAATGCTTTCGCCTGGGGAGTGTTAAGCTACCTACTTGCTGGAAATTGGAATTTTACTTTTGATGGTTCTGCTATTGGTTTTAGAGGTAGTGATGAAGCTTTTACATGGTTCGTTAGGTATAGCTCTTTCACCTTATCTTTTCCAGTTGTTGTGAGTGTAATTTCTTTCATTACTAATATGATTTTAAGAACTAGAACAAATTTATAGCTATGAAAATCGTCATTATTGGTTCGGGGAATGTGGCAACGCACCTTGCTGTTCAATTTAAGCAAGTTAATCATGATATAGCACAAGTATTTAGTCGAAATATTGACAATGCTAACGCTTTAGCACAGAAAGTGAATGCAGATCCAATCAACCAAATTGAGGATGTGGATGAGCATGCTGATTTGTATGTTATTTCGATTAATGATGATGCTTTAGTAAGTCTAATTGAGCAATTTCCTCATGTCAACGGAGTAGTGGTTCATACGGCAGGGAGTGTTTCTATTAATGTGTTGCAGCGTTTTGAAAACTATGGTGTTTTTTATCCATTTCAGACCTTCTCAAAAGAAACGCCAGTTGAGTTTAAAAAGGTACCACTATTGATTGAAGCTAATTCCAATGAAAACACTGCAATACTTTTAAATCTGGCAAAGTCTTTAAGTAATAATGTTCAAGAGGCTAGTTCTAAGCAGAGGGGAGATTTGCACATCGCAGCTGTGTTTGCTTGTAACTTTGTGAATCATATGTACCGTGTTGCGGAAGAAACTCTGCAAGAAAGTGGTTTGTCTTTCGACTTGTTACATCCCTTAATTACCGAAACAGCCAATAAAGTATTAAATGCATCGCCCGGTATGACTCAAACAGGTCCTGCATCTCGAAATGATAGGACTATTATTGAAAAACATCTGAATTCTTTAGAGTCTAAGCAGGAGTTACGAGATATCTATCAGATGTTAAGCGAATGCATTGTAAAGCGTAACGCTTAATGCTCTTGCTTTCTAATATCAGCCTTTTCTTCTCGTGCTAAATGAGTGAATTGTTTTAACAACTCATTTGTTTTGGATTGTCGTATTCACGATCCAATACTTATTTCCATGGCATATTTGTATTAGTGTTCTTTGAAGGTAGTTGAAAAATTAACAAATTAACCCCAAAAGTTATGGAGTTAACATTTTTGATATTTCAACAAGCATAGAATGAAAGACAGGGTTTACCACATTAACGGATGTTAACAATTGGCAATTAATTGTAAATTATACACTTTGGCATAGTATTCGTTTAATCCTCTGAATATTAATCAAATATTAACCACACCTTTTTGTAACTGAATTGTTTTTTTTTCGTTATAGCAGATGGGTGAAAATATTGGATGGATGAAAAGGTATATCGAGCACTTGATTGAGGATATTGAGGAGGCCAGATTAAAAGCAGCAAAAAATTTAGCTATGTATTTTAATGTGCCTGTGCCACACGATTTTGATTTATATCATGATGAAGAGCATACGGGTATAAAAGTGGCGGAGTTGATTGGCATGGAAAAATATGTTTTTCCAAACGTTGATTACTTAACGGATTTAGAAGCTGAGGTAGTTATAAAAGGATTTATTGCTGTATACCACGCGTACGGATTAAATCCGATTTTTGAAAAGTGTGTTACTGATCGAGTAATGTATGGTCATTTGCGTCACTTTCTTAACTATCAGGTTTATCCAGTGGAGAATGAAATTGTAGATGTGGAAATGTGTGATTACTTACCACAATACTGCCCAATGCATGAGTTGTGCTCTAATTACAATGATCACAAGGTTTGTTGTGAAATGAAAAAGAGAGCTTAAAGAATATTCAGATATAAATGAAAAGAGGGTGTCCAAAATTACGGCATCCTCTTTTTTTATGTTTTAAAATTGAATCGCGTTTGTTAATATGCTATACCGCTGAGAGGCTGTAGTTGAGCTGGTATTTTGTTTTAAAGCTAGATATGGAGGCTATTATTCG
>NZ_VKDE01000024.1 GCF_007097485.1 Carboxylicivirga sp. M1479 | reverse complement strand
GAAACTGACTTCAAACGCTAAGCACACAGGACTATTGCCTCGAGCATGAACATGAAAATTTAACTTCTTGGCGTTTACAACTTATTTTGAAACAAACTCTATGTCAGAGAATAACAAAATTATAAACACATGAAAAAAATAGCAATGGTAACCGGAGCCACATCCGGAATAGGTAGAGCAACAGCAACGATGTTGTCTAAACTAGGTTTTAACCTTATTATAACTGGCCGCCGACAGGAAAGATTAGACGTATTACAAGCCGAACTAAACAATAATGGATCAGAGGTAATGTCTTTGTGTTTTGACATTCGGAAAAACAAAGAAACAGAAAATGCCATTCAACAACTAAGCAATGAATGGGCTCAAATTGATATCCTAATAAATAATGCAGGACTGGCAGCTGGTGCTGACCCAATCTACAACGGACTATGGAGTGATTGGGAACAAATGATCGATACCAACATCAAAGGACTTCTTTACTTATCTAAACTAATTATTCCAGGAATGATGGAACGCAAACAGGGACACATTGTCAATGTTTCATCTATTGCCGGTAAAGAAACTTATGCCAATGGAAATGTGTATTGCGCCACTAAACATGCTGTTGAAGCCATTACAAAAGGTATGCGCATTGATTTACTGCCTTATAACATCAAAGTATCATCTGTATCACCAGGCATGGTTGAAACAGAGTTTTCTATCGTACGCTTCCATGGAGATAAAGGCAAAGCTGATAATGTTTACAAAGGCTTAACTCCCTTATTTGAAAACGATATTGCAGAAACCATCGAGTTTATAGTTACACGACCACCACATGTGAACATTAACGACATATTAGTAATGCCAACAGCACAGGCGACTGCGGTGTATAATCATCGTGAAGAATAGCATAAAACTATAATAATACTCAATAACAATACTACAAGAGAAAGTTCAACTAAGCACTCTTTCTCTTGTAGCTTATTTTTTCTACATAAAGCCCTGATTCTTTAGTACATCCAATAGCACCTTACTAAAGTGTTCATTGTCGGCTTTTTTATAACGAACATCTGTAAACACTTGCGCTAACGATTCTTTATCGTTCTCTTTAACAAACGCTTTATTCGCCTCCAGGTTCTCTTTCTCGCCATATAATTCAGAAATCTTTTCTTCGGAATAATCTTGATACGTTTCATGATGCACAACCGCTTCTAATGGCAAACGATCTGCTTGCTCCGGGTTTTCATCAGGATATCCTAATGTTACGGTTGTAATTGGAACAACGCCCTTAGGCAAGTTTAAAACATCTATTATTTTATCGGCTAAATAGGTTGTTGTTCCAACATAACATATCCCCAAACCTTTTGACTCGGCAGCAATACACACATTCTGTGCAACCAACAAAGCATCTATAGCGGCAGTTACAAACGATAAAAAATTATCATATCCAGGCACTGCCTTATTCTGCAGACACCACTTATTAAAACGATTAAAATCGGCGCAAAAAGTAAGGGTAACAGGAGCTTGCTTAATCATTGGCTGATTAAAATGGCACGGAGAGAGTTTTTCTTTCATCTCATCATCCTGAGTTACCACCACGCTATAAACCTGCATATTTCCAGTTGTTGATGCTCGAACACCTGCTTCAAGTATTTGATTTAACAACTGTGGCTCAATTGCTTTATCTGTGTATTTACGTATTGTTTTGTGATTATTAAATATATCCATCATGTTGCTTAAGTTTTAAAATAAGTGCATCAAATGTAGAAAATTAATACACATTTTCGCATGACATATAACCACCTATAAAACGAAAAAAGAGCGTTTCCGTTGAAACACTCTTTTTTATCCAATCCAACAACAACTATAATATCTATAAAATATCAAGTTTTCTAAGTTCATTAACTAACAAGGTTTTGTTAGCATCATCCATGGTGCACATAGGCGATCGAAATACCTCTGATACTTTACCCATTTCAGCCAAAGCAGTTTTAACAGGTATAGGATTCGACTCAATAAACATTAAATCCATTACCTCTCGGTACTTGTAAAACAACTCATTTACCTGTGCTACATTACCAGCCAAAGAAGCTTTCATCAACTGAGAGAATTCCTTAGGAATAACGTTGGCAATTACGGATATACAACCATCAGCACCCAACAAGTTAGCTGATGCAGATAAAAAATCATCACCGCTATAAATCATAAAGCCATCAGGACGCTTGGCTACCAACTCTGTAAACACAACCAATTCACCTGCAGCCTCCTTAATACCCACAATATTTTCATAGGCATTCGCTAATTTAATAGCATTTTCAACAGATATTTTTGAACCAGTTCGACTTGGTACATTATACAGGATAATTGGCACCTCCAAAGCTTCGGCAACCGTTGCAAAATGCATATACATCCCCTTTTCGGTTGGCTTATTATAATAAGGACTTACAACCAAAACCGCATCAACACCAATAGCTTCCGCTTTACGCGAATACCGAATACATTCCTGAGTTGAGTTGCTACCCGTTCCTGCAATAATAGGAATACGACCAGCAACACGCTTAACTGCACGTTCAATTAAAAAAGCATCTTCATCACCTGTTAAAGCCGGTGTTTCGCCTGTAGTTCCACAAACAACCAAACCATCTGTACCGTTCTCCAAATGCCAATCAATTAATTGATCAAATGCATCAACATCTATCTCTCCATTATCGTTAAATGGGGTTACTATAGCTACTATAGAGCCTTTTAAATCAAATTTCTTCATGTATCTTATTCTTTCGACCAAAGTCAAATTGAAATACTCAATGCTATTAATTTTGATTCAAAAATATCAAATGAACTAGTCATTTGGAAATTTTTCAACAAAAAAAACTTCTTTATAACACTTTGTTAATATCTTAACATTGCTTATATTTGTCGTAAATTTAAACAAAATGAAAACAGTTAGTCAAGCAGTTGAGTCAGTTATAAAAGTTAAACCTTTTGTGATAGAAGCCTTGTGCGAAGGCTTATTAAATATTTCATCTTTAGCCAGACAAATTCAGCCAATGGTTGAAAAACTAACTGAAAAGCCGGTTAAACAAGGTGCCATAGTAATGGCATTAAATAGGTTGGCACCCCAATTAGATTACTCATTGAACAAAAATCTGCAAAAGCTACTTGAGTCTTTAGGAGATATAATTGTGAGATCGAACTTAACAGACTACACATTTAGAAACAGTAGCTCAATTTTTAATAGCCACACGAAAGTGATGCAAGAAATTAGCAATCACCACGATGTATTTTACACATTGGTTCGCGGGGTATTTGAATCAAACCTAGTGGTTAGTTCGGACTACGAAGATCTGGTTGAAAAATATTTTTCAAATGAAGACTGCCTGTTAAAACAGAATGAACTATCGGCTATTACATTAAAATTGCCAGCGGCAAATGTACAAATAACAGGCTTTTACTACCACATACTCAAAGCAATAGCCTGGGAAGGTGTTAATATTAAAGAAGTTATTTCAACAACCAACGAGTTTACGATTATTGTTAACGACGAAGATGTCGATCGTGGATTTACGATTCTGAAAAACCTAAAAACTGCCTACAAACAAAAATAAACCATTGAACAGGCCTTTATTCAGGCTCATATCAACTTTTAGCTCTTTCACTTGTTGACTAAGTAAGTAGAACTCCATGAATTGCATAAACACATGGAGGCATAGATTATACAATGCCTGTTATTGCAGTTATCGATAATACTTGCTTTAGCCTATTCAAACATGAAAAAAGACGAGTTGACATATCAAAAGTTAATAGACGAATGCCAAAAACTTAGGCGTGAAATCGAAGAATGCAGGTATAGTCAAACGCAGAACATCGAGACCACTGCCAATCTCAACTCATTAATAAACAATCAAGACGCATCCATTTGGTCAATAAACAATCAGTACCAATACGTTATATTTAACGATTTTTTCCAAAAGGCATATAAGAACACTTTTAATATTGAAATTAAAAGGGGAATGAGTGCACTTGAAATACTCAGTTCTGAACTATCTGCTTATTGGCGAGAAAAATACGACCGTGTGTTGAATGGTGAGAATTTAAAGTTTGAATTTAGCACTAAAGTAGATAACGTTAATTCAACTTTTAGTGTAGTTCTTACACCAGTCTATGTTAACGGAGTAATTACTGGAGCTACCGCCCTAAGCCAAGATATAACCGAAGACAAAAAAGCGGAACAGTTATTATCGGAAAAAAATGCCAATATGTTGGCAATAATGGACAATACACTAGAAAGCATTTGGGCCATTAACCCTTCTTACGAAATATTATTTGCCAACTCTGTTTTTAAAAATGAATTCTATCATAGTTTTGGTGTACACTTAGATAAAGGTGTTAACATTCTACAATCACTTCCCGAAGTGCTTCGTCCAATATGGAAACCACGTTACGATAGAGCATTAAACAATGAACGCTTCTCATTTATCGATAAAATTGATGTAGGAACCAAAGTCTATTATGTGGAAGTTTCAATGAACCCAATGCTTGAAGATGATCATGTTATTGGTGCTTCTTTTTTTGCAAACGACATTACGGAACGTATGCTTGCTCAGAAAAATCTAAAAGAAAATGAATCGCGCCTTAAGGAACTTAACATCACCAAAGACAAGTTTTTTTCAATTATTGCACACGACCTTAAAAGTCCATTTAATAGCATTGTTGGCCTAAGTGATTTATTGGTAGCTGAAAGTGAAAAAGGAAATGAAACAATAGACATATCCCGAATCATTCAAAAATCATCACACCAAGCCATGACACTAATTACCAATCTGCTAGAATGGTCAAGGTCGCAATCTGGTAAAATTAAATATAACCCTGAATATTTTGAGGTATCTAAATTACTCAACGAGGAGATTCTCTCGATAGAAACTTTAGCTGTGCAAAAAGAAATATCACTATCAAATAGTATCTCTGAAAATATTATAATCTATGCCGATAGATACATGATTAGTTCCATTTTTAGAAACTTACTCTCCAACGCTCTAAAATTCACTAATGCGAATGGACAAATACTTATTTCAGCCAATCAAGATCAGGAATGTATAAAATTTACCGTTGCAGACAATGGCGTTGGCATTCACCACAATGACATATCTAAGCTTTTTGTGATTGATGTTAACCACTCAACCAACGGAACACAGAATGAACAAGGTACAGGATTGGGACTTATTTTATGCAAAGAGTTTATTGAAAAGCATGGTGGTAAAATATGGGTGGAAAGTGAAAAAAACAAAGGCAGCAAATTTTCAATTTCACTGCCTATTAAAAAGTAATTAAAGTTACTTATTCAAATTCAACAGGCACTATTAAAGTCGTTGAAACAGGTTTACCACGCTGCACACCAGGCTTCCAATTCTCTAATTCTTTCACAAACTGAAGTGCATAATTAGCCTCTTTACTCTCCCAATTATCCAAAGCTTTAACTTTTGAAATCCCTCCTTTATATCCAACTTCAAATTGAATTTTTACAACACCTTTTAAAGTCTCCTTTTTCTTAGCTTGAGCAGTTAGAGTGTACAGTTGCGCAAAGTAATTTTCCATACCTCCCTCATAACTTGGCATTTCTTCAACGACAAAAAATACAGGTTTACCATCATTATCAACAGGAGGAGGTGGTGGTGGAGGAACCATATCGCTGCTTTTTTTAGGTGGAGGTGGCGGTGTAACCTTGTCCTTATATTTGGTACGATATTTAGATGGATCAAGTTCGTAAGCCGATGTCTTCATATTAACATCAATGCTTTTTTGATCTGTGATTCGAACAACTTTGGTATCATAACCCACAAAAGAAAAAACAAGTTCATCTCCCTTCGCAACTTCTACTTCAAATGCTCCTTCTTTATCGGCCACACAACCATACATTGTCCCTTTTACAACTATACTTGTACCTGGTAATGGAGATGCCTTCACTTTCATATCAAACGCCCCAGTATCAACGTTGCGAATCATCATAGTGTCAATCCTATCATAAACATTCCCCTTTAAATAATATTTCCCTTCACGTTCCTGTAATAAAACTTCATTTTTTTCATCACTTACTGAACGATACTCATAAACAGGCTCACTAAATGCCCATAACAAACCACCAATTGCAGGCAGCACCACCAACAACTTTAATTGTCGCCATTTGGATTTTCTGTTGTTTTTCATCATTTTTAATCTTCGTTTATTTTGGGAAAAGCGGAAGTGATTAGCTAGCACTGACACTTCTGCTCCCATTGTTTCACTTATAATTGTTTGTACATATTTCTCCAAACGAAAGCCCCTCTTTAAAACGCCACGATCAGCAATAAACTCCAAGTTTTGTTTCACGGTGCGAGCATACAACCATGCCAATGGATTAAACCATTGAACAACAATAAACAACTCACTCACAAAGACGTCTATCCAATGTTGCTCTTTTAAATGAATCATTTCATGAATCAGGATTTCAGAATTAGGCTCTTTAAGACACTTTGCATCCTTTATAAATATTCGATTACCAAAAACAAACGGTGTTTCAATCTTAGGATGCACACAAACATCCGCAAACTTATGACGCACCTTTGTTGATTGCTTAATAAGCATCAACATCTTTCCAAAATGCATGAGAATGCGAACCACAAAGAAGCAGCTCACAATTCCATATAAATAAATAACACTATCCAACCAGTTAAAGGTCTTGTTTGCTAACGGCAAAACAACATTCACATCATCAGCCACAACCTCAGTAGGAATAAAGTCGGAATCAGCAGCCACAGCATCTAACACAACTAGATAATTTAGTTCAGCCAAGGGCAACAAAATAGCAGCCCCAAAACCGGCAAGCAAAAACCACCTGATGCTTGTAAAGTGTGCATCATTTTTCAAAAACAAATGATAAACCGAATAGAATATCAATAAAACCAATGCTGAACGAAAAAAATAAATATATAGTTCCATGTTTATTTGCTTTTAATTCTTATTTCTTCGATTCCTTCAACATCAGCTCTAAATCATCCAAAGTCATATCGTTATCTTTTGCAAAAAAGGCTGCTAGGCGCGTAAAGCTGCCTCCAAAATAATTAGTCATAAGATGCTTCATTTGATACGACGAGTACTCTTCTTTTGAAACGAGAGCGAAATACACATAGGTTGTACCAATAGCTTTGTAATCTACTATTTCCTTTTTCTTCAAAACCTTCAACACCGTTGCAACAGTATTATAGGCTGGCGTTTTATCCTTGAATCCTTTAAGAATATCTTTTATAATACCTTCTCCTAATTCCCACAGGATATGCATCACTTCCTCTTCGGCTTTTGTCAATTGCTTCATATCGAACAACATATTTTATTACTACAAGTATAATACTATTTATTTAGTATATCAACTATATTTATAGTATCTAAATATTATTCAACGCTTTTCTAATGCTTTATTCCAAATCTCAAACCCCAAAAAATAAGTACAAACAACTAACAAGCCTATTTTTTACCTATCTTCGATTTTATCAAATAATTTTTCATCCCAAATCATAAAACAATGATAAATCGTTCGTTAGGAAAACTTACCTCACTCCTGTTGGTAAGTGCATTACTACTCGGTAATGCATCTGTATTTGCACAAAAAAAGAAGAAAAAAGACACTGAAGAAGAGAAACCTGCTATCAATAGCGAATTGGTTTCTGGACTGAAATTAAGAAACATAGGACCTGCTTTTACATCTGGTCGAATTGCCGATTTTGCGGTTAACCCAAACAACCATTCAGAATTTTATGTGGCTGTAGCTAGCGGTAACATCTGGAAAACAAATAATAAAGGTATCACTTTTGAACCTGTATTTGAAAAATATGGCTCTTACTCAATTGGATGCCTGGCAATGGACCCTAACAATTCGAATGTTGTATGGGCTGGTACTGGCGAAAACAACCACCAACGAGCTTTAGGATATGGCGATGGTATATATAAAACTGTTGATGGCGGTAAATCGTGGAAAAACATGGGCTTGAAAGAATCTCGCCAAATTGGTATGATCCTAATTGACCCACGCAACTCTGATATTGTTTATGTAGCCGCAGAGGGATCAGCATGGGGCGCTGGTGGCGACCGAGGGTTATACAAGACTACAGATGGTGGCGATAACTGGGTAAAAGTTTTAGACATCAGTGAAAACACAGGCATTAACAATATTATATGCGACCCTCGCAACCCAGATATTTTATATGCTACAAGCGAGCAGCGTCGCCGTCATGTTCATACAAAAATAGGAGGAGGACCAGAGTCTGCTGTTTATAAATCTACTGATGCAGGACAAAACTGGCGCAAGATAATGAAAGGCCTGCCTTCGGAACACATTGGAGGCATGGGCATTGCTATTTCGCCCCAAAACCCAGATGTTTTGTACATTATTGCCGAAGCAGCCAACAACTCAGGCGGTTTTTTCCGCACTTCTGACAGAGGAGAGTCTTGGAACAAAATGAGCGATCATCATTCTAGCGGCCAGTATTACAACGAGATATTCTGTGATCCTGTGGAGTTTGACAAAGTATATTCGGTGGAGACTTTCTCACACGTAACGAGTGACGGTGGTAAAACATGGAAAAAACTTAGTACAAAGGATCGTCATGTGGATGACCACGCCATTTGGATTGACCCTACCGACAACAAGCACTACATGATTGGTGGCGACGGTGGCGTTTACATTACTTACGACGATGGAAAAGCATGGCGCCAGGTAAGTAACCTTTCTGTAACTCAGTTCTATCGCGTTACAGTTGATAATGAAGCACCATTTTATAACATATACGGAGGCACACAAGACAATGCTACACAAGGAGGACCTGTTCGCAACACCTCTGAATTTGGCGTAACATCAGGCGAGTGGTTTGTTACCGTCTTTGGCGATGGCTTTTGGTCACGCGTTGACCCCAGCAATCCAAATATTGTTTACAGCGAATGGCAATATGGTAATGTAGTGCGTTACGATAAGCAAAGTGGCGAGAAAATTAGCGTTAAACCACAACCTCGCAAAGATGAATTGACCTATCGTTGGAACTGGAATGCACCTTTAATTTTAAGCAAGCACAACCCATCGACCATTTACATGGCCGCCAATAAAGTTTTTAAAAGTACCGATAGAGGTAATACCTGGGAAGTAATTTCTGACGACCTTACAGCTCAGATCGACCGTAACACATGGGCTGTAATGGGTAAATACTGGAGCGTCGATGCGGTTTCTAAAGATGTTTCCACCTCTCAGTACAACACCATTGTTTCAATAGATGAATCTCCACTAAAAGCAGGTTTAATATACGTAGGAACGGACGATGGGTTAATTCAAGTTACCGAGGATGATGGCAAAACCTGGAGCAAGGCAGCCTCATTCCCCAATGTACCAGCCAACACATATGTGAGTGATATATATGCATCGCGTTTTGACGAGAATGTAGTTTACGCCACGTTTGACGGAATGAAAAGTGATGATTTTAAACCTTATGTACTCAAAAGTAGCGATAAAGGTAAAACATGGAAATCCATTGCATCTAACTTGCCAGAAAATGGAACTATTCACACCTTGGAGCAGGATACCAAAAATGCCAAACTACTATTTGCAGGAAGCGAATTTGGCGTTTTCTTCACAGTTGATGAGGGAGCCAACTGGACTCAGTTAAAAGCGGGCGTTCCAACCATTGCTATTCGCGATTTAGCTATTCAAGAACGTGAAAACGATTTGGTAATGGCCTCGTTCGGTCGCGGATTTTTTGTTTTAGATGACTATTCGCCATTGCGTGAATTAAATAAAGACTTGACAGAAGAAACGGCACACCTTTTTGATATTAAAGATGCCCTATTATTTATGCAAACCGATAAAATTTACGGACAAGGTGCCACCTACTTTGGTGCTCCCAACCCTGAATATGGCGCAACATTTACTTTTTATCAGAAAGAAACACCTAAAACACAACGTCAAATTCGTAGAGAAAAAGAAAAGGAACTCTTTAAAAATGGAGAACGCATTCATCAACCAACATGGATTGAATTAGCTGAGGAAGAGAAAGAGATACCTGCCTATTTATTAGTTACGATAAAAGACGAAGCTGGAAGTGTAGTGCGCACCTTTACCAAAAAACCTTCTAAAGGCATTACACGCTTCAACTGGGATTTACAATACAACAGTACTGAAATAGTTAAAGCCAAAAAATTTGATCCACTTAAAAAGTCGAAGGGCGGTATATATGTATTACCAGGCCAGTACACGGTTGAAATCAATCAAATAGCAAATGGAGAATCTACACTATTAGCTGGACCAAAAAACTTTACGGTTAAAGCACTTAACAACACAACGCTCCCAGCTAAAGACAGAGCAGCGATGGTGGCGTTCCAAAAAGAAGTTAGCGAGTTAGCTAAAGCGATGAATGGTACTTTAACACTTGTGAATGAAATGAAAGCAGAAGTTGCAGCAATGAAACAAACTGCACTTCCACTTGCCAATTCACATAACGACGTTCTTCCTCTACTAGAAACAATAGAAAAAGACTTAAACAAAATCTATTTCGAATTCATAGGATTAAAGGCTAAAGCCAGCTGGGAGGAGATTCCACCAGCCAACATGCCATTAATGAACCGATTGAATAGCATCATTTGGGCACAAATTAATAGCACGTCTGACATCACATCAACATCAAGCAACAGTTTTGAAATATTAAAAGAGAAATTCCCTCCTGTTCTTGATCAAGTGAAAACAATTGCAAAAACGAAGCTTCCAGAAGCCAGAAAAGCAATGGATCAACTAAATGCTCCTTATACAAATGGACGTATCCCTCAATGGGAAGCCTCAAAATAATAGATTTAAAGCCTGCAACTGTTACGATATTTCTAATGATTGCAGGCTTTTATTATTAATATGAGCAACATTTAATTATCACTTAACAAAAACAGTAGAATATTTCAAAGGGGTTGTTTATATTTACCGCATTAATTTTAATAACATAAAAATAAAAATGACACCAAAAGCCATTTTGCCGTACATAGGATTCGGCAGCATCAAATTCGGGATGGAAGAACATGAAGTATCAAATTTCTTAGGCGATCCTGATGAAACAGAAGTACAAGATTATGGCGAAGGCGCTGAAGCCAACGTACTTTACTTCGATGAAATGGGTATTTCCATGTCGTTCGACAAGGAAGAAGATTACAAACTAGTTGAAATTTCATTTGAAACAGACAAGTTTATCCTGCTTGATTCAATAAAAGTAGGCATGTCAAAAGCTGACTTTTTAAGCGCTATTGAAAAACTTGATTTGAGTGAATACCAACATGAAGACATGGCTGACGAAGGTTATGACGATAAAGAAATGTTTGTTTTCGAAAAAGAAAATATCAATATCTGGATGGATGAAGAATCCATCACATCTATACAGATTGGTCCTGAGTGGGTCGATGATGAAACTATTCGCTGGCCTGCATAAAGCAATAAATGATATATTAAAACCCTGCACATGTGCGGGTTTTTTTAGTTATTTACATTCGTGTAAAAAAACAGGCGATTCATAAGGTAAATCATCCCATTGCCCAAGTTCCTCAAATTAAATGAAACCCAACAAGTTTTTTTCCGTTTACCTTGATGTAAACAATAGTTTTGGGAGATTTAGATTATTCTCTTATTTTTACAGACTAAGTAAAGGATAAAAAAATGAAAAAGATTTCGTTGATTGCCGCTGTTTTATTTTTGATGGTGTTAGGGATGAGTTCATGTAAAAGCACAGAAGATTGCCCTGCTTACGGCTATGCTGAAGTAGTAGACGATACTGAAAGAGCATAAATAATTCAGTTAGAAAAACAGTAAAGTAGCATTGGCGGAGATTCACTCTTCGCCAATGCTACTTTTTTTTGTTTCATTCACACTAGTTCTGCAAATTTGGCAAATGCTATTTTTCCTTGTCATATTTTAAACATTATTAAGAAAATCATTGTCGTATTTCTTGACGTTTTAATTATGATTTGCTACTTTTGTGTCGCATTTTTGAAGACCTTATTAAAACAATTCTTAAAAAAGCAATAAAATGTCAAAAATCAAGATTGGGATTAACGGCTTTGGCCGTATCGGACGTTTCGTTTTCCGTCAAGCTGTAGCTAAAGGAACAGTTCAAGTTGTTGCTATCAACGATTTGATCGATGTAGATTACATGGCTTACATGTTGAAGTACGATTCAACACATGGCCGCTTCGACGGTACTGTTGAAGTAAAAGATGGTAAATTAATTGTAAACGGTGACGAGATTCGTGTTTCTGCTGAAAGAAACCCGGCTGACATTAACTGGGGTGCAGTTGGTGCTGACTATGTTGTTGAATCAACAGGTCTTTTCCTAACAAAAGAATCTGCTCAGGGTCACATTGACGCTGGTGCAAAGAAAGTTGTTATGTCTGCTCCTTCTAAGGACGACACACCAATGTTTGTAATGGGTGTTAACAACAAGTCATACACTAACGACATGACTTTTGTATCTAACGCTTCATGTACAACTAACTGTTTAGCTCCTGTTGCTAAAGTATTGAATGACAAATTCGGTATTGTTGATGGTCTTATGACTACTGTACACGCAACTACTGCAACTCAAAAAACTGTTGACGGTCCTTCTGGTAAAGACTGGAGAGGTGGACGTGGTGCTGGTCAAAACATCATTCCATCATCAACTGGTGCTGCTAAAGCTGTAGGTAAAGTAATTCCTGAGTTGAACGGTAAATTAACTGGTATGTCTTTCCGTGTTCCTACACCAGACGTTTCAGTTGTTGATTTAACTGTAAACTTAGCTAAAGGTGCTTCTTACGAAGAAATCTGTGCTGCAATGAAAGAAGCTTCAGAAGGTGAATTAGCTGGTATCTTAGGATATACTGAAGATATGGTTGTATCTAACGATTTCGTTGGTGAAACTCAAACTTCTGTATTTGATGCTAAAGCTGGTATCGCTTTAACTGACACTTTCGTAAAAGTTGTATCATGGTACGATAACGAAATGGGTTACTCAGCTAAAGTATGTGAATTGATCGAGTACATGGAATCAGTAAAATAATTGATTTCCTCAATCATATTTAAAAAGGCTTCCGTTTAGGAAGCCTTTTTTTATCTTCTAATAACTCAAAAACTTGTAATTATGCCGCTTGTTACGTCTTTCTATTGAACAAGGAATTGCACTTTTACTCTTATCGCGACACATGCGATAATTGACTACCAATTGATAAGTATTTCCATAGGCAGAACGTGCTTTGGTTAAACCAAACTGATATTCCAACCCAACACTGAAGTTTTGATAAACCACACCTCCTGTAACCGCCATACCTAACGACTTACCAATTTTATCTTCTGTAGTATGCCGATATGAAACCAATCCCCAGGTTGCCCAATCAGGATCTGGCGTGGGCATATAAAGCTTTAAATTAGCATCCATCCGGCTATCTATATACATATTTCGTCGATACAGAAAAGTGGGTTCAATGTAAAAATCACGATCGGGAATTTTATAACTCCCCCCTGCATGAAAGTGAAAATCAGTTGTTAAGCCTGGCTCATCCTCATGACTGTACAACGAATTATTTTGTGGCAATAAGTTTGTTAAGCCCAGGCCAATGTGATAGTCATTGTACTTCAAAAGAATACCCGTACTGGCATTAAAACCCCATCCACTTTCATTGCCACCGGTTATCGCCGGGTCGAAATATTCAGGATCCAATAACTCCTCTACCTGCAATGAGCTTTGCTCAACTGTAAAAGCTAATCCGAACGACAAGGTCATGGTTCTTCGTTTGGTTTTGGTAAGTTGAAGCTCATATGAGAAAGCTTGGTGCAAACCCATCTCGTTATAATAGCCATTTCGATCATTATAAACATAGGTGCCTGAACCCAGTTGTTGCAAAACAGGAATTTGAAAACTAAAAACCTGATATGTTGGAGCTAAATCTGTTCCAAACCATTGCTTTTGAAAAATACCAGTAGCTGTAACACAATTCTTATGAAAGGCAGCAGCAGCAGGATTCATCTGAAACAAATCATATACATATTGATTCGTCAGATAATATTTTTGTGCATATCCGAAGTTAACACACAAAAGCAATAGCAGTATTACCCTAATCTTCCTCACAACATCAACAGTTAAGGTTTATCTTTTAATCGTTAAATGACCTTTTAACACTTTATTGATTGGCATAAGCTGGATGACATACCAATAAGCATCAGACTGAACTGCTTTACCGAGGTACTTTCCATCCCAAGGAGGATCACTGGCAAAATATTCGGTTAATAGTTTACCATAGCGATCAAAAATTCGAATGATTGTATCAGGCATTCTGTCCAAGCCTCCAATTTTCCATGTGTCATTATATCCATCACCGTTGGGTGTTAAAACTGGTGGAATTTCGATATCTAAAATATTATTAAGATTGATGGTTTCAGAAGCCATACAACCATTTAAATCCTCAACCGTAAATATGTGTTCCCCGTTAGATAAATTCGGAAACACATTACTCTCTTGCAGTTCATCTTCATTGATAGCGTATTGATATGGCATTGTACCACCATTTGCCAGTACTACTACCTGTGCATAAATTGTCGTATCAAGAGCAGCGACAACCGGTGTTGGATAAACTTTTAACTGCATCGTATCTGTAGCCCAAACACAACCATCAAATGCCTTTAACCAATATGTTCCTTCTTCATGCAATTCAATGGTTGGAAAAACACCACCAGTACTCCATTCGTACTGTTCGAAACCAGCCGCAGCATCTATCCAAATTGTTTCGGAAAAACATATTGACGTATCATTCAGCAATTCGAGTGGAGCCGCCACTTTATGCTTCACCGTTTGTGTATCAAATCCATGACAACCGAACTCATCTGTTACAACAATCGTATTAATTGTATCCATTAAACTAGCTGTGATTAATTGAGAAGATTCTCCATTGTGCCAATCGTATGAAGCATAACCATCGCCTGCATCAAGCACCCATAATTCTGACGGACAAATAATCACATCTGGCCCTAAATCTACTTTTGGCACCGGACGCCATACTACAGAACTCGTACCTGTCCCTACACAGTCGTTTTCATTTGTTACATATAATGAATACTCTCCATTTGTAACATTAATGCTTTGTGTAGTTTCTCCTGTACTCCATAAGTATTCGAAAGTTCCTGACGGCCCAGCTAATAAAAACTCAGTTCCAGCACAGCCAATATAATCCTGAAGATTAACCTGAGGTGCTTCCAATAAAACAACATCGACATCATCTTGTGCCGAACAACCATTTTCATTCCAAACCTCTAGTTTATAATTACCCGACTGCGTAACAAGCAACTCATTGAAATCAAGTGCGGGATTATCATTCCATTGGTATCGATTGTGTAAACTATTGGGTGAAATACTAAGGTTAACATTTCCACAAACAGAAATATCATCACCTAAATTAACCAGCGGAGCTGCATCAATATTAACCACTACCTCACCTGAAGCATCGCAACTGTTATTATCTAGCATTCGTAGTATATAAGTACCAGATTCAGCAACATCATAAGATGCATTGTCAATCAATAAAATCTCTCCATCTGATGATGCTTTGTACCAACTATAACTTTGCACATTTGCAGCTTCTGGGTTAGTTAATGTTACCAATTCATAATCACAAACATTTTGTGGCTGCCCCAAGTCAACACTTATTGGACTAATACCATTGACATTCGCCTGTTCTGTTGCTTCGCATCCGAACTCATCAACTACTGTAACAGAATACGTTCCAGAAGCATTTACCTTATATGAGGCAGTTTGCCAATCGTTGTAACGTTTTGTGTCATCTCCATTCCAATACAAGTAAGCAAATGCTGAAGTGGACGAACTAAACGACTCTACCTTAAGCTCAACAGGTGTATCATCACAAAGTGATATTACTGCAGGAAGATTAACCATTGGAAGTTCATGCTCATTAACTGTAATTCGATTGCGCTTTTGACAAGTACCAGCCATAGCTACCACTTCATAAACGGCTTCAGCCGAAACATTTGCAATTTGATTCTGATTATCATATTCTGGTCGGCCAATACCGTCAATTGTCCACGAATAAGAATCATAACCAGAGCTTGCAATAACGTCGATGGAATTGCCTACACATAAATCTTCAGTTATTATTAAGTCAATTGGGTTTGCCGTCTGGAATACAAATATAACCTCATCACTTACCGCACACCCATTGATATCAGTAGCCTCAACCTTATACAAACCACTTTTATCAATTGTAGAGTTCGTTATACTATACAGATGAGCAGGTGATGGGTTCAAATCAACTACAGTTCCCGGACTATTATCCGGTTCAAAAGTCCATTTAAAATCAGTATAATTTGATTCGTTGGAAATATTAATTGAAACACCAACGCACTCTTCTCTATCCGGACCTAAATTAATATTTAATGGCTCATGAAATGTAATCTGAACTTCATCATTGGTAACACAACCATTGGCATCTACTACTTCAAGCGTATAATTACCTGTTGACATTATATCAATTGATTGTGTTGTTTCACCTGTACTCCAACTGTAAGAATTCAATCCGGCAGGTGCAGTAATTTTCAATGAGCTTCCTGCACAGGCTGATTGATTACTAAGATTCAATACAGGTAACGAAATTACAGTAATATCAATTGCTTCGGTTTTAGAGCAACCTTCAGCTGTCCAAACGGTCAATATATACACACCTGATTGCGTTGGGTTTATCCAATTTTGTGACTCATCTATATTTATCACAACACCATTTAAGCTCCATTCATAGCGCTCAAAAGTGCTTGTATTTATTACTGCTTCGCCTTCACAAACCGTAGTTGAATTAATAATTATTTCAGGAACGGGAGCTATACCAATACTAACCGTATCACTATTAGAGCAACCCATTGCATCTGTTACAATCACACTTAATTCTGACGATGTACCATCAGCAACAAATTGCGATCCCGAACCATTATCCCCATTGCTCCATAGGTAAGAAGCATATGTATCTTCCAAGGCATAGTCAATAACTTCTCCTTCACATACTAAAGTATCATTGCCTAATTGAATTTCAGGAAAGAAGAAATCAACATCCAATGTATCTGCTGTAACACAGCCACCAAACATAACCTCGGCTTCAACCCAGTATTTTCCAGGTTCAGTTACGTTAAAAGTCCGATCGTTCGATAATACTTGTCTGCCCGTTTCTGTTGAGAACCAATTGTATGATTTCATTCCGTCTTTAGCCTCTAATTGAACTTCCTCTCCAAGACATTTATCGCCTGCATCGCTAGCATAAAACGAATTATACGATGAAAAATATCCAAAACTAGAACCTCCTCCTGTGATATCCGAATCGCTTTCGTCAAGAATACACAAATGAAATAAACCACTTGAATTCTCTAATCGATAAGGAATACCAGTACTCAGGTTATTCAAGTTTACAGCACAACACACCCAAGCTTCTTGCCCGGTATCTTGTCCAGGAACGGTTTGCCAACTATTAATGTACTTTGACACATTAATATCGTTACCTGCATTATCATACAAACTGAAATTCTTCACATCTTTTCGTTTAATGATAACATTGACCCAGAAGTCTCGATTAAAAACCCGTGTGAATGATACACTATTGGAGCCATTACAACTGTAACTAGGTAAAATCGCACTTCCTATTTCATTAGCTATTGTGTTGGCAATAGGGTTGACTAAACCAGTTAATTGATAGGCATAAACTTTTTTTGTTGCAAAAATAAACAAGGCATGATCCGATATATCAAACTCTTCGATTTCTCCCCTATTTAAAGCCTTTGTGTTTTTGGTTGTATTGTTTGTGAAAACCAAAGTATTGTCTTCGATAGCCATTACAAACACCTTTTGTACTGAATTTTGATTTTTATAGCTGGATGCAGCTTTGCTGGTATTAATAGCTACATATTCATTTCCAATTACATTGACAGGTATTAGTTGGTCACCGATCAAATCATTCGGAAAACTATCTGTATCCTCTATGATGGCATCATCAGATATTGTTATGGCAATTCGTTTATCGGCTACAACATGAGTGCCCCCTAATGAGGCTGATGGAGAAATGTCAGCACATTCGATACAGTAGGTTTGCCCTCTGTTTAATACAATATCATACGCTATTCCAGCAGCATGACCTACGACATTAATTGAAGGAGTAATCGTTACAGTTGTATTATCTTCTGTAGCAACTACATCAGCTTTCTCACTGGCATTCCCTTCAAAATCAGCATTATTACCAAATACATTTTGAGATGGAATAAAGAACTCAAAACCAATAGCATTATCTTCTTTAAGAATAAACTTATCAGGATTATCAGCTGCACTAACATCGTAATAAGCAGCAATGTCAGCTGTAGATGTTATTAATATTCCCTTATTATTAACTTGATTGGAAGGATGATTTTCCACATCCACTTTTTTTAACTGAAATCCATAGTGGGAGTGTGCACCAATAGTGTGTATCCCAATAACTTTTCCTCCCTGGGCAGGCAAGCTAATAGTCACAGTAGCAGGTTCGTCAAGAGAGGTAACTCTTAACACAACCGGATTATCGCCAGCACCTTCCCATACGTCGGGTGCTGCGAACCAAAACTCACGACCAATCTGTCCATTGACTGCAGTGCAGAGCATCAATAGCAGAACATTTGTAAATATTCTTCTCATTTTGGTTAATGTTAGGTGAGATGTAAGATACCGTCCAAACTCTCACTTGTTATTACCAATTGTTACAACACAATTTTATAACACCTACACTATTAGTCCCCTTAGATATATGCTCCCGAGCATTCTTGATAATTAAATACGATGGTTACATCGCTAATGTTGCATTTTCAATTACATTTTTAACACCATATACTATCCAGAAACTACTAGTACGCATACTAAGAGCCTATACTATAGTATATTACAAATCAAATAAAGTTTACATATTTTCACATATAAAAACACATGTAAATATAAAAAGACGGTATTTTTTTCAATGCGATAAACAATTGAATTGCTTAATTCACATGAAGATAAACTTTGGGCAATTATACGTAACGCAACGATTCGATAGGATCTAACTTAGAAGCCTTGATTGCAGGTAACAAACCAAACAATACACCAACTGCTAGACATACGCAAACACCAACAATCACCCAGTTCCATGGTACTATAAAATCAGACTGCATCACCATTGACATCAAGTTACCAACTAATATCCCTGATACAATCCCGACTCCCCCATCTGCCCAATAATAATTGATTCTATTTCAATCACATTTAAAAAGGCTTCCGTTTAGGAGGCCTTTTTTAGTATAGATAACTCTCATTCTTCAACTGCAAATATCTATTTCAATTTAATACTCTCTAGCTCAAGCCTAAATACCTCGGCACTTTTATTCGCAATTAGGATGGAAAGTTCCTCAATTCTTTCCCCAGAGAAATTAGGCATATTTAATCGGCGACCACGAAACGTTGGGTACATGTCAGACAAGCTAATTTCTACCGTTTGCCACTCGCCTGTTGTTTCAAAATAGTTAATATATGAATGTCTGTCCCCACTATTGGCTTTCACTCTTATCTGATAGCGTTTTCCATCGCCCTTTAAGCTCAAAATCAATAATGCAGAAGCATGCACATCCAAGGGCTTGAATTGGTGACGAACTGAAGCAAAACCACCATTGTTTTTAAGCGATACCACTCCAAAGAAAACAGCATTATTGTCTTCATTCAATTTTATATCACTCTCAGACAAGCCCCCCATAACACCATCATTGATAATGGTCCAATCCAAAAGGCTATTGCTTTTACTAAAGTCACAAATAGTAATCTGTCCACATGCATTCATAACACATCCTGTTAACAAAATTAAAACAGCGGAAACTCTCACAACACCAAACATATCAATCATCTTTAAAGATAAAGTTCAATGCAAATTCTCTAAAGTCAAAGATCTCGTTCAACTTTGAGCGAATAAACAGTGCATTAGCAAATGAACCCAACAATTTTAAAGGCGGCTCGTATGTTACAACATCAAGCATTTCAACACCTCCATCCACCTCTTTTAAATGATGCTGATGATGCCACAAACGATAGGGACCAACTCGTTGCTCATCTACAAAAAAACTACCCTCGCGCACGTGCGTAATTTCCGTAAGCCATTTGACATTAAAAAACGGTAATGGCCTAACTCGATAACATATAATCATACCCTCATGAATACGCTGAGGCAAACCCTTGCTCAGGACATCAAATCGCATATGTTCGGGAGTTATTCTCTTAAGGTTGTGGGGCGAAGACATAAAATCCCAAACCTCCTCAATTGAAGCACGTATAAACTGACGCCTTTTTATCTGAAAAAATCCCATATCTAGCCCTTTTAAACGATATATGCGATGCACCCAAATAGAAGGATACATAATTACCTTTATAAAAGTAACTCAGAAAATAAGATTTTGTTTAAGATATTATATCATTACGTGAACATGCCTATCTACTCGTAGCGTAAAGATTCAATAGGATCAAGCTTTGAAGCCTTAATGGCCGGCATCAAACCCGATAGAACACCAACTACTAAGCAAACTAAAACCCCGAGAATAACCCAATTCCATGGAACGATAAAGTCAGAATCCATTACCATCGACATTAAGTTACCAACAAATACACCCAATACGATACCCACAAAACCACCCATCTGACCAATAATAATTGATTCAAACAAAAACTGATTTCGTATAGCTTTACTGCTTGCCCCTGTAGCTTTTCTAATACCAATCTCACGCGTTCGTTCGGCCACGGCCACCAACATAATATTCATCAAACCAATGGCTGCACCCAACAAGGTAATTAATCCAATAATAGAAGCAACCAGTGTAACGCTTCCAGTACTTTCAATTAATAAGCGCGAAAGGTTATCACTCTTATTCACATTAAAATTGTCCTCATCGTGTATTGTTAATCGACGAATAACACGAAATAATCCTGTCGCCTCCGATATAGCAATATCCACCTGCTGACTATCAATTGCCTTAACAACTATTTTATATGACATATTGGCCCTACTGAATACTTGGCGCACATTGGTAACAGGCAGCAGCATAATATTATCGCTCTGCGATCCAAAACCAGCACCTTTCTCCTCCAAAACGCCGATTACCCGGTACTTTGCACCGCCAGTCACTATTACCTTACCAACAGCATTTTGGTCATTCGGAAACACTTTCTTAGCCAAAGCACTTCCCAAAAGAGCAACATATCGGTTATCCTTAATTTCTTGTTGGGTAAAGTTTCGTCCGCTCTGTAATACATGGCCCTCAACATCCATAAAATTCTCATCCACCCCAATAACCATCACGTTGGGATTCGATTTCTCAGATTCATGCTTAACCGTAGCTGAACCACTGGCTGTATGTGAAATTGTTACAATGGCCGGGAAGTCAAACTCATCTTTAAACTCCATTGCCTCCTTAAAGGAGATGTAGCCATAACGCTTATTGCGCAATTTACGTTTACCAATTTGCACATTCATCCCACGGTTTTCAATGGTAAACGAATTAGCTCCCATCCCAGTAAACTTATTGCTAATAGTTGCTTCAATGGATGATATTGCAGTTAGTATTCCAATTAAGGCAGTTAAACCGATACCTATAATCAATATGGTTAAAATAGTTCTAAGAAGATTGGTTCTGATAGAGCCCAAAGCAATACGTAAGTTCTCTTGCAGCAATGTTAACTTCATAACGGGTAGATTTCAGCAAAATAATGTGGCATCAAGTTACTAAAACTATTCAAATACAAGGTATACAAAGAACCAAATCGCTTTTGATCTGTTTAAAAAGATGGTGATAAATAAGCAGTTTTTAGTAGATTTGTTATTCGCTAAAAGGAAAAATCGATATTACTTATACTAAACCAATAGTAAAATGGCTTTTGATATTGAAATGATTAAAAAGGTGTATGCCGAGCTACCCGGGAAAATTGAAAAAACTCGTCAATTGCTTGACAAACCCTTAACACTTACCGAGAAGATTTTGTATGCACATTTGGCTGAAGAAACGCCTAACTCAGCATATGAACGAGGCAATGCTTACGTTAACTTTAATCCTGACCGTGTTGCCATGCAGGATGCCACAGCTCAAATGGCTTTGCTACAGTTTATGCAAGCCGGTAAAGCACAGGCGGCGGTTCCCTCTACTGTACATGCCGATCACCTTATTCAGGCAAAAGTAGGTGCAGATAAAGATTTAGCAACAGCTGAAATAACGAATAAAGAGGTCTACGACTTCTTAAGTTCGGTTTCTAACAAATATGGCATTGGCTTTTGGAAACCTGGTGCTGGTATTATCCATCAAGTAGTACTTGAGAACTATGCTTTCCCTGGAGGAATGATGATTGGTACCGATTCACACACGGTTAATGCCGGAGGATTAGGAATGGTAGCCGTTGGAGTAGGTGGTGCTGATGCCGTTGATGTGATGGCGGGCATGCCTTGGGAGTTGAAATTCCCGAAACTAATTGGAGTGAAACTAACTGGTAAGCTTAATGGCTGGACGGCTCCCAAAGACATTATTCTTAAGGTTGCTGGTTTGTTAACCGTTAAAGGTGGAACAGGATGTATAGTAGAATACTTTGGTGAAGGTGCTGAATCAATCAGCTGTACAGGTAAAGGTACAATCTGTAATATGGGTGCCGAAATTGGAGCTACAACCTCAACCTTTGGTTACGATGCATCAATGGCTCGTTACCTCGAGGCAACCAACCGTGCCGATATCGCAAAGGCTGCTAACGAAGTTAAAGAACACTTAACAGGCGATGCAGAAGTTTATGCTAGCCCTGAGAAGTATTTTGATCAGGTAATTGAAATAGACCTTAACACTTTAGAGCCTCATTTAAACGGACCTTTTACGCCGGATAAAGCGACTCCTATTTCAAAGATGCGCGAAGAAGCTGAGAAAAACGGCTGGCCACTAAAAATTGAAGTAGGCCTAATTGGTTCATGTACCAACTCATCATATGAAGACATTTCTCGTGCAGCATCTATTGCCAAGCAAGCAGCTGACAAAAACCTGGAAGCGGCAGGTGAGTTTAAAATCACGCCAGGATCAGAATTGGTTCGCTACACCATCGAAAGAGATGGCTTAATTGATACGTTTAACCAAATGGGTGGTGAAGTATACGCCAATGCTTGTGGCCCGTGTATTGGTATGTGGGCACGTACTGGCGCCGAAAAACAAGAAAAAAACACGATTGTTCATTCGTTCAACAGAAACTTTGCTAAACGTGCCGATGGTAATCCAAATACCTATGCGTTTGTTGGATCTCCTGAGTTAGTGACGGCCTTAGCCATAGCAGGCGACCTTGGTTTCAACCCTATTACCGATACGCTAACCAATAAAAACGGAGAAGCGGTAAAACTAGAAGAACCTAAAGGTGATGAGTTACCAACAAAAGGTTTTGATGTAGAGGATGCAGGTTATCAGGCTCCCGCAGCCAATGGATCGGGCATTGACGTTGTAGTTAATCCTGACAGTGAGCGCTTGCAACTACTTACACCTTTTACACCTTGGAACGGAGATAATATTACAGGAGCCAAACTTTTAATTAAAGCCAAAGGCAAATGTACTACCGACCATATTTCCATGGCTGGACCTTGGTTGAAGTTCCGTGGTCATCTTGATAACATATCGAATAACATGCTTATTGGGGCAGTTAACTTCTTTAACGAAGAAACCAACAAAGTAAAAAGCCAGCTAACAGGCGAGTATGACGAAGTACCTGCCACGCAAAGAGCCTATAAAGCACAAGGCATTCCTACCGTTGTGGTTGGGGATCATAACTATGGAGAAGGATCTTCGCGTGAGCATGCTGCAATGGAACCACGCTTTTTGGGTGTTCGTGCGGTAATAGTCAAGAGCTTTGCCCGAATACATGAGACCAACTTGAAGAAACAAGGAATGCTTGGTTTAACCTTTGCCACAGAGGCTGATTACGATAAGATTAGAGAAGATGACACATTTAACTTCCTTGACTTAGATGCTTTTGCACCAGGCAAACCATTACAACTTGAGTTGGAACATGCCGATGGATCAAAAGAAGTGATCATTACCAATCACTCGTACAATGCACAACAAATCGAATGGTTCAAGGCCGGATCTGCTTTAAATCTAATTAAGCAACAGAACAAGTAATAATTAGACTTTTAGATATGAGTAAAGGCTGCCTCTTTTATTAGGGCAGCCTTTATTTTTTACGATTAATAAGGTAAACGCCCAAAAGAACAACCCCCATAAACAATACGTGAAACGAGGTAACCACCTCTCCATCTAACATCCCCCACATAATAGCGAATATGGGAATAACATAGGTAACAGAAGAAGCAAATACGGGTGAAGAGTACTTAATCAAGGTATTCATTAGTAACATAGCCACTGCAGTACCTACAATGCCCAGTAAAGCCATAGCACCCAAGTGCGATAACCAATCGGCATGCTGCATCGCACCATCTATATCCGAGCTAAAAAACAGATAAAACACAACGGGTCCGAAAAACAAAAAAGACAAGGATGTTATTTGAATACCGCTCAAATGGGTTAAATACGCCTTTACCACATTAATATTTACAGCATAACAAACAGTTGCTGCCACTACAAAAAAGGCATGAGCATTTACATTAGCAATGGACACACTACTGCCCGAAACTATTAAACCCAGAGCACCCAACAAACCCAAGCCAATACCAATAAACTGACTCATCTTACTCTTCATCCTAAAAAACACCACGCTTACAATTAAAGTAAATACTGGCGTTAGTGAATTAAGCATGCCGGCCAATGAACTGTCTATTTCGGTTTGAGCCTTGGTAAATAAAAAAGCAGGAATGAGGTTGCCTACAAAGCCAGCAATAATTAACGGCAAAACATCTTTGCGCTTAAGCTTTTTAAGATGACGCAAAGCCACTGGCATCAGAAATAAAGAGGCAAAACCCATGCGCAAGGAAGCCACCTGGATATTATCAAAGCTTTTTAATCCGATTTTCATTAAGATAAATGAACTGCCCCATATAAAAGCAAGCAACATCAATACCGTAAATTGAAACCATTTCTTTTCCCAGGGCATATCTTTTTTTTGTACGAAACTAGCTTATTTTTGATACTCTTAATAATCGTAGCAACTAAATAAGAACAATTCACTCACTTTCTTTTTATCTTTATTCCATAATCAAACAATACAATTATGAAAACATTTATAAAAGCCTACCTGCTATTGGCTTTATTTATCACGTCCAGCATTGGAATAATACATGCGCAGAATACACTAAGTCCTGAGAAGCTGCTCAATCTTAAATCGACCAGGGCAGTACAAATGCACCCCGATGGACAACAAGTATTATATACCATTTACACGCCACGCACCCCCAACGAAGCACCGGGTGGTTCGCACGTTTCGTATATGGTTGCCAATTTAAAAACCTACAAAAGCACGCACCTATTTAATGAAGAAGAAAAAGTAAGTGCGCCACAATGGAGTCCTGATGGTAAAATACTTGCTTTTAAGAAGAAAACTGACAATGGTTACCAGATCTTTGTTCGCCCTGCAAGCGGAGGCAAAGCCAGTCAGGCCACAGAAAGTGCCAGTAGTATCAATTCATTTGCCTGGCATCCGAACGGCAAAGGCTTTGCTTACACATCAACTACACCTACCACAACCGAAGAGAAAGAGCTTAAAAAGCGTGGTTACGACTTCATCTTTTTTGAAGAGAACATTAAAAACGATAACCTCTTCTTAGTTGAGTTGGATGATGACTTCAAACAAAGCGCCGTTAAACAAATTACCGAAGGTGTAAATATTTGGGACTTTAAATTTGATACCAAAGGAGAGCAATTAGCCTATACATCCACGGCTCTCAAGCTGATCGATCAGAAATACATGTTTAGGAAGATTCATATTTATGACTTAGTCAATATGAATGTAAAGCAAGTGCTTAAAAACGTGGGTAAACTAGGCAATTATAGCTTTAGTCCTGATGGCATACACTTAAGCTATACAGGCGCTTTTGATTTACACGACCATGCCGTTAGCCAGGTATATAAAGTAACTATTGCCGATGGAAGCATTACCAACTTAACACCGAACAAATATAAAGGACACATCAACTGGTCGGGATGGAAAAACAATAAGGAACTGGTGTATTTAGCCCACGAAGGTGTTAACCCCAAATTATTTGCAGTAGATATTACCACCAAGCAACGAAAGCTTATTCTGGACTCAAAAACTTCAGGTGTTATATTTAGCAGTCCTGTAGTCTCATCTAATTTCAAATCATTTGCCTTTAGCGGAAGTACTCCCAAAGACATGTCGAACATTTACACATGGAATGGCAAGGGCAAACTATCAAAGTTTACACACCTTAACCCAGAGTTAATGACAACAGCCCTTGGCGAACAGGAGTTGATTAGTTTTGAAGCGCGCGATGGTTTAAAAATAGAGGGTTTATTGATGAAACCTGTCGGTTACAAACAGGGCGAAAAGTACCCCTTGATGGTATATGTACATGGCGGACCAGAATCACATCATTCCAACGGGTGGCTAACTGGCTATTCAACACCAGGCCAGATAATGGCAGGCAAAGGGTATTTAGCTGTGTACTTTAACTATCGTGCCAGTACAGGTTATGGCGTTGATTTTGCCATGCATGGTTTTGAAGACCCTGCAGGTAAGGAATTTGACGACTTGGCCGATGGTATTGAATACCTAATTGAAAACTATGGCGCCGATAGAAACAGAGTAGGTATGGCCGGTGGCTCCTATGGCGGATATGCTTCGGCTTGGTTTGCTACCTATTATACTAATTACATTAAGGCAGCTGCTGTGTTTGTGGGTATTACCAATGTAATTAGTAAAAAAGGAACCACTGACATTGCCTACGAAGAGCTGCACGTGCATAGTGGCGAGTCTTTGGAAGAACAATGGGAAATGAATCTTAAACAAAGCCCTATTTACCATGCTCATAAGAGTAAAACGGCCACATTAATTTATGGTGGTGCAGCCGATCCGCGGATTCACCCATCACAAAGTCTGGAACTGTATCGACGCATGAAAATGAACGACCACCCTGCAGTTAGGCTGGTACAATATCCGGGCGAAGGACACGGCAACCGCAAGCAAGTAGGGCGCATTGATGTGCTGTACCGTCAGATTAATTGGATGGACTGGTATGTAAAAGACTTAAAGCCATTAGATGGACCAATGCCTGCATTAGACATTAGCGATCAGTACGGATTAGACTGGTAAAGTACCCAGGTTGATCACGACTCATAAGAAATAAAACGTTTCACCGGATGGATATCTAATTAAATAAGAGTTCATCCGGTATTTTTTTACACTACCTTGCAAATATGAAACGAGCCATGAGAACAGCTTCTTACACAGGAGCATGATTAATTTTGGCGAGTTCCATCCCGATAAATCGGGACAAATAGTGGCCAATGAATACAAATTTTAGACATATAAAACCATCATGATTAAGCTATAAACACGCAGGACTATGATTAAAGAACCTTTATTTATATTCTGTAAATCAGTCTTGTGTCTTGATACTTGAATCTTGATACTAGTATTAAAACAGATGAAAACAGCACTTATAGCAGGCAGCACAGGTCTTATTGGCCAGTCGCTCTTACAAATTCTTTTGAACAGCAACACTTACCAAAAAGTATATGCTTTGGTGAGGCGGCCACTGGCTCTTCAGCATTCGAAGCTGGAAGAGGTAACAATTGATTTTGAACTGATAGAGCAATTAAAAATTGAAGAAGCCATAGATGACGTGTATTGCTGTTTAGGTACTACCATTAAAGCAGCCGGCAGCAAAGAAGCCTTTACAAAAGTAGATTATACGTATGTAGTGCAATTAGCCGAGTGGTGTAAAAACAATGGTGGTCAGCAGTTTTCGGTAGTCAGCTCTGTGGGAGCCAGCATTAACACCTCTAATTTTTATTTACAAACCAAAGGCCAGATGGAGGATGCGATTAGTGCTTTACAACTGCCGGCAACGCACATTTTCAGACCATCGTTATTACTGGGTAAGCGCAACGAATTCCGCTTTGGAGAGAAAGCATCGGAACTTATCATGCCCCTTTTCAACCCGCTATTAAAAGGTAGGCTTAGAAAGTACAAACCCATACAGGCCAACGAAGTGGCCACAGCTATGTTTAAGAAAGCACAAATGGGAATTGGTGGCAATTTTGTTTACGAGGGTGCTGAAATAAAATAATAGCCGCCACCCTTACACTTGGCTTTAGCTAATGCAGCATCAGTAAAAGGAGGAATAAAATTAAAATGGCCATGTTAAAACACGACCATCATATTAGTATTCTAAGCATGCACCCAAACATTAGTTAGACACTTCCATCTTCAGCTTTTTACCCTTAATTTTCTCGTTTTTAAGAACTTTAAGCACCTGCTGCACTTTGCTTCGGCGAACAGCCACAAATGCAGCACGATCCAACACATTAATCAGTCCCAAATCATCCTTTTGCAATTGCCCTTTTTTAAGGAACAAGCCTACGATATCAACCTTATTAATTTTATCCTTTTTACCACTACCAATGTAAATGGTTTGCCACTGGGGCAAAGCAGGCAAAGGCAAGTCGTCTGGCACTTCATCAAAATGCACTTCATCGTTAATATATTCAGGCACATCCTCATCCTCGGCCATAATTAAATAGGCCGTACCTTCGGCATGCATACGTGCCGTTCGTCCGTTACGGTGTATATAGGCATCCTCCTTAGATGGTAAATGGTAGTGCATCACACATTCTATCTCAGGTATATCTAACCCGCGTGATGCCAAATCAGTAGTAATAAGTAAATGATGACTTCCGTTTCTGAATTTCAATAACGAGCGTTCACGCTCCTCCTGCTTCATACCACCATGAAACACATCATGCTCAACCCCCTGATTACTCAAATGACTACTAATACGATCGGCTGCTTCGCGATGATTGACAAAAGCCAACATGGGTACATTGCCCAGATGACTGATCAAACGAACAAACACATCCAATTTATCACGTCCCTCGGCCCTTACTCCCTTAAGGGAAAGTTTGGGCGGCTTCACAGCATCTTCAATAAAGTTCAACTCCTCGGGATGCTTCAAGCCTGTGAATGATGGTATTTCATCCATTGAGGTGGCAGATGTTAACACCCGCTGATTAACTTGCTTTAATTCACGGATGATTTCTTTCATTTCTTTTTGAAAACCCAAATCAAGGGCTTTATCAAACTCATCCAAAACCAAAAAACGAATGTTGGATGGATCAAAGGACTCGCGACGCAGATGATCGGCCACACGTCCCGGCGTACCAATCAACACAGCTGGTGGGTGCTTTAGGTTATTAATTTCAGTACGTACCGAATGTCCTCCGTAGCAACAATTAACCTTATATCCGGTACGTAAACTTTTAAAAACCTGCTCAATTTGCAGAGCCAGCTCACGGGCAGGTGCCAACACCAATAGCTGTACATCCTTACTACCCCTATCTAATTGTTCAATAAGTGGTAACAAAAATGCCAATGTTTTACCCGAACCGGTTGGCGATAACAAAACCACATCTTCGCCACTGTTAACACTGGCAATGGTATTCTCCTGCATCTCATTCAGCGCATGAATATTAAGCTGACGTAATGCTACCTGAATTGATTTACTTAATTGTTGCATGGGCACAAAGGTAGCTAAAGGATATGGTATATTTGGTAAATAATTGTGTGCATGTAGTAAGTCAAAAAAACACCTATAGCACTCTTCCTGGTGCGAACTACCGAGCAACAAGTAAAATTCTTATTATCTTTAGGCTTTTGAAAACAAAAGGAATTTAAACGGGCTCACACCCCTTATTTGGCAAACCATATATGGAGAACACGCGCAATCTGGTTATCATACCCACATACAACGAAAAAGAAAACATCGAAGCCATTATTAAAGCTGTTTTTGACCTGCCTCGAGCCTTTGAAATTTTGATTGTAGAAGACAACTCGCCCGATGGAACAGCCGACATTGTAAAGCGCTTAATGAATGACTACCCCAACAGCTTGCACATACTCGAACGCAAGGGTAAACTGGGATTGGGCACTGCTTATATTTCTGGTTTTAAATGGGCTTTAGAACGTCAGTACGATTATATTTTTGAGATGGATGCCGATTTTTCACATCCTCCCAAGGATTTAATAAGCTTGCACGATGCCTGCCTTAAAGGTGCCGACATGGCCGTAGGTTCTCGCTATGTATCAGGTGTTAATGTGGTTAATTGGCCAATGGGTCGCGTTCTTATGTCGTACTTCGCATCGGTATATGTGCGTTTTATTACTGGCATGAAGATTATGGATACAACGGCTGGCTTTAAATGCTACAGTCAAAAAGTATTGAGAACCATTGAGCTGGATAAAATAAAATTTATAGGCTATGCCTTTCAAATAGAGATGAAGTTTACAGCTTGGAAATTTGGCTTTGAAATAGCTGAAGTACCCATTGTGTTTACCGATCGTACCCAAGGCACCTCCAAAATGAGTGGTGGTATTTTTAACGAAGCCATTTGGGGTGTAATGAAAATGAAAATATACAGTTGGTTTAAATCCTATAAGAGAGTTGACGTTTAGTGGCAATAATGTGAACTTTGCCAGGTAGTTTGCTGTTAATAATATGCTTTTCACTAATAACTTTTAGAATATGTCTACGCTATTAATAAAAAATGCCACCATCATTAATGAGGGCACTAAAGAAGTTGGAAGTGTTCTTGTTGAAAATGACTTGATCAAACAAATCATTACAGGCAACGAACTACCTAATGCTGATAAAACAATTGATGCCACTGGTTTATTATTACTTCCTGGTGCCATTGATGACCAGGTTCATTTTCGCGAGCCAGGCTTAACCCATAAGGCCAATATCGAAAGTGAATCGCGTGCGGCGGTTGCAGGCGGCATCACTTCTTTTATGGAAATGCCCAATACCAAACCACAGGCCACCACGCAGGAGGTTTTGGAAGAAAAATACAAGATGGCTGCTAAAGTATCTCCGGCCAATTACTCGTTTTACCTGGGTGCCACCAACGATAACATTGATGAAATACTAAAAACTGACCCTAAAAAAGTATGTGGGGTAAAGGTTTTTATGGGTTCATCAACAGGTAATATGCTAGTTGATAAAGAAGAGGTATTGGGACGTATTTTCTCCGAGTGCCCGACTATTATTGCCACTCACTGCGAAGACGAAGCAACCATACAAGAGAACACCACCATTTACAAAAATAAGTTTGGCGAAGACATGCCGTTCAAATACCATCCGGTGATTCGTTCGGCCGAAGCTTGTTATAAGTCATCTAAAAAAGCATCGGAATTAGCGCGTAAGCACGGTGCCAAACTACACATTTTGCATCTTAGCTCGGCCGAAGAACTGGATCTACTGGATAAAGACATGCCTTTGAAAGACAAAAAGGTGACTGGCGAAGTATGTGTACACCACCTTTGGTTTAGCGATGCTGATTACGACAAATATGGATCACGCATCAAGTGGAATCCGGCAGTAAAAGCTGAGAGCGATCGTAATGCTTTACGCAAAGGTTTAAATAATGGCAACCTTGATGTGGTAGCTACCGATCATGCTCCACACACCATTGAAGAAAAGAATAACAAATATTTTAGCGCTCCCTCGGGCGGACCGTTGGTTCAACATGCTTTAGTTTCGATGCTGGAGATGGTAAAACAAGGTATTTTCACTTATGAGTTAGTGGTTGAAAAAATGTGCCACAATCCTGCCATTCTGTTTCAAATAGAAAAGCGCGGGTACATTCGCGAAGGTTATAAAGCCGATTTGGTATTGGTTAATCCGAACGAGAGCTGGGAAGTAAAACCTGAAAACATTCTTTACAAATGCGGTTGGTCGCCATTTGAGGGCACTACTTTCTCGCATAAAGTAGAGCAAACCATTGTTAACGGGCAGCAAGCCTATGCCAACGATAAGGTAGATACCAACTTAAGAGGAGAGCGTCTTACTTTTGAAAGATAATAAACTACGAATGAAGAAATTAAAACACTTAAAACACATTACCCTTGGAGCAATGTGTTTTCTATTGACACTGCAAGCTTGTCAAAATCGCGATGCTTCAAAGCAGACAATCACCAACGAAACAGCAGGCATTTGTTTGGCCGACACCATTATTTATCCGGTGTTGATAAAAAACACCAACCCCAACGACACATGGACAGAACAATGCCTGAGTCAATTACAAAGAAGCCAGTTGGTTGATGAACTGTTTGAAGCCGTTTACGAGCGTAAAGCAAAAGCCTACAATTATGACACACATACCGAGTTATCTGTTTCTGAGGTTAGGGCTATTGAGGAGCAGGAAGACTTTAGTCGTGAAAAGGTGGGCAAGTTACAATTTTGGGAAACCTGGTATTTTGACGATCAGCAGGTGCGCATGACTAAAAAAGTACAAGCCATACTTTTGGCTTACGAATTTTTGTCAGACACTGGCGAACTAAGAGGTTATAAGGCGGCTTTTTATGTCAAAATGAACTAGAGAATCAGGTGCTTATCCCCCATCTTGGATTAAGCAAACTATCAATCATTCAAAACATCATACTATCCCCCATTTATCAGTGGGGGATATTTGTTTAATCAAACAGCCATTCGGTCTTTTTGAGCACATAACGAGCCGTTTTACGACTCACTTGTGAATCAATCACTTCTTTATTACATAACATCTTATCAATTGACTCATTGGTGTAATGGCGAATGGTTAACAATTCCAAATCCACATTATACCTAACAACAAACTGCTGCTGTAAATCAGCAATAGCAGCCTCCAGCCTATTGGAGTCATCAACACAAACCGATAAATTAAGTGCCGAAGTCTGCATCAGATTTAAACTAATACGGTGCTTCGAGAATATTTGAAAAATAACACTTAAGCTCTCTTCAATAATGAATGAGAAGTCCTTGGGCGACACCGATATCAAAACCTGATCTTGCTTTAGAACATAAATAGGACCCAAATATTCGTGCTGCTCGCTACTTTTAATTATCGTACCTGGCTCCGATGCATCCACAAAAGACTTTACCAGTAATGGTATTTGCGCATTTTGTAAAGGCTTTAATGTTTTGGGATGTATCACTTGTGCTCCATAATAAGTCAGCTCAATGGCTTCCCAGTAAGATAGCTCCTTAACCTTAGTTGCCTTTGGATACCAGCGTGGGTCGGCATTTAGTACACCTGGTACATCTTTCCAAATGGCCAGGTACTCGGCCTCTAACACGTGTGCTAAAATGGCTCCAGTGTAGTCAGACCCCTCCCTACCCAATGTGGTGGTCAAGTTATTTTCAGTTGAGCCAATAAACCCCTGGCTTACAAATACCTGCTTCTGCGAAAATTCAATCTCACTCTTCAGTAAATGAGCTGTTAAATCCCAGTTAACATTCGCACTTCGGTAACAGTCATCGGTACGAATATATTTTCGTATATCAATCCACTCGTTAGTATACCCTACCACATTTAAATAAGCACTCACAATAGTTGTACTCAATAGCTCCCCAAAAGGCACAATCTGATCGTATTCAAAATCGTAATTAAGAGAAGGCTCAGTCTTTAGCTTGTCTTCCAACAGACTTAATAATTCAGAAATACAGCTGACACCACCATCGAATAAAGCCTCCGATATTTGTATGTGATAATCCATCACAGTTCCAAAACGCTCACTTACTAATGATAAATCACGCATCATGTAAGCCTCAACCAAGGCCTCCATTGCATTGGTTGTTTTACCCATAGCCGAAACTACAACCATTAAACTGTCATCGTGTTGTTCCACTATTTTTGCCAGATTCTTCACTCCAGCAGCGTCTTTAACAGAGGCACCTCCAAATTTGAATACTTTCATCTGTTTATATTTTGCTTTTTATTGCCACTACTTGTCCCGATTAATCGGGATGAAATTCGCCAATTATGTCATCCACCTGTTTTAAGTCTATTTTCATGGCTCGTTTCATGAGTTTAAAATTACATCTTCAATTGGTTTCGCAAAGCACAATGAAGTTAAATAATACTTTCAATTTATAACTATTTCCTTTCACATCACAACAAGTGAGACTTGTCATTGTTAACACTCAAATCATTAGCTTATCTTACAAATCGTAACAAATTCCAAAATAGATGACTAAATTTGAAGTAACCACTCTGAATGAATTCATTCTCAAAAGCCAAATGAACCTTGATTATAAGGCTGATGGAGGATTCTCTCACTTACTGCATCATGTTAGCACAGCAGCTCGTATTGTTAATCGAGAAGTTAACAAAGCAGGATTAGTTGATGTACTTGGCGATATTGGTACCACCAACGTTCAAGGAGAGGACCAAAAGAAACTGGATTTAATCGCAAATGAGTATTTTATTGATGCCATGCACAGTTGTGGGGAAATATGTGCCATTGCATCTGAAGAAAACGAAAGTTTCATATTATTTGATGATGAGATTGCTAAAAATGCCAAGTATGTATTTATGATGGATCCCTTGGATGGCTCATCCAATATTGATGTGAATGTATCCATCGGAACCATATTTTCGATTTACAAGCGCATAACACCCGAGGGCACCCAAGCAACAATGGAAGACTTTCTTCAAAAAGGAACCGAACAGGTAGCCTCAGGCTACATCCTATACGGAAGCTCCACCATGCTGGTTTACACAACAGGCAATGGGGTTAATGGCTTTACGCTTGACCCATCAATTGGCGAGTTTTGCTTATCGCACCAAATGGTTACAACCCCCGAAGATGGAACCATATACTCCTTAAACGAAGGCAATTACAAGAAGTTTCCAAAGGGCGTTAAAAAGTATATTAAATATTGTCAAGAAAGAGATGCTGCATCCAACCGCCCTTATTCATCGCGTTACATTGGGTCATTGGTATCTGACTTCCATCGCAACTTATTGAAAGGTGGCATATTCATCTACCCAGAATTTGAAAATGCTCCTTTGGGTAAACTTCGATTATTGTACGAATGTAACCCCATAGCGTTTTTAGCCGAGCAAGCTGGAGGCATGGCTACCAATGGGGAACAACGCATAATGGAATTGCAGCCTACATCATTGCATCAGCGCACGCCATTTTACACCGGATCAAAAAACATGGTTGAGAAGGTGGAGAAATACCTTAAAAAGTATGGCAAAGACAGTTAAACCTTAGTTAGCAATAATTACACTTGAAAAGATGACATCGGCCAGATCGTCATCTTTTCTTTTTAATGACAAAGACCAATAAATAATTGCCTACACACGAAATACACACCAGAGATAAAGCTCCTTTATTTTAGTTACTTTTGCTACAAAACAGAAGCAAGTGGAAATTAGTCATATGTTAGAGTTGTATAAAAACAACCCGAAGGTAAAGCAGCTTGAAGATTTATTAAAAACAGCTCAAAGCAAAGTATACCTAACTGGCCTAAGCGGAAGCCTGAAAAGTGTTATACAAGCCTCTTTAATAAATGACGGACCTCATTTTATTGTTCTTAACGACAGAGAAGAAGCTGCCTACCTTTACAACGACATATCACAACTCTGTGGTGCCAAACATGTTTCCTTTTTACCATCGTCGTACAAACGATCTCCCGAGTACGGACAAAAAGATGCTCAGAATGTTTTACTACGGACCGAGGCTCTGAGCCAACTGTATAGCAGCGACAACAGTCAGCTGTTTGTCATTTCCTATCCCGAGGCTTTGATAGAAAAAGTGTTATCAGCCGAAACACTGGATGAAAATCGTTTGATCATTAACAATGGCGATCACTTGGATATTTCTTTTATTACCGATGTATTAAACGAATATCATTTCCAGCGGGTTGACTTCGTTTTTGAACCTGGCCAATACTCTGTTCGGGGAAGCATTATTGATGTGTATTCTTTTTCTGATGAAGACCCTTACCGCCTTGACTTTTTTGGAGATGAAGTGGATAGCATCAGAAAGTTTAATCTTGAGAACCAACTATCAAAGGAAAAGCTAGAACAGATAAGCATTGTTCCTAACCTAACTGAAAATCAAGATACCAAAACACTAACTCCCTTATCGGAGTACTTGCCTGATAATACAAAAATATGGGTTGACAGCTTTGACTTTATCGAACAAAGAATGAATGCTGTTCAGGAAAAGGTTAAATCACATTCCTTTGAAAGCGAGGAAGACGATGAGGAAAAGAACTACTCTTTTTTAGACAAAGAGCACATTTGTTCCTTTACCGATTTTTATCAACCTTGTCTTAAGCATCCTATTGTAGCACTTGGTAATCAATCGCACCTACCAAATGCTACGTGCATTGATTTTAACTCTGCACCACAGCCTGTGTTCCATAAAAACTTTGAACTACTGGAGCAAAACCTAAAAGAAAAGCAAAACGAACTGTATAATTGCTACATTCTTTCTGATAACACCAAGCAGTTTGAGCGTCTTCAGGCGATCTTTCACGATCGGGGCATTGATTTAAAATACACTGAAATAAACCATAGTCTGCACGAGGGCTTTATTGACCACGATGCTCACCTTTGTTTCTATACCGATCATCAAATATTTGAGCGTTATCACAAATTCTCGCTACGCACCGAAAAGGCCAAAGCAGCTCAGCAGGCCATATCATTAAAAGAGTTGAACCGACTTAATCCTGGCGATTTCGTTGTTCACATCGACCATGGCGTGGGACGTTTCGGAGGCTTGGTAACACAAATGGTTAACGACAAGCCACAAGAGGCCATCCGATTGGTGTATCGCGACAACGATGTTTTATTGGTCAACATCCACTCATTACACCGCATTAGCAAATTCAAAGGGAAAGAAGGTACACCACCAAAAATCAATAAATTAGGAACTGCTGCCTGGCAAAAGCTAAAAGATAAAACCAAGAAAAAAGTTAAGGACATAGCGCGAGAACTAATTGCACTCTATGCCAAACGCAAAACAGAACCTGGTTATACATATTCGCCCGATTCATATTTACAAACAGAGCTGGAAGCCTCATTCTTTTTTGAAGACACACCAGATCAAACCAAAGCCACCATAGCAGTTAAGGGCGACATGGAAAAACCTACTCCTATGGATCGTCTGGTATGTGGCGATGTAGGCTTTGGAAAAACCGAGATTGCCATTCGTGCAGCTTTCAAGGCCATTGCCGACAATAAGCAAGTTGCTATTTTGGTGCCAACCACAATATTAGCGCTTCAGCATTATCAAACCTTTAAAGCTCGTTTAAAGGATTTTCCTGCAAACATTGAGTATGTAAGTCGTTTACGAAAACCAAAAGACATTAAGACTGCCTTAACAAAACTAAAAGAAGGTCAGGTTGATATCTTAATTGGCACCCATCGCTTAACGGGTAAAGATGTGCAGTTTAAAGATTTGGGACTGCTCATCATCGATGAAGAACAACGATTTGGAGTTGCTATCAAAGAAAAGCTCAAACAACTGAAAATTAATGTAGATACCCTAACACTTACAGCAACACCTATTCCGCGCACCTTGCAGTTTTCACTCATGGGAGCACGCGATCTATCGATTTTAAACACAGCACCTCCCAACCGACATCCAATTATTACTGAGTTACATGTAATGAACGAAGAAATAATTAAGGAAGCCATATTATATGAGGTAGAACGAGGTGGTCAAGTATTCTTTATCAACAACAGAGTACAAAACATAATGGAAGTACAGGATTTGGTAAATCGTATTTTACCCGATGTAAAAACCATTGTTGCCCACGGTCAAATGGAAGGACCTAAGCTTGAAAAAATAATGCTTGATTTTATTGAGGGGCAATACGATGTATTAATAGCCACCACAATTATTGAATCAGGCCTTGACATACCGAATGCCAATACCATTATTATTAATAACGCTCATAATTTTGGCTTAAGTGAGCTACACCAGTTACGCGGACGAGTTGGTCGTTCTAACAAAAAGGCCTTTTGTTATTTAATGGCTCCTCCGCTATCAACACTCACACAAGAAGCCCGTCGTCGCCTAAAAATTGTGGAGGAATTTTCTGATTTAGGAAGCGGATTCAACATTGCCATGCAAGATTTGGACATACGAGGCGCTGGGGATGTACTTGGAGGCGAGCAGAGTGGTTTTATTTCCGATATAGGTTACGAAACTTATCAACGCATCTTAAACGAGGCCTTACTTGAGCTGCGAGAGACGGAATACAAAGAAACATTTAGCAATGAAACAAGCGACTCGTCACAAACTCTTTTTGTTAACGACTGCGTAATTGAAACTGACACCGAACTTCGACTTCCAGATAGTTATATTGAAAATGTAGCTGAGCGCATGCACCTCTATCGCGAATTAGATAACATGGAGGAAGAAGAAGCCTTAGTTGCTTTTGAGAATAACCTGATCGATCGCTTTGGCCCCATACCCGAATCTGGCCAACGCCTATTTGAACTGGTTAGGATTAGACGAATGGCTAAGCATCTTGGCATTGAGAAGATCATCTTCAAAAACCAGCTGCTATACTTTTATTTTGTTTCTAATCAGGAGTCGCCTTTCTATCAATCGCCACTATTTAGCGGCATGTTAGTGTGGATACAAAACAATTCTGCCAAAGCCACTATGAAAGAAGGTAAGAGTAAACTTTACCTAATGATGAAAGGAATAAATTCAATTAACAAAGTGAAAGAAATGGTGGTTAATATGTATGAATCAATCTTAACACCTAATAAATAAATCACTTAACAGCTACATATACGAACTCATAAGCTTTATCACTGGCATCATTTATACGGTATTGGGTAAAGGTATGTTTTGAATCATTACCCACAAACACCATTCCAGCTTCATCATTAAGCATTTCAATATGATCTGCGAGTTGATGGAGCTTTTTACCTACTAAATCAACCCCTTTAAACAACGGATGCTGCGCAACAGTCTTTACCTTTTTAGCGGCATCGGTAATCAGATAAGGTAGCTTTTGGGTATCGAGTAAATTCAACAGTAGCTCAACTCGTTTTTGAGCATAAACTGCCTCATTGTTATCCATCAAGGTAATTTGTAATGATTTCTTTTTATTAAAAATTATGGCCGAACCTGAAATGCGAACATACAAAGAATGGCCATGTACATCATCCATGGCAATATCTATTGACTCAAATCCCTGACCATTCTCATTAAAAGTACCAAGCAAATTCTCAATACGTTCTTTGTGCTCCGTTCCTACAAAATTAATGAAAGGAGTTGCCAAAACATCTTCCATGTAATGGGTCTTAAATAAGTCAAGTGCCAAATTATTTAAATACTGAATACGGCCATCTTGCAATATCATTAATGGCATCGAGGCTTCGCTAATAAACTGTCGATAACCTCTTTCTCTTTCACGTTGCTCTTGGTCAACACGATGTTTGTAATAGGCTAAATCTATGGCAATACCTAACTCCTTTTTATTAACGGGCTTTACTAAAAAACCGTATGAATTAGAAACAATAGCACGCTTTATTACCTGACTTGAGGTATCTGATGACACATAAATTACTGGAATGTCCAATTCGCGTCTCAGTTGTTCCGCCGTTTGAATACCATCTAGCTCGCCTTCCAAGTGAATATCCATCAATACAACATCGGGTCGTAAACGATGACACAAATCCACAGCATCTACCCCATCAGCACATTTACCAACCAGTTCGTGACCTAATTCACGTAAAAACATGGTAAAAATTGCTGATATAAATCGATCATCTTCAACAACCAGGACTTTTCGCATAAAAATAGTAGAGTTACAAGCACGAGCTACAATCTTTATTTATCTTTGCAGCTTGTATTAGAGTATAATATAAATAGGTTTGAATACTTTGCAACGTGAATTTAGTTATAGATAGGGGAAATACACAGGTGAAATTCGGGATTTTTGACCAGTGTCAACTATTACACTTTGACCATTCAAATTTTCTTGACAAACAAACAATCTACAAACTACGCGACTCCTTTGACATTAAGCAAATAATAGTGTCGTCGGTAGTTAAAGAGCTACACCAAGAACTTATTGATAACCTCCTGGCGTTTGAAGTACCTATTTTGGAGCTAGATACAGATACCCCACTTCCTTTCACATGGTTTTACAAAACAAAATCAAGTATTGGTAAAGATCGCTTAGCTGCCGTAGCAGGCGCCATGGAGTTATACCCTAAAAATAATCTTCTAGTATTTGATGCTGGTACCGCAATTACTTACGAGCTTATTAACAAGCAGCATCAGTTTTTAGGCGGAAATATCTCGCCAGGTATGCAAATGCGCTTTAAAGCACTTAATCATTTTACGAGCAAACTGCCCCTTCTGAACAAAAACGAGGAAGCTAATATAATTGGAGAATCAACAAATGAAGCCATTCAAGCTGGTGTTCAAAATGGCGTTATATTTGAAATAGAGGGAATAATCAATCATTTATCGAACCAACACAAGAACCTAAAAACAATAATAACAGGCGGGGATGCAGAATTTTTTGCAAGGAAGTTAAAAAATCCCATCTTTGTACATCCTAATTTAGTACTTATTGGACTTAACAGAATTCTAGAATACAATGCACAATATATATAAGGTAGTTGTCACATTTTTATTCGTAGCTTTTATTGCCATTTCAGCTGCCAGTCAGAACAGAACTTATTCGCCCTATTCACGATATGGTATCGGTGAGTTACAAGAGGGTGGATTTGGCCGAAATGCAGCCATGGGTAATACAGGTATTGCATTAAGCAGTTCGTATAATCTAAATAACATCAATCCTGCGTCATACTTTAGCATGGATTCTATTTCATTCTTTTTTGAAGCCGGATTAACTGGTTTCGATCAAAAGATACAAACGAACGAGATGACTGCGCAGTTTTCTGATATGAACTTTTCGTATTTTGCTATAGGTTTTCCGGTTGCAAAATGGGGATTTATGTCAGTTGGTGTTAAACCTGAATCATTGGTAGGATACCAGTTTTTCGACGATAACGAATCTTCAAGCTTACCTATCACGGACGGCAACTACACAAAGTCATTGTACTCCGGAAGCGGTAACACGACTAAAGCGTACACGGGTATTGCGCTAAGCCCAATCAAAAACTTGTCGTTTGGTGCTCACTTTTCGTTTGTTTTTGGTAAAGTCGAGCATTATTCATTAGGTCAATTTCCTAACGATCCTTATGCATTTGATTTAGGCACATCACAACACATATCTATCAACGATTTCTATATGGACTTTGGTGTCCAGTACCGTTTAGATCTTAAAGAAAGACATAACCTTGTTTTTGGAGCTATTTACCAACCAAAGCGAGGCATGAATGGTAAAGTGAAAAAATTAGTGGCTGCTGGCACAACACTTGATTCTAATGGAATGACTGTAATTGCTGCTGACACATTAAGTTACTCTGAAACAGAATTTAGTGGAGGTGCATTGGAGTTGCCTGAAAAGTACGGCTTTGGTCTTGCTTATAACATAGATGAACTATTGACCATTACGGCAGATTACTCGCTTTCGAAGTGGAGTGAAGCTGAGTTTCCGAACCTAGCAACCACAAGTTCTGACATTAATGCGTTTACCATTGGTGATGAACAAACATTTGCCTTTGGTGTAGAATATGTACCTAATTACAGGAGTGCTTCTTTCTATCCTAGCAGAATTAAATATCGTTTGGGAACATCGTATAAACAAGACTACCTTATCGCACCTCAGTCTCAGGGCGGAGATCATTTAACAGATTTTGGCATAACTTTTGGAATGGGTTTACCGTTAAAAAGAAGTAAAACGTCTTTCAATCTAGCATTTGAATGGGGACAAAGAGGTAGCACCAACAATAATCTTGTTAAAGAAGAATATTTGCGCTTTACGATGAACCTTACATTACACGAATATTGGTTCATGAAACGAAAATTTGATTAAAACTAATACAAAACCAGAATACCATGCCAATGAAAATTGTTACATTATTAATTACAGGTCTGCTTTTTGCAGGTTCTGTTTTTGCTCAAAAAGGAGTTGAAGATGGGTCGAAATTCGGCCATGGAGAAGACAGCTTAAGGTGTTTAGAGAACCTATCGCTGTATTACGAGTATTACAAACAAAAAAATTATGCAGAGGCATTTCCAAAATGGGAAATAGCATTTAACGAATGTCCGGCTTCAAATAAAAATTTGTACTCTCATGGTGAGAGAATTGTTGAAGGCTTGTATAAAAAAGAGAAAGACGCTGCTAAAAAAGCTGAGTATTATTCATTATTAATGAAAGTATACGACCAGCGTGCAAAGTACTTTGGTACCGATAAAAAATACCCAACAGCTTACATTATGGGTAAAAAGGCGATTACTATGTTGCGTTACAACCGTAACAACACTGAAGTAATCAAAGAGGTACAGCCTATGCTAAGCGAAGCATACAAAGTTCTTGGTGATCGTACTCAGTACCCAGCGTTATTAACGTATATGGCTAACAGTTCCGCTATGTACAGAATGGATGCTCTTCCAGGAGAAGAATTAGTAAGCATTTATACTGATGTTACAGCAACTTTGAAAAAGCAAATGGCAAAATCTAAAAAGCCAGATACTTATGCACAAGTAATCAAAGATGTTGAAAAACTATTCTCTCAGAGTGGTGCTGCCAACTGCGAAACTTTAGCTGAAATTTTCGGACCTCAATTAGCTGATCATACAACAGACCTTGATTGGTTAAAACGTGTGAATCGTTTATTAGCGAAAGGTGACTGTGGTGAATCAGAGTTATTCTACCAGTCGTCGGAATACTTACACAAAATTGAGCCATCATCATCATCTGCTTTTGGTTTATCTCGTATGTACATGAAAACGGGTGATACAGATAAAGCTGTAAGCTATTTAAGCGAAGCTATTACCTTGGAAGAAGATCCATATAGTAAAGCTAAATACCACAATACGCTTGGTATGATTTATATGTCGCAAAAGAAATATAGCCAAACAAGAAGTGAAGCTCGCAAAGCAATTGCTTTACGTAGTGATTGGGGTTCACCTTACATCTTAATTGGAAAAGTATATGCGGCTACAGCTTCAAGCTATGGATCAACCGAATTTGAACACAAAACAGTATACTGGGCAGCAGTTGATCAATTTAAAAAGGCTAAGTCGGTAGATAAAGACGACAAGAACATAGCTGAAGCTAACGAAAACATTCTTCTTTACTCACAGTATTTTCCAAATACGGAAGAAATATTTTTCCAAAGCTTAAAAGTAGGTGATGCCTACAAGATTGCTGGATGGATTAACACCTCTACAACTGTAAGAGCTAAAAAATAAGGCTTTGATACCTTTCTTAAAAAATAAAATACAAACATATACAGCAAGCGGGTTAATACTGCTTGCTGTTTGTGTTTTTGCGGCATCATGTCAATCAAACAAACCTGAAGAAATTGCCGCAATAACCAACCGGGAAGAAATACCCTCATTAATTTACGATGAGTTTGAATCGACACTAACCGACTCAGGTAAGATTACCCACAAATTTATTACTCCCAAATTACTACGATACGACCGTAAAAAGGAGCCATACATGGAATTTCCAAACGGCCTACATGTAATCATGTACCAGTCCAATGGTGAAATAGACGCACAAATAAAGTGCAGGAATGCTTTTAACTACGAGAAAAAAGGCTTGTGGGAGCTTAACATAGATGTTGAGGCGATTAACCTTAAAGGTGAGGTTTTAAATACTGAGCAATTATACTGGGATACAAAAGCGAAGCGGATATACTCAGAGAAATTTGTAACCATTACACAAGGGAGCAGTGTGTATACAGGAACTGGATTTGAAGCAGATGAGAATATGGAGAACTGGGACATTAAAAATATACAAGGCGATCTTGAATTCGAAGAGTAATTATAACATCGCGACTTTTTTTCATATCTTAACTTCATAAAAACCCCTTGCTCTCATACATGAATGAATATTTAATAATTGTACTAACTCTTATTCTTTCGGCCTTTTTTTCGGGATGTGAAATGGCATTCTTTAGTTCGAACAAAATACTACTCGAACTTAATAAGAAGAAACATCCGATACCCGCGAGAATCATAGATCGATTTGTACAAAACCCTGGTATTTTTTTATCAACCATACTTATTGGCAATAACATTGCCTTAGTTATTTATGGTTTACAAATGGCTAAATTAATAGAGCCAACTATAAGCCAATATGTCGAATCAAGTATTGCTTTGTTATTGATTCAAACAACCATTTCCACACTCATCATTCTTCTTACCGCCGAATTCTTACCGAAAACACTATTTCGGATTCATCCTACTTTTATTTTGAACATATTTGCTGTTCCACTTATGTCTTTCTATCTGCTTTTTTATCCATTGAGCAGATTGACAATGGCTGTATCTGATTTTATCATTAAAAAACTGCTTAGAACAAAAGCAAATACTGAACAAGCAAATTGGATGCTTAGCAAAGTTGATTTAAACAACCTACTGACAGAGCATCATGAAAAAAGTGATAAAGATGATGAGGGAGCTAATGAAATAAAATTGCTAAAAAATGTACTTGATTTTTCAAAGCTAAAAATCCGTGAATGCTTTATTCCAAGAACAGAACTTCAAGCCATTGAGGTAAATGATGATTTAGAACCGCTTCGCCAACAATTTATGGACACCGGATTATCCAAAATACTGGTGTATAAAGATAGTATTGATAACATCATTGGCTATGTCCACGTATCATCGTTATTTAAGCACCCCAAAAAACTGCGAAATATTGTGAGTCCAATCTCCATTATTCCAGAAACGATGACAGCCAATAAAGTACTTGAACTATTTACGAAAGAACACAAAAGTATTGCGTTGGTAGTAGATGAGTTTGGAGGCACAGCAGGCATCGTTACTTTAGAGGATATTCTAGAAGAAATTTTTGGCGAGATTAACGATGAACATGATATTTTAGAGCATATTGAAGAACAAATAAATGAGAATGAGTATCGTTTTTCGGCCCGCTTAGAAATCGATTATTTAAATGAAAAATACGCTATCAATCTTCCACAGGCAGAAGATTACGAAACGATAGCCGGACTCATACTCTTTCATAATCAATCTATTCCGGAAGTGAATGACATCATTACCATTGAACAATTCACATTCCAAATTTTAGAAGCCAGCAGCGCTCGTATTGAGTTGGTTAAGGTAAGCTTAGCTTCGGATTAATAGTGGCCTTAAAACTTTATGATAGCAAAGATAAACACAGCTTATCAGGTGTCCCATTTTTTTGTATATTCGTAACCTGATTTTGAAATCTACATAATTTTATAAGTAATAACAGAATGGCAACATTAGAGAGAATTAGAAATAAATCTGGACTACTCATCATCGTGATTGCGGTTGGACTTTTAGCTTTCCTTTTAGGAGACTTAATGAGTTCGGGAGATTCCATTTTTAGAAGAAGAAACATGCAGATTGCTGAAATTAATGGAACGTCTGTATCTTATCCTGAGTACCAAAGCTACGTAACGGAATTGGAGGACTACTACAAGCTTAATTCACGTACATCTTCATTGGATGAAAACACATCATATCAAATACGTGAGCAGGCGTGGAACCAAATGGTTCAGGACGTTATCATGGATGAAAAATATGAAGATTTAGGCATTGCGGTAACAGCAGATGAGATTTTTGAGATGGCTACGGGTAAAAACGTACATCCACAGATTCGTCAAATGTTTACCAACCCTCAAACAGGTGCATTTGATAAAGCACAGGTTATCAATTTCCTACAGCAGAAGAATTTAGATCCAAATGCTAACTTCTACTGGCTATTCCTAGAGAAGCAAATCAAAAAAGAGCGTTTATTTACAAAATATCGCGATTTGATTAAAAAAGGAATGTACGTAACTACTGCTCAAGCTAACGCTGAGGCAAAAGCTAAAGAAAGCAAAGTTGATTTCGATTTTGTAATGAAGCGTTACTCATCTATTCCTGATTCTTCAGTACAAGTTTCAGATAGTGATATTAAAAACTATTACTCGTCTCATAAAGACAACTACAAACAAGAAGCAACTCGTGACGTAGTTTATGTTTCTTTTGACGTAAAACCATCGGAAGAAGATCGTCAAATGGCGAATGATTGGATAGCCAACGCCAAAACTGAGTTTGCAAATCCAGCGACCGATGCTATTCAGTATGTAAACATGAACTCTGAGTCGAACTACATCGACCGTAACCTAAAAGTAGAGCAGTTAAGCTCAACACTACAAGGATTTGTTCAAGGTGCTGCTGTTAATGAAGTATACGGACCTTATTTAGAAAACGAAACTTTCAAACTTTCGCGCATTGTTGCTATTAAGCAAATGCCTGATTCAGTTAAAGCTCGTCATATTTTAGTGAACGACCCAGTATTGGCCGATAGCTTATTTGCTTTGGTTAAAGGTGGTGCTAACTTCGCAACTATTGCTCGTGCTAATTCAAGCGATCAGGGTTCTGCTATTAATGGTGGTGACTTAGGTTGGTTTGCAGAAGGAACAATGGTTAAGCCATTTAACGATGCTTGTTTTGAAAACGATAAAGGTGCCATCCTTAAAGTAGAATCTCAGTTTGGCATTCACATTATCAATGTTCAGGATAAAGGTAAGCCAGTAACAAAATATAACATTGCTACTTTAGAACGCAACATATCTTTCAGTACAAAAACTAATCAGCAGGTATATGCTCAAGCAGCTAAATTTGCGTCATTAAACAATACTGTTGAGAAGTTTGACGAAGCCATTACTGCAGACAACTTGGTTAAGCGTTATGGTAGAAACTTAAAAGCAAACGATCGTACGGTTAATAACCTTATTCACTCACGTGAAATGGTACGTTGGGCTTTTGAAGCTGAAATGAACAGCATATCAGATATTTTTGAATTTGGTGATTCATATGTTATTGGTTTCGTAACTGGTGCAAAAGAAGAAGGTTACCAATCAATCGCAGCCGTTAAAGGAAGTATCGAAAGACAACTTCGTAACGATGCTAAAGCTGAAGTTTTAATTGCTGAATTAAACAGCAAGAAACAAGGTAATGACATTAACGCTTTAGCAACTGGTATTGAAGGAGAAGTGATGACAGCTAACCAAATTAACTTTGGTGCATTCCAGGTTCCTGGAGCTGGTGTTGAGCCTGCATTAGTTGCATTGGCTACCAATGCTAAATCAGGTGAGTTAAGTGCTCCTGTTGCAGGTAACAATGGTGTTTATGTAGTTAAGGTAAACAATGTAGTATCGTCTACTGTTGATGCCACTGCTGAAAAAGCTCAACTATCACAAACCAATGGTTTTAAAGTTGATTACCAAACAACTGAAGCTATCCGTAGTAAAGCAGAAATTACTGATGAAAGAAGCAAATTCTTTTAAACAAGTAATTCTAAAAATATAGAAGGAGGAAATTTATTTTTCCTCCTTTTTTTATGCATAAAAATCAGACTTTTAGAGTCTTCAACACATCATCCCCTCCTCTACTTATTGAAATTGAAACTAACTCACTAACATGACATAAAGCACTGTTTTCATAATCCAGAAATATTATCTTGCTTGTTCAAATCAAACTTCAAAACAAGAAAGATGCAAGCAAAACTCACTCTACCATTATTACTGCTTTTTCTGGCAGGTAACATTTCTGCCCAATACAAGGATTATTTTACCAATGAAACCATGCGTTTAGATTATAACCATGTTGGTAATGCCAACGAAGAGCATTTTGCTTTTGATCAAATGGTAAACGATGGCGAGTGGGCTGGTAACAAAACGGTACTGATTGACGAACTTATGCTAGGTAAATACTTTTTTGAGGTACAAGACCCTAAGTCCAATAAGGTTATCTACTCTAGAGGATACTCGAGTATTTATGGAGAATGGGAAACAACACCTGAAGCGAAAGAGAATTGGGGTAGTTTTCACGAATCACTGCGTTTTCCTTGGCCTAAGCAAAATGTAAACATCCTTATTTATAAGCGTAACATTAATAATGGCTTTGATCCAATTTGGGAATATCAAGTCAATCCTCTGCACCACCGCGCCTTTACAGCTCCTGTAAAAGATCATTACAATACATTTGATGTTGTTATTAATGGTGCACCCGAAAAACAAGTGGATATCGTAGTACTTGGCGAGGGTTATGCAGCTGATGACATGGGCAAATTCCGCAAGGATGCTCAACGTTTTGCTGATGTATTACTCAATACTGAGCCCTTTGCCTCATTCAAAGAGAAGTTCTCAATTCGCGCAGTTGAAACACCAGCTCCACATTCAGGAGTCAACCACCCGCATCAAGATATTCAAACACGTTCGGCACTATCTGTCACTTATGGAGCCTTTAACTCTGAGCGCTATGCCCTTGGTTACGATAACAAGCTAATACGCGAAGCTTCTGCAGCCGTGCCGTATGAGTTTACGGCTATTCTTATGAATGATTCGATATACGGAGGTGGTGGTATTTATAACCTCTACATTACGGCGGCTGTTGACAATGCTTTTCAAGAGTACCTATTTGTACACGAGTTTGGTCATCATTTTGCAGACTTGGCCGATGAGTATTACACCTCTGCATCGGTGTATGAGGTTGACATGCAACACCTGGAACCCTGGGAACTTAATGTTACGGCAAATGCCGATGCAGCTACCATCAAGTGGAAAGATATAGTAACACCTAACACGCCAATTCCTACCCCATGGGAAAAAGCGAAGTACGATGAACACAGCATAAAAAAACAAGAGAAACGTTTGGAAATGCGCAAAGCCAAAGTAGACGAGAAGGTTATGGAGGACTTTTTTATTGAAAAACGAGCTTGGGATGATGAATTACTATCCAACATGAAGTACAGCGAACACATTGGTGCTTTTGAAGGCGCACAGTACAAATCAAACGGATTATACAGAAGTGCCGCTAACTGCATCATGTTCACGCGTCATCATCAGTTTTGTCCAGCGTGTCAGCGTGGTATAAAGCTAATAATTGAACAGTATACTAAATAATTAATTTCGAACGCAAAAAGGTCAAAAGCAAAACTTAACACCAACTTTTGTGCAAATTTTCAAGAGGATATAAAGCCATTTCATAGCCTCGTAAAGAGTCAGAGCATTGGGTTCGATAGGTATCAAGTGTATGAACCTATAGAATCCAAGGCTTGAAACTTATAGGTTCAAAGACTGGAGCTAGTAAGGCCCATACCTTGGGTTCGGTAAAGCCTAATATTTTTTCTAGCATATTAGAGATATTTAGCCTAAGGATTCATCTTTTTATATCTTAGCATTGGACAAAATCATACAGACTCATGCGCATTGACATCAATCAGAAAAAAATAGCTTTTGGTAACAAATTTTCAATTGTAAAAAACGGAGTAACTATTATAAATGCGGCGTCTCGCTTATTTAGAATATTATCGGTAACCGAACTATTTAAACCAAATAGTGAATTACCATTGGGAACCATTCGCCGGCGTCTGGCTGTTTTTAATGCTAAATATGATATTGAGTTAGTTAACCAGGCGTCCTACCATTTTAGCACCATATCATGGTGGAAGAACCATCATCAATGCACAAACGGGACAACTACTTTTGATGTATACGGGCACCGTGGAAGGCGTTACTCTATTTATAAAAATGGCGAACAAGTGGCCTATTTTAAAAAAGAAGCGGTAACGTTTTTTGAGGGCGATAACTACATGCTGATTGCCAATAATGATGCTGATCACTTTTTATTATGCTGCATTGTTTTAATTGTTGACAACTATCGCAGTAACAACAAAAACGACAGTGCCGTCAACATTGATTTTGGGCATATATTTCAGGCACGCCCCTTTGATGAAAATTGGCAAGCTCACTAAAAAGCCTAGTTAATCCAGGTACTATGCGCCAAGTCCTTACTGTCATACTTTTTACTGTATCTGTGCTTTGCACTGCTCAAAACCATTTGAGTATAGAGCAAGAAGCTTGGCTCTATCGCATTGTGCACAAAACGCCTGTCTTACAACAAAACTGGAAACACTATTTTAGTTTCGATAAACAGGCTTTTAGAAAAGAAGGAAGATTTAGATCTTACTACGATTACAATGCCATAGAGGCCTACCAGAAACTTAATCCCAAGAGTTTAACAATTCACTACGACAGAATTCAATCATCATCATACGGATTGATTTCAGAGGCTGCCATAAAACTTACCTTATGGGAATTAAATCTGGAACTGAAAAAGTATATCTACCAGACAGATCAATGGAACGACAGCTTGCTTAACAAGTTCAAACTCCCTTTAAACAAGCTATTAAGTGGTGTTTCTAAAAAGAAGAAGCAAGCAGCTTTAAACATCATACTTAACCCGTCCTTACCCATCTTTAAAAAAGTTGAGCTCCTTGACAAACTTAACATTGATGCGGAGGTACAAAAGTTAGTGCTCAATACATGGGGAGAACAAATAGCAGCCTATAGCCGTTTGAAAAGTCAGCACTTTTTTGGCATATTATCGAACCAGCAAAATCTGGTAGCCACAACATTTTTAGCTGCTGGCGAAGGTAGTGGAACTGCTGGCTTGCTTTACGAATATGAGTTAAATCCGCAAGACAGTAGCAAACGCTGGTATGGTAAAGGCATTGGCTTATTTACTTATCAGGTGCGTGTACGAAAAAACCAAGTTGTTTTACAACCACAAGTATCAAAAAAACTAGTACTCCCAGCGAATCAAGCTATAGCACTTCACACCTCTCTATGGGGCCTCGATTCTTCTTTTAAACCCATGCTTATTATTACCGATGACAGCATTAGCTATCATTTATTTGCCGATGCTGCCACCAATGGACTATCGCCCAATAAAGATGTTAGCAAAGGTATATCGCACATAGAACGAATTGATGAGTATCGACAAAAAAAAATTGAAAACCCGCTAAGAGAAATACAAGACAATGGTTTACTCAAGGAAAACTATCGACAAAAAGAAGTTCTGGAGCAGCAGTTGAGCACATTAGAATCTGAAATAGATTCGATAGTACAATTAGCCCCTAGCAACACAGATACAATTGCTTATAAAAAGAGGTTGATAGATGCTAAACTGAGTACCTTAAGTAAGAAAGAAAATCGATTAAAGGAATTGGAACGTCAGCTGGCTCAGAAATACAAAGACATCAATACAGCAGAAGCTAGCTTACAAAAGATGATTGATTTACTAGGCCCTCACCCACAGAGCTGGACCAATGAAGACCATTTATTTAAGTATGCCACTGGCGCCAGCTTTAATACCATTACACAAGATTTGATTCTTCCATCGGACTCAACAAAGAGAACAATTGAAGTTAGATTGATCGCAGCTGGCTATACGCTTGAAGGAATTAAAAAAGATGAAGTACAAGCTTATGTTAGCCTTACCAATGCCAGGGAAGCTAAACCAATAGTTACTGTATTACCTACTCACGTCGACACGATGTTTCAATATTATTATCATCCTGATGAAACTCTCCCCTATTCTCCTTTGCATTTCGACTCAAGGCTGATTAGCCAAATTAACCAACACAGTTTTGTAAAAATAAAACTGGAAGAGTTGACCATTGCCGATTCAATAAAAAGTACGGATACGAGCTACAAAAATTTACAACGAGAATACCAGCAACCTCGTACATTGAATGCTAAGAACCGAACAACACATATTCATTTTCAATCGGAAGCAGATACACTAAACATCCGAATTTTGGCAAAATGCGACCCTGTGCCAACCCGTTTACACCTAACAGATAGCTCAATCAGGGAGGTTCTAAATGTTAATGCGTCATCTGCTGAAAACAATAAATATCTGGCAGCATTAAGAGGACTCTATTTATTAGAATCAGTTCTGAATCAAACAAAGTTCAAAGAACAAAAGCATTCCATTATTAACCAACTGCCTGCTAACGACAAGGAACTATCAACAATCATCCAATTAATAGAAGCAGAGCACTAGAGAAGCTATTTCCACTCCACCACATGTCCACGGTCTTTATGCAACATTTCTTCGGGCACACTAGCTTTAATTGAAACTGACAAGCGTTCTAATAATAAGCGCTTGTAAAAAGCTCGAGAGTAGACCAAACTCACTTCGCGCAGCGGTACAGGTATTTCAAATTCTTTTACTTGCTTATGCAAATCAAACACCAATTCTTGCGCCGCCAAAGCAGGCAATAAAGTATAGCCACCCTCGGCATCAACCATTTTACGAATAGTATCCAAGGAGCCACTCTCGAAGTGCAGAGGAAGGTCGGCACTTACATTTGCTTGCAACTCGCATAAATTAAGTACCTGGGAACGAAAACAATGCCCCTCGTCTAACAACCACAATCCAGATGAAGTCAAGTTATCCACCTTTAAGCTTTTAACCTGGTGCAAAGAGTGTTGCGGATGTGCATAAATCAATACATCTTCATAAAAAAGGGCTTGTTCTATTATATCTTTTTCCTCCAAAGGCGTAACTAAAATAGCAGCATCCAATAAATCCTGCTTCAAAGCTTTTACCAAATCCTCCGTAATCATTTCTTTAAAAGAGATATTAACCAAAGGGTTGTTCTTTTTAAAATGACCAACAAATAAAGGCAATAAATAAGGTGCTAAAGATGGAATTATACCAATTGTTAAACTGCCCTCAATACGTCCAGATTCCTCTCTTACGATTTCCTCCATCCGATTATATTCGTTAATAACCACACGAGCCTGGGCAATAATCTTTTCTCCTACAGGAGTTGTTAAAATGGGTTGTTTGGTACGATCAAATATGACTATGTCCAGCTGCTCCTCCGCCTTTTTTATTTGCATACTTAAGGTAGGTTGCGTTACAAAGCACTTTTCTGCGGCAATGGTAAATTGTTTATAATTATCCACCGCCACCAGGTATTCTAACTGCTGTAAATTTAATCCAAGCATCTTATTATCAACTATTATAGATTTTATCGATGCAATATATAAAATTTACCTATTTGATTGATAATACGCGCAGTAATATATTTGTATCAGAAATTAAAACAAACAAAAACAAAATATTATGAAGACAATAAATGAACTTTTAGGCTTAAAAAAACAAGAGAGCGAACAATTGATCAATGAACTAAATAGCCTTTTGGCAAACTATCAATTATTCTATCAGAATCTGCGTGGTTTTCACTGGAATGTGAAGGGAGAGAAATTCTTTGAACTTCACCTAAAGTTTGAAGAGCTATACAACGATGCTGTTGTGAAAGTAGATGAAATTGCCGAGCGCATTTTAACACTTGGCGGAACACCAACACACACTTTTACTGATTATATTAACAGCGCAAGCATTCAAACAGCCAAAAACGTAAGTAATGGTAACGAGTGCATGGAAGTTACTTTGGAAAACATGGCTATCCTCATCCAATCTGAAAAAGCAATGTTACCATTAGCGCAAGAAGCTGAAGATGAAGGAACCATCACTTTGTTAACGGACTATATTAGTCAGCAAGAAAAAACCATGTGGATGTTGCACTCATGGCTAAGTAAATAGCCATATTCCACCCACCTACTAAGGCGTCTGATGAATCAGGCGCCTTTTTTGTGTTCTATAAGCGCTTATTACTTCCTAAGGTATTAATGTTTAGAATGTAAAAACATAAGTATAATACGGTAATCACATCTAAGAAATTGTTTTTCAACTAAAGCCGTTGAGGCTTCCCCTTTTTGCCTTCAGCCCAAAAAGGGAAGAAAAAGGCCGCCGACTAAAGCACTCGTTTACCCATTATGACATCACTACGGGAAAAATTTAATAATTGACAGCTTGGTATCAAATTTTTCTCCCCTACGTTTATGTCAATGGGTCCCAAACTGCGTTGCTTATGTCGGTATAACGCAAGATAAAACTATATTAAAAGTTAAATGCTATTGCCGTAACCCATGTAATAAGCAAAATGCTTTATCAATCATTTTGTTATACATTTGGTGTAAGTTGTACTTTATAAAGCAATAGGTAAATTCTATTCATTATTTATGCCATTTTAAACACATAAACCATCATGTGTCGGCTAAATGTTATATTTTTAATAGTCGAATTTTAAAACTAACGCAATGAAAACGGTTCATATAAAATGCCTCAACAACGATCAATCAAATTGTTACCCAGTAGGCACCTCTCTTGAAAAAATAGCAAATGACATGGGCATTAAATTATCGACCCCAATTTTGGGCGCTTATGTCAATAATAAACTGCGAGAACTCTCCTACGAAATATACCATCCTAAAACCATTGAGTTTATTGATATTACCCGCCCAGATGGCATGCGAATGTATATACGCAGTTTATCGTTGGTACTGTACAAAGCTACATCGGAGTTATATCCCAAGGCACAATTACGCATCGAACACTCGGTTTCAAAGGGTACCTACTGTTCGGTTGAAGGCGAAGAGTTAACCATTGAAGATGTGCTGTCTATTCAAAATCGAATGAAACAGATTATTGACCAGGACACACCTTTTATTCACAAACAGGATGAATCTGAGGAAGTTATCAATCGCTTTGAACAGCAAAACCAGCTGGATAAAACAGCATTAATTCGTCATCGCGGACAATTATACACTTCATATCACCAGTTAGAAAAACACATGGGTCTCTATTATGGTTATTTGGTGCCATCAACAGGTTATCTTAAGGTATTTGACCTGATTAAATATTACAATGGCATGTTGCTACAAATACCCAAGCGCCAACATCCCAACGAGTTGGAAGAGATTGTAGTACAAAATAAGATGTTTGACATTTTTCAGGAGTTTGCAGAATGGAACCGGGTGCTAAATGTGCGTAACCTAGCCGACATCAACACCTCTTGCTCCAACGGAAAAGCTGAAACACTGATTAAAATTTCAGAAGCACTGCACGAGAAAAAGATTGGGCATATAGCCGACATGATTGATGAACGCAAAAAATCGGTTAAGCTGGTTCTTATCAGTGGACCATCGTCGAGCGGAAAAACAACCTTTGGCAAACGCCTGGCTATCCAGCTTATGGTGGCAGGCATGAAACCAGTAAACCTATCATTAGACAACTACTTTGTAGATAGAGAAAAAACACCTTTAGACGAAAATGGCGAATACGATTTTGAAGCATTAAATGCCTTGGACGTTGAGTTATTTAACGAACAGCTGATTAGTTTATTGGCAGGTAAAGAGGTGGAAATACCTAAATTCAATTTTGAAACGGGCAAACGTTACTTCGATGGGGAAAAATTGCAGATGCACGAAGAAAATATTTTAATTGTGGAGGGCATACATGGACTAAACCCTCAGCTTACGCACCTCATTCCCGATCAATCGAAATTTAAAATATATGTATCGGCGCTGACATCGGTTAACATCGATAACCAAAACCTGATACACACAACCGACAACCGCTTAATCAGGCGCATTGTACGTGATTATAAATACCGAAAATATTCAGCTCAGGATACCATTTCGCGCTGGCCCAGTGTCAGGCGTGGAGAAGACTCACACATCTTCCCGTATCAAGAGGAAGCCGATGTGATGTTTAACACGGCCTTATTGTACGAACTATCGGTATTAAAGCAACAGGCCGAACCTATTTTACTAGAAGTTCAGCCCAACCAGCCTGAATATGCCGAAGCACGCCGACTATTAAATTTCTTCAGCTATTTCAAACCTATCAGACCCAATGAGATACCACCAACTTCGATTATACGTGAGTTTTTGGGCGGTAGTAGCTTTGATTATTAAAGACTATAAGTTTAACCATATAACAAGAGCTGTCCAAGTTAAGCAATCCTAAAAAAAATGATTGATTAACTGAGGCGGCTCTTATATTTTGTACCATTCAGAGGCTTGTGCGTATAGAATTATTGGTGGCTCATTCTTTTTGAACAATATAGAATGGCAGCCAAGTTTTTAATCTTTCCATTCGGTTGAACCGAATCAATAAATGGACACAAGACTCTATTCATCCTCTTATGACTTAACTCTAATTCAATCACTTAAAAGTTAAATTTACCGTTACCATTTTTTGCATCTGAATCAGCTAAAATTTCTTCAATGGTATCCCAATGCTCCACAACTAGACCATTCTCTATCCTGAAAATATCATAAAAAGCAACTTTCTTATTCATAAAAACACCTTCCGATACGCTAAGTACAAAATTACCCTCTCCGAAAATGGCATGATTCTTTTCGTATACCATCGGCATACCAGCTTCAGCAAGTGCTGCCAATGCATCTCCTAATCCAGCAAGGCCATCTTTTACACCAGGGTTATGCTGAAAATACTTCTCACTGGAAATATAATCGGTAATTTTATCAGGATTTGCACCCAAAAACACATCATCCAATAGTCCTTTTACTAAAGCCTTGTTACTATTCGTTTTTGCTAGATCTTCAATAATTGTCGGCCCATCAATTTGAGTTCGTCCAGAGGCTGTTTCGCTAACCTTCTCTTGCAAATTATCCCAATGTTCCACAATTAAACCATCTTCAAACCTAAAAATATCGATGCCAATCTTAGGTCCAAAAAAATTATAATCGGTATGTGCAATTACAAAATTTCCATCCTCAAAAACACGAATAGTATTCACTTTTGCACTTCCGGCTGGCAATTGTTGTAGCAAAGCGCCAAACCCTGCCAAACCATCGGCAACAGATTGATTATGCTAAATATATTTGTTAGCATTGATGTAGGCGATTGGTTCCGATGCACCAGTTTCGATACTTTTTAATAATTCAACTACCTTTTGTTTGTTTGATATTTCCATTTTTTCATCATTGTTATTGGCCTCGCATGACATTAAGAGCGCCAAGGTTAGAACTGTAATTGTGTAGAGTTTCTGCATTATTTTAAGTTTAAATATTACAATGCAAAGATGAAGTGAAACAAAAGGTGAGTAAAGGTAGTTTTCTGACTTTATAGGGTAAGTCTCTCCCTTAAGTAAGGGAAACCAAACAAAGTTCATACGCTACAAACAGTTTTCAAAAACTGACAAAGCGTCTCTTTTGCCACTATTGATAATATTGTTGAACAAAGCAATTCTGAAGAAAACGAAAATCCCTTTTAATTTTATTTCATTAGCATGCACTTAGTATCTAAAGTTACCTACTGTTACTTATGCGATTAATGGCATAGCTATGACAGACCATTAATATTGTTCCCTAAATTCTGAAGGCGTTTTATGAGTGTGCTTTTTAAAATACTTTATGAAGTTGGTTGGCTCATCATAGCCTAATTTATAGGCGATTTCTTTTATGGATTGATGGCTATGAACCAAAAGTCGCTTAGCCTCGAGCAAAACCCTTTCATCAATAATTTGTTTGGGCGTTTTACCCAGTAAAGTGGTGGTTGCTTTATATAATTGCTTTTCCGAAATACTTAATTCTGTTGCATATTTATTTACCGAGCGCTCCTTCCTGAAATTCTGTTCTAACAAGTCTTTATACAACATCAAGTAATCAAGGTTAACACCAGGCTGTAGCTCTTCAACTCCTTGCTTTTGAATCTCACGTTCAGCTTGTAGTAAAAAAACATGCAGCAAATTATGCAGTATATTATAATGTCTGCTATCAACAGATCGTTGATACTCGGCCTCCATTGCTTTAAATGTATCTCTTATACCAGAAGCTGTATCATGCAATTTTATTTTTGCTATGCCATACAAGTCACTATACAACATAGAAGAGTGTAAAAACTGAATATCTTGTTCGTTCTTACAAAAGAATCCATCGGTAAAAATAATAGACTTTCCTTTATAGATGCCATCCCCATCATATAGATTAACACTATTATGAGGAACAAAAATGATACAATCGTCTTCAATGCTAATAGGCTTAAAGTCTATGTAATGAGTTGCAGAGCCTTGTTTAATCCATAAAATATGATAAAACTGAGGTCGATGAGGCACAACCATTACTTCCTTTTTAGTATTTAACACACTTGATAGATCAATGATTTCGAATTCTAATGGCAAGCCATTTTTAAAGGGATATTTTTTAATATCATTGCTCATAAACTATCTTAATTTACCACGTATGCCAATTACGAATCTCTTTATTACTTATAAGTCACCTAAGTCTGACAAAAACACACTACTGCGTGAGGTGCGAATACATCCATATAGTAGAATGATCGTTAACAAAGCTAATTACTTTTTCTACATTCAGACATATCAAAAAGAGCCAATAATTCATTAAGAAAGTACCAGCTTTTTGCAAAAACCTTATGACCAATCACTGCTTCAACTTATTAATCAAAAAAGTAATTGATTAAAATACTAAAGCCAGAATGATTTTTAGAAAATTAGCTTGAGCCATCATCAAGTAATTTACCTGAAAAACAAGGTGCAATCACTTAGTAAATCTTATATTTACCACCTTCAAAATCAACAATACTCACCTCACAACATACGACTCCAACATGCACCAACACAGTTACATCTATTCTTTTAAGTACGACACGCACAATGTTGAATTATGTCAGTTGGAGTCGAGGCAGTTATTTAATGAGCAGGAAAATAATAAGTTACTGTTTTCAAATATTAAGATTGACCCCTCAATAAGTCCTTTTATAAAAAACCGTTTTGAAATTATTGCTAGTGCCGAAGACTACCAACTCTTGTTGAATAAGGTTAAGCAAGAGAACATTCATATGGATGGTTTTAAAGCCGAGTATATGGTTTTGCATGGCGATAAAACTAACTATACACAGAGGCTCGATAAGTTAAAAGATATTGGTTATTGCATTGAGGGCGATCCCGATTATGTTACGCCTTTAATTACCTATTCAATTTGCTATTACAATAACACATGGTATTTTGGAGAGCTTATTAAACACGATACCGATTGGTTTAAGCACAAGAAAAAGCCCTACTCGTTTAGCAGTGCCATTAACATGGATATTGCCAAGGCTCTTGTCAGTATTGTTTCCAAGGGTAATAAAAGCAAGCGATTATTAGATGCAGGCTGCGGTGTTGGAACGGTAATGCTAGAGGCTTGCATTGGAGGGTTTGCAATTGAGGGTTGTGACATACACTGGAAAGCCTGCCAGTCTACGCGAAAAAACCTTGCTCACTATGCTTATACCGCTAATGTTTACCGATCAGATTTGCAAGATCTTGAGCATAACTACGACGCAGCCATTATTGACTTGCCATACAATTTGTTTAGCCATTCGGATGACGAAAATGCCTTATACATTATTCAGGCAGCCATCAAACGAAGTCCCCGCCTTGTGATTGTATCTACTTCAGACATAAGCAGTTTATTAAGCGAGGCTGATTTAAAGCTTGTTGACTCTTGCTCCGTAGAAAAAAAGGGCAAGAAGTTTACACGTAAGATTTGGGTGTGTGAAATGCAGGCCTCATAACAGCAATACTTCCCCTTAGCTACTGCCAAGGAGAAATATTGCAGATACTTTGCTACGAATATATTTACTGTATCAACTGCACATCCGGCATTACAAAGGATTTATCCCAAAAGGCTTCATCAGGTCCATAAAGTCGTAACCAAACATATGGCTTTTTGCCTGAGGTAGGCACCCAATTGGACTCCAATCCATCGGGAGCGGTGGGTCCAAAATAAACATCCACACTGCCATCGTCATTCATTTGCATATCTGTTGTATTAAATAAGCCCAAACCCGAACGCCCAATAGGATTATCTATAAAAGCCCAAGTAGCATCGTCATACACAGTAATGGACCAAAACTGCTTAGTTGGTATTTCTTTCGGAATCCTGACTTTATACAATTTATCGGCTTCCAGAGCTCTCCCTTTTGAATCGGCAGTTGGAGCCAGGTACACAGTCGCTGGTCGTTCACCTAAGGTTTTGGGATACAAAGTAAAAAAACTCCATGCTGCCGCTCGCTTATCTATCTCAATTTGTTCTTCAGTAACAAAGTCAAATCCATCCACCTCATCAGTCTGCATCACAAAGCTCCAGTGCTTATCATTCCAATACAAACCTTGCTTGTGGTGTTCAGTAACCAAATTGTACACATAACTATACGCATCCTGCGCCGCTTTCCTGAATAATTCATTCTGGCGTGCTGACGGTTGATAAGGTTTACCTTTTTCTATACCAATGCTTGCCAGATGCCCCATCATTACTTTGTCACGTTCCAAAACTGGTTCAACACTAAAAATGGCATGTATATCTTTCAAAGCACGTTCATCATAACGAGGTAATGTTTCCAAGGGATATTGAAGACCATCAACAAACTTTGTTTCGGTACTTTCGGCTCCCAAGTAATACATTTTCATGGTCTTTGTATATTGATAGGCATCTTCATCGGTGGCATTCTGCCCTCTTATCGATCGAAAAACCAATGAAATACGGTTGGTGGTACATTGTATTGGAAAATAGCCGGAAGTAGGTATGGCACCGGTATAAGCAGGAGGTATAAACAGATATTTACCGCCTTTACCTTTATCAGCACCAGATGGCCCTACATCTGCAATCGTTGATTGCCAGGCATCCACCACTTGCCCGTACAAACTAGCTTTCTCACCCGCCGCAGGTATTTCCAATACAACCGGGCCATTTCGCAAATCGGTAAATGCACATATATACGGGGTAGCGGTATTAGCCGTAATGGCTTTATGCTGCGATAATGCGGGGGCAGAATATGCAACCACCACATTATTATCAACACCTGGCAACTCCATAAAGCCTTTGCGCAAACGATAAATAGCTGTGGCTGGCATGGCCCAAACTACCGCTTCAAATGCACGCTGATAAGTAACCTGCTCCTCTAATGAGTTAAATTTAATCTCCTGTTTCGCATCATTATCTTCATAGAAACAGCTTGTCATTACTACCGCGAGGGCAATCAATATTGAAATCATAGCACCGAATTTCATATCATCTAGTATTAATGGTTTATATAAGTTTACATTACAAAATTGCTCTTTTCTGATTATGTGTAGCAGAGGGGAACACGAATTAATAATAATTAAGTGATTCCCTTAGTCTACAAAAAGCAATACTCCACAAGATGCTTGCGGAGTATGCTGTTAAAGATTCATATGCCTTATAACTTCACTTTTTTTAGTTGCTCTTACCTAATTCTTTCCATTTGAGGCAACTCATACTTTAAATCTATCACATCCTGATGAGGCTCGTACATGCGCAATATCAAGTAAAAACCGCCTTCAGGTGCTGGTAACCAGTTATCCGTATTCTCCGGCTTTTCATTTTGAATTAAAATCTCAAACGAACCATCAGCATTCTTCTTCAAACCAGATGACTCACTACTCAACTTGTAGCGATTAAGCTCATTGTCGCAAAACAGCTTGGTGTCAGCTTTATATAATGTAAGCGACCAAAAAGCATTAACCGGAGGCTCCTCTTCAAATCGTATCGTATAACTATGTTTTCCACTCGTCGCTTCACCATCACTGTCTGTATATCTTATCGGATACATGGCCTCTTTTTCTCCTTGCCCACCCAAATAAGGCCCTGCTATTAAAGAGCGAAACCCGTAATCAAAACCATAATCATCTAATTTGGTGGCAACATTCCACCCATTTATAATTGTTGATGACGAATACATGCTCGATAAAATTGTTAATGGAGCTTCTAAAGCTGCTTCTTTCAATCCTTTCAGCTGAGACGGATTCAGTGACGCTTCATCAAATTTACCATTTTTAATCCCAATTCGTTCCAGCTGACCGACCAAAGCTCTGTCTTCAGCTAATATTGGGTTTTGATTCATGGCAAAAGCCAGATAACGGTAAAAGCGTAAAGTATCAGAAACAGGATATTTTGGCATCTGTGGTAAAGTGGTATTCTTCTCCATGTTCGCTTGCCCCATATATTCACTTATTGCCTTTAACTTGAATTGGTCTTGCAGTGCATGTACTTTACTCACATCTTCACCCTCCAATACATGAATACGTCCCCATAGCCAGGCTTTGGGCGTGCGTACATTCACTACTTTGTCAATACCTGAGGGTAATTTTCCATTCCACGCTGGTGGAACTAAAGCGATGGTTTGTGCCTGTGTACCCGTATTGCGCTTACCAATATACTCGCTTAAGGTATGGTACATATCAAATACATTAACAACGTAGTAACGACCATCGGTGTCTGGTGTTTGAAGAATGTAAGGCTCCGTTAAGTTAACAACAGCACTCATATAATAAGTATCGTTATTGGCTGTTGGCATGTCTTCATCCATAGCCGTTGGTAGTCTTTTGGCCCATCCTATTTCATTCAATGGAGCACGGTAGCTGGTTGCTGGCTTAGGATTTGGTACATCAATGTAATCGCGCATGGCCTGCTCCATGCGCACCATGGCATACCCCCACTGATAAGCCATTGTTCCCATTGCTTTGGCATCAAGATAATAACCTTGTGCCGCAATATCAGCATTGGGTGCAACACTAATTACCGGATCATCTTGCAGAGCTACCTGATCATATAGTGTATTTCTTGGTTCTTTTTCCGTAGCGATATAATTACAAGCTGTTGTAAGTAAGGCTACTATTCCTGTTAATGCTATAAATTGTTTCATCATTCAATAGTTTAATTAACCATTATGTTTACACTTCAAAGATCTCGCATAAACCATTGTTTTATTAGAGGGCCAACCTTAATTAAGTATTTTAAGGGAAACACTTAGATACATAGAAACCGCATCGGCAGATACCGATGCGGTTTAAAATATTCTTTTAAATTATCTATTCTCCGGCGCCTGCTTTTTCAATCTGATTCATAATGGCAGCCGCACCAATACCAGCTCCTTTCTGTCGTGGAGGAAAGGCCTCTAAACTCTTAACAAACTCTCTTACTGGTGGAGTAATCATTGGTAAGATCCACGTTTTTTCTTTCATCCATAGGAAGTGTCCCTTTGTTTCAGGTGTCCTTTCGTATGGATCTAGTTTAATATCGATAATCATACCTGCTGGTATTTTCTCACTTGCTTTTATCCATTCATCCTTTACAGCTAAATGAATCTTCCAGTTATCAACACGAATGGCATTTAAATCATTCTCTCCAAAGTAAAAGAACTCACGACGTTTTGTTTTACCTTTACCTGTAAGCATATCCATTTGGTTGTAACCATCAATGTGTACCTTATATTCTTTACCATTCACTTTTTTACCTTCAAGCAATTCTTCTTTGATATCTTCTTCGCCAATAGCTGCCATTAAGGTAGGCAACCAATCTTCGGCAGTCATAAATTCACCAGTGTGTTGTCCAGCTTCAATTTTACCTGGCCAACGAACCAACATCGGCACACGTAAACCACCGTCCCATGTTGTTCCTTTTTCGCCTCGGAAGCTTGCAGTTCCTGCACTTGGCCAATGCGAAAGGTTAACACCATTATCCGATGTAAATAATAAAATTGTATTGTCGGCCACGCCCATTTCATCAAGCTTATTCAATAGCTCACCAATTAAGTAATCCATGTGCATCAGTCCATCGGCATATTTACCATGACCACTCTTACCAGCCCATTCGTCACTCACAAAAATCTCCTGGTGCATACGTGTTGGACAGAACCATAAGAAAAACGGATCACCTTCCTTTTTGGTACGATCTAACCAGTCTATGGAAATATCTAATACCTCATCGTCAAAAGTCTCTTGTCGCTTAGCATACAAAGTTCCTCTATCCTCGATGGTTTGTTTACCTACTTTACCAAAACGCGGGTCAACAGTTGAATCATCCACATCGCTGGCTTTTGTGTATAGTACATTACGAGGCAAGCCCGGGTAGTTAGGATCCTTTGGAAACTCAGGTTGTTCAGGCATGTTCATCATGTTCAAGTGATAAAGCACACCAAAAAACTCATCAAAACCATGAACAGTGGGTAAGTGCTCATTACGATCGCCCACATGGCTCTTGCCAAATTGAGCGGTGGCATAACCTTTATCTTTTAATAACTCTGCTAGTGTAACATCTTCGGCTTGCATGCCCAAATGTGAGCCAGGCTGACCAACAGATGTTAGTCCCGTACGAATAGGATATTGTCCTGTAATAAATGCAGCACGACCAGCTGTACAACTAGGATGTGCATAAAAATCACTGATCATCATGCCCTCTTTGGCAATACGATCGATATTGGGTGTTTCAACAGCACCCAAACCGCGATGGTAGGCCGATATGTCCATTGGTGCCACATCATCGGTGGTAATTACCACAATGTTTGGCTTTTGAGCAAATAGGAATGTTGAACAAAACAATAGGCTCATTAGTGTTAAAAGTCTGACTTTCATAATAGTAGTTTTAAATTGATTAGATTTTAAAGGCATAGAGATCATTTCCTTATTGTAATGCGAAAAAAGCTATTTTCACTCATAGATACAAGTATCTCAAACTCCTATTTAAAGCCTCCCCGCCCTTTGGCAGGGAGATTGGGGAATTCAAGAGCAAACTTGAATTGGGAATTAATATTAATGCGGCTCAATATTAGGAGGCAGTGGATTTTCTATCCCTTCAGGTGGCAAGGGCTGAACGGGTTGTTCTGGCTGCGGGTCATCATCGTTATTACACGATACTAAACTCACTGAGGCAACTATGGCCATGGCTGTAAATAAAAATCTAAATCTCTTCATCGTTCTAAATTTTAAGTGGATAATTAAATTTTACATTACAAAGATGCAGGATCGAGACAGCCAATTTCTGAGGGCAAAACTTAAATGGGAGAGTTAGGTGTTTCCCTTAGGTCAAAATTAAGCCACCTTTAAATAACAAATCCCCACATCATTGATGCAGGGAAGTGTAAACTCAGATATTATCCATAATATCAGAATGATTTACTTTAATAAGGTGTCACTTCCGGATTTTCGGGTAGTGGCTGCTCAATATACTCGGGTGGTAATGGTTGAACGGGTTGTTCTGGCTGCGGATCATCATCGTTATTACATGATACTAAACTCACTGAGGCGACAATGGCCATTGCTGTAAATAAATACTTTAACTTCTTCATCTTTCTAATTTTTAAGTGGATAATTAAATATTACATTACAAAGATGCAGGGTTGCGACTGTCAATTTCTGAGGGCAAAACGTAAATGGGAGAATTAGGTGTTTCACTTAAGCAATGAACAGTCATTAGATCAACGAATTAAATAAAAAGTAACACCACATGGAAGCGTCAAGCCTCTAAGCTATTGAGGATAGCAGGGCATACGCATTTAAGATTTATACCTTTGCTCTAGCCGCAAGTGCTTTTGGCTGCGCCGATTTTCAATTCATTTTTGGCAACAGCCCCAAAAACGGAAACAAAAAAGGCAGCGACTGCACCACTCGCTTACCCAATAACTCAACGTTTCTGGAAAAATTTAAAGATTTGCAGCTTCGAGCCAAATTTTTCTACCCTCCACTTATGAGATTGGGTCCCAAGCTGCGTTGCTGTGGTCGGTTGATTTACAGCTTTATTTTAAATGCGTTTGCCGTGTTGAGGATAGTTGCCAGCCCCAATTACAAGTATGGTTTACAAGTCATCGAACAGCTTACGCTCCACGGCAAATAGCACCAAGCCAGCAATATTTTTACAACCTGTTTTATCAAGTAGATTACGTTTATGGGCTTCTACTGTTCTGTTCGATATAAATAACTCATCCGCTATTTCCTGGTTGCTTTTTTCCTTACAAATCAAGTGTAGAATTTCATTTTCACGTTTGGTCAATGGAATCTCGGTTACCAGGCGTTTTTTAGGTGTCGGTTGTGCAGTAAGGCCTTCCATAATAATGCCCGTTACTTCCTGACTATAATATGTCGATCCTGTACTAACGGTCTGTATGGCAGTCTGCATCTCTTCTTCTGTACAATCTTTTAGAATGTATCCTTTTGCACCAGCACCCAACATTTTCTTAATGTTATAAGGCTCATTCATCATGGTAAGTGCCAGGATATTAATAGCCGGATAAAGCTTGCTGACCTCTTTACACAAGTCAATGCCATTCATCTCAGGCATCATCATATCAGTAACCAATACGTCAATTGTAACATCAGCTAGTAAATCAAGAGCCTCTTTCCCATTGCTGGCTTCTCCAACAACTTCAAAAACATCAGCATCCAAAAACGCTTTTAATCCTTTGCGAACCATGGCATGGTCATCTACCAATACTATTTTAATCGTCTTCATATTATAAGCTTAGTTCAATTAATATTTGTGTGTCTCTTCCCAAATCCGTTTCTATTTGATAAAAAGCACCAATGGATTCGGCTCTGGTTCTCATACTGTTTAAACCAAATGAGCCACCCTCTTTTTTAAGATCAAACCCAAGGCCATCGTCTTCAATGGTTAAAGTCACAATGTTATTGCGTTTAAACAGTTGAATGATGCATTCCTGGGCCTTGGCATATTTAAGCACATTATTGACCGCCTCTTGCACAATGCGGTACATGGTCATTTCAGCCGCCAGCGGAAGACGTTCTTCATTTAGGTTTTGATAAAACTGAATATCGGTATCCGAAGAGCCTTTCAGTGCTCCCACTAAAGCATCAATAGCTAAAGCAAGGCCATTTTCATCAACAACTTTTGGCATTAACTTATGTGCCAAGAAGCGACTATCACTTATGGCCTTTTTCAAATAGTCATAACCTGTTTGATATCGCTCAGTTAACAATTCATCGTCCGTGCCTATGGATGAACGTACCTTTTCGAAGTTAAGCAATGCTGTTGACATCGTTTGTTGCAATGAATCATGTATATCGCGGGCTATGCGACTGCGCTCCCGATCTTCGGTCTCCAAAATGGCATTGGTAGCCCTTTCCTCTGCTTTTACCCTATCGGTGATATCCATAAAAATACCAACCACACGTTGGGCTACCCCAGAACTTTCGCGCGATGAGTTACCACGGCAACGGCACCATCTTAATTCTCCAGTTTTGGAATAAAAGCGAACATCGATATTAAATGATTGCCCCTCTTGAATGTGTTGCTCCAGATGATGCTTAAATTTAGAACGGTCGTCGATATGCATGACATCTAACAAAAAGTCCATCTGTGGTTTTACTTCGTGTGGAGCATAGCCCAATAGATGAAGATGTGATGGCGACCAGGTCAGTTTCGACTGATTGACCTGGTAATCCCATATGCGAGCTCCAGATCCTTCTACGGCCAAACGAAAACGCTCATCACTCTTCTGTAGTTCATCCTGCATTTGTTTTTGTCGTTCAACACCCGACTTAAACAAGGCATCTTGTTGTGCTTGTCTGTTAACACGTTTCAGAATCAGGAATAATACCACCAATGAAAAAGCGATTACACTTATGAGTAATGCCAGTACCACATGATACAGGCGCATGCCTTCTTTAATATTTTCTTGTCGTGCCTTTTCAGTTTGCGCCACAATGCGCTGCTCAAAAGCCACAATGGTATTTATCAACTGTCGTTTGTTATCTGCATAAGCCTTATTACTAATTAATTCAAGTGCCTGATCTCTTTTGTTAACTCTAGAATTGTCCGAATCTTTAACCATCTGCATGGCCATAGCTTCTTGTTGGTTAAGTTGAATGGATAAATAAACAGCCTTCTTTAAGAGCTCAAACTCCACTTTGCCATAACCTAACTGGCGAATGCTATCCTCCAACAGTTGAAAACCTTTGTTTTTACTTGGAAAACGGTAGAGCGATGACTCGGACAACTGCCAATAGTCTGCTTCCCACTTTTCATCGCCTGTTATAATGTAGTTTAAACAATAATGCGTTAGATCATCGTTGCGCTCTCGCAGCTGGTCACTCAGGGTGATGCTATGTAACTGACCAATCTGACTCTCGCCAAAAGATGTACGGTTTTTTAATAGACCCAGAAAAGCCAATAAAATAAGTAACAAAAACGCTATTACCAGGCTAAAGAGAAGAATAAAGGTCGTTTTGATTTTTAACATGCCATTATTGTGTATAGACGAAAGGTAAAATTAACAACATATTTAATGTGATGAAATTTTAAAGTAATAGGAGCTTCGTTTAGCAACTATTTTAATAAGCTATCTTTCAAGAGGCCATAGCTTACTTGAGGTATCAAATCATTCGCCACTCGAAACAAGGTTTCGAACTATTGAAAACAAGAATTACATAATCAGCTCCTTAAGCCAAAGATTGTTTCGACCAATAGAAAGCAATTGCCAAACCAGATATTATGTGCCAAATACCCCACCAACCAGCAATCAAAGCCATACCACCAGTACCTAACTCAGGTGGAAAAATACTTGGATTAAAAATAAGCACTAAAGCCAAACCACTGTTTTGAATTCCTGTCTCGATGGTGATGGTACGTCGGTTTTTGTGTCCCAACTTAAACAGTGATGCCGTACCATAACCTGTGAGCAGAGCCACTACATTATGCACTAAAACCAATAAAAACACATAGTGTATGTATCCCATAAAATGATTGAAATTGTTGGCAAAAGCAATAATCACATAGAATGCGAATATGATGATGGACATGAACTTTATGGGCTTCTTTATCTTTTCGGTAAGCCTAGCAAAGCGATAATTAAAAAGCATGCCCAACACAATGGGCATACCCACCAGCAAAAGCACCGTCTTAAACATTTCAAGCGACTCTATTTCAATAGGCACTACTAAAGGTGTTGTACTGCTGTACATACTGCCCCAGAAACCAAAGTTTAAAGGAGTAAGGAAGATGGCGAGGATGGTGGCAATAGCCGTTAGACTTACAGATAAGGCCGCATTACCTTTGGCCATTGACGATACAAAATTAGAGATATTACCTCCGGGACAGGCAGCAACCAGTATCATGCCCAGTGCTACCCCGGCCGATAAATAGGCGCCCATCAGCCATATAATAACAAAGGTAAGAGCTGGCAGTAGAATAAACTGTGTAAAAAAACCGACCATAACCGCCTTAGGTTTAACAAAAACCTGCTTAAAGTGTGCAACTTTTATTTCGAGTGCTATCCCAAACATGACGAAGAACAAGGTAAAATTTAAAGCCATAAGACCTTCTTCATTAAAATTTAACCTCAACTCATCTAGTACTTCAATACCCTCCAACATCATTTACTTTTAAAAACCACGTAAAGCTGATTATTTATTGAGAGAGTTGCAAATTATACCAATCGTTAATGCCAATAATAAACGAAAAAGTCGTAGGGTGGTATTCGAACCAAAGGCCATTCCGACATTAAATCGGCATTATATAAAACCAAATATAACGCTATACTTAAGCACCTCTTTATCAACTCACAAACTAAACAAACAAACAAACAAACAAACAAACAAACAAACAAACAAAGCATGTTCATCAATACAAAAAGGTTATTCATCAAACACATACCTCTAAGTGAAACATTATTAATAACTTAACTGCTGAACAATAGAAAATCCGACAACATGAGTAGTGACATAATCCCTCCAGTAGTTCGTAATACCCTAATTGACAGCATCAGAGGTTTTGCAATAATAATTATGATAGCGGCCAATTCATGGCCCTATTTAGCCCCCTCGAACTACTGCCCAATGGGTTTGAGAATACTGTTTTCAGTGGCCGCACCCTTGTTTATATTTCTAAGTGGTGTATCCTTGTACCTGGCTGAAGAAGCTGGTAAGTCAGCCAAACAAATACTGATAAGGGTTATTCAAATTCTGGTTGTTGCAATCATTATTGATGCTTTGGTATGGCAGATTCTTCCTTTCTACACATTCGATGTTCTTTACTTAATTGCTTTTTCATTAGCACTTATTGTTAGTATTCGGTCGTTCTCTTTAAGTTATCAACTTATTATAGTTACTGCCTTATTCTTTTTGAACCTGCTACTATTAAAATACCATCAGTTTGAGATGAGTACCTTGTCAGTATTTGCTATTAAGCAATTATCGATTATTACAGCTATCAAGCAAGCTGTAATCAGTGGTTGGTTTCCGATATTACCATGGGCAGGCGTAGCTATTACGGGCTATTTAATTGCAAAATACCGTAAGTTTTTAAAACGTTTTAAAAGCTATTGCTACCTATTGGGTATCGCCAGTATAGTAACAAGTGTGTTTATTCTTTTAACCCAAGAGAGTACAAACATTCAAGCGTTTAGAATTGGATATACTGAACTTTTTTATCCAGTAAAAGGTATCTTTTACCTCTTACTATTAGGTTTATATTGTTTACTCATTCCATTAGTTAGCACAACCTGGAAACAACAAAATTTACTATCATCCATCGGCAGGAAATCCCTTTTTATTTATTTTGTGCATATCGTCATAATAAAGTACTTTTTCTTCCCTTATATCCAAGATCCCAGCTCGTTTCAATGGTGGATTTTTACCGTACAATTACTTATTTTCTACCTTTTAATTATCGTAATTAACTATCTAATAGAGGCCAGACAAACAGATTTAAAGTATGGCAAGTACAAAAGGATTGGATTCGTAACAGGCTTATAATACCGTTCTATTCAAAACGCGCCTTTAGTTCGTTTTGAGAGATTTGTTCCAGACGTATTGTATTAGGTCTTAATTTTAAATAGCTTTAGTTTTCTCGAAAGCTTTAGTGAGACCGAGAAGTTCCGAACTTGATTCTTAAATCGCTCGGCCGCACTTAAGCTTGAGGTAAATTGAATCGGAGTGGAAATCATGAATACTTTTAAAAGGTTGACGCAATAAGAACTAATAAGGCAGTTATTTAAAATGTAGCCTTGACCTTTTATCCTTATCATTTTATATCAAAAAAAGTAAGTCCGGTTTGGGTGGATAGCTCAATTATTAAAATTAATGTTGGACAACATTGTTTCAAATGTTATCACAAGGGGCATGGCTTGATTTTTGTCGGTTTCGACCCATACTTAAATCAACTATAACTTAACAACTATGAAAAATCTTAACTCCACTCGCTTGTATCCAGCTCTAGTATTCATTTTCATCCTTACCAGCAGTTTAAACACTCACTCACAATCCCTACTCGAAAAGGTAGGTGCTATCAAAACCAATTACATTTTTACCAGTGCCAACATTCAACTACCAGTGCAATCGCAGCTAATGGTTAAACGAGGTCATTCGAGGTATAATTATTATTCCGGCGTTGAAGACGGCTATGGTTATGGCTATGGAATGGAAACCTGGTGGCTCGAGTTAATAAGCACTTCAGGCATTAGTGAAAAGAAAGTTAAAGTAAAAGGAAGACCTAAAAACTATTACCAATTTAACTTATACGATGCGCAAGGACAAGCTCTGCTAGTAACACGACTCGAGCTAAATGATGTTAAACACGTTAGCAATGGATCCACGCTGATAAGCTATTCAATCAACCTTAATAATGTGCCAGTCATATTGCTAGATAAAGCCCACGAAATTCGCATCGACAAAATTTCAGGTTACTAAAAATTAAAAGAAAGCTAATTCGAATATTACAATGTATGTATCCTGCTTTTCCTAGATAGGTAGTTGAGCTGGATAAACCAACAGGTAGCTCGATCACTGGTAAACAATCGTTAATAAACGTCTATGCATTGAACATTAAATGCTATTGGTGGTCTTACTTGTTTAATAATACACCACTACGAATAAAACCTTTAAACTATGAAATTGACCTACCCATTAATTGTACTCATTATAGTGATTATTACAGCCTGTTCAAGCGATGATAAAAACCCACTTACCGACAGTATGTACGTGAAAGTACCGGATGAGCATTTTGAAACAAAATTAGTGGAACAAGGCATCGATTCCGACGGCTTGATTAACCAACAAATCCTCAGGAGCGATGCAGAAAAGGTGACACATTTGGATTTAAACCAGGTGGCTCATTTCGGCGACATTAGTGACTTAAGTGGCATTGAAGGCTTTGTTAATCTCACATGGCTATCGGCTGCTGGCCATCAACTAGAGGTAGTGGACCTATCGAACAACACACAGCTCGACACTGTTTACCTGCTTGGCAATAAACTTAGTAGTATTGACCTGAACAACAATACCAAGTTACAGTTAGTGGATTTAATGTCGAACCAACTTGGGTCGATCACAGGCTTGTCCAAGGCCACCCTGTTAAAAGAGCTAGAGCTGTCGTGGAATGACTTTGAGACCTTAACCATTGATAACGCCACACTTGAAGTATTACACATGAGTCATAACCTACTCACGAACATTTATATTAAAGATGCCCCACAACTTACCAACATTCTTTTAAGCAGTAACAAGCTAAGAAATATTGATTTGAGCAGTAATACTCAACTCGAAACCTTGCTAATATCGGACAACCAGTTAGTGGACCTAAACCTCAACAGCAATACTCAATTGACTCACCTGTACGGATCAAGCAATTTATTGGGTAGTCTGGACCTTAGCCATAACCTCAAACTGCTAGATTTACGTATAGACAGAAATCCTTTATTAACCTGTATCAAGGTACACGAGCAACAAAAAATACCTTCAGTTTCCTTATCAGACTATCAGGTATTGAACAGCGATTGTAAGTAATCATTCACCATTCGAAACTAGGTTTCGAAGCATTAAAAATCAGTGAAAAGACGGTTTCAACGAAGAAGAAGGGACATTTGAAGCTATAAAGCTGATACGAGGATGGAACCCCATCTGAGAAGGCAATCAACCTTCCATACTCAAGACACAGAGGCTTATCCTTTTTCTCCAAAAAATGAAAACCTTGCCTTCTGTCAAAAAAAACGTGCTTACGTTTCTACCAAAACATAAGCATTTTTTACTAAAAACATAGTGACGCTTTTAAATTTCGTAAGCATGTTTTTTATTATACCCAAGTGCGTCTGATTTACAGCCACTTAGTAAACTTACAAAATATACCAAAAACAACCACCACAATAAAGGTACACCTTACCATTTTACAACTACAGTTACCCGTTAATCCTCTAACAATTACACCAAACAATTCCATCAACAGATAAAGGTTATTTATCAACAACATCGCATCAATTAAATTATAAATTATATTTTAGATGCTCTATTCGGGACATAAAGCACACTTAAACACACGAAATGTGGGATACTTCGTTAAGTGGGCTATAATATGAACACTAATATTTAACGCAAATAAGTAGCAATGAAAACAAAGTTATTTCTCATACTAAGCTTAATTCTAGCGGTAGGGAGTTGTAAAAAAGATGACCTGACAATAAACAATGGCGACCTTTACGTCACCGTTTATGCCGGCTATAATTATTCGCATGTACCCATTGAAGGAGCCAATATTTTTACGGTGCCTCCTTCACAGCAAGGCGTCACCGATGGATTTGGCTCCGTATTATTAACCGATATAGAGCCAGCCTCGTATGAGGTATACGCCAATCTAGATGGTTATGGATCGGGCAAACAAGTTGTTAGAGTTATGGCCGACTCTTTAAAATCCATTACTCTGTACATCGAGCAGGGTGTTACCACTGGATTCACTCCAGAGATAGAAGTTATTCTACCAGCTTATCCCGCTAACTTTTCTTTAAATGAAAACATTGTGTTTTCGCTCACTATTACCGATAGCGACACACCTGCAAATGAGCTAGATGTAATAATATCGAGTAACCTGGATGGAACACTGGTAGAAACGCACCCTGATGCCTCTAACAATGTTAAATTTGAAACCGCAAACTTATCAAGAGGTTTGCATGAAATTACTATTAAAGCAACAGATGCCGATGGCTATTCAACTTCAAAAATAATTACTGTATCAACCATGGCACCAGGCAACATCACTTTAGAGTCGGCAGTTGCCACATCAGGGTCAGTACACTTACAGTGGAAGAAATATGGCTTTGATGATTTCAAACGATATGAAGTTTTAAGGTCAACAACGAAGGATGGTGAAGGACATGTCATTGCATCCTTTAACGAAATTACAACGCTAAGCTACACCGATGATTTACCTCCTTTTGCCAGTGAAGTATATTACTATATCAGAGTTTCTAATAGCGACGAACAAACTAGAAATAGTAATAAGATACAAGTGATAGAACCAGCAGGCAAAATCTATTACAATGCTATTTCAGATGCGGTACATCACCCCAGCGAACCTATTGTCTTTGTTATTGATAACGCATCTCAAAAACTACTTTCAATTAACTACGAAACGCAAACCATACTCAATACCATTAGCTTAGGTGAAACAGTTGGTAAAATTGATGTTGCCGATAATGGATTTGGTTTAGAGGTTTATGTACCCAATAGCAATGGCTTTATAAAGGTTTATAATGCCAGCACCTTTAATCTGGTTAAATCAATTAATACAGGTTTAGCAACACAATGTGTGGTCAGCAATGGTAATGGCTACCTGGTGGCATCGCTTAGGCCTTCGCCATGGTGGGAACAACCAATCAGAACGTATTCCCGAAGCACAGGAATTAACATTAGTGGTAACGGAGATCATGAAGGTGATCGTATTCGTTTTATCCCTAACACCGATAAAACCATAAGCATATCGACTAGTGTCAGTCCTGTTGACATGGAATACCTTGAGATGGATAGCAATGGTAAAATACTGTTGCACAAAGATGATAGTTACCATGGTGATCATCCTCTTGATCCAAATATTTTCAGAATATCGAGCAATGGTGAATTTGCAATAACTAGTAATAAAGGTGCTGTGTATACCGCTAATAGCTCAATGACCTATAAGGGCATGGTAGATCGTGGCAGTTTGTCCTTCTCTGACTTTGCCTTTAGCAAAGATGGTAATACTATTTACGCAGGTACGTCTAACCGTACTTCGCTACAAATTATTAAATACCCCGAGTTAACACGTAATGATGAGATATTAATCAAGGGCTATCCCAAATTTCTCTTCTATTCCAATGGAGAGATTATCTCTATTAGCCAAACAGATATGAATGGCAATAATTTTGCTATTGAGCGCATAAGCATTGATTAACAACCTTTTAAACTCTTAGGCAGGGATTTGTAAGGCACGCTTGTTGTTGCATTGCAAGTCCCTGTTTTAGAAACATCAAACTACAAAAAACATGGAAATTGAATTTAAGTTTGAAATGATGGATTGGATGGCTTTACAAAAAAGCTATTTACAACACTCAAAGCAATTCCGGCGATCGAAGCTAATGATGACTGCCCTTATGCCTGTCGTATTTACTTTTTTGCTAACACTCGACATACTGAAGGGTGAGTATAATTTATTAAGCATTGGTATACTGGCCTTTATTGCTATCCTTTGGATACTATTTTTCCCAAAGTATTTAATAAAATCAACGCTTAAAAGGTCGAGAAAACTAATAGAAGAAGGCGACAACAGTGCCATACTAGGCATGCACAAACTTAAATTTGATACCAGAGGTCTTGTTCATACTCAACCCGAATCGGAACAACAGATTAATTGGAAGGGCATAATAAAACTGGAAGAATCAGCAAACCACTATTTTTTGTATAACACAGCAGTATCGGCGATTATCATTCCCAAGCAAAAAATAAGCAGTCAACTAACTCAGCTTAATGAGGTATTACACGAACATATAAAACGGTAAAATATATACAAAACCACCCAACGAATGGTTAAATACAATCACATGAATATCACTCAACACCAGACCATATTGCACAAAGCATTTATATTAATGCTCTTTTTAATGTGTAGTCAACAACAAGCATCATCACAATCAATTAATTCAAATCAAGCTGCATCACCAACGCATTTTTTAGGACTTGGAGCCGGCATTAACGACTACGGTTTGGGAATTGGTTCAGAAGTAAAAGCATATAAAAACTGTTGGGTTTATGGCAATGCAGGCATTAGTACATGGGGCTATCGATTAACGGGTGGTATTAATTTTTACTCAAGTGCAATAGGCTACAAATCATCGTTTAGTCTAGGTTATTCCTATGCTCTAGGCATTGACGATTTTGAACCAACATTGGAGGTACACAAATACAGATTTAGTGCATTTCAAGAATATATCGAAACAGAAGTTCTCATGGATCTTCATCCCATTGGAACCATCAATTTTATTTATTCTTATAACTTAAAAGTTGGTATGAAATCAAAATTTGTTTTTAGCGGAGGATACTCACTAATACTAACGAATGATATTTATGAAAATAAATCCATCTACGAACTAACTGAAAAGTCGAAGGATTTTATTGACATAATGGCTCCAGGTGGAGTTATAGTAGGGGTGAAATTTATGATTTAAGCGCCTCTCATCTAAAATAGAAAAACCATAAAAAACTCCATCTATTACAATACCTACTGTTGTACATTTCCAAACGATACTTACAATTAATTATAACTAAACAAACAATATTGTGTGGGTTAATTCATCAAAAACAAACCACCATCAGCAAGTCATAAGCACGAAATAATCATATAAAACAAGCCACAATGACAATTTCTCACACAGGTGCATGATTAATTTGGCGAGTTCCATCCCGATAAATCGGGACAAGTAGTGGCTAAAAGACAAAATATAAACACATCGTTAGTTTGTGGAATACCTAAATATGAGAAAACCAATTAGGAGTCAAACGTGATTTTTAACTTAGGCAAAAAGCTCCATCTGCTGCATTAACTTTAATAAACAGATAGATAAAATCTAAGTTTCATATTAAG
>NZ_VKDE01000023.1 GCF_007097485.1 Carboxylicivirga sp. M1479 | reverse complement strand
AATAATAGCCTCCATATCTAGCTTTAAAACAAAATACCAGCTCAACTACAGCCTCTCAGCGGTATAGCATATTAACAAACGCGATTCAATTTTAAAACATAAAAAAAGAGGATGCCGTAATTTTGGACACCCTCTTTTTTTGTATCCATATAATGCCAAAACGAAATAAAAGCAGACTGAATACCAATTTATATCTCTATTCTTGTAAGCATTGTAAAGGACAAACAAACAAAAAATTGTATTTTTGGAACTTGTCAAAAAAAATATCAGACAAAGCCACTTCAAAATGGCTCTATCATATTGAAATTAAATAACTATGAAGCAATATACGCGTTTAAATCTTATACTCGGTTGGTTAACATTTTTCATTTCTGCCACCGTTTATACTTTAACAGTTGAACCAACAGCCTCTTTTTGGGATTGTGGTGAATTTATCTCCACTGCCTATAAGTTATTAGTTGGTCATCCTCCGGGAGCTCCTTTCTTTATGATAATGGGTCGATTTTTCTCATTATTTGCTCCTGATACAGCTTCGGTTGCTTTTATGATTAACATGATGTCTGCATTGGCAAGTGCACTAACCATCATGTTCCTGTTTTGGACCATTACACATCTTGCCAAAAAAATATTCATTAGCGAAGAAGAGCCTCCAATATGGCGCACATGGGCGGTAATGGGCGCTGGCTTAGTTGGAGCATTAGCTTATACTTTCTCAGATACGTTCTGGTTTTCAGCAGTTGAAGGAGAGGTTTATGCCATGTCATCACTGTTTACAGCCGTTGTTTTCTGGGCCATCTTAAAATGGGAAAATGTTGCAGGACAACCCTATTCTAACCGCTGGTTAATACTAATTGCCTACTTAATGGGATTATCCATAGGCGTTCACTTACTTAACTTACTGGCAATTCCAGCCATTGTTATGGTGTACTACTTTAAACTATATGAAGTAAACCGCAACAATACACTTAAAGCATTGGGTATTTCGGCTGTTATACTAGGTGGTATTTTATACGGAATCATCCCTGGCGTTGTTAAGCTTGCCAGTTGGTTTGAGCTAGCGTTTGTTAACGGATTTGGCTTACCTTATAATTCTGGAGCCATTTTTTACATCATCGTTTTACTGGTAGCACTTGTAGCTGGTATTTACATCACCTACAAAAAGAAAATGGCAATCGCTAATACCATCATCCTTGCTGTTACGGTAATTATGATTGGTTATTCATCTTTTGCGATGATCGTGATTCGCTCATTTGCTAATCCGCCAATGGACCAAAACTCCCCAGAAGATGTTTTTTCGTTGATGTCTTACCTTAATCGCGAACAATATGGTGACCGTCCCTTGTTTTTAGGTCAGAATTACAACTCGCCTCTTGACAGATCTGCCATGCGTAATAAAGAGGGGGCACCTGTGCGCATTAAAAAAGATGGTGAATACAAAACAGTTGACCACCGTCCCGAATATGTTTTCGACGACCGCACAACCACATTATTTCCTCGTATGTATAGCCGAGAGGGTCGTCACATTAGTCAATACAAACAATGGACTAACCTAAAAGGCAAAAGAGTAAGCATTGAAGATGAATCTGGAAGACCAAGTATCATAGAGGTACCTACCATGTGGGAGAACTTTAAGTTCTTTATCAACTACCAGGTAAATCATATGTACTTCCGTTATTTTATGTGGAATTTTTCTGGACGCCAGAACGACATTCAGGGGCATGGAGAAGTACACAAAGGCAACTGGATTAGTGGCATCAAGTTTTTAGATGAAAGTCGCTTGGGTAATGATGAATTAATGCCCGACGTTTACGCCAACAATCCTGCTCGCAATAAGTACTATATGTTGCCGCTATTACTTGGCTTAGTTGGCTTATTGTATCAATACAACGCAGGTAAAAACGGAAAGCAAGGTTTCTGGATTGTGATGTTGCTATTCTTTTTAACAGGCTTAGCCATTGTCCTATACCTCAATCAAACTCCTCTACAACCCCGAGAACGGGATTATGCATACGCTGGATCGTTTTACGCATTTACCATTTGGATTGGATTGGGTGTGCTTGCCATTGTTGATGGCATCAAGCGTTTTGTACCAGGGTCAGTTGCGGCAAGTATTGCCACAGGTTTATCATTGGTTCTAGTACCGGGTATCATGGCCAATGAAAACTGGGATGACCATAACCGTTCAGACCGCTATGTGGCTCGCGATTTAGCACACAATTACCTCAATAGTTGTGCCGACAACGCCATTTTATTTACTAATGGAGATAACGATACTTTCCCATTGTGGTATGCACAAGAGGTTGAGGGCATCCGTACCGATGTGCGTGTTTGTAACCTTAGCTATTTACAAACCGATTGGTACATCGATCAAATGAAACGTAAAGCTTACAAATCTGATCCAATGCCATTCTCTTTAGAGCATGATCAGTATGTAACTGGTAGTCGCGATGTTGTTTATCTTTTGGATAGGATTAAAGGGGCTGTTGACTTAAAAGAAGCCGTTAATTTTGTTGCAAGCGACAACCCAAAAACCAAGCAAGTACCTGAATATGCTGGCTACCTGGAGTATTTACCATCGAAACAATTTAAACTCCCTGCCGACAGCTTGAAAGTGTTACAAAGGGGTATTGTATCTGAAGACGTGGCGCACTTACTCTCCAGCAGTGTAGATATTAATCTGCAGAAAGATATGATACTCAAGAATGAGTTGATGATTCTGGATCTTATTTCGAATAACGACTGGGAGCGACCAATTTATTTCGCTGTAACAGTTGGTACGGATAACTACGTAAGCTTACAGGATTATTTCCAATTAGAAGGATTTGCTTATCAAATAGTTCCTATTAAAACGGTTAACCACGATGGTCAGTATGGCCGAGTGGATTCAGAGCGTATGTATAAAAACGTAATGGAAGATTTCAAGTGGGGAGGTTTTGACAATCCGAATGTATACTTGGATGAAAACCACTTACGCATGGCTACCAACATACGTAACAACTTATCTCGTTTAGCTTCATCATTAATTGATGAAGGGAAAAAAGAGAAGGCTAAAAATGTGTTAGACAAAAGCTCGGAAGTATTAAACGGAGAGCGAGTGCCTCACAACTACTTCAGCATCTTTTTGGCCGAAGGGTATTTCCGTGTTGGCGAATATGCTAAAGGAGAGGAAATTTTAAAATCTTTGGCCAACGATCGCATCAAGGAAATGGATTACTTTAATTCATTACCTGATTATAAACGAGCAACTGCAGGCCGTGATCCTGAAACAGCAATGGCTGTTTATATGGAAATTGTTAAAATGGCACAAAAACATAATCGCGAGGACCTAATGGAGTTCTTGGAAAAAGACTATCAAAAAAACCTATCTCGCATGGGTTTCTTTGGTGAGTAAAAATGAATTGGAAGGTTCAGCCACCGAAAGCCCTCAGGGCCATGTTTCCACACACTTTATGGCGTGGCAAAAGTGACGAAAAAACATTATACCTCACTTTTGATGATGGCCCAGTTGAGAAAGAAACAAGCTGGGTAATGAACCTACTGGACGAATACCAACTGAAAGCAACTTTCTTTTGCGTGGGTGAAAATGCTGATAACAATGCACACCTCATGAAAGAGTTGCTATCAAAAGGTCATAGCGTGGGAAACCATGCCTATAACCATTTGCCCGCGTGGAAATGTTCGCGCAAGGCATACTTTAGTAATATTGAAAAAGCAAAACCTTTTATTCCAGGTGGTTTATTTCGGCCTCCTCACGGACAGCTATACCCCTGGTACATGAAAGAACTTAAGCAAACACAAAAGAGCATTGTTATGTGGGATGTTTTGTCAATGGATTACGACAATCGCTTATCAAAACACGATGTTCTTAACAATGTGTTACAATACACGCGCAATGGGTCAATTCTGCTTTTTCACGATTCAAAAAAAGCTTGGGAAAGAATGCACTATGCTTTACCAGCCTCACTGGATCATTTACTAAAGGAGGGTTATACATTTAAGAAATTAGAAATGTAGTTTTCAAAATACAAACATCAGCTTAGGCATTTTAATAATGATTAGGCAAATACTAATTAAAGAAACATGAACATTTTACTACTTGGTTCTGGAGGACGCGAACATGCATTAGCATGGAAAATGAAACAAAGCAGCAAATTAACAAAACTGTTTATTGCTCCTGGAAATGCAGGAACAGCGGAAGTTGGCGAAAACGTGGATATAAATCCTAACGACTTTGAGGCTGTTAAAGCATTCATTTTAAGCAACAGCATCAACATGGTGGTTGTAGGCCCCGAAGAGCCATTGGTTAGAGGTGTAAAAGATTTTATTTTGAACGATCCTCAAATTGCTCATGTTCCTGTTATTGGCCCTGGTAAAGAAGGAGCCAAACTGGAAGGCAGTAAAGAGTTTGCTAAAGCTTTTATGATGCGTCATAACATCCCAACAGCTGGCTACTTATCTGTTACTGATTCCAATCTTGAAGAAGGCATAGCATTTTTAAAGACATTAAAAGCACCTTATGTACTTAAGGCCGATGGTTTAGCTGCTGGTAAAGGCGTATTAATTCTGGACGATTTGGCAGAAGCTGAATCAGAATTAAAACAAATGCTTAGTGGTAAATTTGGTAGCGCCTCAAGCACAGTGGTTATCGAAGAGTTCCTTAGCGGAATTGAACTGTCGGTATTTGTTCTTACCGATGGACATGGTTACGTAGTTTTGCCTGAAGCAAAAGATTACAAGCGAATTGGTGAAGGTGATACTGGCCTTAATACGGGTGGTATGGGAGCAATATCTCCTGTTCCATTTGCCGATGATGTATTTATGAAAAAAGTACATGAACGCATTGTTAAGCCAACAATTGAAGGTCTTGCAAAAGATAACATCCCGTATAAAGGATTTGTATTCATTGGCCTGATGAGCGTTGAAGGGGAACCTCAAGTGATTGAGTACAATGTTCGCATGGGCGATCCTGAAACAGAAGTTGTTATTCCACGATTGAAATCAGATTTAGTGGATTTATTTGAAGCGGTAGCAGCTGGCGAATTACGTAAAAAAACCATTGAAATAGATGAGCGCAGTGCAACTACGGTTATGTGTGTTTCAGGAGGCTACCCCGAAGCTTACGAAAAAGGGAAAGAAATTACTGGCATTGAAAATATTAAAGAAGGCTTGGTATTTCATGCGGGCACAACTCGCAAAGAAGGAAAAGTTATTACTGCCGGAGGCCGTGTTATTGCATTAACAGCCTATGGCTCTAATAAAGACGAGGCTTTAAAGCAATCATTTAACAATGCACAAGCGATTAATTACGAAGGAAAATATTTCCGTTCTGATATTGGATTTGATCTTTAATTAATGCTGTTTAGAACATTCAATAGAAACGATATTGTGGCTTTGGCCCTGATGCCTATTTTATTAATAGGCTTCTGGGCTAACACACTGTTGTTTGACCAATCTCCGAGTTTCCCATATGATCATAATGCCATGCCTCTGTGGGGGCTAATTATTGGTGTTCTTAAAAGCAACCATCTACTAGCATCAGCCATTAGTTTATTAATTGCTCTAATAATGATGTTTAGTGTCAATCGAATAGTTAACAGGTATAATTTGTTTAATGGGCAAACTAACGTACCTGGCCTACTATATATGCTACTAGTTAGTGGCTACCTAATGGCGCAGAAGCTTCATCCTGTTTGGTTATTTACACCATTATTTATGCTGGCCATAGAACGACTATTTACAGCTTCAGGCGATCGTAAACCGATGATTTGGTGCTTTGAAGCTTCGTTTTGGCTTTCATTAGGATCCTTATTTTATGCAAAAGGCATTTACTTCATCATCATTATTTGGATGATCATGTTTATCCTCCGTTTAATGACTACGCGTTCCTTTTTAGCATCCTTAATTGGCATAGCGCTGCCTTATTTATTTTCCTTTGCCTATTATTTCTGGTTCGATCTTTCTGAGTCGTTTCTGTCAACAGTGTACGAAAATTTCATATCGCCCATTGCATTTTTTGAGCACACCTTATACTCTCAAATATACAATGGCATCGTCATATTTTTAGTGTTTATTTCAATTCTGTCAGTTGTTCGAATTCTTCCTGCCATAAAAATTATTACCAGAAAGCATTATCGTATTTTTATTTGGCTCATCGTCTTCTCGGTGGTTGCAGCCATCACTCCATACTATTCGCTCGAAGTAATGCCCATATGGGCCATCGGAACAGCCATAGTCGTAGGTCGCTTTTTATCCTTACTACAACGTCCTGTGCTAAGAGAAATTTTCCTACTCTTCATTATTGCATTTACTATTGCAGCTCAGTTTCTTATTTAACTTACAATGAACGCTTCAAAGCCTACATTAGCTATTTACGGCATTCAAGATCGTATCAACAGCGCTACACCATTTTATGTACATGACCATGCTCTAACCTTGATGGATAAAGGTAAGGTTATAAAACACTTATCGCTTGAGCGCTTGAGCAGAAAAAAGCATGATAATACCTTACATGAGCAGATTTACGATCTACTAAAACAAGAGGGGCTTTTAAAAAATACAGATTACGATCTGGTGTTTGTTGATAATGTTGTTGGCCGAAGCTTTATTTCATCGTGTGGTCGTTTTCGTTTTGAAGCACCCCTCCACCAAACACTAGCTACAAAACCAGAGTTAGGTCGCTGCTGGTGGCTCGACCGTGAAAAAGAAGCCTTTGCGCTCAATCATGAATTGGCACACATAGGGTCGAACTTACCATTTTTTGGAGCCTATAAAAACAATAGTCTCTTAGTACATTTCGATGGCGGAGGCAGCCTAAGCAATTTCTCAGCATTCAGTCATAACAAAGGCCAAGTTAATGCCATTGAACACCATTGGGATTTGAAGTACCTATCTGGCCTTTTTAATGCCAACGCTTTAGTTTTTGGAATAATAGGTGCCAAGTTTAAAGAGCAAAACAGTGTTCCTGGTAAAATGATGGGTTTAGCAGCCTTTGGAAGCTATTCGAAAGACATTGAAGACTGGCTGCTTAAAAACAATTATTTTTCAGATATATGGGGCGGCAAGAATCGCTTTTTTCAGGCAGCAAAAACTGATTTCAACATAGAGCTTCAACACCTGTCGGTTAAGGATCCTTTTTTACAAGATATTGTGGCCACCATGCAGGGCATTTTCCAACGCGAAGTGATGAAAAAGCTCCAATCACTGGCTGTTGCAAACAGTCTCCAGCATTTATATTACTCAGGTGGTTCGGCTCTTAACATTGTGGCTAATACACAAATTGTAGACTCAGGACTGTTTAAAGATGTTTTTATTCCTCCTTGTACCGAAGACAGTGGCCTTTCATTGGGTGCAGCTGCCTATTTCGAATGGCAAAAGCATGGCACAGTTCAAACACATTCGCCCTACCTTAACAACTGGCAGATTAACGACTCATCCTGTTCTTTTAACGAACATGACATAGAAGAGTGTGCCAAGGCATTACTACAAAATAAGGTAGTTGCCGTTTGCAATAATGCTGGCGAAATAGGTCCAAGAGCTTTGGGTAACAGATCCATTTTAGCTCTTGCCAACTCTAAGCAATTAGCCGATAAAGTAAGCATCACTCACAAAAAACGAGAGTGGTACAGACCCGTTGCTCCTATCATGTTAGAAAAGAATGCTCGTTATTATACCAATCAAGATCAGATACATCATTTAGCCAAATACATGTTATTAGATTTTGACATTGCCGAAGATAAAAAGTTGGAGATTGAGGGTGTAGTACATGTTGATGGTACTGCGCGTATTCAAAGCATTACTAAAGATGATAATCCATACATCTACGCTCTTTTAGACCTTTTGGATTGCAAATATGGTGTTAAAGCACTTATCAATACTTCATTTAATGTACGTGGCGAACCCATCGTTCATACAAAAGGTGGCGCCATATCATCTGCCAAAAACATGCGATTAAACGGATTAGTTATCGATGGGAAATACCAAGATTTATAACCACTTGTCGATTATGGTCTCCAAATCATCCATTTTGACAGGCTTGCCAATGTAATCATTCATTCCCGCATCGATACATACTTCACGATCGCCTTTTAGCGCATTGGCAGTCATGGCAATAATCGGTAACTCAACCTTTTCTTCTCGAAGCTTTCGGGTGGCATCTAAACCGTTTAAAACAGGCATTTGAACATCCATAAAAACGAGATCGATTTTATCCTTATCCGGACCTGTTAATACATCAACGGCCTCTTGCCCATTGTTGGCGATATTTGTTTGTAAGCCCAGTCGAGACAGCATCTTCTCTGCTATCTTTTGATTAATGATATTATCCTCAACCAACAATATTTGCTTGTCCTTTATACGCTGCTTAAAATCAGCGACCTGCGCTTCGGCACTACTCACCTCGTTTTTACCTGCAACAAGTAACTTTTCAATAGCTGTAAATAAATCGGTATGCTTTACCGGCTTTTGTAGTACAATATCAACACCTTTAAACTCGTCTGGAGACTTCCACCTGTTTTCTGATGAGAACAGGATGGTTTTAATCTTCTTCTGCTTCTTTTTTACAGTTAATAAGAAGTTATCATCCGCCTTACTAAAAACATGGCTATCGATAATCATTAAATTAAATTCCGATCGCTCTTCCAACATATTTAGTGCTGACTTCTCATCATTAACGGTTTCGGACTTAATATGCCAGTTATTTAATGTCTTCTTTAGAAGTAATAGGTTGGTTTTATGATTATCAACAATTAATGTGTTGACATGCTCGAACTGAGACGTATCAAGCTCCAGCGTTTTATGATTTTTATCGATCACAAAAGGCAATGTAAAATGAAAAACCGAACCAGGGTTTTCCTTAGACCACATAAAGTTCGGATTAGGACTTTCAACCCAAATTTTACCACCCATTAATTCAACCAACATCTTTGATATACTGGTACCAAGCCCAGTACCACCAAACTTGCGCGTGGTTGATCCATCGGCCTGTGTAAATGATTCAAAAATCTTCTCTAATTTGTTTTTAGGAATACCAATGCCCGAATCTTCAACTGAAAAATGCAGATTAAGACTTGTGCCTTTTTGTTGTTCAATTTCTACTTTAAGCACCACTTCGCCCTCAGAGGTAAACTTAACTGCATTACCCATCAAATTAACCAAAACCTGTATTAAACGGCTTTCATCGCCAATTAACACTGGCGGAATGGTTTCCTCAACATCATTTAGTATCTCTATGCCCTTTTCAAGCGATCGAAAAGACATTTGATCCATCAAGTAATCAACTGTTGATCGTAAGTTAAAGGCGTACGATTCAATCTTCATCTTACCGGCTTCAATCTTCGAGAAGTCGAGAATATCGTTAATAATATTGAGTAGGTTATCACAAGAACGGCCAATGATTGACACCACATTCTTTTGCTCTTTACTCATGCGTGTTTTTGCCAACAACTCGGTAGCACCAATAATACCATTCATCGGTGTACGAATCTCATGACTCATATTGGCTAAAAATTCCGATTTTGCCTTGTTGGATTCTGCCTCTTTCTTTTGAATTTCTTTCTGAGCACTGATATCCATAAAGGCCTCAAGAAATACCTCTTTCTGATCCAGGGAGATAGGAATGATGTTCTTCAATATCTCACGGGAAATATTATTCTCTTTAATTTCTAAACGCTCCTCCAATGAGGCTACATTTACACCAGTTTGCTCATCTCTATATTCTTCCTTCTTATTCGTAAAGAATAAATCATCGTATGTCCTGCGCGTTAAATGTTTTAAAGCTTCTTCGCCATTAACAAAACCCATTATTTTAGATGCCGTTTTATTAATCTGAATAATCTGCTTCTCTTTATCGACAATCATCACACCCACAGGCAAATTATCAGTGATGGTTGACAATGCTTTATTGGATTCTTTTAATGATTCAGTTAGTAACTTCTTCTCGGTAGTATCCTCTTTGATGGCAACATAATTCGAAATCGTTTTATCCTTACTTAACACTGGCGATATCAGTACCTTTTCCCAATAAATGCTACCATCATCTTTTTTACTTGAAATCTCACCTTGCCACACTCTCCCCTCTTGGATGGTCTGCCATAATACATCTGCTAATTCATTCTTTTTGTTCTGCAACTTAAAAAAGTTAGCACCTCCATTCTCCAGTTCACTTTTAGCGAAACCCTCCAAGGATTTAAATCCTTTATTAACATACTCCACATTTCCCTGTGTATCAGTAATCATAATGGAAATAGGACTTTGCTCAACAGCCTGGATCAATTTTTTGTTATTATCCTCGGCCTTTTTACGATAAAGAATAACACTTCGTATCTGTGCAAATAGAAAATACGATAAGAATATAACGAAAAGTGTAAAAAATACGAGCGATGTATATTTTAGCTTATTATAACGACTCAGAACATTAATACTCTTATTGTTCAGGCTAACCAATCGTTTGTTTATTTCATAAGCTATCGTATTTTCAATCTCGAGCATACGGCCAAATTCAGGTTCTGCTCCTTTAATCAGTTGCTCAACACTGCTTTTTAGGTGTTCATTTTCGCCATTGTGTACGGTAATGTTTTTTAGAACATGGTCAGATATGCGCGTTGATTGATTGTACAGATCATCAATAATTGGCACTAGCTGGCTCACTTCAGAGATGGATCCTGTGTAAGTATCCTCAGCATACAATATTCGGATAGTAATAGAATCTTTTGAATAATCTTTTACTGGCCTTACATCTTCGATAATACCACCTTGATCTATTACCGTAAGAATGGCCTTACTTTTCTGTGTTAAGCGTTCTATTTCTGCATCGTTATTCTCAAGTGCTTTCTTTAAACTAATCGATGAATAGGAACTAAACGCAAGATTAAGCTTTAACAAACTCTGATTAAGCAAGTTTTCTAACTTCAATAACTTCTCTTGATTCTCAATGGACGTTCTATACTTAGATGTATAGGATTGATCGAAGAAATTTTCGATGCTCAATATGGTACCGATTGTCAATAAAAAAATGGCCAACAATAAATAAAGCTTATTTATAATCGGCTCTTTAAAATAAGATAACTTGGTACTTTTTGATTTCTTGCTCACAGAAAATGAATTTTCCTAAAAATATACTTTTTAGCACTAATTTAAAAGATAATGGTTGGTCTTTTCGAAAAACCATAACGACTAAGAGTTGATTCACTCAGTTGTTTTGATGCTAAGTTTAAAAACGCACGTGCTAAAGTAGGCTCATGACTACACGACATAACGGCGGCATACATAGGAATGGCGTTGTTATAAGGAGATTGCGGGGTAATTATTTCGATATGTTTTACATTGCCATTAATATTAATATTGCTTTGCCAATTTACGGCAACATCAGCCATATCACCTTTCAAACCTTTTACCAAACCTTTTGAATCGGATGTTAAGGAAACAACATTTTCTAGAACTTCATCATACGACCGCTGTTTCTGCAGGAAAGCTTTCGTTTCATAACCAAGAGAACTTGTTTCGGGGTTGGCAATTAAAACTGTAAACTTCTCCTTTTTCTTTAAAGAAGAGGCATTACCTGAAAAGCCTTTGGGGTTACCTTTCTTAACCATGTAAACTAAATGATTATAACCCAGAAATAGTGAATCATTCAACTCGCAACCTGTTAGTTTATGGAAATTCTTAAAACTGGCTGATGAAGATGGAATGTAAACATCTCCTTTGGACGAATAATTGATGATTCCCATCAAATTCTTGGAACAATCATTTTGTATAACCACATTACAATCATACTCCTGTTCAAACTTATATTTGAGATCAATCACCATGTTCAACATGGTGTTCTCACAGTAAATTATTAATTCCTTAGGAGCACTATTAACGCGTTTAGCCTTAGCAATACGTTGCTCACGACATCCTCCACTGAATAGAAGTAAACCTATAAATACTAAGACTATATATCTGATTAGGGGCATATTATCTCATTTAACACAGGCAAGTTACATAATAGCACCATGCAGAGACAGCCATTTGTCACTAAATAGCAACCGTTTATCAAATCACATTATGTACTAATGAAGTGTTTTCGTATCCATTTGGGCACAATAAATGCCCCAATAACCAAATATGGGTAGTAACTAACCATGCGCCACATAAACGCCATAGCCATTCCAGTGCCAACGGGAACCATGTTCGCTAAAAACTCTCTAAAAACCCACTCTGCAAAGCCACTACCACCGGGGGTTGGGCTTACCAACATCATAATCCACATTACCAATTGCTTTCCAAAAATTAGTATATGTTCCCCCCAACCCAATAGCTGCACACCAAAGAAAGCGAGTATTAATGTATTTACTACCCAATATCGGGCAGTCCAACTTAGAGCGGTAGCAGAAAATGCCTTAATCCAATTGAGCAAGGACCATTTCTTGAACTCTTCTGAGGTAGCAATCAAATCTGAACCAGATTCATTTGCCTGTGGACGCCAACGTTTAATTATTGGCAATTTAAAAATCCACAACAACAACCATTTAAGCCCCCTAGGATTAAAGAAAAGACCATAACTAATTACTATTGTATAGGCCAACTTAAGTAAGTAGCCAACAAAAGCAAACATAAAAAACTGATTTTGATACCATGGCAATCCCTCTAAAGAGGCATCTCCAAAGGCAAAAATATCCGTTCGCCCTATAAAAAGAAGTATTAAAGGGAAGGTTAATATAAAGTATAACTCATCCAAAAAGGAGGTGACCATTACCACAGCAGTACTGCGGCCTAAACGAACCCCTTCCTTATTAATAAAAAATATAGCTACACTGGTTCCTCCAATGGCCGACGGGGTAATAGCGGAGGTAAATTCCCACAACATTACAATATTAAACGCTTTACGCCATGTCAACTGATTACTAGTAAGAAGACGTATACGAATGATATAGCCTAAGTCTCGTATGGCCATCATCGCAAAGGAAACAAAGAACCAAAATAATGACTGCAGTGTAAATGAGAAATAATCGACCACAGTAGGGTCAAACTCTTGATACAAAAAATACCCCGTGACCCCTAATCCAATAATGATAGGGAAGGTAATTTTTCCGGGTTGTATGCTCTTTAGTATTTTACCTGAATTATCAGCCATATTACAAAGTTATGCTAAAGCATTCAGTCAAGAAAATACCTGACGAAGTAAAATGCATAGCACCAACGTAATTTGAGCAAATTTTGCATGAATTGATAACTAACTTCTTATTAACTACATGCAACTCTCAAATAAATTTTACAATTTCGAGTCATGAATTATTAACTTTTAAAATAAACATAAACGCCATAAAGTGGTTACTAAAGAAAAAAAACGATGAAAGAAGTACAATCTCCATGTATTAGCGTTTGCCAATACGACAGCAATGGCATTTGTTTTGGATGCAGAAGAACGGTTAACGAAGCAGGTAATTGGTCGAAATATACAAATGAAGAGAAAGAAACGATTATTAAAGAACTGTCGGTTCGAAGGAATGTTGAAGGCGAAGAGCCTACTATTTTTTTAAGATAAAAACCATTTGTTCATTTTGAGCTTTAATTAACCCGTTTACTTAAAGCTCATCATTCCCCCTATAAACAAAAAAAACGCCCAGGGTGGAAGCCCCCGAACGCCTTTATTTTCAATGTGGAGAATAGCGGAATCGAACCGCTGACCTTTTGACTGCCAGTCAAACGCTCTAGCCAACTGAGCTAATCCCCCATCATTTTTAGTATTGAACTACTAACCTTTGTCAATAGCGCTGCAAATATAGATGTTTTTTTAAATGTCGCAATAAAAAAAGCAAAATCAGATAACTGATATTAATCAGAAAGTATCTTTTTAAGCTCATAGACTTGACACATGCTATAAAAACTATCGAAATTTGAATGGAATTTGATTTTAAAATTCTATTTTTATGCACTCAAAATTTGGGTGAGGCCCTTAAGGGTCTTCAAGAAATTGAGAATAACTGGTAATAATAGCTATCTTTAGGCACCAAAACTTTGATCTATTATGGAAGTAAAAAAGTCGCCGAAGGCAGATCTTGAAAACAAGAAAAGCGTCTTCATGCAGATTGGGTTGGCGGTCACACTTGCAATTGTTTTAATTGCTTTTGAATGGACCACCACTGATGTGGATGCATCTCAGTTTGAGATGGTAGAAGAGCTTGAAGCCGAGGAGGAAATCATGCCTATTACAAGGCAAGAAGAAGTAAAACCACCACCACCGCCACCGCCACCAAAGGTTGCCGATGTATTAAACATTGTAGAGGATGATGTGGAGTTGGACGAAGAGTTAGACATCGAAGACACTGAAATGGATGAAGACACTGAGATTGATTTCTCTGACTTAGCCATGGAAGAAGAAGAGTCGGATGATGCACCAGTCTTCTTTATTGTAGAAGACATGCCTGAATTCCCGGGAGGTGAAGAGGCATTACGTAAGTACATTGCTCAGTCGGTGAAGTATCCTGTAATTGCACAGGAAAACGGAATCCAAGGACGTGTTTATGTTTCTTTCGTTGTTAACACAAAAGGTAAAGTAACAGATGTGAAAATTGCCCGTGGTGTTGACCCTAACCTGGACAAAGAAGCGATTCGTGTGGTAAACGCCATGCCAGCGTGGAAACCAGGTAAACAAAGAGGTAAAGCAGTAAAAGTATCTTATACTGTGCCTATCAACTTTGTATTGCAGTAGTAATTACTACAGTAACAATATAAAAAACCCCGCGAATGCGGGGTTTTTTGTTGCCCTAAAATTGGCCTATATTTGTGCTGTTATAAATTATAATTAAATAAGTAGTCAATGATTGAACATCCTTCATCGCAAAAGGAATTGGAAAAAGTAGTACTGGTAGCTGTTAAAACGCCAGAATTATCAATGCAACAAGTTGATGAATATCTTGATGAATTAGCATTTTTAGCTGAAACAGCAGGAGCCATTCCCTTTGAGCGATTCACTCAGAACTTGACAATGCCAGATCCTAAAACATATGTTGGACGAGGCAAGCTGCAAGAGATCATTGATTTCATGAAAGTGCACGAGGTTAAGACAATCATTTTTGATGATGAGTTAAGTCCATCGCAATTACGTAACCTTGAACGCGAACTTAAGGTACTGGTTCTGGATCGAACCAACCTGATACTCGATATTTTTGCCCGAAGAGCACAAACAGCACATGCCAAAACACAGGTTGAGCTAGCGCAATATCAATATTTATTGCCTCGTTTAACTCGCATGTGGACACACCTTGAACGACAGCGTGGTGGTATTGGCATGCGTGGCCCTGGTGAAAAAGAGATTGAGACTGACCGCCGTATTATCCGAGATAAAATAGCTAAACTAAAAACCGATCTTAAAAAGATAGATCGCCAGATGGCTACCCAACGTCAGAACCGTGGTAAACTGGTAAGGGTGGCATTAGTTGGCTACACCAATGTTGGTAAAAGCACACTCATGAATGTTCTTAGCAAATCAGAAGTATTTGCCGAGAATAAGCTTTTTGCGACACTGGACACCACCGTTCGCAAGGTTGTGGTCGACAACATACCTTTCCTACTTGCCGATACGGTTGGATTCATAAGAAAACTCCCCCATCACTTAGTTGAATCGTTTAAGTCAACATTGGATGAAGTGCGTGAAGCAGACATACTCTTACACGTTGTTGATGTATCGCACATTGGTTTTGAACAACAAGTAGAAGTTGTGAGCAAAACTTTGGCGGAAATAGATAAAACAGATAAGCCACACATTTTGGTGTTTAACAAAGTGGATGCCTTTGAATACACACCAAAGGAGGAGGATGACTTAACGCCAAAAACCAGAGAAAATTATTCTCTAGACGACCTAAAAGAAACATGGATGGGTCAACAGAAAGATTGTATTTTCATTTCGGCAAAGAACAAAGTCAACTTTGTGGAATTCAAACAACTGATATACGACAAAGTCAAAACTATACATGCTCAACGCTTCCCTTTCAACGATTATCTTTATAATTCATACAACGAAGAGGGTCAGGAAGAATCCTAGCAATAAAAATAACTTAAAGAGGTGCACCAGCATCTCTTTTTTTTGCTCTATGAACTAAATTCCTAAAAGACACTTCCACTTTTTCAATAACTTTTTGGAAATTATCATTCAATAACTTGCATTCAAAAAGCCAATTTTTCAAGCCCAGAGCGTAACCATTATCGAATAGAACTGTAAACAAAAAGTGAATAGCCACACACATCGCTTATCACACATATGTTTCTACTCGACAAATTAAAAATAAGAACACTCAATTTTCTAAGTTCACTTTTTTATCATCTGATATTTTGGCTGGCCTCCTTGTTTTTTTACGTCTTTATTACAGGGGATGAAAGCATTTACATTAACTACCTTAAACTTTTTATTAAAGATGACATCTACGGCAATACAGTTTTGTTGTCTGCATTATTGGCTGTATTATTTACAGCCATAGACATGGCCTCTTTTGACAAATTAATGCGACGTTCCCCCATTCGAATATTCGTATTTCTGCGCTTTTTCTTATACCTGGCTTTAGGACTGCTCATCATCTTTTTTTCATCCAATAAAAACCTCAGCTTTGAACAGCTTAAAGATTACCGTATTTATTTTGAGATGATGCCAAAAATAGGACTGCCTCAAGCTCGTTTTATCGCCTGGTTTTACCTCTCATGCATACTCAATAGTTTATTCAGAGCTTCGTATAGAAAAATAGGCATTTCCAATTTCCTCCATTGGATAACAGGGACATTGAACAAACCACGCGTGGAAAAACGCATCTTTATGTTTGTCGACATGAAATCATCGGTGACTATTGCCGAGAAATTAGGCCATAAACGCTTCAGCTTTTTAGTGCAAGATGTATTTAGCGATTTAGCAATTATTGAAAATTATAAAGGTGAAATATACCAGTACCTGGGTGATGGCGCTATTATATCGTGGAGTTTTAAAAATGGCATTCGTAATAACAATTGTATCAAAGCATTTTTTGCCTTTCAAAAACTCATACAACGCAAAAGCTTTATTTATAACAATATATATGGCGAAAAGCCAGAGTTTAAAGCAGGATTGCACATGGGTGAAATAATGGTATTGCAGGTAGGGCGTTTTAAACGCGATATTTCATACAATGGCGATACCTTAAACACAACGGCTCGCATCGAATCTAAGTGTAACGAATTAAAGAGCAATCTATTAATTTCGGGTTTACTATACGAACGTCTGAAAAGTCACGATGGCTTTACCTTTAGTGAACACAAAGATAAAGAAGCCTTAAAATTGAAAGGAAAGAAAAAAGCAATACAAGTATATAAGGTAGGTATTAAACAGAAAAAGAAGCGCAAGTAACTCACGCTTCTCTTATATCATTATTAAAAAACAGCAGCTATTCACTAATAGTTACTGACAATTATTTTCTTATTTGATCAAGCCTTCTTTAATCATATACTCGGCAATTTGCACAGCATTTAGGGCAGCTCCTTTTTTTATCTGATCAGACACACACCAAAATGTTAATCCATTAGGATTGGCTAAATCCTGTCGAACACGTCCAATAAATACCTCATCTTTACCAGCTAAAAACAGCGGCATTGGATACTCTTTGTTAGCAGGATCATCCATTAATACAACACCATCAGCTTTGGCAAAGGCCTCTTTAGCCTGAACAGGAGCAACAGGCGCCTCTGTTTCAACCCACACAGCTTCGGAATGAGCACGAAGTATAGGTACTCGAACACACATAGCACTCACACTAATGTCGGAATGCATTATTTTGCGCGTTTCGTTAAACATCTTCATTTCCTCTTTGGTGTAATCATTATCCGTAAATACGTCCACCTGTGGAATTAGGTTCATGGCCAACTGATACTGAAAAGCATCCACCTTGGTATCTTCACCTTTTACAATGGCCTCGGTCTGATCCTCCAACTCTTGCATACCACTGGCTCCTGCACCGCTCGATGCCTGGTAGGTAGAAACATGCACTCGCTTAATATGCGATAGTTGTTCTATAGGCTTCAAAGCCACTACCATTTGAATAGTTGTACAATTTGGATTCGCAATAATATTACGAGGCGCATTTTTACAATCCTCAGCATTAACTTCAGGTACTACCAATGGTACATCTTCATCCATTCGGAAAGCACTTGAGTTATCAATCATCATAGCACCATGCTTGGTAATGGTATTGGCATATTCTTTTGAGGTTCCGCCACCTGCTGAAGTTAAGGCTATATCAATATCCTTAAAATCATCGTTATGCAGAAGCTCCTTAACAATAAGCTCTTGCCCTTTGAACATGATTTTTTTACCTGCACTTCGTTTTGAACCAAACAAAACTAACTCATCCATTGGAAAATTACGCTCTTCCAATACCCTTAGGAACTCTTGTCCTACAGCGCCGCTAGCACCAACGATTGCTACTTTCATTACTCTAAAAATTTAAATTGCTTAGATCACACTCTTTACGCAACATAAAAAATGAACCTCAACGGTGATGTTAATTTTAATTAGTAAGCAAATTGTGTTAAATTGTATTGTGTTGGTGGATTGATATATGCTTACATTCCGATACAAAAATAGAAATATTTACATTAACCTTTAACCTGATGCAACGATTTTTTATCCTTTTGCTACTATTCCCCTTATGCGCCTTTTCTCAAATTAACGAATCATTCGGCGATGGCAATTTTAATTTGGCTCCTCAATGGACAGGCAACGACTCCCATTTCATTGTAAATACCAACAATGAGTTACAATTAAACAACACAGAAGCTGGCACATCTTACTTGAGTACAGCGTGTCAGGTAATTGAATCAGCAAGCTGGGTTTTTAGGGTTAAAATGGACTTCAACCCATCCTCAAGTAATTACACACGCATTTATTTAGCCAGTAATTCAGCTCAACTGAACAATGCCAAAAATGCCATTTATGTAGAACTGGGCAACACAGATGATAACATTTGTCTGTATAAAATAATGGATGATAAAAAGGAAAAAGTGATTACAGGTACAGCAAAACGGCTTGATATGCCATCTTCGGACGTACTTATTCGTGTTAAAAGAACAGGCGATCGCTGGACATTAGAATCTGACATGGGCAGTGGATGGACTAAAGAGGGACAAGCAACTTTTGAATACAATACGTCGTCGAACTATTTTGGTTGGTTCTGCCAATACACTAAAACCAGGGCAACTAAGTTTTATTTAGATGATATTGTAGTGACAGGACAAGCCTATCGCGATAAAACACCTCCTGAGATCGTGGATTTTAACGTGATTAATGGTTCCGTGATACAACTTGAGTTGAGTGAAGCAATAAATGATGGTTCAATCGACTTAAGTGATTTTACCATTTTATCCTCTGGACAACACCCAACATCGTATGAGTACAAAGACATCAATAAAAGCATCAAGCTTAATTTTTACCCTGCTCTTCAAAGCACTATTGTCGATACTCTAGTTGTTGAAAACATACATGACTTAGATGACAATGTATTGCAGAGAACCTTTTTACCCTATAGCTATAAGCGGATTGAATGCACTAGCATTCGCCTCATGAATTTAAGTACAATACGTTTGAGATTTAATAAGGCTATTCCCCTCGATAATTTTAGTAAGGCTCACTTTCACATTGATAATCAAGTGCCAGAAATTGCAAAAATTTTAAGTGATGACGAACACGAATTTACAGTAAACTTGTCCTCCCCGCTTAGTAATGGACAGCAGCATCAATTCCGCCTTAATAATTTGATAGATGCCATTGGCGATACTGTTATAGCAATCGAAACAGATCTACTGTATTATCAAGCCAAACGTTTTGATATGGTAATTAACGAATATTTAGCCGACCCTACTCCGTCAATGGGTCTGCCAGAACTAGAATATATTGAATTGATGAACACATCGCCCTACCCCATTTATTTAGATCAGTGGCGTATAAAAGTCAACGATAAAACAGCGATCCTACCCGATTCTACAGTTAATACTGGCCAACTAATTTGCCTGGTAAATGCGAATCATCAAGACAAATGGATAGATGCACCAGCAAGCGTATTTGTTCAAGCACTACCAACACTTAACAATAGTAGTTGCGATTTGGTGTTGATTAACCAAGAGAATGAAATCATTGATGCGACTCAATATAACCCTAACGCAATACCAGGAGAGACTTTTAAAAGAGATGGTGGTTGGGCTGTTGAATGCATCGATGCCAGCAACCATAGTGGCACAGCAGATAATTACCAATGGAGCTTAAACCTATTGGGAGGCACTCCTGGTTTCAGCAATTCAGTTGAGCAAGAAAACAAAGATGTACATGCGCCATTATTAAGCCAACTTAATCTATTAAATACCAATACGCTAGAACTTTGCTTTAATGAAGCAATGCAATTCACAAGCAATCACGCACTAACGATAGAACCAACACTTAAAATACAATCCATTCAACACGATACCGTGTTTCTTCGTAAGATGCAAGTTACATTTGAGCTTGCTCTTGATACCAATGCTGTCTACCTACTTAAAAGCATTGATCTTAATGACTTGGCCAACATCCCTCTGAAGTTAAATAAACAAATGCTTTTTGGCCTGGCCGATTCATTAACAAAGGGAGACATCGTGATAAATGAAATTCTCTTTAATCCCTTGCCCGATGGAGCTGATTTTGTTGAACTCTACAACCAATCTGATAAGATTTTACGCATAAAAGATATCCACTTGACACAGATGAAAGGTAACGAAATTGAAAAACTTATTCCTGCCAACACAAATCAACACTGGCTATTCCCCCATAGTTACCTCGCCATAACAAGTAATAAAACGGCACAGCTTGAACATTATAATTGCTTGCATCCCGATAATATTCTAGACATTGCGAACCTACCCTCTTATCCTGATAACGAAGGATATGTTGTTATAAGCGACAAACGAGGAACTGTACTCGATGAATTGGAGTATTCGGAGAAAATGCATTCACAACTTCTAAAAAGTAAAGAAGGCGTTTCACTGGAGCGTTTGCAATGGCATGTTCCATCGAATGAAGCAAACAACTGGTATTCTGCCACTTCAACAGCAGGCTATGCCACCCCTGGTTATGACAATTCTCAGCAAGTAAAAGCCACTAAAAATCGTGATAACAGACTGGTGTTAATCAACGAGTTATTTACACCTGACGGCGATGGCATTGATGATCGTCTACAAATCAACATTAACGAAGCAGAACAAGGAGGAACAGCTTCCATCCGCATATACAATAGCCATGGGCAAGTGGTACGTTACCTACTTAATAACGAAAATATATCGGCCAGTGATACATTTTTCTGGGATGGATTAAGCGATTCGAATGAGCTACTAACTCCTGGTATTTACATCATTTATATGCAATGCTTTTATCCATCGGGAAAAGTTATTGAAGAAAAGGTAAATTGTGTCATCGGCATAAAAAACCACTCATAAAACACCTATTACTCGCCATCGTTAGAAACTTATTCACGGATAATACTTAATTTGGCCCTCCAGACAAAATGTAATAAAATAGAAATGAACAGACAGGAACGACTAAAATATTGCAAAGTATGTACTCTTCAACGCTTTGATGCCGAGAAAGGAATTATTTGCAGCCTTACCAATCAAGAAGCCGCTTTTGAGGTATCGTGCACCATGTACAAGGAAGATGCTGAACTCAAATTTAAAGCTGAAATGGAGGACATACGCCATCAGATACATACTGAGGAAACATCTAAAGGCAAACGCTTTGCCAACTATATTATTGATGTGATTGCAATGTATATTATGGCCATCTTTTTTATGGTAGCCTACACTCTTTTCGTTGGTATTTCGGATCCTGCAGCCCTTGAGGAATTAGCCAATAACAACTTATTATCATACTTTATTGGAGCTCTTCTAACCCTGTTCTATTATACCTTAATGGAGGCTACCACAGGTCGTACCATTGGCAAACTCATTACCAAAACAAAGGTGGTTGATGCCAATGGCGATAAGCCCGATTTCGGAAGCGCTTTTATTCGTTCTCTTTGTCGTTGTGTACCGTTTGAAGCCTTTTCATTTTTATTTGCAGATAAAGGCTGGCACGACAACTGGAGCAATACGCGTGTGGTAGATGTGAAGTAAATATGTACTTTCATTATATATCAAGAGCAGCTCAGTAGGGCTGCTCTTTTTTATTGTTATCTCTGAAATGCACACAATCTGATAATTCATGGTAAGCGACAATACTTAAGATTTTAAGTATAACGCCTGTACTTTCTACCACTTCTCCCAGTGTAACTTGGATTCATCCCATTTGTTTTTAGGTTTATCTTCACCAGTAGGATAACCTAATACTATTACATTTAATGGAATGATACTTTCTGGCGCTTCAATCACATTACGCACCTCAACAACCCGCTTTTCAATTGGATAAACACCAGTCCAAACAGCACCTAAACCCATACTTTCGGCTGCTAACAATATATTCTGCGTAGCAGCTGAACAGTCCTGAATCCAATAATCACGAGCTACACCGTCTAATGCTTTATCCATATCACCGCAAACAACAATCGCTGCTGTCGCTTGCTCAAGCATTTTAGTATATGGTGACAAAGTCGATAGACTGTCAAGTACATTTCGCTCCTCAATCACAACAAAAGCCCACGGTCGCTTATCCGCTGCTGTTGGAGCTGCCATGCCTGCCTTTACCAATGTCGTTAAGACCTCAGCACTAACTTTTTGATTGGTATAATGACGTACACTTTTACGATTATGAATAGATGCCAGAGTTGGATTGTTATATACAAGCGGATTATATTTAGCTTGCTCACCAGCTTTAAACAACTTTCCTATATCCCAGGGCTGACCAATACGTTGCCCAAAACCGTAATAATAGTCATCAGCAAAAATAACAGGATTCATGCGCATAACATCGACCTTATTATCGGCACTTAAATATTGCTCATCCACCTTTGTGTCAAGTACCTTACCGATAAATTGCATGTGAGAACCTAAGTCAATCACATCGGTCACCTCGCATTCAATGGCCACAGGAAACTCACCGACATAAGGGGCATTAACAAAATCACCTTTTACCGCTGTTAAGCCTAGTTTAGCGAACTTATCCTCGTCATAACCCGATATGTTACCGGCATAATCCATGTGTGCCACAAACTGAGCAGATGGCACATTAACCGTAAATGCCTTTGTCGCCATAATATTTTCATACGATTTACGGGACGGACGAATAGAAACACCTATACTCATTGGATGAGAATTAACTATTCCAGCCCAGGCAGCTGTCATGATATTGGGATCTCCTTGGGCACTATATGAACCAATTACTAAGGCTGGCTTCGGATAAATATGCCCCTTTGCCCCCACCGAACGCATAACAGTTTTGACTTTTTCTGTTTCAACAATATTGGTAGCAACTTCTGGCGTTTCAAGAGGAGCACTGCGCTCATCTGCAGTACTCAACTGATAAACAAGAACTACGATAACGACAGCTAATAAAACATTTAAGAGAAGTGATTTATTTTGCATGATGATATTAATTACGTTTTGATTTAAAGGATGGAATAGAATCGAGCAAACAGCCAGTAGGGCATAATTGGCACCAAGGCCTATTGAAGAACAAGGATAACATTACAATAACTGCTCCTGCTATTAACATTAGCCATGAGGCTACTTTAAAGGAAAAAGCCATAAATGGCTCTAATTGTGCCAGGGGCAATAAAAATCCCAGAATCAAACTTGTCCATATAAAGCTTAGATAAATTGTTCGAAGCGTAAGAACCGATATTTTCAAATTAATGGAACGCTTTTTAAATGGCGACACTTTTGACGCGAGCATTTGAAGAGCACCCATGGGGCACAGATAATTACAATAGTACTTTTTATGCCCTGCTATGGCTAATGTAATGGAAATTACAAGGATTGAGATTAATTCCCAATTACTCTGCCATGGTAAACCTTTTGTCAACCAGTTATGAAACAATTCTAATGACAACATTTTTGTTAACCATACACCCATTATCACCACAACAGCCAATAAATAATAAATATAATACTGTCGAAATCGCTTACCCAACTGCATACTTAGTGAAAGCAACAGCAACACTAACAATAGCACCAGCTGAGTAATACGCTCAAAAGAGGGAGCTCCATGCTTATGATTTGTTTCCAGATAATTACCAACAGAAGAATGGAACGTTCGGATGATAGCCGTGCTACTTTTGGTGGCTCCCGAAATAACGTCCACGTCATGCATTAGCAGCAAGGTGTCCATAACTAATCCATCCCATGTATTTAGCAATTTTGTGTCATTAATATGATCGATAAACTCTGCAGTTTCATTGTGTCTTAACAGGTAAGTTCCTATTACTACCTTTTGCGTATCCAGACCAATTAGCAAGGGCACTTTACCGCCATATCCAGGGAAGCGCGCATCTAATTCTTCTGAAATTAGGGCATAACCTAATAAGTTTTTGCCGTTATCATACACCTCCAAGCTCCTATCAGAACTCATACTATAGGTCGATGCTTTAGAATAAACAACTTTAACATCTTCAAGATTATAAACAAGCTCATCAACTGGCTGGAGCCAATCAAAATCGGCACCTCCTCGTATGGCGGCGGCAATCAGCAAAAGAACAATCAGCAAAAGGGTATAAAAACTCTTTCCAAATTTTGTGTGGGTCATTATGTATTTATTTATAGACGAACAAAAGTAGTGCGACACTACTTTGCAAACAAGTCGCTTATTGTTAATAATATGTGAATATTAAACCCAAAGTACAGTAGCCCCATTTACCTTGATAGGAAATAATTGTACTTTTAAGCTCCTTAAAGTCATTTAATGAGACACAAACGCAACTTAACAGTCTTTTTTATCATAGCTATCACAGTTACCTCAACAGCTTACATATTAGATAATGATGTACTCTACGAAGAATGGACTAATACAGTAATTGAATTCTCAATCATCACCTTTATTCTTTTTGCTTTACTAAGTGCTGTTTATGGCATTATCTTTTCTATCAAATCCTATTTGAATCACAAGTAACATTATGCATATACACATTATTCAACACGAATCTTTTGAAGCACCAGGCGCCTTTATCACATGGATACAACAGAGGCAACATACCTATACCACATCTCACTTATATTTGGGTGATGCTTTGCCTGAAAATAGTGAGGCATTTGACATGCTTTTGATAATGGGTGGCCCACAATCTCCTTATTCCAGTATGGATGAGTTTCCTCATTTTGACACAGTAGCTGAGCAAGCTGTGATAAAACAAGCCATTGATGATGATAAAATTGTATTAGGAGTATGTTTGGGAGCACAAATGATAAGCAACGCCCTGGGGGCTAATACCACAGCTAGTCCCAATAAAGAAATTGGTCTACTTCCTGTTACCTTAAGCAAGGAAGGGCAAAAAGACACCTTGTTTTCAGATTTTCCTACTGTATTTGGTTGCGGGCATTGGCATGGCGATATGCCAGGTTTAACGGATGATGCTGTAATAATAGCACAAAGCGATGGCTGTCCGCGCCAAATAGTGCGATACGGACCCAAGGTATATGGCTTACAATGTCATTTCGAGTTCACAGCAAAGGACATCAACAACATGCTTACAAATTGTCATGAAGAGCTTGAACGTGAGAAAGACAAACCTTATGTGCAATCTCCTGAACAACTAATAGCCAATGACTACAGCTCTGCTAATCACTTATTGTTTATATTTTTAGATCGCTTAACAAGCCCCGCACCTATCCAAGTAAGGAACTTTTAAGATTTAGTCCAGTAAGGTTTAGATTATCGGAATACATTATTTAGTGTGATATGGCACTGCTTTACCGTGATATGATCTCACTTTAGCGTGAGAAGTGCATAGCCTTGATGTGACATCGACATACTTGACTGTGATATGGCCTCACCTGAATGTGATATTGTCAAGCTTGGACGTGATATGAACTCAGTTGAGTGGAAAGCGCAATAGAGAAAAGAAGAAACACTTATCCCTACTACGCCTTTTAGCTTTTTAATTGATTTTACTGCTCCAATTGTTCCAGCTCTTTCCATACCACGGCACTTGCACCTAGCACGGCTATTTTAGCACCATCCAATTCCGATGGCAGTAACTTCACTTTATCACTGTATAAGAAACACATGTTTTCTTCCATATGCTTGTGAGTGGGTTTAAAAATATAATCACCCGCTTGTGCTAAACCTCCAAATAAGAAAACAGCCTCAGGACTTGAGAAAGCCACAAAATCAGCGATAGCACGTCCCAGCATCTCGCCTGTTCTTTCAAATGCTTCCAAGGCTAACTCATCTCCTTTTACGGCAGCATCGTATATCATTTTAGATGTAAATTGCCCAGATGGCACCTTACGCAAGTCACTTGGTATTTTGGTATTGGCATTTAATTCAGATACCGTACGGCAAATCCCAGTTGCAGAAGCATAAGTTTCTAAGCAGCCGTTTCTACCACATCCACATTCGCGTCCATTGCGCTCAGTAATAACATGGCCTAACTCTCCTGCAAAACCATCATGACCAAGCACCAACTCTTTATTAATAACAATGCCACTGCCTACTCCTGTTCCAAGCGTCATCATTATAAAATTACTCATACCCTTGGCACCTCCGTACATCATTTCGCCCATGGCGGCTGAGTTAGCATCGTTTGTTAATGCAATGGTAGGATAATCGTAATACTGGCGGAGCAGCTTCACAAACGGCACCACATCTCCCCATCCCAGGTTGGATGCACCAACAATTTCTCCTGTATAGTAATTACTACTTGGGGCTCCTACCCCAATACCCATTACCTCGACTTCTTCGTCTAGTTCGTATACGGTTTCATTAATTTTGGCACTCAGCACATCCAGGTAATTCTTAATCTCAGTATTGGTTAGTGTGGGCGTTGAAGCTTCGGCTAATAACTTACCGCTTCGATCAACAATACCAATTACAGTGTTGGTACCGCCAATATCGATACCAATCGCTACTTCCTTTTTCATTTTCAATAAATTAGATTTTAAATAAACGTTGTTTTTTGGTTTTAACATTCAGCAAAAGCGCATTAATGCTGAACGATGGCTAAAGATAACATTTAAAAGAATCCAAAGGGAAAATAACGACACCGATGTTAGATTGTAAGAAAACGAAAGTTTTTTTACTAGAACATACCTCCGCCAAACAATCCCTTTTGGCGACCTTGGCGTTTACCAAAATAATAGGTCAGATCAAAGAAAGGAAGAATACCAACACTGTTAGTATCGGTATAATTGGCTATTGATAGCATATAACCCAAGGAAAAGGAAAACTGTGGTAAGATGAGTGTTTGAAGTTCCATATTGTGCTCCAAGGCACCATTCCCCGAAAAGTCTCCTCTAAAGTATTTAAATCCTCCACCCAACATCAAGAGCGGTGTCATCTGCCAATCGGCCCTTAACTTGGCATAAGCCGTATAACCCGAACCTATCAAGGCAGGACTTCTATTGGCCAAAAAATGACCTTTCATCTCTGTTAAATCTGATTCGCCAAAAGGCACCCCAAAATCAACACCAATACCTCCGGTAAAAATAATATACGGCTGATCTCTTCCACACCTCGAATTACTCATTATCAAGCGCGAGATCAGCAATTCATTTTTAATCGATAAAATAAAAGGTATATGCTCAGCACTTTCGACGATGGAACTATAGTTACGATTGTTAGCCCAATTAAGTCCTGGAGTGGCAGAGTACAAACCATGTTTACTCGACACATACCAATTGTCGTTTCGCCATCTCTTTTTTAGATAAATATTGGGCATCCAATAATTAAGCAAAATAACGGATGAAAGCTCCAAGCCTGGCTTAAGACCATACCTCGACGGATTTACCAAACTAATATTGCTTGCTTTATCGTAAACCGTATTGGCCGTTTCATTATGCCACAACAGATCATCTCTATTGTCGTTGCGGCGAGCTCCCATGGGTTGCTTCGGATTAAAAGCATTGCTGTCATCTTTATCAAAAGCCTCCTGTTGGCGCTTACGAATCTCTCGCTTCGAAGTCCTCTTTTTACTCTTGAACTTCTTATTGCTTTGAGCCTCCAAATTGCCAAATGCAAAAACTAATAATAACAGAAGTGTAAAAACTGATTTATCCATTGCTAGTTGAATCATCTACCAAATACGAAGAAAATGGTTTTATTCATTGGGACTTCAGAAAATACACGAGGCATTGGTTTTTATTGACTAACAACATCAAAACAAACAAATAACAATTACATCGAAGAAACTTAGGAAACTTTTAACACATTTTAAGTTTCCCGAGAGTATAAAGTTTATACTTTTGCATGATGGAATCTAAACGCTTGGAAATAACGGAAAGTGCCCTAAAGCTTTTTTGTCAATACGGCATAAAAAGCGTTAGTATGGATGACATTGCCCGTGAACTGGGTATGTCAAAGAAAACGCTTTACCAATCAATTAACGATAAAAATGAATTGGTTGAGGAAGCCTTACAGCTGGCAGCCAATCAGGACTGTAAAGTGATGTCAATTTTTAAAAGAGAGGATATCAACGCCATAGAGCAGTTTTTCGAATACAAAAAAATGATGGAACCCCATATTGGGCAGTACCAACCCACCATTATGTTTGATCTGAAAAAATACTACCCCGGTGTATTACAAGATTTTCAAAACAATCAAAAAGATGTGATTATGGATGCCTACTCTGCCAATATACAACAAGGCAAAAAAGAGGGCTTCTACCACGAAGATGTTAAGGAGGACGTGATCGCACGCCTGATGTTTGCCCATCATGTTTACACATTTGACGATTCAAACGGCTTATTTATGGCCAACGAATTAAGAGATATGGAACTGTTTAACGAAGTATTTAAATACCATTTCAGGGGCATTTGCAATGCCAAAGGAATGGAAGAAGTAGAACGCTTATTCTGCGAAAACAATGAGGAACAAAAATAAACACACAACTATGAGAAACACTTTATTAACCCTGTTGGCAATCGTTTTGATTGGCTTGCTACCCGCCAGGGCGCAAACAACAAGCGACTCACTGGCTTTCTCACTGCTGGAAGCTATGGAGTATGCCACCGAAAATTCATTTCAGAGCAAAGGTGCCACCTACGACATTGAGGCAGCTGAAAAAAAGGTTTGGGAGTACATTGCCATTGGTTTGCCGCAGGTAAATGCCGAATCACAATTAACGAATAACCTTTCTATTCAGGAAAACGTGATTACCATGACACCTGAAGACGGTTCGGACCCGATTCGTTTAAAAACACAATTTGGACAACAGTATAGTTGGAATGCCACTGGTAACGTTAGCCAATTAGTTTTTGACGGTTCTTACTTACTTGGTGTTAAAGCCAGTCGTATTTATGTAGATATTAGTGAGAAAAACAAAACTAAAACACAAATAGATGTTCGTCAGTCGGTTGCAGAATCGTATTATGTAGCCTTGGTAGCTCTCAAAAACCTGGAAACTTTTAAAAAGAACCTGGAAGTTAACGAACAAACGCTTAAAGAAACTGAAGCCTATTTTAATAATGGTTTTAGAGAGATGACTGATGTTGACCAGTTAAAATTAATGGTGAACAACTCGCGTAATCTGGTATTGGATGCCGAGCGTCAGCTTTTAATAGCCGAAGCTGTATTAAAATATTCGATGGGTATTGAACTAGAGCAGCCTATTAAATTGATTGATAACATTGATTTTTTACTAACGCCTGTTGAAGACTTTATACCTCAATCAAACAGTTTTGATGTAACCAATCACATCGATTATTCAATATTGGAAACTCAGGAGGAAGCGCAAAAAACAATTGTTAAAAACGAAAAGGTGCAATACCTGCCAAAGATTAATGCTTTTTATAACATTAGCTACATACAGTTTGGCGACGAATTTAGCAACATGGATAAAACCAACTCACAAATGCTGGGCTTGTCGTTAACCATGCCTATTTTTCAATCGGGTAAACAAAGTGCTAAGGTCGATCAGGAAAAAATCAACTACCTGAAACTACAAAACGACATGCGCATGATGGAAGAAGGATTAAAGCAACAATTGATGGTTGCAGAATCCAACTTTAAAAATGCACAAGCTACCTACATGAATGATAAAGAAGGAGAAGAAATTGCTTTCCGCATTTATGATCGTACCCGCGTGAAATTTGTAAAAGGTTTAGCGTCCAGCACCGAGCTTTCGCAAAACGAAGGTCAATACATTCAGTCGCAAATCAGTTATATCCAATCGACATTAAACCTATTGGATACACATATTAAATACAAAAAAGCCATTAACCAATTATAATTATCGTTCACAGAACATCGTGTAACAACCCAAATAAAATTAAACACATGAAAAAATTATTAATACTTCCTCTTATTGCTTTAATGGTAGCCTGTGCAGGTGAACCAGCCGATGAAACCAAAGCAAAACAAGAACAGCTTAAAACCTACAAAAAGGAGCTTAGCGATCTTAAAAAAGAAATAATCAAGCTGGAAAAGGAACTTTCTCTTAACCGCAAAGAAGGTGTGGTTAATGTGGTAACTGCTAAAGCCAAACAAGAGCTTTACGAGCATTTTGTTGATGTAACAGGTAAAGTTAAAGCCGATAAAAACATTCTCATCAGCCCCGAAACAGCAGGTAAAATCATATCTATCAATGTAAAAGAGGGCGACCGCGTGCGTCGTGGTACTGTTTTAGCTCGCTTAAATACTGAGATGACTCAGAGATCGTTACGTCAGGTAGAGATTAACCTGCAATTGGCCACGACTACTTATGAGCGTCAGGCTGACTTGTGGGAACAAAACATTGGCTCTGAAATGGAATACTTACAAGCTAAGTCGAACATGGAAGCTTTGCAACAGCAAAAAGAAGCCTTGCAGGCACAGCTAGATTTAGCAACAGTTCGTGCGCCTATCGATGGGGTTGTTGATGAAATTATTCAGCGCGAAGGCGAGATGGCTGGCCCACAATTGCCTTTTGCACGTCTGGTAAACATCGACCATGTGTATATAACAGCCGATGTATCGGAGATATACCTACAGCAGATAAACGCTGGTGACAGAGTAGATGTTGAATTTCCAGTGATTGATAAAAACATTAATGCCCGTATTTATCGCTCATCAGCAGTCATTGACCCTGACAGTCGTACTTTCCGCGTTCGCATTGACCTGACAAACAAAAGCAATGACATCAAACCAAATATGTTGGCCATCTTAAAGCTGAGAACATTTGCAGCCGAGGATGCGATTATTGTGCCTTCTATCCTGGTTAAAAAAGATTTTAGTGGTGAATTTCTTTTTGTAGCAGAAGATATTGACGGTAAGGTTCGTGCAAAAAAACGCTACATCCAAACTGGCATCAAAGATAATAACAACACCATGATCACAGAAGGCTTGCAAGCTGGCGACAAAATCATCACCGAAGGTTATGCACAGGTAGTTGACGGCTCTGCAATTTCACTCTAACCCTTGCCCAAAATCTGATTACAAATGCAAGAAGAAAATATAAAACACAAAGAAAAGGTCTCCACCAGAAAGTTTAAACCAACTTTCATGGCACTGGCCAATAAAAATACCATTTACATCCTCACACTCTTTTTGATTGTGGCCGGATGGATGGGTTACTCGTCTATGCAGCGCGAGCAGTTCCCCGAAATTGTTATTCCATACATTTCGGTGAGTACGCCTCACCCGGGTAACAGTCCTCTTGATATCGAAAATCTGATCACGCGTCCACTAGAGAAGGAACTAAAGGATTTGAACGGTGTTAAAAAAATGTCGTCCAACTCTTTCCAGGATATGAGCTTGATAATCGTGGAATTTGAGGCCGATGTATCGGTTGATCAGGCCAAGCTGGATGTAAAAGACAAAGTAGACAAAGCTATTAGCGAGTTACCTGATGACTTAATGGATGACCCGATTGTTGATGACATCGACTTTTCGGAATTTCCGGTATTGAACATCAACCTTTCGGGCGATTACAGTATTTATGAACTAAAGCAGTTTGCCGAGAGTTTACAGGATGAATTCGAAACATTACGTGAAGTACGAGAAGCCGACATCCGTGGTGTTGATGAGCGTGAAATTAAAATACACGTTAACCCACATCGCCTGGCGGCCTACGACCTAACATTTGAAGATATTGAGTTCGCCGTTCAAACAGAGAACTTTACGGTAGGCGCTGGTGAGATAAAGGTAGACGGCACACGTCGTTCAATTCGTATCCAGGCCGATTACACCAACATGGATCAGATACGTAACACCATTGTTAAAGAAATTGATGGTCGTGTTATCTACATCAAAGACGTGGCGGAAGTAATTGATGGTTTTGAAGAGCAAAGTACCATATCGCGCTTAGATCACAAATCGGTTGTGACTCTTTCTGTTGTAAAAAAGAGTGGTCAGAACCTATTGGATGCGACCGATAAAATATTGGGCATCATCAAGGAAAAGCAAGAGAGCGAAACACTACCTGTTGATTTAACGGTAACAGTCACCGATGACCAATCAGTATCGGTACGTGATCAGATCAGCAATCTGGAAAACAGTATCCTATTGGGTATGATTTTCGTGATGATTATTCTGTATTTATTTCTGGGCTTACGTAACGCCATCTTTTCTGGATTAGCTATTCCGGTTTCTATGATCATCTCCATGATGGTACTAAAGCAGATCGGATATACCATCAACACCATGGTGTTATTTAGCTTGGTGCTTGCGCTAGGTATGTTGGTCGACAACGCCATTGTGGTGATTGAGAATGTCTACCGGATGATGGAGCATGGCGTCAAACCCGAGAAGGCGGTTAAGAACGGAACCAGTGAAATTGCGATACCGATTATCTCATCAACAGCCACTACTTTAGCTGCCTTTTTCCCATTGATTTTTTGGCCGGGCATTGTTGGTAAGTTCATGAGCTACCTACCAATAACATTAATAATCGTGTTAGCATCATCTTTATTTGTTGCTCTGGTATTAAACCCGGTGTATGCATCTAAATTTATGAAGCTGGAAGATGTGCGTGAGAAAAAAAGCTTCCGCAAGTATTTTATTGTAACAGGTATATTGGCAGCGTTAGGTGTTGTGTTTTATTTAGGAGGAAGCATCCTTGGGGGCAACTTATTCGTCTTGCCTCTCATCATTACAACGCTCAATAAATTTGCTCTGAAGCCTTCAGCCATTTGGTTTCAGCATACCTTCTTACCTAAGCTGGAAAACATGTATGAGGCCACGTTGCGCAAAACACTAGGTCGACGCACCAGTAAATGGCTTTTGGCAGGCTCCATTGGTTTATTCTTTGGCTCAATCATGTTTTTTTACATAATGAAACCAAACGTATTCTTTTTTCCAGAGGGAGAGCCACGTACCATATACGTTACCATGGAATTACCATTGGGTACCGATATTGAAGTTACTGACCAGGTAACAGTTAACGCAGAGGAGATTCTATATAAAACATTAGACCCATACATGGACATTGTTAAGTCTGTTGGTGTGAGTGTTGGCAATGGTAAAGGTGGCTTATTTGAGTCGGGTCGTTCGCCCAATAAATCATTAACAACCATCACATTCCATGACTATCAATTCCGCGAAGGCCACAGCACACGCGATATCATGTCAGAGTTATCTGAAGCCTTTAATGGATTTATTGGTGCCAAAATATTTATTGAAAAAGAGGACAATGGACCTCCGGTTGGTAAGCCTATTAATATTGAAGTAGGTGGCGATGACTATGAGCGCTTAATCACTTTAACCGAAGATATTAAACAAACCATTAATGCGGATTACATTGCTGGTATTGAAAACCTGGAGATGGATTTAAATACCAACAAACCAGAGATGCAGCTTTTTATCGATAGAGATAAAGTTCGCCGTATGGGATTATCAACTCAACAGGTGGCCATGGCACTACGTACATCATTATACGGTAAGGAAATCAGCAAGTACAAAGACGGTGAAGATGAGTATGACATCATGTTACGTTTGCAAGACAAGTATCGCTACGATGTATCCACCTTGATGAATGAAAAAATGAAGGTGGATAAAAACGGGACTATTCACTTGATACCAATCTCGGCTGTGGCCAAATATGAGTATGCTTCTACTTACGAGAAGATTATCAGAATTGACAATACCCGTGTGATCACTTTAAGTTCAAATGTGATATCGGGCTACAATGCCAATGAGATTAATGCACGTATTAAAGATTTACTTGACGACTATCCGATGCCAGCCAACTACCATTGGAAGATGACCGGTGAGCAAGAGAGTCAGCAGGAGACATCAGATTTCTTAGTGGGTGCACTTTTATTTGCACTGGCTTTAATTGCGATGATTTTGATTACGCAATTTAACTCGGGTGCCAAACCACTCATCATTATCGGAACGGTAGGACTAAGTACAATTGGAGTATTTATGGGCTTAGCCACATTCAAAATGGATTTTGTTATTCTGATGACGGGTGTTGGTATTGTTTCACTGGCTGGTATTGTGGTTAACAATGGTATTGTACTAATTGACTACATCGACCTTGTTCGTCAGCAGTTTAAAGACCAACAAGGACTTGGCGACCACGGTCGTTTATCACGTGCCGATGAAGTAAACAGCATTGTACGAGGTGGAAAAACACGTTTACGACCTGTGCTTTTAACAGCCATCACAACTATTTTAGGTTTGATACCAATGGCCGTTGGCTTAAACTTCGACTTCTTTAGCCTATTTACAGAGTTAGATCCTAAGATATACTTTGGTGGCGATAACGCGGACTTTTGGTCACCTATGGCATGGACTGTTATATTCGGTTTAAGTACTTCAACAGTATTAACCTTAATAATGGCTCCTGTAATGTACAACCTGGCTGTTAGGATACGTAACCGCTTTGTGAAAGAGAAAATAGCCGCCTAAGGCTTATTAAAATAATAGATTTAACGCTCCTCAGAAATGAGGGGCGTTTTTTGTTATACTTTACTAAATACTCCGCCGGGTAGACCTAAAGTCAGACCGAAGTACAGAAACTGCCTGATATCCCTTTAAGAAATTGTTTATTCCACTCAAACCATTGAATATTCCCTTTTTTTCATCTCATATTTAAGGCATTCACAATTTTAATTGCCTCAAGCTTAAAAAAGGGAGAAAAAGCCGTCAACTTAACCTCTCACTTAATTTCTTAAGACCTCGCTACAAGAAAATTACTATGAGATTATTGCTTCATTCGGATTAATTCTATCAAGTTTGATACTGCAAAGTTTTTAAGCTTAGCATCATTTTTTTTATTTGTAATTACCCGACTAGTAATGGAATACGCAATTTCCTACTCTTACAACACTTGTACCAAGTCTGCCCATACTGAGTCCCCAACTCAGTATTAACGCTGATAAAACAACATTAATGTATTTAAGCCGATTACCGTTCTGCAAGTGCGATGAACAAACAATTTCAAAGAATGCATTTTATTTTTGGTCCTGAATAGCAATTACAACTACTACGTAAATTACCTATTATTACATCAAAATTTGCACATAAATATACTTTGCTAGAACAATCTTACCCTTTGCCTGTTCTACCGCCTAATATTTTTAGGGGATTATAACAGCATAGAAGTGATGAACAAACAAACTATTGAAATTAATACAAAGCTTGAGTGGAAATCAGAATTTGATACGGACATTTATCGAATTGACTTAGAGCATCGAATATTTTTAGAACTGATTGACTCTTTTCGAATAGGAATACTTAACAACTATGACGATGAGAGGTTATTAAGGATGATAAATGAAATAGAAAAATACCAAGAGTTTCATTTTACGAGCGAAGAGAATTTTTTGATAGATATAGAATATCCTAATAGGCACAAACATCAGCTTATTCATCTCGATTTAATGGAGAAGTTGAATATTGAGCGCCACAACACGCGTAATTTTAATGAATATTTGAATTTTATATATAATTGGTTTGTGTCACATACTTTAACTGAAGATAAGAAGATATCTGATTATATCAAAGACAACAAAATTGGGACTAATACCTTCAAAAATATCAATATAAATGATGGAAAGTAGTGTGAGGAATGTTTTAATTGTAGATGATATAATCGATAATGTTAAGATAATTGAAAGTTTATTATTAAAAAATGAAAGGGTTAACACATACATAGCAACCTCAGGAGAACAGGCACTTGGTATTAGTAGAAATATATGTTTTGATCTAATGCTTATCGATGTGCGAATGCCAGATATGGATGGTATTGAAACACTTCAAAAACTAAAAAGTCAAACGCCTAATAAAGATGTTCCGGTCTTGTTCTTAGTTGCCAAAATGGATAAGGATGGTATATCAAGAGTTTTTGAAAACGGTGGAGCAGATATTATCTATAAACCATTTCATTACGAGAGTTCACTTGCCCGAATTAAAGTACATCTAGATTCTTTTAATCAAAAAATTAAACTAAAAAAAATGCTGGAGGTGAGAGATCGTTTCTTCACTGTTTTGGCACATGACCTAAGGGCTCCTTTTACTTCCATTTTAGGACTTTCGGAAATATTACATCACAGATTTGATCAACTAGAACATGAAGATAGAAAGACGCAACTGAAAGTGTTATATGAGAGTTCGAACAAAGCATTTGAACTACTTAGTGAGTTGTTAGAATGGGGTGCTAATTTAAAATCAGTAATGACTTTTAATCCAGAACAACAAAATTTGTTAGCAATTGTAGAGGAATGTCAGTCTATTTTAAAGTATTTATTGAATGAAAAAAATATCTCGTTTGAAACTTCTGTAGATAAGGCTTGTGTGGTAATGGCAGATCAGAACATGCTAAAAACCATTCTAAGAAATTTCATTTCAAATGCTATCAAATTCTCGCCCCAGGGAAGCACTATTCGTGTTGAAGCAACTGAAAAAAAAAATGAAGTTGAAATACTTATATCTGATAAAGGTATAGGCATGGATGAGGACACCATGGCAACAATTTTTAAGATGGATAATGTGGTATCCAATGAAGGCACCAATGGAGAAATTGGATATGGCTTTGGCTTATTAATCTGTAAAGATTATATCGAGCAGCATCAAGGTCGAGTATGGTGCAATAGTACCATCAACCAAGGCAGTGATTTTTACTTTACATTACCTCAAAAGTAATATTTAATTGTTTGCATTCCACTGCATTTTGGCCAATATAAAACAAGCGGTGTCTGCAAAACCCATCAACAACTAATCATCAAAAATGTGTATGAAAGAGTTAGATAACTTTGATATTCTTCCATGGAATAAGAATTTTGAAACAGATATCGAAATCATTGATAAGCAGCATATGAAGTTGGTATCGATAGTTAATCGTTTAGCTATACATGTAGTACAGCATTCTTCCATATCGATACTAGACTCAATTTTTGACGAATTAATACAATACACTGACTATCATTTTAAAACAGAAGAAGAATATTGGAATACCAATATGAAGGGATGCCTTTGGAGTGATGAACATTCAAAAACACACAAGAGTTTTGTCAATGAAATTATAAACCTCAAAAATGAAAAAGGTGACCTTTCTGAACCTCAGGTAACTCAAGAGCTTTTGTCATTTTTAACCAATTGGTTAGCTTATCATATATTAGACTCCGACAAGCGTATGGCTATTGCCGTTGGGCATATGAACTCAGGGTATTCATTTGAAGAATCAAAGATATTTGCCAACAATGAAATGTCAGGCTCGATGAAAACCCTTATCGAAACAATATTGAAAATGTATGATAATCTTTCTGCTCGAACCATTGATTTACTACGTGAAAAATCATTGCGTAAAAAAGCTGAACAGGAATTATTATCAAGTGAAAAGCGTTGGCAATTTTTATTAGAAGGAACTGATGAGGCGATATGGGAGTGGGATATTAAAAATAAAATTGGCAATTCAATATACAATAGCCCTTTTTATAGTTTCCTAGTTAAGAATGAACAAGCAAATAAGGAGGAGATCATAAAAATTCATCCAGACGATATTGAACATGTAAAGAGTGAACTAGTTAAGCACTTAGATGGAAAAACAAATTTCTTCTCTACCGAATATAGAGTATTGCGAAAAAATAAATCTTGGTCAAGAATTTGTTCAAAGGGTAAAGTGGTTGAGCGAAATAAAAAAAGTGTTGCAACAAGGATGCTTGGCACCCATGCTGATATTACGGAACGTGAACTTGGTTCATTAGTTTATTACCAAAGTCATCAATCAATTGTAATTGCTGATTCTAATTGTGAGATCACAAATGTGAATCCTGCTTTTTTTGAAACAACAGGTTTTACCAACCAAGATATGGTTGGTCAAGAGTTACTCTCGTGGATTGATAAAACAAAAAATGAACAATTAATAAACCAGCTGCAAGATATACTAAAATATGATGGTCAATGGAGTGGAGAATTAATAGGTAGCAAAAAAACGGGAGAAAAGTTTACTGCATGGGCTAAAATATTTCCTATTGGGGTAATAGATAAAACGGTTGAGAGCTTTGTCATTATTTTCACTGATATATCTGACAGGAAGGAAGTAGAGACTCAATTGATTAATGCAAAAAATAAAGCAGAAGAAAGTGACATTTTGAAAACAGAATTCATTAATAATATGTCTCATGAGATAAGGACTCCGATGAACGGAATTATCGGCTTTACAAATTTATTAAAGTCTGAAAATACATCTGAGAAGGATAGGTCTAGTTATATTGATATTGTTCAAAGCTGTGGCACTCAGCTTCTGGGAATTATAGATAATATTCTAGAGATTTCAAAGCTGGAAACAAAACAGGTTAAACTTGTTGTAACAGAAGTGAATTTGGATGAGCTGATTTTAAATCTCTTTTCCAGTCATAATGCAAGAGCCGTAAAAAACGGCATACACTTATATATTCAAAAGGAAACTACGGTTCAAGAGTGTAATATTCTCGTAGATGAAGATAAGCTATATAAGATACTTAATCACTTGCTTGATAATGCTTTCAAGTTTACAAGTCATGGCTCCATTGAGTTGGGTTTCAGTGTACAAATAAATAGCACTTCACCTAAAGTATTAATTTATATTAAAGATACCGGCATTGGAATACAAGAAGAATATCAGCACTTAATATTTGAACGTTTTTCTCAAGAGAAAAAAAATCTTGCTGATAAAGTTGGTGGATTAGGCCTTGGCTTATCAATAGCCAGAGAAAATGCAAGATTAATGGACGGAGATATTGAAATAATATCAGAGTCAGGAAAAGGCGCAACAGTTATTGTCACCTTACCATTTAATACCCCAAGCTCAGCAATACAAATGTCTGAAACAGAAATAAACAATCAAGGATGTATTGTACTAATTGCTGAAGATGAAGAAATAAATTCATTGCTATTAGAAACCTACTTGAATAAGATGGATTTTGTACGTAAGGTCATTACAGTTAGAAATGGTGAGGAAGCAATTGATGCGTGCAAAACCAGGCAAATTGATATTATTTTAATGGACTTAAAAATGCCCAACATTGATGGCTTTGAAGCAACTAAAAGAATAAAAGAACTGTATCCAGGAGTACCTATAATTGCACAAACAGCATATACTGAGGAAGGTGATAAATTGAGGGCTTTAAATGCTGGGTGTGATGACTTTATTACTAAGCCAATTATTCAAAAGAAACTTGAAGAACTTATTTTGAGAAATCTCAAAACGAGTAACAAATTATCAGATAGGTAAATTCAAAACATTAGAGTTCACCTAAATTAAAAATGCATCATTTCTTAAAATATGTATCAAGTCTGCATGTGTGTTATCCCATTTCGCGATGTTTAAATATTGTAGCAGTATAACACAGATAGTTTTCTATTAGAAAGCTATCTGTGTTAATATTTTGAAGCTAATTGCTATAATCCTGCTCTTCGTCGCATCTCTCTTCTCTAAAAAGAATTTTTATATATCTTAAAGCGAAATTTAAGGACTATGGAAAAGAAAGACGCATTAATCAACTGGTTCAAAACAAATACAAAGGGCTACCTGCTTTTCTCAGGAGGCTTTGATAGCAGCGCCGTTCTAGGTGCCGCCATGCAAGCAAAGGCCAATATCATACCCATATGGGTAAATAACGGTTTTAACCGCGCTAAGGCCGATGATATGGCCCAGCAAGCCAAAAGCCTGGGAGCTCCCGAACTAAAAATTATTAATGTAACACCAGGCCAGGTAGTAGTTGATAATCCTGAAAAACGTTGCTACCATTGCAAAAGCCACATCCTATCACTGGCACCGCAAGATGGTCTACCCTTATTTGATGGCACCACAGCCAGCGACCTGGGCAATTACCGACCAGGCAAACAGGCCCTGGATGAGTACAAAGTACAATCACCACTGGCCGAATTGGGCATTACCTCGTGGGAAACCAAAGACATAGCCATCGCATTGGGTGCCGATCCTGATTTTGCCGATCACGAAAGCTGCCTGGCTACACGCATCAATTACAACAAGCTATTAACACCAGAGCGCATTAAAGCCATTTATAAAATAGAGAATTACCTCATAAAGCAAACCAACGATTACCATGTACGTTGCCGTATTGATGATGAAGATCACATGCGCATTGAGCTTTCTAAACCAGAAAGCTATGCGCTTTTGGCCGATGCCTCCGTGCGGGAGAAGCTCTTTGAGATGGGTGGCGATGTTTGCTTATTTGTTACAATTGATGTCAAGCGCTCACGCCCTAATGAATACGATAAAAGAATAAAATATTAATGGACAATGGTTAAGTATCAATTATTAATGGTTAGTTATTGAATTACAACGCACCATTTATCATTAACCATTACTCATTCATCATTAACCATTTATCATTACTCATTTACCATGACTTTCGACGAACTATTTGAACAGATACAAAAAGGCGAAATATCAAAAGAAGATGCTCAACGTCATTTCTCATTGGATTGGATGGAAACCGCCAGTCGCTACATATTAGATGTGAACAGAGGCATGCGTACGAACATACCTGAAATCATTTATGGCGAATACAAAACCCTGGAGCAAACCATTGAGTTAACAAGTAAACTACTCGAAAAGCATCCACGGGTGGTGGTATCACGTAGTCCGTTCTACAAAGAACTGAATGAGCATTTCAAAGATCAATTTCCCGTGCTGTGGTCGGTTAATGCCACCGTTATTGGCGAGATGCCAACACCTAAAGGCAAAATACTTGTTATCAGTGCCGGAGCAGCCGATCATCCAGTAACATACGAGTGTGAGGTAATTCTTAAGGCTGTTGGTGTCGAACCTATGGTGTTTGAGGACCGTGGCATTGCCCACCCAACCCGTGTTTTGGAAGCTATCAAGCTCGGCATCGAACAAGATGTGTCGGCGGTTATTGTGGTGGCAGGCATGGAAGGAGCCTTGGCACCTTTCGTAGCATCGCTAGTGCCACTGCCAGTAATTGGTGTACCCACATCGGTGGGTTATGGCTTTAGAGCCAAAGAAGCAGCACTAACCAGTATGCTGGCCAGCTGTGCCCCTAACCTAACGGTTGTGAATATTGACGGTGGTTTGCGTGCTGCTGTAGTGGCAGCATTAATTGCTAAGAATAGGTAAATTCAATTAAGATGAAACATTCGTTGCTAATTATCTTCGCCATGGTTGCTTTGTTATCGAATGCCCAACACTATGATTATGGAGATGAAGCCCTGAACATCAATAAATATGAGATAAATACCTACGCTAAAAATAATAAAGAATTACCAGCCCAAGTTGATTATTATACAGGAAAACTCGGTATAGACGGTTTACAATTAAGAGCCATTAAAAATGACCCTAAGGAAATCCCTCAAACACCTGATGAGAATATTATCAAAAAAAAGGTAGGCTCTAACAGTTTTATATTAACGGCTCAATCGGGTAGCATAACCACTGGTTTCACAATTGAGATACACGGGCTGACATTATTATTGGGGAAAAGAAAAATAAAGCTGGGAGATGACCTAAAGTCAATCACCTCTAGTCTAAATCGCGGGTTTCACACAACTTCAAAAAATACAGTGTATATTTTTTATGATGAAGCTCGCTTATCATTCTGCTTTAATGAATCAGATATACTCACAGGTATCTACTTCAGTTCGAACCAATATTAAGAAGGGCCTTAAATTGAACAAGCCCATACGCTCCAGATCATTGGAATATCCATGGCTTTAGAGCTAAAGAAGCAGCTTTAACCTAACGGTAGTGAACATTGATAGTGGTTTGTGTGCTGCTGTAGTGGCGGCTTTAATTGCGAAGAATAGGTAAGCTAGGACGATAATTATTCCATTTAATTTCATAACCATATCTTAAGCAATGCGGCTTAATAATGGTATGCGCTAATGGCGCATTTTAATAATGATTCCTTATTATTTGATTGACCAGAAGTTCAGAAATGTCAACCGAAGGCAAAATTGTCCTAACCGAAGCCCAGGATGTGTTAACCTACATCCCGATAGTATCAACCGAAGTCCCGATAAGCTTAAATAGAGTAACGAAAATATCAACCTACGGCCCGATAAGGTAAAATAGAACCCAGAAAGAATCAACCGAAGCAGTCTAAGAGCCATATAAGTTTACCAAAGAGTCATGCAAAAGAGAGAAAGGGTATTATAAGTAAGTTAAACTCACACGTGGCAATTAAATTTAAAACCGATCTTTGAAATGCTTTGTTATACCATTTATGTTTCGAAATGCACGTATGCAGCAATAAAAAAATTTAACTCCTTCATAGCTTACACAAAACAGTCAAGCATCAAAGTTATTAAACACTAAGACTTGACCGTTCTGCTTTTCACCATTCTTTAGATGACGAAAATTTAATAACCTGAGTTCGACGTAAAATTTATTGCTCAGATCGCTTATAAATATTGAGTTTTAAGGACTATTTGTGAAGGCATAGCTGGCTATGTCGAACGAATATGACGCAGAAAATCGATGTTTATAAGTGGATACATTAATCTTTTCATTAAATAATCGATCTACTGCTCTAAATTTAATCGCCATAGTTTACTATGCCTCAAAAATTTAGATTGTATATCAATCACTTAATGAAATCTGAGCTCTTAAATTTTAATCGAACTCAGGTTAATAGCGATCACTACTCACCACTTACAGGTATCATAGTTGCTTTCAAGTTCGGATCATCCATCTCTTTGTCTAAAGGAAACATTGGTCTGACCACTCTTTTATACCCTAGTCGCTCAAGCTGTTGATCAACGCCCCCTGGCGTTAAAGCCATCATCCAGTCGGCTCGCATATTGTATAACTCAGGCACCAGATAGCCAATTTTCACAACTACAATATCTGTTTCACGCGGATTCAATCCTAGTTCAGAAAAGTCTTTTTCGTAATGATAGGGCTTTCGTTTCTTAGTCACAATCACCGAAATGCTTCCTACTTTTACAACTACCTCTGATTCGGCATGTTTATCGCCGTGTTTAATGGCTTCTACTTTTCCCTTTAAACGTATTGGAGGCGAATAACGCTGATCGACCATAGCTCCAACATTCGCTTCAACATGGCCGCCAATACCTACTTCTACTGCTTTATCAACCAACTCAGGACCGGGGATAGAAGCGTATATGAGCGATGGCCCATCAGCAGCCTTAAATTCATTACGAGCTAGCAACTCCGTTAAAGTCCAAGTAACATCGCCAGCCCCTCCTGCAGTAGGGTTATCTCCCATATCGCTAATAATAAACGGATGTTTGCTACTATTAATTGCTAGCTCTAAACATTCATCAAGGCTGGCTACAGGAGCTACAAATTCGAATTGATTTCGTACATCCCAAAAGTTCTGTGCCAATTCCTCAGCGGTTAATTTCACCTTATCTTTATCATCTCCAGTTACCATCACAACGGCCCTATTACGTGGCTCATCGGCCCAGGCATAACCTACCCAAATAGAGGCATCCAACACACCTTCTTGTGCTGAAGCCGGCACCAATTGAGCGTACAAACTTTTACCAGGTTCAATGCGGGTACTTGTTTTTTCACCAGGTAATAAAATAGGAACAGGCACCCATGCCTTATATTTTGGCTTGCCTTTGCCATTCTTTAATCTTTCGAGTAAGGTTTCAACAGCACGCTGCTTTGATTCCATAGCATCTTCATGCGGTGCCATGCAATAACAGGTAATTAAATCAAGATTCTGAGCTAATCGCTCAGATACATTGCCATGTAGATCCATACACGTTGAAATAATTGTTTTCTCTCCAACAAGTTTACGTATGTGCTCCACATAATCCGCTTCAGGATCATCCAAACCAACCACACTCATTGCGCCATGTAACTCAAGATACATGGCATCGTATGGCAAATTTTCCTCCAGCCTTTCAAGTGTTTGTGCGAGTAAGGACTCATAAGCTTCGCGCGAAACAATACCGCCTGGTATAGCTTTAGCCTTCAATGTTGGAAACCAAATTGCCTGTTGACGAGCTTTTGAACCATCTCGTAAGAATGGATAATATTTTAAAACATCGGCTCCATAAAGGGTATGAAAGGCATCTTCATGTGTTATTGCAGGAGAAAAGGTACTTGATTCTATTGCTAAGCCTGCAACAGCTATGCGCGGTAAAGATGTTTCTGGTTGACAACTCACCAAGGCAAGTAGAATCGAAAATACGGCTATCATTAATTTCATCTGCATCTCGTTTATCTAAGTATATTAATCATTTTTGTTATCTGCTCAACCTCAACACTTATCCTTTGGTACTCATCTACATTACCATCTTTGCCCATGCTAATAGCCGGGTTAAAGTATTGCATAGCACTACTCACAAAGGTTTTGGCCGAGGCATGAAATTCTGAAGCACCAGTTTGTTGCCGTATGGTGGCAATGTTTGATGCATTAATTCCGCTACCAGGCATCACTACAATTTGCTTATTGGCCGCTGTCACTAAATCAGCTAGCAAATCTATTCCCTCATAAGCCGTATTCATACCACCCGAAGTAAGCACGCGATTAACACCACACTGCTTAAGTTTTTCAAGAGCCTGCAAATGGTTACGGCACATATCAAATGCCCGATGAAAGGTAAAATCAAGCGAAGGTGCCAAAGCCATTAGTTCTTTTGTTCGCTCAACATCTATTTCCCCATCTGGTTTAAGCATACCGAAAACCACACCATTAACACCAAGCTTTTGGGCATTAATTACATCCTGTTTCATCACTTCAAATTCATGCTGTGAATATAAAAAGTCCCCTCCACGCGGACGAATAATCACATTAACAGGTATCTGTAGTTGGTCAACAGCATGTTTAATGGTTGCATGGGATGGTGTTGTTCCGCCCTCCAAGTAATTATCACACAATTCAATGCGATGGGCACCAGCTTCTTGAGCCAACTTAGCCGATTCGAAGGAGTAACAACAAATTTCAAGTAAATTTTTCATTATTAATTGGCTTATTTACTGCATTAGAGCTTAAATGCATCATGACACTATTTACTGCTTTTAAAGATGCACATAAGCCTACTAACCTACAAGACTCAACTACATAAAAGCCCATTGGCCAATTGATATGAATCAAAACACGCCTTTTATCAAATCATTGCATCGCTGCACTCATCCCCAATATTAAGTTAATAATCAACTCATTATAGCAATCCATCTAAAACTACAGCAATTACCAACAGAAGGTTATATCTTTAAGGCTCATCCAAAGTCACGTTATGAAAGGAGTCTTAGTAATTTTCATCGCCTTACTATGCCATCAGCTCACAGCCCAAGAGCCAGCGAATTTGGTCAATCCATTTATTGGCACTTCTAATTATGGTGCTACCCATCCGGGAGCAGTAAGGCCTCATGGCATGGTTTCCGTTGTTCCGTTTAATGTTACACCTCATCCAGGCAACGAATACTCCAATACCAATAATTGGTGCAGCAACCCATACGTATATAATAATAAATGGATGACAGGGTTCTCGCACGTTAACTTAAGCGGTGTAGGATGCCCCGATTTGGGAAGCATAGTGGTAATGCCCACTTGCGGAGAGCTTATCGTTGATGTCAATAAATACGGATCAAAACTATCGGAACAAAAAGCTGAACCGGGCTACTATTCTACTCACTTAGAACGTTACAAGATTGATGCTGAAGTAACAGCCACAAACCGCTCGGGACTAAGTCGTTTTACCTTTCCTGCTGGCAAAGCCAATATATTAATCGACCTGGGGCATGGACTGACTAATGAAAGTGGGGCACACATTAAACGTGTGGCCAACAACGAAATTGAGGGCTATAAACTAATGGGAACCTTTTGCTACCGCCCCGATGCTGTAATACCCGTTTATTTTGTTTTACGGATTAAGCGCGATAATATGAAAAGCGCTTACTGGAAGTTTCACCAACAATTACCCGGAGCCCGACACAACTGGAGTTCAAGCAGTAATAGCTATAAACTATATACAAAATACAACAAGGAGCTTTCGGGCGAAAAAATAGGCGCCTGTTTTTCATTTGATGCCGAGGAGGGTGAGCAAGTTGAGGTGCAAGTGGGCGTTAGTTATGTTAGCATTGAAAACGCACGGGAGAACCTGGAGAAGGAACAAACCAACTTATCATTTGAGCAGATAAAAAAGCAAGCTTTTGAAGCCTGGAATAAGGAGCTTATGGTTGTTGAAGTGGAAGGCGGCACCGAGAATGATCGTATACAGTTTTACACAGCCCTTTATCATTTGTTGCTACATCCCAATATTTTACAGGATGTTAATGGCGATTACCCGGCAATGGAGTCCGATGCAATTCTGAACAGTCAAAAAGAAAATCGCTACACTGTTTTTTCACTATGGGATACCTACCGTACGGTCCATCCACTCATGTCGCTGCTTTACCCACAAAAGCAACTGACCATGGTTCGTAACATGGTGGATATGTACAAAGAGAGTGGCTGGCTACCAAAATGGGAAATTTATGGTCGTGAGGCCGATGTGATGGAAGGAGACCCAGCTTTAATAGTTATTAATGATACTTATCGACGAGGTCTTACCGATTTTGATGTGAATGCGGCTTATCTGGCCATGTTAAAACACGCCAACACAAGCGCTGATAATTTTATTCGTCATGATAATGAGTTCTATCTGGAGAATCATTACATCCCTTTTACCAAAGAATTTGACAACTCGGTTTCGCAGGCTTTAGAACTTTATATTTCGGACTATAATCTGGCGCTAATGGCCAATGAAATGGGAGATAAAACCACCCATCGGAAATCCCTGCAACGATCCATGGGCTACAAAAAGTACTTTGACAAAGATTATAAGTTACTAAGACCTGTGACCGAGGAGGGTAAGTACATGGAGGGATTCGACCCCTTACAAGGTGAAAACTTCCAAGCAGCTAATGGCTTTCACGAGGGCAGCTCGTGGCAGTACTCATTTGCTGTCCCTCACGACACCAAAGGCCTTATTCGTTTAATGGGTGGTAAAAACAAATTTGTACAACAGCTTAACAAATGCTTTAAAGATAGCTTGTTTGATATGAGTAATGAGCCGGATATGGGGTATCCGTATCTATTTAATTATGCCAGTGGTGAGGAATGGCGAACGCAAAAGCAGGTGCACGACTGCATTAAGCGCTATTTCAAAAACGAGCCTGGCGGATTACCTGGTAACGACGACACTGGCACATTATCGGCCTGGCTTATTTACAGCATGATGGGACTCTATCCAAGCTGTCCAGGTGATATGAACTACACCCTATCAAGTCCGCTTTTTGATAAAATAACCATTCATCTAGACACCTCCATTTATGAAAACAAACAAATAGTTATTGAGTCGCAACGTAAATCGCCCGATGATATATTCATTAAAGAAATACAAATAAACGGACATCCTTACGATCGCTTTTTCATTAACCACCACGACTTAATAAAGACAGGACACATTAAATATAAACTCGGCTCCAACCCCAAACACCAACCCTAAACATGGCACATATCCGAAGCCTTTTAATCCTCTGCGTAGTTGTCATTGGCAGCTTTCTGTATTACTGCACCAAACAAGAACGTGTAGTAAAAACGATGAGCTTTAACATTCGCTACGACAATCCCAATGATGGGATTAATGCCTGGGCCAATCGCAAAGCCCTGGTTTATTCATTTCTCAAAGAAGCAACACCCGACATCATTGGCTTTCAGGAAGTAATGAAACACCAATTGGATGACATACAAATTAACCTAGAGCAATACCATTATGTTGGTGCCGGCCGTGATGACGGAAAAGAAAAGGGTGAGTTTACCCCTGTCTTTTACCTCAAGAATAAATACGAACTATTGGCGTCATCCTACTTTTGGTTATCGGAAACACCAGAGATCCCTGGCAGTGTTAGTTGGGGGGCTACCTATCCTCGTATTGTTAGCTGGGTGCAGCTTAAGGACATTCAACAGGGCTATATCTTTTATGTGTTTAACACCCACTTTAGCCATATGAGTTCCTATGCTCGTAACGAAAGCACCATATTACTACTCAAAAAAATGAATACCATAGCCAGCGGCGCACCACTTATTTTAACTGGAGACTTTAACGCACAGCCAAACGAACGCATGTACACCACCATGACCGAAAACTGGCAGGATTTTGATCAATTGTGGGATAGTCGTGAATTACCGCTCGACAACAAACCTGTAAGCATTCAAACCTACAATGGCTTTAATGATGAAACACCTGAGGTAGTAATTGACCACATTTTTGTGAATGGATTTTTTGATGCTAAACACTTTAACACCTATAAAGTTAAAGAAGATGGTATTTACATTTCTGACCATTACCCCATTATGGCAGATTTGAGCTTTCGATTAAACCAGAGGGAAGCGCAAGGAGCTGTTAAAAAGCTCAAACAAAACACGCCAGCACCACTTATTGAACCACAGCCCTTGTGCTTTTACGACTCAAGCAAAGTGCAAATTAGCTCACAGGGCAGTAATACAAATATCTATTATACATTAAATGGTGAAATACCCGACACTAGTTCAGCTCTTTATAACAAAGCCATAACGATTAAAAACAGTGGCCAGCTAAAAGCACGAGCCTTTCAGCACAATATGTATCCATCGGCAACGGTATCGCAACAATACATAAAAAAAATACCTACTAAAGCTCGTCTAATAGAAGTAATACCACAACCTGATGAACAGTATTTTTCGGGTAGTTATGCTGCTTTATTTGATGGGCAGCAGGGCAGTATTGACCAATTTAATGATAAATATTGGATTGGTTTTAATGGTACCGATAATGATTTCTTATTTGACTTCAAGCAACGCAGTAATATCAGAGAAGTATATTTATCCTGTTTATCGCATCCTGCCAAGTGGGTTGCCACTCCGTCGATGATTGAGATAAGTATTTCCAACGATGGTATAACTTACAAAAAGATACATACGGCAAGTTATCAAGCAAGTTTTGACGAATCGCAAAGCCAACACCACCTACTCCACATGCCTTTTAAAGCAAGAGCACGCTATTTAAAGATATCAGTTTATAATGCAGGCTTATTACCAGCAACACATAGTGCTAAAGGTAATCCATCCTGGTTATTGATTGATGAGTTAGTAGTGCAGTAAACAATGTTTAATATAATTCAGGATCGCATCATTACTTACAAATCGTCAATATAGATGCAATCCTGTAGAATTCGAATAAAAGGAAACTATTCTAATCAGCCTGAACAGAGACTAAATAACCATTATGCTTACGAATATTCAGTACACGATCGTTATCAAGCAAAAGGTACTGACCTTTTATCCCTTTTAGTGTTCCACTTATTTTTGCCTCTTTGTCAAACGTTAAGGATTGAGGCTTCAAAGGATAAGTTTCAACAGGGTAGTTAAGCGTCCATTCTTTGGCATCGGCCATAACATATTGTTTTAATTCATCGGGCAAGTGCTCAATAGCCTTAAGCTTTTCACTGGCAATATCGATATCGTTGGCCACCACATTTTTTAGCATCGCTCGCCAATTGGTTTTATCCGCAAAATATTGTTTTAGATGCACTTCCATCACACCTGCAATATGGCGATTGGGGACTTCGGCAATTATAATGGCCTTTGAGGCACCTTGATCAATCCAGCGCGTTGGGATTTGCGTATGGCGAGTAATACCCACCTTTACACCCGATGCAATGGCTAAATACACATAGTGTGGTATTAAACAATGGGCTTCGGCAAATTCAATATCACGTGCCTCTCCCAAATGCGCTCGACAGGTCTCAGGTTTCAGCACACACTCTTCGGCTTGAGGGGCTGTTTGAAAACAGTTATAGCAAAAGCCTTGAGCAAAGGACTTGGAGGTCTTCTTCCCACAGGCAATACAGTTTATTTGGTTCTGATACTCCAGTGTAATTGTTTTACCAACTAACTCGCTTATATTCACCAGTTCGTTGTTAAGGCGTAATTCATATACGACCTCATCGTTTTCAATACTGGTTTTCATTTTAGATATATTGCCTGATATATTCATTGTTTGTTGCTTTAAAATGTAAAAATATGTTGGTCAACCTGGTGCTTTAGTTATCAACCAAATTGGCATCAACAATCTTATATAATTTATCGGAACGCCTGATTTTTTCATCAACTATAAAACTAAAACGCTCCCCTTTTACGGTCTCTTCAACAGGCTTTAGGTCAACACGTATTTCCGGCACTGTCATTTGTATGACACCTGTAGTTGGTCCGGTAATAAGTATTTCATCACCCACTTTTAAGGATTTAGTTTCCATTAAAAATTCAGCCACTTTAAGTTTCGGAAAATAGTTCATACCCTTTCCAATGTACACTTTCTTTTTGGTAGCACGCGAACCATAGTTATGGCTCCATTCGCCTAACTTTTGTCCCATGTAATAACCATCCCAAAATCCTCGATTGAAGACCTCGGACAAACGACTGTCCCACTCTTTTATCTTAGCCTCATCATAAGAACCATCCATAACAGCTTCAATGGCCTCGTTATAACACTCGCAAACCGTTTTTACATATTCTGCTGAGCGTGCACGTCCCTCAATCTTAAAAACGCGTACACCTGCATCCATCATTTTATTCAAAAAATGGATGGTCTTCAGATCCTTGGGCGACATAATGTAATCGTTCTCCAACTCCATTTGCTTGCCCGTTTCTTTTTCGGTAACGGTATATCCACGTCGGCAAGGCTGTAAACAACCTCCCCTATTGGCCGAGGCATTTAACTGATGTAAACTGATATAACACTTGCCAGATGTTGCCATACATAAAGCACCGTGAGCAAACATCTCAATTTGTATGAGTTCTCCTTTGGGGCCACGTATATCTTCGTCCACAATGTTTTGATAAATGGCCTTTACCTGCTCCATATTTAATTCACGGGCCAGAACCACCACATCGGCATAATGACTGTAGAACTTCAAAGTTTCAACATTGGATATATTTACCTGTGTTGAGATGTGTACTTCAACACCCTTGCCATGTGCATAATTAATAGCTGCCTGGTCGGATGCAATCACTGCTGTTACCCCAACTTCCTTGGCCACGTCAATAATCTCGCGCATGGTATCCAACTCCTCATTAAAAATAACAACATTAACCGTCAGATAGGTTTTAATCCCATGTTCCTTCGATATCTTGACAAGTTCACGTAGGTCATCATTCGAAAAATTATTGGATGAACGCGAACGCATGTTCAACTGCTCAATACCAAAATAAACCGAATTAGCTCCTCCTTGTATGGCTGCTCTTAAAGATTCGTACGAACCTACGGGTGCCATTATCTCAAAATCCTCTCTCTTTAATTGTGGTTTATTCATCTTATCTATTTTTCGAATCATTATACAATACTTGCAAATATGCCTTGGCTTTTAAGCTGTCTGCTTGAGTACTTGCTCCACTTATTGATATAAACTTTTTCAAATTGTTGTTGTAGGCCTGATATGCCTCCTCCTCTAGCAAAGCCATCCCAAATGAAGAAAGCGTAAAGAAAGCAAAGGATTCGGTACTTTCATCCAATATGTTTTTACTAAAACGCATGTCATCCGCCGGAATATCTAACTGGCTAAGCAAAGTACGGGCCATATCGGTTTGCGAACCAATTTTACTTATTACAGTGTCTTTGGAAGCAACTGCTCCCCCAGTCCATAACATAGGTATGTGATAAAACTCCTGTTGCTCCATGCTTAGCCGATCAGGCCCACCAACACCATGGTCGGCCAATAAAACAAACAAGGTATTATCCCAAAAACCTTCCTTTTTAACCGTTTCAAAAAATTCGCCCAAACACTTATCGGTGTAAGCAATGGAATTGTGATAATCATCCTCATATAAACGCTCCATTGGCACATCAAAGGGCTCATGGCTGCTCAAAGTAAAAAAGAATTTAAAATAAGGTTCAGCCGAGTGCTTCATCTCGTCTACTAACCGACGAAAGGTATATTCATCGTGAACACCCCATTTCTCGCCCTGCAAGTCATCATCAAAATCATCGACTGACACCACTTTTTCGAAGCCTGCCTGGGTTACAAACGAGTTCATGTTTTTAAACTTTATATCGCCTCCATAGATATAGGTCAAGTCTTGATAACCATTCTCCTTTAATCGTTTAGGTAAAAACGGTAAACTACTCGTTTTCTCGGGGAAACGAATAATGGAGTAGGCAGGCAATACCTGATATCCGGCTAATGTGGCCACCAAACCTTTATCAGATCGGTTGGCAGCAGCTCTAATATTGCTAAACAAAATACTTTCGGGTATCAAACTATTAATCGTTGGTGTAACCGAGGCACCACCTAAAGCTTCAATGGCGTGAGCGGCAAAACTCTCTAGTAATATAACAACAACATTAGGTCGTTTTGTTGTTAAAAGATGCTTATAGTCACCTGAGTGCCTCGTCAAACTATCAAAAATCGAATCAGCCAAAGCATCATCCATATAACGATACTTAACCTTAGTGGCATCCATCTTTTTCATGGAATAAGCCAAATTCCACATAGGATTTATAGCGCTGTGATTGGCATATCGATGCGTTGAAAAGTAAGCCACTCCAGTATTTATTGGAGCCACACCAACACTTCCGCGAATAGGGGCTATCATACTAGCAGTAGTGATTAGGATCACCGAAGTTAAAACCACCGTATTTTTCCAATTAGCCTTTTCTTTTTTTGCCGATACCTTGCTTACTTTCAAGTACAACTTTATAAAAAAGTATGAGCTAGCTATCAAGGCCAAGGCAAATAGCAACATTTCATACCAATGCAAAGAGGCCATCACAATGGCAGGAGTTTTCATAAACTCAAGAGCTTCCAAGTCCATGTGCCTTCCCCAATAAGAATATAAAAAGGTATCACCCAACATAAAGCCAGTTAGCAAAACAATAAGGGTGAAATTGATATAATCAAAACAGCGTAAACAAACTTGCCTGCTAACAACGGTAGGTAAAAGCTGAACTACACCTACAATTCCCATTATGTAACCGGTAAACGAACTATCTAAGCGCAGCCCTATACCAAAAGATGCCAACAGGTGCCATACAGGTGCACCATCGGCATAACCATGGTTGAATACGATAAAGGCCAAACGGTGAATGGCAAAAAACAATAACCAAAATATAAAATTTCGCCAGAATTTATTTAGAAAAGTAAGAATCATAAAAAAGTATTGTTTTGCAAAGGCTTATATGTTTGCCGCAACAAAAATAATGAGATGATACTAAACCTGCTAAATTGAAGTTGTTAAATATTCTTTGTCAAGATATAATAAGCTACTTGCTAAGTATTTGAAGTAGGTGAGATTCCACATTCTCAATCATCGAGTCTATAGAAAAAGTACGTTTAACATGCTCTGCCCCAGCCAAGCCTTTCTTTTTAAAATCACCATCAGCGATCAACTTTTCGATGGCTTCCTCTAGTTGCTTCGAATCTCCAGACTGTACGATGTAGCCATGCTCATTATCTATCATCAACTCAGACACGCCATTAACATTGGTACTAACGGCAGGCAAACCATGTGCTAAAGCCTCCATTAGGGAGTTAGGCATTCCCTCAAACAACGACGGAAGTACAAATAAATCGGCTGCATTAAGCAAAGAAGATACGTTTTTTTGAAAACCGAGTAAATGAACATTCCTTTCAATACCCAAGCGATTAATTTGCTTTTTCAAACTCGACTCCAACTTGCCTTGTCCGGCAATAAAAAAGTATACATGAGGGTACTTTTCGATAATTGGCTTAGCCGCATCTAATAAATACTCAAATCCTTTTTGACTGGCTAAGCGACCTGTTGATACAATCTTAATCGGCTTAAGTTCATCTTCATGAATATATTGACTCAGGTCGTATATTTCTTTTGAAAAAACATCAGTATTTATACCGTTAAAAATAACCTTGACAAACTCATCATCCCACCACCCATAACTATCATACTCTTTTTTTAATGAGTAGGTGTTCGTTATAATACCATCGCAATAGGGTAAGAAACTCCATTTGTACTTCGATTTGTTACGCAAGAGTTGTACTCCTTGACGACTGAGAATCTTGGGCCCATTGTTCATTCGCGACATAAACCCAGCAACACGAACGTCTTTATTCTGACATCCAATAACTAACTCTATCGACTCCTTTTGACATATGGACTTCAATTGGAAATAACCTTTAACACTAATATCGGTATATATACAAAGGCGCACAACTTGTATACCTGCTTCTTTTGCTCTGGTTTCAACAATGGAGTTGGCACGGCAACCAATTAATACCTTATGCCCTTTTTTGCTTAGTTCCTGAGCCGCGAGGACCATCCACTTTTCGCCTCCACCCCATTTATTTTTTCCTATAGAATTAACTAGCAATATATGCATCCAGGTATGCTTTATTCTAAATTATTGTTTTTTTATTTTTTGTTCGTGAAGTGCCTTTGTTCACCTACTAAAACAAGTTTTCGAAGATAGCTTTTAATTTGCAATAGATAAAAGATAAATGTCTTGTCATTCACTTATTTGGCAATAAAAAACACAACAAACTGTTTTTCAATATTTAACACCATTAGTTTTATGGCGCATTTAACAAATCATATAACTTATCAACTAGCAATCAAAACAATAGAGTACTACAAAGGAGCTTAAGCATAGACCCGCAAATGACACTAGGTACAAACTCCACCTTTAAAAGATAGTCAGCCAAACACAATTACACACCCCAAGAATAAAAACTAAAATAACTGTACACCATCAATTTACCAGAAGAGTATTTGTACTACCGCACTTATGATATAATAAACGAATATGCACGGTGCCTAAATATTCTTACCTTTGCAGCACATTTTAGTTGAAGGTGTGATGGGAAATAAACACTAGCAACGACAAACAATTTTAATAATGGATGTAATTCTGCTAGCAGCCGGAGTAGGAAAAAGAGCAAAGCTTGACTTTCCAAAACAGTTTTATAAAATAAATGGTAAGCCATTTTTAGTTTACTCAATGGAGCGCTTATTAAGTTGTAGTGCTGTTACACGAATATTGGTCACGTGTCAATCGGAATACATGGATGAGTACAAGCGTTACGTTGACGAATATGATATTCAGAATATAGAATACGTAATTGGCGGTGCCACTCGTCATGAATCAGTATTTAATGCTTTACAGCAAGTTAACACTGCAAAAGTAATGATACACGAGGCGGCACGTCCACTCATTTCGAAAGAGTTTGTGCAGGAAATTGTAGACGCATCGACAAATGAAGATGCAGTAGTGCCAACTATTCCAATCAAGTTCACCGTTTCAAAAGGTGGTGACTACATGACTGGAGAACTGAATAGAAATGAACTTCACAACATACAGCTTCCTCAGGTATTCACTAGCTCTTTGCTTAAAGAATTTCACGAAAAAGCTAAAAAGGATCAGTTACAAGCCACTGAAGATGGCTCCTTATTTTTTCATTATGGCGGTAAGGTAAGGTTTGTTGAAGGACGTGAATCGAATATTAAAATAACGACCCCACTTGATGTAGAATTGGTTAATAAGCTACTAACGTTTTAAATAATTATGAAGGGGAAAGTAATTGTTATTACAGGCGCTAGTAGTGGTATTGGTTATCAAACGGCCATACAAGCACAAGAACAAGGCGCAACTGTTATTTTTGCAAGCAGAACGGCTGAACAGAATGCAGAGATTAAAAATGTTCTAACGGGTCAATCGCTCGCCAAAAATTTGGATGTGGGTGATGAAGCATCGGTCAAAGTATTTTTTGATTTCGTTAAAGAAAAGTTCAATACCATTGATGCGTTAGTAAATTGTGCAGGCTATGTTAATCCAGAAAGTTTATTAAATACCTCTTTAGAAAATTGGGACACAACCTTAAGAATAAATCTTACGGGTACATTTTTGTGCACTAAATATGCCACTTTACTGATGAAACGCGCAGGTGGTAAGATAATTAATATTGCTTCAACAGCAGGTCTAACTCCTCGCCCAGGATGGAGCGCCTATGCCGCAGCCAAAAGTGGTGTTATTAATTTCTCAAATGCCATTGCTGAAGAATTAAAAGACTATGGTATTAAAATCTTTATCATTTGCCCAGGCCGAACAGCTACACCATTACGAAAAATATTAGCTCCAAACGAAGACCCTGAATCAATAATGCAACCCAAAGCAGTTGCTGACGTAGTATTAACTTGCTTTACAAAACAAGCTGAAGTATTGGAAGGACAACCTATACTTGTTAGAGAACGATTTTAAAATCTAAACATAACAATTGAACACTGATCTCAAGAGCAATGATTAGATCACTTCTAACCTACTCTTTGTCAATGTCAAACAGCTAGGTGTTGTTTCGAATTATTTTTTTTTAAAATAGTGTGATGGATTACAAAAAAGAGGTAAGAGAGGCAGGCAAAACTCCAATAGAGCAAACGCAGCTTGTATTGCTTGAAATGATTCGAATAGTCGATGAAATTTGTAGAGAGCATGATATTAAGTACTGGTTAACAGGAGGCACTTTGCTTGGAGCAATAAGACATAAGGGATTCATTCCATGGGATGATGATGCAGACTTGGCTATGTCACGTAAAGATTATGAAAAATTCTTAAAAATTGCGCCCACTAAATTACCCTATGGATTATTCTTTCAATCAGCTAAAACAGATAGCAAACGAACAAAGTGGGTACGGATTAGAGATGACTACAGCACTATTAATCTTAAAAATGAACAAGGGAAAAACTATACCTATCATAAGGGTATTTTTCTCGATATATTCCCATATGATATCATCGATCGTGATTTTTATAACACTAAGGTCTTTTACACTAGGCGATTTAAGAAGTCAAAAAAGACTATTCTTAAAAGATCAAGATTAATATTACAGCCAATTTCAAAAGTTATTAGTTGGACAGTAGGTCCTGACAAGTGGAAAAATAAAATTCTCAGAAGATATTTAAAAAGATCACCAAAATATGTTGCTACCGGCATAGAGGTAGGCGATTTTCATTCAGTCATGAGATATCATAGTGTGTTCCCTTTATCTGAAATAAATTTTCTTGGTAATAAATTCATGGCTCCAAATAATCCTGATCATTATTTAATTGATATGTTTGGGAATTATATGCAATTACCAGCCAAAGAAGATAGAATTGTGCATGCATACGAATTGTTACCTTTCACCAAATGTAATCACCCAAATGCTAAAGACTATTAATATGGAAAGTAATTACTTTGCAATATTCTTAACTCATCACCTGTATTATATTCCTCAATTCGAACCTATTGCAAACGAGTTGAGGAAAAGAAATAAGAAGATTAAATTTTTGTTGATGGGACTAGACTCTCCTGACAAGAATAAGATCGCCTTTGATTATTGCAAAGAAAATGGATACGATCCACAATTCTATAACAAAGAAGATGAGGCCTTAAGTTGTGAATACTTAATTAATGGATCGCATGGCTTTCCTCAAGATATTAATATCAACTATAATACTAGTGCGTCGGTTATTCACGGTATAGGTACAAAAGCAGGCTATTACACTGAGGAACTAAACAAGCACGACATACGATTTATCGAAGGTAGCCAGCGTGTTGAAATGTTAAAAGAAATGTTCCCTAAAACGAAATGCAAACTATTAAATGTTGGTTTTGCAAAGTTGGATGAAGCATTTAAAATAAGTGATAATGACAAAGTAAATATGGTTAAATCATTGGAACTCGATCCGTTGAAGAAAACCATTTTATACGCACCTACTTTTTATCCAAGTTCTATTGATAATATGCCTAAAGATTTCCCTAAGGATTTCACGAATTACAACATTATTATCAAACCACATTTTTTCTCTTTTGAAAAAAAGAAATATAAACATCAGGTACGCAAATTCAATGCTTGGGAGCAATACAACAATGTGTATTTAGCGCGAGCAGATAAATTTAATCTCGTTCCTTTTATGACTATTTCTGACATTATGGTTTCAGACGAGTCATCTGCGATATTTGAATTTGCAGCACTCGATAAGCCCGTAATTTTTAATCAAGATGTAAAATACCGCTTGACATATCGAATATTTAAATCTAAAATAAGGAAACGCATGGATGGACAAATGAGTCCATTTAAAGAAGTTGCACAGGTTATTGACAACTATAGCCAGCTTCAGTCGATTATTGAAGATGAAATACACAACCCACAAAATAAGAAAGAAGAACGCAAAAAAATTAGCGAACAAATTGTCGGTATTTCTGATGGACATGTATCCGAAAGAATTGCTGATATAATGGAAAAATACAACCTTAATAAATAAATACCCCCTACTTTAACCCTACTCATCTCAATAATAATGAATCACAAAACTGTAATTTTATGCAAGCAATTATCCTTGCTGCCGGGATGGGTAAGCGTCTTAGTGAACTTACTCAGAATAACACAAAGTGCATGGTTGAAGTCCATGGACAACCTTTAATAAACTATATATTAAAAAGTTTAGAAGGCATCAGCCTAAATAAAATAGTTATAGTTGTTGGATATGAAGCCCAAGGCCTTATTGATTACCTGGGATATGACTTTCAAGGTACAACAATCGAATACGTGCATAATAACGACTATGACTCAACTAATAATATTTATTCATTATACCTAGCCCACAAACAGCTTGGTGAAGACGATACAATACTTTTAGAGAGTGACCTAATCTTTGACAAAAAGATAGTTAAACGATTAGTTGAAGATAAAAGACCCAACTTGGCTGTTGTTGATAAATACAAGCCATGGATGGATGGCACCGTGGTGAAGTTGGATAGCAATCACAACATTTTAAACTTTATACCTAAAAAGCATTTTAAGTTTGAGGATAGTGAACAATACTACAAAACTGTTAATATATATAAGTTCTCGAAAAAGTTCTCGAATGAGATATACCTGCCCTTTTTAGAAGCATACAGTAAAGCACTTGGAAAAAACGACTACTACGAACAAGTATTAAGAGTTATTTCATTTATTGACAAGTACGAAGTAAATGCTTTACCATTACAAGGTGAAAAATGGTATGAAATTGATGATAAACAAGACTTAGATAATGCAGAAACTGTTTTTGCACCTCTAGAGGAGAAATTAGGCGCATATCAAAAACGATTTGGCGGTTACTGGCGTTATCCTGAACTAATTGACTTTTGCTATTTAGTGAACCCTTATTTCCCTACCATTCGAATGGAAGATGAAATTAAAAATTATTTCCATCGATTAATGCGAGAGTACCCATCGGGAATGAACGTGCAGAAGATACTCGCATCCTCTTTCTTCGAGTGTAACGAACACAATATTCTTATTGGTAATGGAGCCGCTGAGTTTATTCCCGGATTAATGGATTCACTTGAAGGTACTATTGGCATAATTCACCCTACTTTCAATGAGTATCCTGAAAGAATAGCACAAGAGCGAATCATTGCTTTACATCCTTACAACGATGACTATTCATACGATGAAAACTTTATCATTGAAAACTCATCGAAATTTGACAATCTGGTATTAATCAACCCAGATAACCCAAGTGGTAACTTCATACGTCCAAAGCAACTGATTCAGATACTTGACCACTTTAAAGAAAATGGCAAAACATTGGTTTTAGATGAGTCATTTGTAGATTTCTCTGAAGAATGTGAACTCAACACTATGATTCATCAAAACATAATTGATAAATACCACAATCTGGTCATTGTAAAAAGTATCAGCAAAAGCTATGGTGTTCCGGGTTTTCGCTTAGGTATTTTAATCTCTGGCAACAACGAATTATTAAAAAAAGTCCACAAAACTTTGTCCATTTGGAATATCAATTCGTTTGGTGAGTTCTTTTTACAAATTATTGATAAGTATAAATCTGACTACCATTTAGGCTGCCAGTACATTGCAGATGAAAGAAATCGCTTTCAAGAAGAACTAAAGAAATTTACATTTCTTAATGTATATCCATCGCAAGCAAATTATTTCCTATGCAAAATAACAGCCAAATACACTGCCAAACAACTAGCAGATATTTTAATCGACAAATACAATATTTTAATTAAAGATTTAACTGGCAAGAAGGGCTTTAAAGAAGGAGAATATATTCGCTTAGCCATCAGAGATACAAATGACAATAATAAGTTAATACAAGCATTACATGCAATCGATTAATACAATATGTATTTGCGGAGGTGGCAACCTTGGGCACACATTCTCCGCGATACTTGGCTCCAATAACGACCTTACAGTTAAATTATTAACACGCAAACCCAATAAATGGAATAACACCATTGAAGGCATAAACGAGGAGCAAAACAAAATTATTGGGAAAATTGATTCTATATCACATTTATCTTCTGAAGTTATTCCAGGAGCAGACCTTATCTTAGTTTCTCTTCCTTGTTTTGCCAGAGAAGAATTATTAAGAGATATTTCACCCTATATCTCTCAAAATACAATTATCGGATGCTTACCTGGTTATGGCAACTTTGAGTTGCAAGCCTCAAACATACTTCCTATAAAAGAAAAAAACATTTCTATTTTTGGATCTTTACGAATTCCATATATCTGCAGGACTGAGATCTATGGTAAAAGTGTTCGCTTTTTTAAAAAATCTGAGATTCAGATTGCAACGAAACAAACTGAAGTATTTGATACAATAAAACTATTCTTTGAAAAATACACAGATATAAATGTTGTTAAACTGAATAACTTGCTTGAATTAGTGCTGTGTAATTCAAACCCAATATTACATCCTGCGCGCCTCTTTGATTTATTTGCTACTCCTGAGTCAACTCATTTTACCAAAGAAGTACCATTTTACGAAACTTGGTCTGTAAATGCTTCTCAGATATTAATTCAAATGGACAACGAGTTGTTTCAATTAATTGAAGCGATCCCGTTAAACCTAAATGGTGTTACTCCTATATTAAAACACTACGAATCGACTAATGCTAAGTCACTAACTGAAAAAATAAAATCAATACAAGCATTTAAAGGCATTATGAGCCCAATGGTGCATAATGGTACATATTGGGATGCAAACTATAAGTCTAGATACTTCACGGAGGATATTCCTTATGGCTTAAGCCTAATAAAGAGCCTTGCTATTATCTTTAACATTTCAACACCAATCATTGACAAAGTAATTTATTGGACACAAAGCCAACTTAATCTTCAACTATTAACAAACAATGGTGAATTAGGCGATGATGCCTACAACTTTCCAATATTTCAAAAATATAAACTAACAACACCAGCTGAAATAGTACACCATTATCAAGTAAAAAATTAATTTTGTAATTCATTTTCTTATTTTAATTAACTACACAAGCCACCGTATCCTATTAATAAGGAAGCAATTGGATTGTCTTTTTTACTTATGAAGCTGATAAATCAAAAATGGTTTTCTAACTGGATGTCTTTCCGATACAAGAACTTTAAACAGTTCTATTACTTGAAGAGCACCCTCAAGCTGCTTATTCCTAACCGTTATTTTCAATGGAGATTATCCAGCTTGTTAAAGCATGCTGAAAAACGAAATGACAAAAGTTATCTGTTCGAGCGAATAAATCATTATATCAAAATTGAAAAGCCATTCGCATCAATTCCTGACAGCTTACGAATAGGGGACATCAAGTTTCCTGATAAGTTAAAAACCTACCACTTTGATACCCGTGAATTCACGCGGTATTTCCCCGATGACTATCGGATAAATCGAATTTTTGGTGATGTATCTTATTTGCCCAAAAATCCTAGCATTGTAAAAAGCAGGCCAATCACACCTGACAACAGCAATGCCATTCTATTAAACCTCAATAAAATAAGACACTTTACCTTTCCTAAAGACATTACGCCTTATCATCAAAAAAAAAATAAGCTTATTTGGAGAGGTGCGCTATACGAACATCACACATTGCGCTTGAAATGTTTGCAAACACTGTATGATTATGAACAATGCGACATTGGCCATACCAGCAATCGACAACCCTACCTAAAATGGCGTAAACCAAGGCTTAATATGTACAACATGTTACAGCATAAGTTTGTGATGGTAATTGAGGGTAATGATGTAGCCACCAGCTTAAAATGGGTAATGGCGTCTAACTCTGTGGTTATAATGACTAAACCAAGGTTTGAAACCTGGTTTATGGAAAGCAAACTAATACCTGATTATCATTACATATTGGTTAATGATGATTACTCAGATGTTATTGAGAAAATAAATCATTATTTAGCACATCCAGATCAAGCACTACAGATTATTAATAATGCGCATGCTTACATTCAACAATTCAAAAATAAAAAGCGCGAGAAGTTGATTTCGCTAATGGTGCTAAATAAATACTTTCAGCTACAGCAATAATTACAATTTGTTGATGCCATTTTTTGTGGCAGTTATCTTATTTTTAATGGTCTTATTCCAAATGGCCTTATTCATTTTAAGGTGCTCTTTATTTTTATATGAACGACCATGATCAAGGTGCATACAAATGGCAGAATAACGTATTTGCTTTGACTTAAGTCCTAGGTTATCAAGTCGAGAACCAAATTCTCTGTCTTCTGAACCATAACGCATATCCTCGTTAAAGCCATTGAGTTCGAAAAAGTACTTTCTATAAGTTGAGGCATTACCCCCATTCCAAGTTGCATTAGCAGGTGTTATAGTATTCATTAAATGTGTAAACCACTTTCCTTTTGCTAATTTCGAAAGCTTAAAAGTGGCAGGAACACCAGCTCTACGCAACCATGAAATATTAAAAGCTCTTCCTTTTTGTATATCTTCCGAATTAATTAACTTACTAACTGATAATGGTAAGCGAAAGGCCCCACCAGAAAGGTAATACCCCTCTTCTGCATAACGCAAATGGGTTTCAATAAAATCTTTTCGAGGAACACAATCACCATCTGTAAATACAATATATTCCCCAGTAGAAGCCTTTAAGGCCTCATTCAATATTTTTGTCTTACGAAAACCATCATCTTCGTGCCAAACGTGCTTAATATTCAGTTTTAAGTTGCTTTTGCACTTATCAATAATAGCTTTTGTTTCTGGTCCCGACCCATCGTCAGCAATTACTACCTCAAAACTATTAACAGTTTGATAAGATAAGCCGATAAGCACTTTCTCTAACCATTTCGGATGATTATAGGTACTTATTATTACAGAAACACTTAGATCAATCATATACTCTCTAATTCAAATAGTCAATAATGGCAAATTAAGGCAGAGTTTTGAAAAGACAATGTTAAAAAAAAATCAGGACAGATAAGAATGAAATGTAGTAAATACAATAAATCCTTGTCTTTAAAAGGATCTCAACATTACAAAAGATTGAGTACAATAGTCCTTTATCATATTCGTTAATGGTGTAAGATAAACTTCAACCATCTATGTCTATATAATTTGATTATTTTTGATGGCCAATTATCTCAATTATATGAATCGTCAACATCCGTATTTACAAAAGATCAATTTATTATTTACTTCCATCAACCAAGTAAATCCATATTATTTAGTTTTACTTGTGTTATGCGGACATTTTCTTTCGTTCGCCCCACACACTAACGAAGAGGCCTATTTCCCTTTGGCAAAACATTTTATCGACCCAAGTTGGATGACGGGGTCATTTGTATTTGGTGAATGGCCTGGCACAAGGCTCCTTTATCAATACATAGCAGGTTTCTTTTTAAAATATATGTCTTTTGAAAGTCTATCATTCTGGTCAAGGCTAGTTATTTTTATTGCATCTGCATTTCCTCTTACCAAATTATTTAAGCACTTCAATTTTTCGAACATAACCTTACTTATTATTCTTGAGCTATTTTTAATTCATCAATCGTGGATAGGTGGAGAGTATATATTTGGTGGATTTGAGACAAAATCCTTGGCATACATTTTCATCTTATTTTCACTTGTAAGCTTATTTAAAAAGCACTATTGGTATTTCATAATACTATCTGTTGCAGGTAGTTATTTTCATGTTTTAGTAGGTATTTGGTACACATTGTTTGCATTAACATATATCCTTATTTATGAACGTTCTGTTGTGTTACCAGTTAAACTAGGAATAAGCTATTCCATATTACTTTCTCCATTTATCTATTTTCTTTCATTACATATTCTTGGTGGAAGTAATATTATAGAAGGAGTCAATATTGACTGGGTATATTCTTATTACCGTAATCCTCATCATTGCGTACCTTTTAGTCGTTCGGTATGGCCTAGGGTTGTACTCCCGTCTTTGATACAAATCATTATTTCGAGTATATTATTATTTACTCTTCTTCGTAAAAAGCGCAGTCAACAATCTGATCAGTTTTTTTGGATGATGGTTGTTATCTTTTTTATGTTGTGGGCGGCAATTATTATCTCATTATTAGACACAACTGGCTCTATAACTAAGTACTACCTTTTTAGAATTAATTCAATAGGGGCACTAATATTTTACATTTATGTGTTTTGGTGGATTAAACGGTTCTACCCAGTACTGGCTCGCAAAGCAGGCTATTTTTTATTTTTTCTATTTCTCATCCCCGTATTTATCGGCAAAACAACAAGTAACATTAAAAACAATTATCTCCAAAAGGCAGATAGTGAATACATTGAAATGATTGATTTTATCAAAACCAATACTAATGGTGATGATATTTTAATAGAACACGCTAAATTACCTACCTCATTTATGCGGACTGTTGAAAGAGAGAGCTTTGTTGTACGAAAACTAGTACCTGGAGGGGGTGAAAAAATATATGAATGGTACATACGCATGGAAATGCTCAAATCTTTTCGAAATAACTTTAACGAAATTGATTCAATATGTACAAAATACAAAATAGATTATATCATCACTAAAAAGGCATTTAATCAGGCCGGTTTAACCTGCGTATTTCAAAATGATAAGTATAATGTTTATCAAATTGACAATAATAAGCAATGAAAAGTATCGCAATAATATTACCATGTTATAACGAAAGTGCTCTTATAAGAAAAATGAAACAACTAGTTGAGCAGCACATTTCCGACCTGCAGTATAATTTTGAGATTGTTTTTGTTAATGATGGTTCATTGGATGCAACAAGCGATATTATAAAAACTTTTAATTCCTCGCATAAGAATATAAATATTACACTACTTGACCTTTATTATAACATGGGTCATCAGTCTGCCATATATCAAGGACTTCTTTATACTAATGATAAAAAATTTGATAATATTCTTATTATGGATTCAGATGGTGAGGATGATCCTGCTGCCATTGTTGAGATTCTCAAACACAACGAATTCGAACTAGTACAAGTCGTTAGAGCCAAGCGAAATGAAAAACTTTTCTTTAGATTATCCTACACACTATACAAACAGATATTTAAATTGTTAATTGGCAAAAAGTTGAACTTTGGTAACTTTTCATTAATTAAACCTAAGTTGGTAAAAGCTTTGGTTGAGAAGAACTTCATACACTTAGCAGCAACACTAAACAACCAGCGTTGTCATAAACATCAGATATCATGGGATAGAGCTAAACGGCTTGATGGGGAATCTAAAATGAATTTCACAAGCTTATTCTATCATGCGATTAATTCATTAGTTGAAAATGCTCAGGATTTACTCTTTTTCTTCATTAAACTTTCAGCAACAATACTAATTGCAATATTACTGATGGTTGGAATAATCATCTATAAAAAATTCTGGAGCTTAGCTGCTATACCCGGCTGGAGTTCATCATTAATATTGTCATTATGCAACTCACTTCTTATTTGCATAGGGATTTTTATTACCGGAGCATTACAGCTTAATATCCTATACAAACAAAAATCTGCAAAACGAGATAAGCAATTTGATGAGACCTCTATTATTAAAAACTGGACGGTATATAAATCTGATTCCTAAATAATCATTACAGTGCAATGCAGCCTTACCCCTAGTAAGCTAGATTCCAAACTCTAACTCATAAGCAATTGATTTTATATCAACTCACTTTAGGGCTAGACTAAAGCAACAAAAAAGCCACCCGTAAACGAGTGGCTTTTCTGTATCTTGGTAAAAAGGAGATTAACCTTTCTTCTCTTTCTTTTCTGAACAACAAGCTTTCTTCTCGGTGCATGACTTTTTCTCAGCACAGCATTCTGCTTTACACTCTTTGTCACACTTCTTCTTCTTTTTGTCTTCAGCTTTCTTTTCTGTCTTAACAGGCTCCTGATCAATAACGGCGGCCATTGTAGGAGAAGCAATTGCTAAAGTAAAAACAAATAGTGCTGAAAGGATTAATGTCTTTTTCATAATCATGTAGTTTAATATTAATTTATTGTTTGTGATGTAACAAAACTAAGGTTCAAGGATTTAAAGTTAAGTTATTAGCTTGTTAAAGCTTGTTAATAGGATGTTAAAAGAAGACTTGGAGGTCTTTTAATTTGGTATTTTTGAGACATGATTAAGAATATGTACATTTAAGCACATGGGGAAAACTAAACAATACTACGGCTTATCAATTGCCACTTTTATTGGACTGGCGCTATTGCTGTTCATTCAAATTAGCTACATGGTAAGGGCCGCTCGTTTGGAAGAGAAAAACTTCAACCACCGCGTGGTAATGGCCTTAAAAGATTCAAGAGATGAAATTGGCAAGCGTTTATGTCCCGAAATGGATCGTTTTTTATGCGGTAACAATTGTATTAACGCTCAAAAGAAAAGTGCCGAAGTTGATAGTATCATTCATTCGCAGCTTGAAATATATAACTTACCGCTAACATATACTTTTGCCATTACCGATACGATTATTGGCAAAAATTCGCTATTAGCATGGGGACCTAAATGTTACCAACAAACTTTAAATGGCCTACTAGAGCGAGAGGGTATTCGCTTGCGACTTCAGTTTCCCAATCGTAACCGATTTATTTTGGCCGAGATGAGTGGACTATTTATTGTATCCATCATCGTCATCCTGTTTCTATTAGCTTCCTACTCCATTCTTTTAAGGTTAATAAAACGTGAGCAAACGCTAATGACACACATGCGCGAATTTGTGAATAACATGCTACATGAGTTTCAAACACCTTTAGCCAATATCCGCTTAGCTGCCAATCTTATATTAAAAAAGAACAGCGAAGAAAGCAAAACAGGCAACTATGCACAAGTGGTATTGAATGAATACGAACGCATGCAAAATCACGTGGAAGATATATTAAAGCTATCGTGCGATGCTTCAACGGACAGTGAATTTAACGAACTGGACATGAAAGAAGTAATAGATCAACTGGTACAATCGTTTAAATACCGTGTAGATGAAAAGGGTGGGACGATAAAGGCCAAGTACGGTGCAAGCAACCATGTTCTATTCAGCTACAATGGGCGCTTATCTCTGGTTATGTCTAACCTGCTCGACAATGCCATTAAATATAGCCTCGGCGAACCTCATATTATTATCGAAACCTTATTGGTGAAAAACATGCTTCAAATTAAGGTGAAAGACAATGGTATTGGTATTGCTAAAAAAGAATTGCCATACATTTTTGATAAATATTACCGCGTTGGAACAGGAGATTTGCATGAAGTAAAAGGTTTTGGGCTGGGATTAACATTTGTAAAGAAAGTAATTGAAGAACACAAAGGCTCCATAACTGTTGATAGTGAGAAAGGAAAAGGAACATGTTTCACGCTTTTAATCCCGCTTAAGTAATGGCCAGAATTTTATTAGTCGAAGATGACATCAGCATGGGCTTTCTATTGGTAGACTTTCTTGAGTCAAAAGGCTTTGATGTAAAACTATACAAAGATGGTAAAAGAGGTCTGGAGGCATTTCACAAGGGACGTTACGATTTTTGCATTTTAGATGTGATGTTGCCTGGTATGGATGGTTTTACCATTGCCGAAAATATTAGAGCAGAAGATAAAAAGGTGCCCATTATCTTTTTAACTGCCCGAGCTATGAAGCAAGATAAAATCAAAGGTTTCCAGTTAGGGGTTGATGATTATATTACCAAACCATTTGATGAAGATGAATTGCTATGCCGTATCCAGGCTATTTTAAATCGGATGGAAATACAAAATGAAGACCCCAAGCAAAAAATAACCAAATTTGAAATTGGCACTTATCATTTTGATGCAGCCAACCAGCAACTAGAGGGTAAAGAGTTTACTAAGCGTCTAACTCAAAAAGAATGTGATGTTTTAAAAATCCTTTGCATCTCAAAAAATGAGATTGTAAAACGAGAGAATATTCTGATTGCAGTTTGGGGTGAAAACGATTATTTCCATGGGCGTAGTTTAGATGTATTCATTGCAAAACTGCGCAAATACTTAAAAGAAGACCCAACTGTTTCGATCGAAAACGTACCAAAGGTAGGATTTGTATTGAATGGATAATCCATTTGTAGCACCCGATATAAAAATCATCGGGCATGCTTACAAACAACGTAGTAAACTAGTTCATTTTAAATTAGTATCACATGCCTGCCCACAACCAAATAAAAACATATCCCCTTACCCATTCCAATGGCGATTCAATCGATTTTGCCATCAAGTCAACAGGTGATATATTCGATGCAATGGTTGATAATCCTGATATGCAAGACCATCCGCACCGACATGCCTATTACACTTTAATTTTAATTGAAGAAGCATTGAGTGGTGTGCACATTATCGATTTTAAAGAGTATAATTTTGAGGGGGCAGCAGTGCATTTTGTACATCCTGGGCAGGTGCACCAGTTCATTAGTAAAACACGCCCCAAAGGATCGGTTTTGAATTTTAGCCGAACCTTTTTGATGCAAAATGGCATATCTGAAGATTTAATTGAAAGGGTATACTTGTTTAATTCATATGGAGATTCGCCTCCTTTGCCAATAGATTCTATGCAACTTTCGGTGCTGAAAGATATTATTGAACAGATGCAAGAGTACCAAAATGGCACCAATTATTACCGTTACGATGCTTTGGGTGCTTTACTTAAATTGTTTCTGATAAACATATGTGGAGCGTGTAGCTTATCTCCGCATAACATGCAACACGAAACAGGCAGTAATCGCCTCATCAGAAATTTCAGACAACAACTAGAGAAGGATTACCAAGTAAACCATAAGGTGCAATACTATGCGCAAGCGTTATCTGTCTCCAGTGATTACCTGAATCGTTTTATTAAAAGTAAAACGGGTAAATCAGCCAAAGAACTTATTCAGGATAAATTATTACTTGAGTCAAAACGTCTTTTGTTATTTTCCGATTTATCGAGCAAGGAATTGGCTTTTGAATTAGGCTTTGAAGAACCATCCAACTTCAACGCATTTTTTAAAAAATTAAGCGGACGATCTCCCATTGCTTTTCGACAATCTCTTCGTTCCTGAGGGCACTTTATCACAATAAAAGAGAACAAGGTCTGATTTTAACAATCCTTTGTCTGATTTTCGTAATTACTATGGCCTAATAGCATCGTATGTTTGTAACTCATAAAATAATAGAGTTATGCAAACACAGGTTTTTAAAGCAGATAAAAGGGGAACGGCAGATTATGGTTGGTTAAAAGCAAACTACTCATTTAGCTTTGCCAACTACTACAACCCAGAAAACCTACACTTTGGTGTATTACGTGTTTTAAACGATGATGTAATTGAACCATCGAAAGGTTTTGACACCCATCCTCACGATAATATGGAGATCATTACCATACCCCTTTCGGGGCGCTTAGCGCACAAAGATAGTATGGGGCACACCTCGTATATCGAGAGTGGTGAAGTGCAGGTGATGAGTGCTGGCAAAGGCATATTTCATAGTGAATTTAACGGCAGTGATCAAGAGGATTTAAACCTATTTCAAATATGGCTTTATCCGAATGCAAAAGATGTTGAACCACGATATCAACAAATTTCTCTTGAATCTGTTGCTAAGAAAAATGAACTCTATCAAATACTAAGTCCGAATGAAAACGATGCGGGCGTATGGATACATCAGGATGCATGGTTCAGCATGGGACAAATTGATGCCCAATGGGCAGGCTCGTATAAAGTTAAGAAAGAAGGAAACGGTATTTATATCATGCTCATTGAAGGTGAAGTGCAGATTGATGGCCAAATACTAAAACAACGTGATGCCATCGGAATAAGGGATGCCTCATCCATTGAAATAAGTGCTAATGCATCCTCACGACTATTAATAATGGATGTTCCAATGAAATAATATAAACTATAAATACAATAATTATGAAATCGAAATTAACACTCGCTATTGTGGCGCTGGCCATATCACTAACAAGCATCAGCGCACAATCAACTCAAGTAAACACCGATGCCACAGTTGTCAAGTGGACAGGAACAAAAGTGGTTGGCTCATCGCACTACGGTAATATTCAGCTGCAAGAAGGGACCTTGGAATTAAAAAAAGGTAACATCAAATCAGGTGAATTTATCATGCAGATGAATAGCATGACCTGTGCCGATATCGACAATGAAGAATACAACAAAAAACTAATCGGTCATTTGTTCTCTGACGATTTTTTTAGCGTAGAACAATATCCTACAGCAACACTCAAAATTATTGAGGCCACAAACTTTAAAGACAATACATCAAAGGTTATGGCCGAATTAACCATTAAAGGACAAACCAAACCAGTTGAATTTGATGTAACTAAAAAAGATAACACATACATCTCAAGCATTAAAGTTGATCGTACGATTTACGGCATTCGTTATGGCTCAGGTTCGTTCTTTGATAATTTGGGAGATAAGGCCATTGACAATATTTTCACTCTGGATGTGACCTTGGTATTGAAGTAGGTGCTTATACCGATTAAACATTGTAATGTGCAAAATGATATTTATTAACCCTGTTAAATTATTAAACAGGGTTATTTTTTGGGTTACATATATTTTATAGTAGAAAATGATTTTTGATTAAGCTATACTGCGTTGGCCTACGGCAAAAAGAGAGTGAAATTGCAAATGTTGCTTATGGAGATCGGGAAGCTGAGAACTTGTTCGAAGATCACCCGGCCGAAGTTAGTAACATTAATAATTTCAATGTCTTTTTGCAGTTAGCCTAGATTTTTTTGTTTCGTTTTTGGATCATGCCAAAAATGAAAGACTTGTTCCGTGTCAAAACGGAAGCCTGTCCAGCTTGAGGACCTCGGTATGAGAATAGACATTTATCTACCCACTGTAATTCAAATAGCACCATACTACTATTTAGTAATTGTAAGAATACTATATCTCTGATAAGAAAGCTTCATTTTTGAGGCTTGTGAAGTTCGAAAAATGTGAGTTTACTGGTGAAAATGACCATTTTGAGAACAAGCATAACGAAAAAAAATGGAGTTTTCTTGCAGAGACTATTTAGCCTTAAAAGATCCGATCACTAAAAATAATAAAAACCCAATACACAAGTACGAAACTGTGCCATAGGTAGATGTTAATGTTTTGGCTACACTAAAAAGGAATGGCCCCAAAGCACTTGCCATCACAATCATTGACATGGCTTTGCCAGATATTGCACCCAAATGTTTGCGACCAAAAAAACGAGGCCAGGTAATTGCGTTAATAACGGCAAACAAACCACCTGTAAGCCCTAAACCAGCAATAATTAGATACAAGCCCGTTGGTGTATGAATATACAAGAGACCAAAACTAGCTAGTAAAGCACCCCCAAGCATTAAAAAGAGCAATATTTTCAAACGAACCCAGTCACTAATTAAATTAGCCACCACAGAAGTAATAACAGAAACAAAGGTAATGGGTAAAAAAATGCTAATTGCTTCTGTTCTTGACAAGCCTGCCTCAGCAAATAAGGATACCACATGAAAGGTTAGGCCCGTGACAAAAAAAGCATGAAAGGCTAAAATCAATCCATACATCCAGAAACTCCGAGTCTTCTTCGCTTCTTGTAAAGTTGTTGCTTTCTCTTTTATCGGCACCTTAATTTTATCCAATTTTGACCGAACGCCATCTGGCTGTAAACCATATTTCTCTGGGTTATCTTTAAAAAACACAAGTATTAAAAGGAGTACAAATACCAAAACCAAAGCCATTACCTGCCAGGCTCCCTGCCAACTAAACTGACGAATTAAATAATCAATCATTAAAGGCGAAGCCGAAAAACCCAAAGAAACACTTACGCTACTAAAGGCATTAATCCGTCCGCGACGCTTATCGAACCATTTCATTATCATGTTGCGCGAGGTCATGGTTAATACCCCTTGCCCACTAAAGCGAAGAAGGAAAAATAAGAATACCATAATAACAAATGGCACAGCCCAATGACTAACTCCAATAAATGTACTCAATGAAGAACTTATACCAGGAGTAAAGGAACAAAGCACTAAGGTAATTGCCAATAATAAAGTTGACAGAGCGGCGGTAGCAACCACCCCATGCCTATCGTATAACTTACCAGCTTTTGTTAAAACAAATGAACTAAGCAAAGTACCCAGCATATAAGCCAAGCTAAACTGGTCGCGCGATAAAAACAAAGCATCCTTTACCGGGTCGGTAAAGGTAGATACACCTGCAGTTTGTCCAGGTATACTAGCCCAAATACCTATAGTACCAACAAAAGCCACCACATAACCATAAAACAATGGAAATCGCTGCGGTTTTATAACTCCTAAAAATTTAACCATTGACATCAAAGTTACTACAACTTGCCATCTCTTTTGGTCTTTTGCCTCTTATTTGATTATTTTACTAAAAACAAAAAACATGCGCCGAAAAGAACGAGAAATCAAGGACCCCGATATCATTCACGAAATACTATCTCAATCAAGCATCTGTCGTCTTGCCATACACGACGAACCTTACCCCTACCTTGTGCCAATGAACTTTGGCTATCGAAATAATGCCTTATATTTTCATTGCGCCACAGGAGGCCGTAAACTCGATTTATTAAAGCAAAACAATAAAGTAGGTTTTGAAATAGAATATGACAGCCAACTTATTAAAGGTGATGTTGCCTGCCAATGGACAACAAAGTACCGATCCATTATTGGCACAGGCGAAATGAACATCATAACTAACGATGATGAGAAAAGAGAAGGCTTTGATATTATTATGCAGCAACACGGCAAACACGACAACACATACATTCAAGCAGCACTTGATAAGGCACTGGTATTGAAGTTAGAAATTAACTCATTGTCGGCCAAACAAGCTGGAGATTGGTGATATACAGAAAATGTTCGATGCGTGCTATTATAGCACAACATCGAACACTTTACTATCCACCCATACTATGTTTCTTTTCAGAATAATACCGTTTGGTCAATAAAATGAGCTTTATTTTCAATTGCACTTCAATAAAGCTCTTTATTGATCCTACGGCATTTACCATTGTACATCCAGATTTCGCTTAAGGCTCAATCTGAATTACAATTGGTATAATTAAGCATCTGCCATTGGCACTCTTGCAAGTTTCAATACTGTTGGATGCACTAATCGCTGATAGTCTTTGTAAGTCATTTGAATTAACTCGGCATGGTTACAGGCATTAAACGCAATGGTTGTATCCTCGGTTAATTTTTCAGCTACAAACACCTCCATGTTGTATAAGTTACCAAAAGGAGGCTGGGCTCCTACTTCACAGTCTTCAAAAGCATCTTTAAATTCCGATTCCGTTGCTAAGCGCACTTCTTTTGAAGCTGTTGCTTTCTGTAGCTCTTTCATATCGACTTGAAACGAAGCTGGCAAAACAACCATGCATAATTTACCATCAACTTTAACCATCACTGTTTTCGCAACTTCATTACCCGATATGTGCGAATAAGCGGCGGTTTTTTGAGCCGTATAAGCACGTGAGTGAACAATGCGCTTATAATTAATATGTTCCAGATTTAAATAATTCTCCAATCGTGTAAGTGGCATAAGGCGCTCCTCCAATTATTTAGTTATTGTATTTTTTAAAACAAAGCTTGTGTAAGTTAATGCCAAATGGAAAATCTGTAAATAGCTATCTGGCAAAAAAACGAGAATCCTTGTTTTTTAAACACATTTTTCTTTTCGACTTATTTGTGCCAATTTTGCTGAAAATTGAATAATACCGTTTATTAATCAATAGTACGCCTTTAGTCCATTCCATTTCTAAAGCCACGTTGATTATATTACGGCATTATACCAGCGGGAATCTTAATTTAAAGAGGTATAAGAATGGGAAAAGAGCAAGTTTTATCAACTGAAGACTTACATTTTTTAGGCATTAAGGTGGTTTATAAGGACATGGTAGACCAGGGTTACAAAATATTGAACGTTAGAAAGGAGCCTGACACCAATCCTCAGATATTGGCTACCAAAGATGATAAACGGTATTTTGTTGTTGTTCGAACAGCTACTTATCCCGACATGGGATTGCTATTACCGCACATTGCTTCTGAAGTTATGAAACATGGAAACAAACACAATGCTGTATGCTATTTTGCAAGCGTAGGTATTGCTAATGCTAACGGACAGAGCAAAGAAGAAATGAGTAAGCCAATTAAGGATGGCGAATACTACATCAATTATAATGGTCTCGAACTATTCCCAACTTTCAATATCTAATCTACATGCATAAGATAAAAGAGTTTTATCGGAAGAATCGTTTGCTTATAATTGCAGGCTTAGCTTTCATTTTGTTGATGCAAATTTGCAGTAAGGGTGGTAGAGTAAAGCAAAAGAATGCTGAACATGATTCGCAGGTAACTACAGAGGCACCGTCAAACAACGACAGTGAACTAAAACCACTCAACGAAATCTATTACGAGGAACAACAAAATAATCCAGAACGTAACCCTGAGATGACCTCTTTATTTATCCTTATGGGTTTAGTACTATTGGTATATGTTGCTACAAAACGAGGCTGGTTACAAAAGTTAACACCATCTATTGTTTGGGTACGAATAAGTGTTAAGCGTAACAAAGCAACAAAACAACGGATGGCCACCATCAGCATAGCGAATCATACGAAAGAATCCATTACGTTTTTTGCTCCTGTACTCGCCTTTTCAGCAAGCTTTGGTAAAGCACGCCGTTTTCGATTAAAGGGTGGATCGGATCAACAACTTTTTCCATTAACGCTTATGCCAGGTACAGCTCATACAGTTACCCTTAATATTGATAACTTTCATAAAAAGGCGGGTTTATCCAATTCATTCAAATGGGTTAAGGTAGAGGTAAATGCCGGCTTAAAAAATTATCAGTCATTTTGGAAATACCTATTTTAACAAACTTATTGGCATACGGCTTGTTATAACAACACCGATTGAAACAGCCATTTGAAATATTTATTGATATTTTACAAACAAGCACATGATAAAAAAAGGATATTGGTCAGAACAATGGTACAAATACCGCCGTAAGAAAACCATCTTAGGCATTGTGTTTGATTTGCTTTTTACCGTATTGGTTATTGCTATGTTGTTTCCAACATCACGTAAAATTGTATCGTCAACCATTATACGATACAGTATGTTTCAGCCTCGCGAAAGCAAAGACATTAGCTATTTAAACGATAAGGATTATCAATGGCAAATAGAAGATTTAGATGGCAATATTATCGAATTATCGGAGTTAAAGGGTCAAACAATATTTATCAACTTTTGGGCCACCTGGTGTCCTCCTTGCATAGCTGAAATGCCATCCATTCAACGTTTATACGATGAATACCAAAATAAGATGGCGTTTGTACTAATTAGTCAGGAATCAAAAGGAATATTGCGCGATTTTATGGCAAAAAAGGAATACACTTTCCCAGTTTATATTCTTCGGAGCCGACAACCTGATGTATTCGCATCGCGTAGCATACCAGCCTCCTTTATTATTTCTCCTCAAGGGCAAATAATGATGAAAAAACAAGGCGCAGCCCGCTGGGATGGCAGTAAAGTTAAAAATATGATTGACCGTTTATACGAGTAATCAGTCAAAACATTTAAGTATGATATTTTAAGCAAGCATTCCGCTTGCTTTTTTTTGCTCTTAATAATTATAAAAATTGAAGAGGAATACATCACTTTATCTCTGTTAATCATTTCTTATCTTTGCAACATTCAATTTAAACAACAGATAACATGAAATACAATCGAGTACTATTAAAACTTAGCGGAGAATCGTTAATGGGCGAGCAAGGTTATGGCATCGACCCTGATCGCTTGAATGACTATGCAGAGCAAATAAAAGAGGCCGTTGCCATGGGTGTTCAAGTGGGCATTGTAATAGGTGGTGGTAACATATTCAGGGGTCTAAGCGGAGCTTCAAAAGGTTTTGATCGTTACAAAGGTGACCAAATGGGTATGTTGGCAACCGTTATTAATGGTTTGGCCTTACAATCGGCACTACAAGCTATGGAGGTTAAGGCACGTGTATTAACAGCTATTCGTATGAATCCTGTTGGAGAGTATTACGATAAGCCTAAAGCTGTAGAAGCACTTGAAAATGGAGAAGTGGTAATACTATCGGCTGGAACAGGTAACCCCTACTTCACAACAGATACAGGCTCATCTTTACGAGGCATAGAAATAGAAGCCGATGTTATGCTCAAAGGAACCAGAGTTGATGGTATTTATACGGCTGATCCTGAAAAGGATCCAACGGCAACTAAGTTTGATGAAATTACCTTTGACGAAATATATAACCGTGGTCTTAAAATTATGGATTTAACGGCAACGACCATGTGCAAGGAAAACAATTTAGACATTGTGGTTTTTGACATGGATACCAAAGGTAACTTGATAAAAGTACTCAAAGGAGAAAACATTGGTACTTTAGTTAAAAACTAACACTCATCATAAGGCATTATTAAGGGGCAATCGAAGAGCAAAGCTTATCGACTTGTCCCTTTCTTCATTGTACCGCTAATAAGCCAGCAATGGCTCTTATACGACTCAAGCTCGCTCGGAGCGAGGTTGAACCAATGATGAATCGGTGATGATACGAACACAAGCCAAAGGGATATCAAACTACATATCTAAAACAAACTACACGAGAGGACTCGTGCCCCAAAGTGTATCACTTCTGAATTAAACAACTCCAGCTTTAAAATAGGTATCTACTGTTGTCAAGTCACTGCCTTCATTCGGTAAATGGCGATATACAGTTGCTATATCGTTTTTGTAAGGCACTAAAGCGATGACATAAATTGCTCAACGAAGCCAGTCAGTCATCAAATCCTTGCTGTAGGCAGCTAAACTGGCTTATAGCTTATATCAATCGCATGCTAAAACGGCTAAATCCACTCTGGCATTGTAATAATCCTCTGTTACGTTCGATAACATGCCTTCTACAGTGGTTCAAAAGCCATCTGCAAAGGATAAATCGCCTATTACATTGGATAAAATCCATCTTGCAAAAGACAGAACCCCTTTGACATTTACTACGAGCCATGTTGTTTTATCTAAAACGCCATCTACATTTAATATCACCCCTTCTGCATTAGCTACCAGCCAATCTGTTGTATCATCCAAAAGAATTAATCACGATTATTGTTGTTTGTAAAATCATGGATTTGAAAGTACACTGTTTATTCTTTGTCCACAAGATTATCTATTGATCCATGAAACTAAAGGATGACTATCATCAATTCAATTTTTAGAGTTTAAAAAGCATCGTAAGCATGGGTATTGAAAGTATGTAGTAACGAAAAAAGAGGGTGTCCAAAATTACGGCATCCTCTTTTTTTATGTTTTAAAATTGAATCGCGTTTGTTAATATGCTATACCGCTGAGAGGCTGTAGTTGAGCTGGTATTTTGTTTTAAAGCTAGATATGGAGGCTATTATT
>NZ_VKDE01000022.1 GCF_007097485.1 Carboxylicivirga sp. M1479 | reverse complement strand
AGTTGATTTTTTGACAAAAGAAAAGATAGTTTGTAACTTGAATTTCGCTTCAAAAAAAAGATTCAAAAAATACATTTTTTATTTGCTGAATTAAAAATAAGACTTACCTTTGCAGCCGCTCTTCAAACGAGAGGAGTTAATGTTATTGATTTTAGACTGTTGACACAGTTGAAATTACACTTCCGGAAAATCGGAAAAAAGTTCTTTGAAAATATTGGATAGTACCTAATTTGAAATGAATTAGAAAAGGTTAAAAAGTGAAAATCTGAAGTCAATTAGATCTATAAGAATTTATCTAGAGATATTTAAAATTTTTATACAACGAAGAGTTTGATCCTGNACATGTTGAGTAAGTTGATTTTTTGACAAAAGAAAAGATAGTTTGTAACTTGAATTTCGCTTCAAAAAAAAGATTCAAAAAATACATTTTTTATTTGCTGAATTAAAAATAAGACTTACCTTTGCAGCCGCTCTTCAAACGAGAGGAGTTAACGTTATTGATTTTAGACTGTTGAAACAGTTGAAATTACACTTCCGGAAAATCGGAAAAAGTTCTTTGAAAATATTGGATAGTACCTAATTTGAAATGAATTAGAAAAGGTTAAAAAGTGAAAATCTGAAGTCAATTAGATCTATAAGAATTTATCTAGAGATATTTAAAATTTTTATACAACGAAGAGTTTGATCCTGGCTCAGGATGAACGCTAGCGACAGGCCTAACACATGCAAGTCGAGGGGTAACAGGGAAGCTTGCTTCCGCTGACGACCGGCGCACGGGTGCGTAACGCGTATGAAACCTACCTTGTACTGGGGGATAGCCCGAAGAAATTCGGATTAATACCCCATAATATATTAAAGTGGCATCACTTAAATATTAAAACTCCGGTGGTATAAGATGGTCATGCGTGACATTAGCTAGTTGGTAAGGTAACAGCTTACCAAGGCAACGATGTCTAGGGGTTCTGAGAGGAAGGTCCCCCACACTGGTACTGAGACACGGACCAGACTCCTACGGGAGGCAGCAGTGAGGAATATTGGTCAATGGACGCAAGTCTGAACCAGCCATGTCGCGTGAAGGAAGACTGCCCTATGGGTTGTAAACTTCTTTTATATGGGAAGAAATATATCTACGTGTAGGTATTTGCCGGTACCATATGAATAAGCATCGGCTAACTCCGTGCCAGCAGCCGCGGTAATACGGAGGATGCGAGCGTTATCCGGATTCATTGGGTTTAAAGGGTGCGTAGGCGGAATAATCAGTCAGGGGTGAAAGTTTGTGGCTCAACCATAAAATTGCCTTTGATACTGTTATTCTTGAGTACATTTGAGGTAGGCGGAATGTGTTGTGTAGCGGTGAAATGCTTAGATATAACACAGAACACCGATTGCGAAGGCAGCTTACTAAACTGTTACTGACGCTGATGCACGAAAGCGTGGGGATCGAACAGGATTAGATACCCTGGTAGTCCACGCCGTAAACGATGATAACTAGTTGTTTGCAATAGACCGTAAGCGACAAAGCGAAAGCATTAAGTTATCCACCTGGGGAGTACGTTGGCAACAATGAAACTCAAAGGAATTGACGGGGGCCCGCACAAGCGGAGGAACATGTGGTTTAATTCGATGATACGCGAGGAACCTTACCTGGACTTAAATGTATTCTGACAGCTTTAGAGATAGAGTTTTCTTCGGACAGTTTACAAGGTGCTGCATGGTTGTCGTCAGCTCGTGCCGTGAGGTGTCGGGTTAAGTCCCATAACGAGCGCAACCCACGTTGTTAGTTACCAGCACATAATGGTGGGCACTCTAACAAGACTGCCGGTGTAAACCGCGAGGAAGGTGTGGATGACGTCAAATCAGCACGGCCCTTACGTCCAGGGCTACACACGTGTTACAATGGTCGGTACAGAGGGCAGCTACCTAGTGATAGGATGCGAATCTCAAAAACCGGTCTCAGTTCGGATCGAAGTCTGCAACCCGACTTCGTGAAGCTGGATTCGCTAGTAATCGCGCATCAGCCATGGCGCGGTGAATACGTTCCCGGGCCTTGTACACACCGCCCGTCAAACCATGGAAGCCGGGGGTACCTGAAGTCTGTGACCGCAAGGAGCGGCCTAGGGTAAATCTGGTAACTAGGGTTAAGTCGTAACAAGGTAGCCGTACCGGAAGGTGTGGCTGGAACACCTCCTTTCTGGAGATTATTTTTATAGTGAGATTTTAGACTCACTTTTTACCTTTTAGTACTATTCATATATTACAGCGTCAAGTAATCCACAAAGGGATAAGATGACACTGCTAGAGTCCCGTAGCTCAGTTGGTTAGAGCACTACACTGATAATGTAGGGGTCGGCAGTTCAAGTCTGCCCGGGACTACCATTACTAGACAAATAGAAATTAGATAATAGATTATTAGATGAAAATCTCTAAGTCTCACATCTAAAAATCTAAGAGTCTAAAATTATGGGGGATTAGCTCAGCTGGCTAGAGCGCCTGCCTTGCACGCAGGAGGTCATCGGTTCGACTCCGATATTCTCCACATTTTTTCATTTCTATTAATACAAAGGTATTATTAGTATTTACTTATTGAAGACAGATATAATGGTTATTTAATTCAGTTCGATTCTGAATATATCACTAAGCTNGTCTAATAATCTAACGGGGAGACACTGCAACAGTCCCGTAGCTCAGTTGGTTAGAGCACTACACTGATAATGTAGGGGTCGGCAGTTCAAGTCTGCCCGGGACTACCATTACTAGACAAATAGAAATTAGATAATAGATTATTAGATGAAAATCTCTAAGTCTCACATCTAAAAATCTAAGAGTCTAAAATTATGGGGGATTAGCTCAGCTGGCTAGAGCGCCTGCCTTGCACGCAGGAGGTCATCGGTTCGACTCCGATATTCTCCACATTTTTTTCATTTCTATTAATACAAAGGTATTATTAGTATTTATTTATTGAAAGACAGATATAATGGTTATTTAATTCAGTTCGATTCTGAATATATCACTAAGCTGACAAAAGGGGACTAAGAATAGAGCCTTAGGAACTGAAAAGCTAAAAGATCTTTGACATATTGGCAACACAAAATAAAATCATAAACACCAACTAGGTGTGTGTAAAAGAAAGTAGATAAGGGCGTACGGGGAATGCCTAGGCTCTCAGAGGCGAAGAAAGACGTGATAAGCTGCGATAAGCTACGGGGAAGTGCAAATAACTATTAATCCGTAGATTTCTGAATGGGGCAACCCACTATGTTGAAGACATAGTATCTAGCAATAGAGGCAAACCCGGGGAACTGAAACATCTAAGTACCCGGAGGAAGAGAAAACAAAAGTGATTTCCTAAGTAGCGGCGAGCGAACGGGAATTAGCCCAAACCATAATTGTTTAGGCAATTATGGGGTTGTAGGACTTGTATAATCAAATAGAAACGAAGTAGAACGCTTTGGAAAGAGCGACCANAGACGGTGATAGTCCGGTATACGTAAGGTTCTGTGCGAGACGAGTATCCTGAGTAGTGCGGGACACGAGAAATCCTGTATGAATCTGGCGGGACCATCCGTTAAGGCTAAATACTCCTGAGAGACCGATAGTGAACCAGTACCGTGAGGGAAAGGTGAAAAGCACTTCGAACAGAAGAGTGAAAAAGTACCTGAAACCGTGCGCCTACAAGCGGTTGGAGCGGATTTAATCCGTGACAGCGTGCCTTTTGCATAATGAGCCTACGAGTTAGTCGTAGTTAGCAAGGTTAAGACTTTCAGGGTCGGAGCCGAAGCGAAAGCGAGTCTGAATAGGGCGATAAAGTTAGCTGCGCTAGACGCGAAACCAAGTGATCTACCCATGATCAGGTTGAAGCTGTGGTAACACACAGTGGAGGACCGAACCAGTTGACGTTGAAAAGTCTTTGGATGAATTGTGGGTAGGGGTGAAAGGCCAATCAAACTTGGAAATAGCTCGTACTCCCCGAAATGCATTTAGGTGCAGCCTTATTTTAGTTATACAGAGGTAGAGCTACTGATAGGACGCGAGGGCTTCATCGCCTATCAACTCCTGATAAACTCCGAATGCTGTATAATGATGAATAGGAGTGAGGGCATGGGTGCTAAGGTCCATGTCCGAAAGGGAAAGAACCCGGACCATCAGCTAAGGTCCCCAAATGTATGTTAAGTTGACCAAACGCGGTTTTACTGCTTAGACAGCTAGGATGTTGGCTTGGAAGCAGCCATTCATTTAAAGAGTGCGTAACAGCTCACTAGTCGAGCGGTAATGCATGGATAATAATCGGGCATAAACATACTACCGAAGCTATGGATTGTAATTTATTACAGTGGTAGGGGAGCATTCTAAACTGGGTTGAAGCTGAAGATGTGAGTCACAGTGGACTGTTTAGAAAAGCAAATGTAGGCATAAGTAACGATAATGGGGGTGAGAAACCTCCACGCCGAAAGACCAAGGTTTCCTGATCAACGCTAATCGGATCAGGGTTAGTCGGGACCTAACGCGAACCCGAAAGGGGTAGTGGATGGCAAACAGGTTAATATTCCTGTACCTGCAATACAATGAAAGTGACGGATTGGCCAGATGCTTACGTACTGACGGAATAGTACGTTGAGCCTAGTCTACGGACGAAGCGAAAGTAAGTAACCGGTTCCAAGAAAAGCAAGTATTGCGGCTCGTACCGTAAACGGACACACGTAGTTGGGTTGAGTATACTAAGGCGCTCGAGTGATTCATGGCTAAGGAACTAGGCAAATTAACTCCGTAACTTCGGGAGAAGGAGTGCTCACAGTAATGTGAGCCGCAGAGAAATGGCCCAGGCGACTGTTTATCAAAAACACATGGCTTTGCTAAATCGAAAGATGATGTATAAGGCCTGACACCTGCCCGGTGCCGGAAGGTTAAGTGGAGATGTTAACTTCGGTGAAGCATTGAAATGAAGCCCCGGTAAACGGCGGCCGTAACTATAACGGTCCTAAGGTAGCGAAATTCCTTGTCGGGTAAGTTCCGACCTGCACGAATGGTGCAACGATCTGGGCACTGTCTCAGCCATGAGCTCGGTGAAATTGTAGTTCCGGTGAAGATGCCGGATACCCGCAACGGGACGGAAAGACCCCGTGAACCTTTACTGCAGCTTAACGTTGGTTTTGGGTAAGTAATGTGTAGGATAGGACGGAGACTTTGATCTTGCATCGCTAGGTGTAAGTTAGTCGCCCTTGAAATACGTCCCTTTGCTTATCTGGAGCCTAACCTGTTTACAGGGACACCGTTTGGTGGGTAGTTTGACTGGGGTGGTCGCCTCCAAAAGAGTAACGGAGGCTTCTAAAGGTGCGCTCAAGACGATTGGTAACCGTCTGTAGAGTATAATGGTATAAGCGCGCTTGACTGTGAGGCCGACAAGCCGAGCAGGTACGAAAGTAGAGCATAGTGATCCGGTGGTTCCGCATGGAAGGGCCATCGCTCAAAGGATAAAAGGTACTCCGGGGATAACAGGCTGATCGCTCCCAAGAGCTCATATCGACGGAGCGGTTTGGCACCTCGATGTCGGCTCGTCACATCCTGGGGCTGGAGAAGGTCCCAAGGGTTGGGCTGTTCGCCCATTAAAGTGGCACGCGAGCTGGGTTCAGAACGTCGTGAGACAGTTCGGTCCCTATCTGTTGTGGGCGTAGGAAATTTGAGAAGGCCTGACGTTAGTACGAGAGGACCGCGTTGGACAAACCGCTGGTGCACCAGTTGTTCCGCCAGGAGCATCGCTGGGTAGCTAAGTTTGGAAGGGATAAGTGCTGAAAGCATCTAAGCACGAAGCCTGCTTCAAGATGAGATTTCCATTAAGGGACGTTAGAGACGATGACGTTGATAGGCTGCAGGTGTAAAGGTGGTGACATCATAGCCGAGCAGTACTAATTACCCGAAGCTTTCAAGAGATTTTTCTCTTTGTAGAATAATTGACCACATTTTAGTTAGGTGGATATGATTTTGTTTTGTGCCGATATGTTAATAACAATATTTAGGTGGTTATTGCATCAGGGTTCCACCTCTTCCCATTCCGAACAGAGAAGTTAAGCCTGATAGCGCCGATGGTACTGCGTAGAAGTGGGAGAGTAGGTCGCCGCCTTTTTTTTAGAGAAATCCGATATTCNTGTTAATAACAATATTTAGGTGGTTATTGCATCAGGGTTCCACCTCTTCCCATTCCGAACAGAGAAGTTAAGCCTGATAGCGCCGATGGTACTGCGTAGAAGTGGGAGAGTAGGTCGCCGCCTTTTTTTAGAGAAATCCGATATTCGAAAGAGTATCGGATTTTTTGCGTTTATATTCTTTGTGTTCACATTTCTACTTCCTAATTTTTATTAATTCTAAATAAATAGGTATTTTTGAGCAAATTTTAACTTATATGCAGATTACAGGTGATTTAAAAATGGTTGATGTTGTTCAGCACGATATTCAATTATTAGCGGTTATTCAACGACTCAACATACCTTTAGGTTTTCGTGAGAGAACAGTAAAAGAAGTGTGTAACATAAATAATGTAGATTTAGATTTTTTCTTACACATTGCCAATTCATTTCATGATAAGGAATTTTTAGATTTCAAAAAATTCAGGAATTTTCCGGTTGATTGGATTATTCAATATCTAATGAATGCCCATCGATGTTATGTAGATTATAGAATCCCTGAGATTGAACGTCAGATTAAGAATTTCGAAAAGCAAGTAGATATTAATGAGAAGAATATTGCTCTGCTTTTAGACTTTTTTAGAAAGTATATAAGGGAGTTTAATTCGCATATTGAACAGGAAGAAAAAAGTGTATTTCCGTATATTTTGGAACTTAGTGATATTTTAAAATCTGATAATTTTGATTCTCCAAGACGAGATAAGCTGCCTTCAATTTCAGAGTTTCATGATGAGCATAGTAGTATCGAAGAAACCCTTTTTGATTTAAAAAGTATCTTGCTAAAGTATTTACCTCCGCCAGTTACGAATTGTCTTTATAATAATTTAATATTTGATATTTTCAGGCTTGAACGTGATTTGTTAGATCACGCTGAATTAGAAGAAAATGTTTTATATCCACTCGTTAAAGAGATGGAAAACGAATTGCATTCAAAACAAAACCTAAGATAATGGCTAAATTAGTAATTGCTGAGAGTTCTCATGTTATTGCGTTAGGCCTATTAAGCTTAGTTAAAACCTTTCAAGACGTTGAGAATGTACGTATCGTTCATGAAGAGGAGGAATGCTGTTCAGTTATAGAAGAGTTTTCTCCTGATATTCTTCTAATTAACACATCGTTTCTTAAATTGGAAACCATGCATAGAATGTTGAAAATTAAAAAGGATGAAGCAATTGTTGTTCATATTTTTAATACGCCACTTCCAATTGGAGCACCCATGGAGCAAGTATCAATATTAGATTCTAAGGATATTTTATTAAATAAGTTTGACACTATTCTAAAACGTGTAAGAAATTTGAGTGATGAATTGGATACCGAGGAATTAAGTCCACGAGAAAAGGATATTCTTAAAGAGGTAGCTATAGGTCTTACTAACAAAGAAATTGCTGAAAAAACGTTTATAAGTACCCATACGGTAATTTCCCACAGAAAAAATATTACGCGCAAGCTTGGTATTAAAACTGTTTCGGGTTTAACGGTTTATGCTATTTTAAATAATATTATTCAAATGGACGATATCTCCTAAATTAATAGGAATTAATCACCCTCATAAATAGGGAAGCTGATAAAGAAAGTGGTGCCAACATGTTCTTTTGTTTCAAAGGATATTTGTCCACCACTATTTTTTACTATGTTTTTAACAATTGCCAAGCCAAGTCCCATGCCGCTTGATCTTGTTGTAAAATTAGGCATGAAAATTTTATTCTTCACATCTTCATTCATTCCTCTACCATTATCAGATATCGATACTGTAATATTTTTATTAACGGTTTTTACAGTAATATTAATAGTACCATCTCGCTCATTCGGAATTGATTGAACAGCATTTTTTATAACGTTATTTAATACACTAATCATTTGATCCGGATCAGCAAAAATGAGCTCATGACTTGAATTAATGATTGTATTAAAATGTATTTTGGGTGATGATTTTTCAAAAAGGGCAACCGTGTTATTAACCTTGTCGATTAAATTAACTTTACCTCGTTGGGCTTGTGGCATTTTTGCAAAATTTGAAAATTCATTGGCGATAATGTGCAATTGATCAATCTGTTCGATAAGTGTTTTACAAACACGATTAAGGAAGTTATCGAAATCTTCACGCTGACTTTCCCAAGCTTTAGTAAGGTACTGCACATTTAACTTCATTGGCGTTAAAGGATTTTTTATTTCATGGGCAATTTGTTTCGCCATTTCGCGCCACGCCATCTCACGTTCCGATTTAGCTAGCTTTTCAGCACTTTCAGAAATCTCGTCAACCATCCTGTTGTACTCTTTTACTAAATTTCCAATTTCATCATTTCCTTTGTAACCAATTTTTTGATTGTATTTGCCTATTCGTATTTGAGCTAAACGATCCTGAATTAAATATAATGGACGTGTTATTCGGCGCGAAATAAGTACCGCAACACCAATTGCAAACAATACAAAAAGTAAGTATGCATTTATAACCGCAACTATAAGTGATGATATTTCTGTTTTAAGTTCATTATTACCTATAAAATATGGGAGGTTAAGGTAGGCCAATGTTTCATGTTCATAATTATAGATGGGAACATATGCTGACGTGAAATGTAATTCTCCAATGCGCTCCTGGTGTATGTATTCAATTTTCTTTTTATGTTTAAGTTGATAATAGGCCTGCGTATTCATCATTTCACCAGAAAGACCTTGCTGGTATAGCTCAGGCCTTGAAGTTGCTAGTAATTGTCCGTTAGTATTATACAAATTAATATCACTGTAAAAAACATTGGAGAATTTTTGCATAAGGTATTGCAAGTAATCATGCATACTTTCATCCAACTCTGGTTCATTGATGATTTTCTGTTCCATCTCTTGTAAAACCGATCGAATGCGTTGAGAAAGCATCTGATTATTTTTTTCTCTAAACTGATGGATGGAATAAAAGACAGAACTCACACCCATTACTAAAAGGATAAATATCATTAAGCTTACAAAGGCAATTTGAATTTTTTCCTGTATTGAAAATGCACTTCTTGTACTTTGATGATGACGCGAAATGAGAAATATAAGTGCAGTTATAATGAAGAAGAATAAGGCAAACGTTGAAAATGATTTTAATAGATAGATGATTTTTATTCGTGGCCTGCTTAATACTAATTTCGTATTCTCATCAATTGGATAAACCAGATGCAGCATATCTTCTTGTTCGATATTTGTTTTTTGCTGCAATGCTGTTTCTGGCAGACTAAATGAAATTGGATATTGATGATTACCAAACTTCTTAACTAGCTTGTTATTGATGTATTTGCCAAATGAATATTCTTTATAGATTGCATTATTCATTTGCTCTTGATTGTTCTGGAGGAGTTCAGGGTAACCTAGACCAGAAAAACTAGGAGTTGAATTTATCTCGCAGTATAAGGTCGTTTCAAGGTTGGGGTTATCTGCCATAAAAGGGATACGACCAAAATAACTTATCTGACCGTTATTATTATTTAAAAAGTAGAAGTTTTCGCAAGCATCCACTAAACGGCCCTGATTGCTTAATAAAGAGTCAAAAAACTGATAACAATTTGTCGTAATGTCTTTGTCTTCTATGTATAGAGGAGCCTCTTTCCAACAAATAACAACCTCAATATCATATCGTTTCCAATAGCCGTAAAAATAGGTTTTTTCCAAATAACTACGCACAGCATCGTTATTGTCTTCATCTTGTAGAAGCATTTCAATAAGCGTTTTATCTTTCGCTAGCTTATCTTCAATATCTGATAAATACATTTCGGCCACAGGATCCGACTCTCGAGTTAATTGATATGAGAGGTTATCGATCAATAATAATCGATTGCTTTCTTCTTTTTCTGTATTGTGCCAATAAAGTACCGTTACGGCATAAATAGATGAAATAAAAATGACCCAAATAAAGGAGCTATAGGTAATTCCGTTGGCACTATTTCGATGGGCCTTGTATAGTATTGCACCAATTATGAGAAATAATGGAAAATATATTTCTGATGTTGATTGATTGATAAAATAGCTAACCCCGTATAAACAAACAAAAGCAATTGAACTGATTATGAATAGTTGTAAAACAGAAATGTGATCTTTAATGTTGACAACCAATCGCTCATAGATGAAAATGATAGCTATGAAGTTATTACATATCACCAAAACTTTAATAAAAGCAGTAATGTTTAAGTCCTCAATATTAAAGAAGATAGATGCTTGAGACGAGTTCGTAACGATGAGCTCAATCAATATGTTAGATGAGTAAAACAAGCTAAGAACAAAAAATACAAGACTAAAGTAGAGCAAATATTGATGAACTTTATTACCGTTTGTACTGAAGACTGTAGGTGTCTTAAAGTAGCGGTAAAAACCATATGCAAATGCGAGAAAGAAAAAACTTAGGATAATTAAACTACCAAGGGAAGATAGCCACTCAGAAACAGCAAAGGTAATTGGTGAAAATACTGGATAAATAGAAAAGTCGTTTGGAATGGCATAGTTTTCAAAAAGCAAGCAGAGTATTGAGTAGTATATAACCACTCCAATAAGTAAATAGTTACTCCAGCTTCTGTTTTTTAAAAGAGTAAGAACCTTTATTGCCAACAGCGTTAGAATTATAAAACTAACCAGGTATAAGCTAAACGCCAAAATCGCTATTAAAGGCACAATGTCATGATTTTCATATTTTAAGGACAATAAATACTGATCATGAATATCATAGATATGGTGCTCGCTGGCGGTTGAATCAATTACAATTGTTGGTTGATGAGTAATGGTGAAATCACCTGAAAACTTATTTTTTAGGAATTTATTTTGGTATGCATATTCATCTTTAATTCGGCTGATGCCAACCAAGGTGTATTCTTTCTCCTGGATTAAATGCTTTAAATACCATCCATTGCTTAGGTGAATAAGCGATTGTGTATTTTCTTTAATACTGTCGAGGGGGACAATATGGCTCGACCAAGCGTGTAGTAAAGAGTCTTTGTACAGGTAATAATATATGTCATCACCAGAAAGCGAATCCATTGAAGCCCATAATAAAGACTCGTTGAGTGATATAAGGTGTTTATTACTATTGGTCTTACTTATTAGGGTGTTTTGTTGATCTTTTATGGTGTTTTGAATCGCATACGTATCTGCGTCGTGTGTGTAGGCATGGTCAAAATTTGTTTCAATAAACTTTCCTATTGCAAATAGGGTTATTGCAATAATAATTGAAGCGTAAAACTTGGTTAACTGAGGCGACATATACGTATGTTTTAATTGACTAAAGATAAAAAAACGCCATTATAAATTACTCGTGATGATAGGGTTCATTTTTTAATATAGTCATAGCCCTGTATAGTTGTTCGGTGAAAATGAGACGAACCATCTGATGTGAAAATGTCATCTTGGATAAACTTATTTTTGAATGGGCTTTTGCATATACTTCATCAGAGAAACCATATGGGCCTCCAATAACAAATACAAGGCGTTTTAAGCCCGATACCATACGCTGTTCAATCATTTTAGAAAATTCAATGGAACTGTAGTTTTTGCCATTTTCATCGAGTAAAACAAAGAAATCTCCAGGATTGAAATTCTGTACTATCAATTGCCCTTCTTGTGTTTTTTGCTGTGATGTGGAAAGGTTTTTGGTTTTTTTAAGGTCAGGTATTACTTTCATTTCGTAGGGAAGATAGTGTTTGAGTCGTTTTTCAAACTTTTCAATGCCAGTTTTCAAATACGCATCATCTGTTTTACCAATTACAAGTAATATTATTTTCATGCCAATCTATCTTTTCGTTTCAATTGCTAAATTTAAATCTTAAAAAGGTAGCTAAATTAAGCTAAACACCTATTTTTGTTGTAAAAGTAATGTGTGAATATTTATTTTTAGTGTATTCAGAAAGATTATTGAGTATGAGTGCTTTTTTAAATTAAAGGCATAGAAAGGCTCAATATTTGTAACTATACAGGCTACTAAATTGATATGATGATACCATTCAAATTTATAATAACTCTTTTTTTATTAGTTACTTTTACAACAAGTGTAGATGCTCAGCAAACTGCAGCATTGCCCGATGGTGTAATTATGGCTGTGAAAAATGGAGATACCAATAAGCTTTCAGCTTCTTTTAACGATCAAATTGAAATAATTCTTCCTACAAAAACAGCCGTTTATAGTAAGAAACAGGCTGAAATGGTGTTGAAAGACTTTGTTGAAAAGCATCCTGTTACTGAATTTCAATTAATTCATCAGGTTAAAAAAGATAAGGCATCTTTTGCAATTGCTAATTATTATGCATCAAATGGCCGCTATCGATTCACATTTTTAACAAAGTTGAATGGCGGAAAAATATATATCCATCAGATTAGAATTGAAAAACAATGATTAATCAATTAATCGATCAATTTATTGATACCACCATCCGAGAAGATATTGGTGATGGTGATCACTCATCGCAATCTTGTATACCAGAATCGGAACAAGGTAAAATGTTTATGCTTGCCAAAGAAGATGGAATTTTAGCAGGAGTAGAAATTGCTCTGCGTATTTTTGCTAAAATTGATTCAGGCATCAAAACTGAAATACACATTAAAGATGGTAGTGCCATTAAAAAGGGTGATATCATAATGCATGTCACTGGGAAGGTTTGGTCTTTACTGCAAGCCGAGAGATTAGTTTTGAATGTAATGCAGCGCATGAGTGGAATTGCTACTCGAACAGCCGAATATGTTGCTCGACTTGAGGGTACTCAAACCCGTGTTTTAGATACTCGTAAAACAACTCCAGGAATGCGTTATCTTGAAAAGGAATCAGTACGATTGGGTGGAGGAGTTAATCATCGAATGGGATTATACGATATGGTAATGCTTAAAGATAACCATATTGATTTTGCTGGTGGCATTGAGAAAGCTGTACTAAAAGTCAAGAATTATCTTACTGAGAAAGGTAAAGATTTAAAGATAGAGGTAGAGGTACGTGACTGGAGTGAACTGGAAGAAGTATTACGTGTAGGCGGTATTCAGCGTGTTATGTTGGATAACTTTTCGGTTGAAGAAACACGCAAAGCTGTTGAATTTATTAATGGGCGTGTTGAAACAGAATCTTCTGGAGGTATAACAATTGATACCTTGCGCGACTATGCAGAGTGTGGTGTTGATTACATTTCAGTTGGGGCTTTAACTCATCATATTAAAAGCCTTGATTTGAGCTTAAAAGCGATGGACTAATAGTATTTCAAAAAAATATTTAACCGTTCATTTGGGCAGTAGTGCTGAAATGAACGGTTTTTTTTGAAAATTGGGATTTATATCAACAAAAAAGCCAGCGATGAAGCTGGCTTTCTAGTTATGTAATCTGTTATTTTCTACTTTTTTAAATTAGCAATACTGTCCGTTAAAGTTTTAATTTTGGCTTCAGCATCGGCTTGTTTTTGTTTCTCTTTGGCTACAACAGCTTCAGGTGCACTTCCAACAAAGCGTTCATTACCCAGTTTTTTCATCACACCTTTTAAGAAACCTTGTTGGTGAGCTAACTCTTTTTCTAATTTGGCAATTTCAGCATCTACATCAATTAAACCATCCATAGGAACAAAATACTCACTGGTTCGCACCATAAATGAGATAGCGCCTTCAACCTTTTCGCTTACCATATTAAGCTCGTTTAGGTTGGCCAACTTACTCAATACTGCATTAAATTTAGCTGAGAAACCGTCGCCTTCAAGTATGCTCAGTGAAAGAGCATCTTTTATTGGGATGTTTTTTTCTTTACGAATAGTACGAACGCCACCAACACCTTCTTTTAGCATCTCAAATTGATCAATGATGCTTAAGTCAAGTCCTTTGACAGTTGGCATATCTGAAATCATGATGCTTTCGCCTTCTTTGCGTTCTTCAAGTGCTTGCCATAATTCTTCCGATAAGAATGGCATAAACGGGTGAAGAATGCGAAGTAATTTATCGAAGAATTCGCTTGTTGCTTTGTAAGTAGCTGCATCCAATGGCTTTTGGTAAGCTGGTTTAACAGCTTCAAGATACCACGATGAGAACTCTTGCCAAAATACGGTATAGACAGTCATTAAAGCATCCGAAATACGATACTTGTCAAAATGGCTGTTCATGGTTTCAATGGTCTGATCTAACTTAGCATCAAACCATTCAATTGCTTGTTTGGCCGATTCTGGCTGTTCAATTGTAGTATCAATTTCCCAACCTTTTACCAAACGGAAAGCATTCCATATTTTATTGGCGAAATTTCTTCCTTGCTCAGTTAAGCTGTCATCAAATAAAAGGTCTCCTCCAGCAGGTGAGCATAGTAGCATTCCAACTCGAACACCATCAGCACCATATTGCTTCATCAAATCTAAAGGATCAGGTGAGTTACCCAACTGCTTCGACATTTTACGACCTTGTTTATCGCGTACCATGCCAGTGAAGTATACATTTTTAAATGGTAGTTTACCTTTAAACTCGTAACCAGCCATAATCATACGAGCTACCCAAAAGAATATGATGTCATGACCTGTTACTAAATCATTTGTTGGGTAGTAATAATCGATTTCTGTTTTGTCATCGCCAAAACCATCAAATACCGAAATTGGCCATAACCAAGATGATGCCCAAGTATCCAGTACATCTTCATCTTGTTTAAGGTCGGCCATTGTTAGTTCGGCGTTGTCAGTTTTTTCTTTTGCGGCTGCTAAGGCTTTTTCGTCATTTTCAGCAACAACAAACTCGCCATTCGATAAGTAATAAACAGGTATGCGGTGTCCCCACCATAACTGACGCGAAATACACCAGTCTTTCACATTTTCCATCCAATGACGGTAGACGTTTTTAAATTTCTTAGGATGAAATTCAACTTCGTCACTCATAACAGCGTCTAATGCAGTACTGGCCATTTCCTGCATTTTTAAGAACCATTGAGTTGATAATTTAGGTTCAATTACCGCACCTGTTCGTTCAGAGCAACCCACTTTATTCGTGTAGTTTTCGATTTTAACCAGGTTACCTGCTTTTTGAAGATCAGCTTCAATTTCTTCACGAACATCAAATCGATCTTTACCTACATATAGCTGAGCAGCTTCACTAAGTGTTCCATTGTCATTTAAAATATCAATGCTTTCCAGGTTATGGCGCATGCCAATTTCGTAGTCATTAATATCGTGCGATGGAGTAATTTTTAGGCAACCAGTACCAAATTCCATATCAACATACTCATCTTCAATAATAGGAATTGATCGGTTAATAAGCGGAACAATAACACGTTTCCCTTTTAAATGCTTGAAGCGATCGTCATTAGGGTTAACACAAACAGCAGTATCTCCCAAAATTGTTTCTGGTCGGGTAGTAGCAATGGTTACAAACTCATCACTACCTTCAATCTGATATCTTAGATAGTACAGTTTTGACTCAACTTCCTTGTAAATAACTTCTTCATCAGATAAGGCAGTTAAAGCACTAGGATCCCAATTTACCATTCTAATTCCACGGTAAATTAATCCCTTTTCATATAGCTCTATAAATACTTTAATAACGGCATCACTGCGTTCCTCGTCCAAGGTAAAACACGTGCGGTCCCAGTCACATGAGGCACCAAGTTTTTTAAGTTGTTCCAGAATTATGCCACCGTGTTTATCAGTCCATTCCCACGCGTGATCTAAGAAATTATCGCGTGTTAAATCTGTTTTGTTGATGCCTTCGCCCTTTAACTTGTTCACAACTTTTGCTTCAGTAGCAATTGAGGCATGGTCAGTTCCTGGTACCCAGCAGGCATTTTTACCCATCATGCGAGCACGACGAATTAATATATCCTGAATGGTATTGTTAAGCATGTGTCCCATGTGCAGGACGCCGGTGACGTTCGGTGGCGGAATGACAATGGTGTATGGTTCGCGCTCGTCGGGAACCGATTTAAAAAATTCATTGTCCATCCAATACTTATACCACTTGTCTTCGGTTGCAGAAGGGTTGTACTTGCTAGCAATTTCCATAATTGTATTTGTCTTTCTTCGTTTCTACATTATTTCCAATACCGCTAAAGCATTGGAATTATTATATAAGTGTGCAAAAATAAGAAAAAAAACAGTGTGTGTTGTATCTAATTATAGAAGTCTTTGTCATGATTTTAAACTATTGCTTTAAGTGAATTAATTAATTGTTGAGTGATTTAAATGGTATGTAATGAGGTATTTAGGATGTGGAGGTGTTTTTTAATCCAAACTTAATGCAACATTGTTGCATTAAGTTTGTTACTTTTGCAAATACTAATCAAATAAACATTAACTGATGAAGAGCACATCTATTTACTTGGCAGGACTAGTAATTGCATTTATAGCATTGACATCTTGTGAAAAGGATGATCCTATAATCCCGCATGAAGAGGAGCTAATAACGAGTTTGATTTATACCTTAAGTCCTGTAGGAGTTGGAGAAACTGTTGTATTATCGTTTAAAGATTTAGATGGCGACAATGGTAATTCTCCAATAATTTCAAAAGGATTATTAAAGGCTAACACAAGGTATACTGGTGCCATGGAACTATTAAACGAACTAGAAGAACCAGTGCATAATATAACGGATGAGATTTTGGAGGAAGCTGAAGATCATCAATTCTTCTTTACCTCTACGGTAAATGACCTACAAGTTTTGTATTCAGATTCAGATATGAATGGCAACCCATTAGGAATAAAAACACAATTGGCAACCCAGGGTGAGGGAACTGGGGTGTTAAAGATTATTTTACGTCATGAACCAGATAAATTCGCAGATGGTGTGGCTGATGGAGATATTACAAATGCAGGAGGAGAAACAGATATTGAAGTAATATTTGAAATTGATGTACAGTAAGTTTTTTTTAATTTTTCTTTTTTCACTATTTGCATCATCCACCGTATCACAAGAATGTAATCATTTAATTACAGGAGTTGTACGAGATGCACAAACGGGCGAAGAAATCCCATATGCCAGTGTTCTGATTAGCGAATATTCAAAGGGAGCTGTAACTAATGACGCAGGTATATTTGTTATTTCACATGTATGTGATACCTCATTCACTTTAACTGTTAGTTTTTTAGGATATGAAGTGTATGAAAACTTGGTGTCTGTATCGAATGATCAGTCAATTGTAGTGGAATTAATTGCAGACAGTAAAAAAATAAATGATGTTACGGTTACAGCAGGATGGTTGTCGGCAACCGAAAGGTTGAGTCAGCGCATAGGTGATGAACAGATTCAGTATGATGTAAACGAAAGTTTAGCAAATATGTTGGAATCATTATCTGGCGTCAGCTCTTTAAAGAGTGGAGGTGGAATTGCAAAACCTGTTGTTCAGGGCTTGTATGGAAATAGACTTCCCATATTAAATAACGGTGTTGCTCAAAGTGGGCAGCAATGGGGGAATGATCACAGTCCGGAGATTGATCCCATTGTAGCCAATACAATTTCTGTTATAAGTGGTGTGCATGCCATGGAGTATCAAGGTCGATCACTAGGTAACATGGTGTTGGTCGAAGCTAAACCCATCAGAAGACATCATCTGTTATCGGGTAAAGCAGGCTATTTTTTTGAATCGAATGGGCGGGGTAATGGCGTTAATTTAGCTTTACAGAAATATGATCCTACTTTGGCTTGGAAAGTTAATGGAACACTTAAGAAAAGAGGCGATCAACACGCTGCAGATTACTACCTGACCAATACAGGTATTGAAGAGGCTAATGTTGCTCTTCAGCTTGAGAAAGTTATCAATGATCGATGGTCGCTTGATGCTATGCTGAGTTCTTTTAATACACAAATTGGGGTGTTGAGAGGTTCTCACATTGGTAATTTAACCGATTTGGAAGAGGCATTAGAGCGAGATGTACCATTTTACACCAATGATTATTTCTCATACGATATAAATGCTCCACGACAAACGGTTGCTCATCATCTTGTTAAGTTACAGGCCAAATATTTTAAAGATGATCATACCTGGGTAAATATTGTTTATGCAACACAATTAAATAATCGTAAAGAATATGATGTGAAACGATTGGGGAGGTCAGAAGTTCCTTCACTAAGCCTACAGCAATTTACTCATTTTATCGAAGCAAAATACTCAAGGCCTGTTTTTAATGCCTGGCGATTAAAAACGGGTTTGCAATTCAACTTTATTGATAATAGTAATGATCCCGAAACGGGAATTTTACCATTAATACCAGATTATTATTCCTATGAAATGGGATCGTTCGCCACGTTTTCAAAACATATAAAAAGATGGTATTTGCAAATAGGAGGTAGGTATGATTATCAGATGCAAAATGTAGCAGCCATTTCAAATTCAATACCACGCGAAATAATTCGTTATAACAATCATTTTCATAGTTATAAAATAGGTATTGATTCTCGTTATTTTACTTCATCTACTACCGAAATAATTGGAAGCTTGGGTATTGCATCTCGAAATCCTGAAGTCAATGAGTTTTACAGTAATGGCTTGCATCAAGGTGTTGGTGGTATTGAAGAGGGTGACCCTGACCTGGTAAAAGAAAGTGCCATAAAAGGAAGTATTTCAATAAATTCAGCCATATCATCGAAATTGCAAATTGAATCTTCTGTTTATTCTCAATATATAGAAGATTATATATATCTGCAGCCACAAGATGAAATTCGTCTAACAATTCGAGGTGCTTTTCCCGTGTTTAAGTACGAGCAGGCTAATGCAAGCATTATTGGTGCAGATATAATGGCGCATTATCACATTAGCGAGAATATTAAATTTTCTGGGCAATATAGTTATCTACGAGGCAATAATTTAAGTGACGATGTGCCTCTTATTAATATGCCTTCCAATAGTTTTAGTACTTCACTGCGCTATACGAAAGAAAAAATCGTATTCATTGATAAATTAAGTTTAGATATTTCGCAACGTTATGTTTATCAACAAAGTCACCTCTTGCCTGAGCAGGACTTTACAGAGCCACCCGAAGCATATAATCTTCTGGGCTTTCAGTTAACAGCCCAGAATCAAATAAAACAGATGAAAGTCAATTCATTTATTCGGGTTGATAATTTATTGAATGTGTCTTATCGCGACTATTTGAATCGGATGCGATACTTTGCCGATGATTTAGGGATGAATGTTGTTATTGGTCTTAATCTATCTTTCTAAATTAATAGTTTGGTTTTTTAATCATTGGCAATTATTATACTTTTGTGGGCATGAGTGGGCAGGAAAAAACGAAGCAATATCTAAGAGCAAGGAAATTGAAAGCAACACCTATTCGTGTTGAATTAATGCAATTGTTCAAAGATAATGGTGCCGCCTTGCCTTACTCAGACATTCAAAAAAACTTAAGCTCTTATGATAGAGTCACCTTGTATCGCACAATAAATGCTTTAATTGATAATGGTATTGTGCATAAAGCTTCAACCTCTGGCGATGAAGTGTACTACGCCTTATGTAGTCCCGAGTGTTCAAATCAATGCCATCATCACGAACATATTCACTTTAAGTGTACTAAATGTAACGAGGTTTCTTGCGTGCAAGCACAACAATCTTTCGAAATTAATATTCCAGGCTATCAAATTGATGAATTATCTATTGAAGTTAAAGGGATGTGTAAGAAGTGTCTTGTTTAATAGCACTGAGGATTGATGTTGTAAAAATTACCAACCTGCTTATCAAAAACGAAAAAGCACAACCTAAATAAGTTGCGCTTTAATCAATGTGTGATTTTTTAATATTACGACCTTGGGTGGAATTGAATTAAAGTATTCTTTAAATATTCTTTATCCAAGTGTGTGTATATCTCTGTAGTGATGATTGACTCGTGACCTAACATTTCTTGTACAGCACGTAAATTGGCGCCTCCATCAATTAAGTGAGTTGCAAATGAGTGACGGAATGTATGCGGGCTTATGTTCTTTTCGAAACCTAATTTTTTAGTTAAGTTTTTGATAATCGTAAAGATCATTACACGTGAAAGCTTTCGTCCTCTACGGTTTAAGAATAAAATATCCTCATCATCTTTGTGTATGTTAAGAGTACGACGATATTCACTTAAGTACAAGTTAATTTCTTTAATTGCTTTCGAACTAATTGGTACTAAACGTTCTTTATTACCCTTTCCTTCAATTTTAATAAAGCCCGATTCGAAAAATAAATTTGAAATCTTTAACTCAATTAATTCAGATACCCTTAGACCGCAACTGTAAAGTGTTTCAAGAATAGCTTTGTTACGTTGCCCTTCTGATTTCTTCAAATCAACAGAGTTTATAATTCTGTCAATTTCCTCAACAGATAAAATATCAGGTAGTTTGCGTCCTATTTTAGGAGACTCCAACAAAGCTGTAGGATCTTTTTCTACCTTTTCTTCGATTAACAAAAATTTGTAAAATGATTTAATGCCGCTGATTACTCTGGCTTGCGTTCTTGGGCTAATGCCACGTTCGCCTATCCATTGCATCATCTCTTTTAAATCTGCCAATATTACATCTTCAGGACCTTTTTTACTATTCCTATCTTCTAGAAAAGTAACCAATTTGGTTAGGTCGGTAATGTAAGCATGGATAGAGTTTTCAGATAATCCCTTTTCAATTTTGAGATAGTTTCTGAATTCACCAATTTCTGATTCCCAATTCATAATTAAACTTTTAAATAAAGTGTTTCCCGATTATTTGTATCAGTAAAAATAAATATTGAACTGATAACGAACAAACAATATGGATTAAAATTTAAAATAATGTTTATTTTTCCTATCATTTATTAAATAATGCCACTGTTTTTTTATTCCAACAAACTATCGTAATTTTGCGGGCATAAAAATAAGACTGTCAGATGAACTTATTAATAATAAATGGGCCGAACCTTAATTTGTTAGGCAAGCGAGAAACTTCCATATACGGAAATACGTCTTTTGAAAGTTATTTCGACCAGCTGACAGCGGAGTTTTCTGATGACAATTTATCCTATTTTCAATCGAATCATGAGGGAGAAATAATTGATAAGCTTCATACAGAGGGGTACAAGGTTGATGGGATCGTACTAAATGCAGGTGCATATACGCATACTTCATTGGCAATAGCAGATGCAATAGCAGGTATTGAAAGTCCGGTTATTGAAGTTCACATCAGTAATGTACATAAGCGAGAAAAAGTTCGGCATAAATCATTTATAACTGCTGTTTGTAAAGGAGTTATTGCAGGATTTGGATTGAATTCTTATCGATTAGCAGTAGAAGCTTTAAAAAGATCTTTGTAAAAAAAAATCTCTCATTAAATATAAGATAATGAAAGTCTGAATACAGTTGGGGAAGAGCTGTATTTAGAATAATATTAATTGTTGCATACCACCAAGAAAAATTTGATTATGAAGAAGTTTACCAAAATTGTTGCTACAATTTCGGATCGCAGTTGTGATGTTGATTTTTTGAAAAAACTTTACAAATCCGGCATGAACGTTGTGCGTTTAAACACTGCACATCAGGATTACGAAGGAGTTCTTAAAGTCATCACTAACGTTAGAGCTGTATCAGACAAGATTGCAATCTTGATTGATACGAAGGGACCAGAAATCAGAACGACAAAATGTGAAGACGACATTGAGTTAACAACTGGTGATGTTTTAAAAGTAAAAGGTGATATCAATTGCTTATCATCTAAAGAGTGTATTTGTGTTAGCTATGAACACTTTGTAAAAGACATGCCTATTGGAGGTCAAATTTTGATCGATGATGGTGAAGTGGCTATGGAAGTTACTGCCAAAGAAGATGATTATTTAACATGTAAAGTGTTAAATGATGGTATTGTAGGCAGTCGCAAGAGTGTGAATATCCCAGGAGTTCGAGTGAGTTTACCGTCTGTTACTGAGAAAGATCGTAACTTTATTAAGTTTGCCGCTCAAAACAACATTGACTTTGTAGCACACTCTTTTGTACGTAATAAAGAAGATGTTATTGAAGTACAGCAAATCTTAAATGAGATGGAAAGTCCAATGAAAATTGTGGCTAAAATTGAAAATGAAGAAGGTGTTGCTAACTTGGATGAAATCTTGGAACATGTACACGGTATTATGGTTGCTCGCGGAGACTTGGGTATTGAAATACCTCAAGAAAAAATTCCGGGTATTCAACGTCGCATGATTCGTAAGTGTGTTGAAGCTAAAAAGCCTGTAATTGTTGCCACGCAAATGTTGCACACAATGATTAAAAATCCGCGACCTACGCGTGCCGAAGTTACAGATGTTGCTAATGCTATTTATTACCGTACAGATGCCATCATGTTAAGTGGTGAAACTGCTTATGGTAATTATCCAGTTGAAGCTGTTAAAACAATGGCTAAAATTGCTAAAGAAGTTGAAGCATCAAAAGATAGTCGTTACGATATTCCTGTATTACAAGATACGAATGATATTACAGCTTATCTTTCAGACACAGCAGTGCGTGCAAGTAAAAATTTAGACATTAAAGCCGTATTAACTGATAGCTTAACTGGTAAAACGGCTAGGTATTTAGCGGCTTTTAGAGGTGCAGTTCCTGTTTACGCTTTGTGTTACAATCAAAATGTAGGTCGTCAGTTGGCACTTTCTTATGGAGTATCTCCACGTTTGATGGAAGATGGTAGCTCTAAGAAAGAGATTCTGAAAAAAACATTGAAGAAGTTATTGAAAAAAGAAGTTCTTGTTGAGGATGATTTGGTAGCTTATTTAGGTGGTAGTTTTGGAATTGGCGGTGGAACAACCTATTTAGAGGTAATTACTGTTAAAGCTTTGCTTAAAAAAGTAGATAAAGACTAAGTTACAGTCTAAAAATAATTTAAAAAGGTGTTGCAGTTTTGTAACACCTTTTTGTGTTATGGGGCATGAACAATGTCGCAAGTAGTTTTCAAAGACAACGTAAGCACTTTATTGTATCGAATATCAATTCTATTTGTTCGAGATAAGGACTATTTTATCTTTTACTTAAAACAATTAATATCAGCTCCTTGTTAAAGTATATAAGAAATTAAAAACCCTTTAATATCACCTTTGACATGGATTTAAGAACCACTTACATGGGGATTGAATTAAAAAATCCCATCATTATTGGAGCCAGTAATTTAGTTTTAGACTTGTCTATGGCTAAGAAGTTAGAAGATGCTGGCGCAGCTGCGATTGTCTATAAATCGCTTTTTGAAGAACAACTTAACCTAGAGGCAGCCGAGTTGGAAGATGAATTGCATGAATTTGATAATCTCCAAGCTGAGATGACATCTTTATTTCCAAAGATTGAACACTCAGGACCGAAAGCACATTTGTTAGCTCTTAAAAAATTGAAAGAAACGGTATCTATACCTGTGTTCGCAAGTCTCAATTGTACTTACGATGTAAGTTGGGTAGATTATGCAAAGTATTTGGAAGAAACTGGAGTTGATGGCTTGGAGTTGAACTTCTATTCAACTATTTCGGATGTTGAAAAATCGCCAGCGACGATCGAAGAAGAGCGTATTGAAATTTTGAAAAAGATTAAAGCTGCAGTCAAAATTCCTGTAAGTGTTAAGCTAAGTCCGTTTTACACCAATATGATGAATGTGGTTTATCGGATGGATAAAAACGGTGCAGATGGTTTTGTCCTTTTTAATCGTTTGTTCCAGCCAGATATAGATGTTAAGGAAGAAAAACTGCGTGTACCATACAATTTGAGTCATAAAGGAGATAATCGTTTAGCTCTGCGTTTTGCTGGTTTATTGGCAGGTAACCTTAAGGGCAGTATTTGTAGCAATACGGGTATCATTGATGGAGAAGACTTAATTACCATGTTATTAGCCGGTGCTGACTCTGTACAAATTGTGAGCACTGTATATAAAAATGGAGTGGTTCAGGTTACGCGTATGCTTGAGGAATTAAGTGCCTGGATGAAGTCTAAGGGCTATAATCGTATTGATGACTTCAAAGGCAAACTATCTAAAAAGAATGTCGATGATCCACATGCATATAGAAGAGCTCAATATGTTGATTATTTGATGAAAGCAAAAGAATACCTTAAAAAGTATCCTGTTAATTAGTATTAGTGATTCTAAATAAAATAAGAGCGATTTTTTCCATGATGAAAGAATCGCTTTTTTAATTTCACGATGCTTAGGCAGAATTTATTATTTATTAACGCATTCCTAGCGGTTTCAATAGTGGTGACTTTGCCAAATTTTTTGTTTATTTGTATGGTTTTTGAAATTTATATTTCGAAACAATCGAAAACGTTGATAACTACTATTTTATAATAAATTTTTAATAATCTAAGTATGAGCAATAAACGCGTTTATACCTTTGGTAACGGACAAGCTGAAGGTAAAGCTGATATGAAAAATCTGCTTGGTGGTAAAGGTGCAAACCTTGCTGAGATGAACCTTATTGGTGTTCCAGTTCCTGCCGGTTTTACTATCACAACTGAAGTGTGTACCGAGTACAACCTAAAAGGTAAAGAAGCTGTTGTTGAATTAATGAAAGCTGAAGTAGAGGCTGGAGTAGCAGCTACCGAAAAAGTAATGAATGCAAAATTCGGTTCTACCGGTGAGGCTTTCCCATTGTTATTATCTGTTCGTTCAGGTGCTCGTGCATCCATGCCTGGTATGATGAACACTGTTCTTAACCTAGGTATGAACGATGATGCTGTAAAGATCATCGCTGAAAAATCAGGTAACGAACAATTCGCGTATGACTCATACCGTCGTTTCATCCATATGTATGGTGACGTGGTAATGGGTGTAGAGGCTGAAGAAGGTCAGCACAATCCATTTGAAGTAGTACTAGATGAGTTAAAAGAATCAAAAGGATATAAATTAGATACTGAATTAACAGTTGAAGACCTGAAAGTTTTGGTTGAAGGTTATAAGGCTGTTGTTCGTGAGCACGCAGGTGTTGATTTCCCAACAAACCCTTGGGATCAGCTTTGGGGTGCTGTATGTGCAGTATTTGATTCATGGAATACTGAGCGTGCTATTCTTTACCGTCGTATGGAGCAGATTCCTGACGAGTGGGGTACAGCAGTAAACGTACAGGCTATGGTATATGGTAACATGGGTGAAACTTCTGCTACAGGAGTATGTTTCTCACGTGATGCTGCCACAGGTGAAGATCAATTCAATGGTGAGTACTTAATCAATGCGCAGGGTGAAGACGTTGTTGCTGGTGTACGTACGCCACTTGAGATTACAACTATTGGTTCTAAGCGTTGGGCTGAGCGTAACGGTACTTCGGAAGAAGATCGTAAAGCAAACTTCCTTTCAATGGAAGAAGCAATGCCAGAACTTTATGCTGAGTTGAATGAAACACAGCAAAAATTAGAAGATCACTATAGCGATATGCAAGATATGGAGTTCACCATTCAAGATGGTAAACTTTGGATGTTGCAAACGCGTGCTGGTAAGCGTACTGGTGCTGCCATGGTTAAAATGGCTATCGACATGTTAGCTGAAGGTATGATTGACGAAAAAACAGCTGTTTTACGTCAGGAGCCAAATAAATTAGACGAGTTATTACACCCTGTATTTGATGGTGCTGCAATTGCTGCTGCAAAAGAACTATCTAAAGGTTTGCCTGCATCTCCGGGTGCTGCAACTGGTCAAGTAGTATTTTCTGCTGAAGCTGCTGAGCAGTGGGCTGCCGATGGTAAGAAAGTAATCTTGGTTCGTCGCGAAACTTCTCCTGAAGATTTAAAAGGAATGTATGCTGCTGAAGGTATTTTAACTGAGCGTGGTGGTATGACTTCTCACGCGGCTGTAGTAGCTCGTGGTATGGGTAAATGTTGTATCTCTTCTGCTGCTGGTTTAACAGTATCAGGTAAGTCAATGTCAATTGATGGTGTTGAGTACAAAGAGGGTGACTTTATTTCATTAAACGGTACTACTGGTATTGTTTACGAAGGTAAAGTAGCAACTATTACTCCTTCATTAGATGGTGACTTTGGTAAGATGATGGAATTAGCTGAAAAGAACACACGTATGTATGTTCGTACTAACGCTGATTCTCCTGCTGATGCTCAAACTGCTCGTGAGTTTGGAGCTAAAGGTATTGGTCTTTGTCGTACAGAGCACATGTTCTTCGAAGGTGACCGTATCTGGAAAATGCGTGAAATGATCTTAGCCGAAACGGTTGAAGGTCGTGAAGAAGCATTGGCTAAATTATTACCTATCCAGCGTGAGGATTTCTACGGAATTCTTAAGGCTATGGACGGGTTTGGTGTTACTATTCGTTTACTGGATCCACCATTGCACGAATTTACTCCTAACGATTTAGAGTCTCAAAAAGAGATGGCTGAGAAATTAGGTGTTGATGTGAAAGTTGTAACTGAAAAAGTTGAAGGCTTACACGAATTCAACCCAATGTTAGGTCACCGTGGTTGTCGTTTAGGAAATACTTATCCTGAAATTACTGTGATGCAGGCTCGCGCTATTATCGAAGCAGCTTGTGACCTTAAGAAAGAAGGATTTGATCCTAAGCCTGAGATTATGGTTCCATTAATTGGTACTGTAAAAGAGCTTAAAATGCAGGAAGAGTTGATCCGTTCAACTGCTGCTAAGGTATTCGAAGAGAAAGGAATGAAAGTAGACTACATGGTAGGTACTATGATTGAAATTCCTCGTGCTGCATTAACTGCTAATGAAGTAGCTGAAGTAGCTGAATTCTTCTCATTCGGTACAAATGACTTAACACAGATGACTTTCGGATATTCTCGTGACGATGCTGGTAAATTCTTACCTATCTACATCGAAAAAGGTATCTTAAAGCAAGATCCATTCCAGGCATTAGATCAAACAGGTGTTGGTCAATTGGTAGAAATGGGTTGTGAAAAAGGCCGTTCAGCTCGTCCAGAGTTGAAATTAGGTATCTGTGGTGAGCATGGTGGTGAGCCTTCTTCAGTTGAGTTCTGTCACCGAACAGGTTTAGATTACGTTTCTTGTTCTCCTTTCCGTGTGCCTATCGCACGTTTAGCTGCTGCACAAGCAAACCTTCGTTAATAATTATAACGATAATACTATATGTGAAAAGAGCTTCCGTAATGGAAGCTCTTTTTTTGCTGATAATTAAATCAGTGTATTTACATATAGAGGCTTCCAATAAAAACTATCTTTGCAACAAAGTTTATAAATGGGCAGAATATTAGCAATTGACTACGGAAGAAAGAAAAGCGGTTTGGCAGTAACCGATCCAATGAAAATCATCGCCAATGGATTAACTACCGTACCATCGCACGAACTTTTCGATTTTATTGTCAAATACATGAAAGAAGAAGAGGTAGAGCGTATTGTAGTGGGTTACCCTACACAAAATAGTGGCGAAAAATCTGAATCAATGAAATACATTGAACCATTTGTTAACCGATTGAAGAAGAATTTTAAAGACCTGCCAATTGAATGGGTTGATGAGCGCTTTACGTCAAAAATTGCTTTTCAAGCTATGATTGATGGAGGCTTAAAAAAGAAAGCACGCCAGGATAAGGCCATGGTTGATAAGGTGAGTGCAACCATAATTCTTCAAACCTATATGGAGCAAAGTCGCATATGATTTTTCCTATTGCTGTTTATGGTCACCAGGTATTGAGGAAAAAGGCAACTAAAATAAGTGCCAATTACCCCCATTTAAATGAGTTTTTGAAGGATTTATGGGCAACTCTATACCGGACCGATGGTATCGGTTTGGCGGCACCACAGGTGGGAAAATCCATTCGTTTATTTTTAATTGACCTTGATGTATTTAAAGATGAGTACCCTGAATTAAAAGGTTTTAAGAAAGTCTTTATAAATGCTAAACTTGAACTGTTAGAATCTCCTAATAAGTCATTTTCTGAAGGTTGTCTTAGTTTGCCTGGTATTCATCAAACGATTAAGCGTCCCGATAAAATTAGAATCCACTATAAGGATGAAAACTTTATTGAGCACACAGAAGAGTATGAAGGGTTTGTAGCGCGTGTTATTCAACACGAATATGACCACTTAGAAGGACATTTATTTATTGATAAATTACCTAGACTCAAAAGAATATTTGTCAAGCTTTATGTAGGCCTTGTTAAAAAACGGTTTTCTAATGCAGCTTACAAAACCGTAAGCTCATAAAACGACCATATTATTGGTTTCAACCTATTTAGCTGCATTTTAATCAACGATAACTATTTGTTAGTGTAAAGATTGGGCATAAAAGTATCTTTTCCCATAACTTGATATTTCTTAATTAATTATTAATCAAATACTCAACGTTATGCGAAGAATTATACTCAATTCGACTGTACTACTTCTACTTATCTGTTTATCAGCTGTTGATCTTACCGGTCAGAGGGTTTATGTAAAAACAGATGGGGTGGCTTATACATCTGGTGCCGACCATGACTCTTGGGAAGATGCTACCAGCGATTTACAAGAAGCAATTAATTCACTTGCGGTTACAGGTGGCGAGGTTTGGGTAGCTAGTGGAACCTATACCCCAACTGAAAGCTATTATCTCTTAGATCCTGGAGATGAAGGGTACGATGCAACGGTTGAGTCACGAAGTATCAGTTTTATGATGGCGAATACGGTTTCCATAATTGGTGGCTTTGTTGGAGATGAGGGTGAGATTGGGGCTCGTAGCAATTACGGATATGGAGAAGCAAATGCAACTATCTTGAGTGGAGATATTGGTGTGGAAGATGATATCTCTGATAATTCTTATCATGTTGTATATGGAATTGATTATACTTCAAATACCGCTGTCCTTTCTGATGTTGTCATTACTGAGGGTTATGCGGATGGAAGCGACCGTGATGGTCGTGGCGGTGGAATTCAAACACGAAATGGAGGAACATATAATAATGTAACACTAGTTGGTAATTCTGCTAATTTAGGTGGAGGTGTTTACGCTTATAGCGGTGGTGTTTTTAATAATTGTTTATTTGTAGGAAATGAGGCAATTGCTGGAGATAGAACGCCTTTGGGTGGTGGATTGTATGCTCACTTAACGGGTAGTGAAATAACAGAATGTGAATTTTATAATAATTATAGTGTCGGAAGAGGAGGTGCAATAGCTTGTACCGAAGGTACTTTTGATAAGTGTCGAATTATAAATAATGTGGCAGATAGCCATGGTGGTGGTATATATTCCTACTCCGATGAAGTAACTCCAGTAGCAACAACAGGAGGTATAATTAAAAATTGTTTAGTAGCTAACAATACTGCTTGGGCAGATGGTGGTGGTATTTATATTTATAGTCATGGAACAGTATTAAATACGACTGTTGTTCACAACCAATCAAACGATTCTGGTGGTGGAGTTATTACTTTTGATGATGATGAAAATGCTAACGTTACGATATTAACCAATGTAGTTATATGGGGTAACGACTGCTTTGGTAGTCCTCCTGCCGACCAAATAGATGAAGGTGCTCAAACTGTTCTCACCAATTGTGCAATTAGCGATATTAATAACGCTGTAGGAACCGATTTAATAAACCTTAGCGAAGTAAATGCAAATAGTGAAGGGCCTCAATTTACCTTACTATCCAGTTACATTGGTAGAGGAACCACACCAGCGGAGCGAAATAATATCATGGCAGCTGATTGGACATTTGGTATAAGCTCTCCATTATTAAACGCTGGACTTGCTGATTTAACAGGTGTTGATGTTGGCGACGAAGATTTAAATATCGAACAGCGTGTTGTGCAAAACCGAATTGATATTGGCGCATATGAATTAGAATTTTACATAGCTACAATTGATGCTACCGGAAATGGTATTTATTCACCAATGTCGTCAAGTAATGTTGTTGCCGGAGGAAGTGTATCGTACGACTTTACGCCAGATGCCAACCATCAGATTTATACATTCACCGTTAATGGAGAAAATAGAATAGGTGAACTGGTAGAGGATGAAGGTGTATTTACTTACAACGTAAGCAATATTAATGAAAATCTGGATATTGTTGTTGTTTTTGCTTCTCTTACTGAGCACACAATTGAAGTAACAGGAGATGCTGGTGGTGATGTTACACCAAGTGGAGTAAACACTATTTACGAAGGTTTCTCATTAACAGTAGACATAGATCCTTCAACAGGTTTCGATTTGCGTTCTATTTTGATAGATGGTGAGGAGCAAATCGAGAATGTAACAGATAACGGAGATGACACATATAGCTATATCTTCGAAAATGTGGATGCATCACATACCGTTGTTGTTGATTTCGCTTTGATTCATACCTTAACAGTGACTACGGCTGTTGGTGGAGTAGCTTCACCAACTGGTGATGTTACTTTATTAGAGGGTAATGAGATAGACATAACAATTACACCTGATTTAGGGTATGCAATTACAGCCGTTAATCTTGATAATGTGGATGTGCTTGCAAATATTGTCGATAATACTGATGGAACATATACCTATACGGTAAGTGGTTTAACAGATGATGCTGTTTTAGATATTGAATTCACCCGTTATTATACCATCAATATTACAATTTCGGCAGGTGGTAGCGCGAGCCATATTGATGAACACAGGATAATCGAAGGGGAAGAGTTAGACCTAATGATATCACCAGAAAGTCAGTATAAAATTACAGAGATTCAATTGGATGGTACGGATGTAAGCGACTTACTTGTTGAAAATGAAGATGGTTCTTATAGTTATGCCGTCAAAGATTTAACGGCTGATGCTACATTGAATATCGTATTTCAACAATACTATTTATTAGACATTACAGCGTCACCAGGTGGTGCAGTAAGTCATGTAAGCCCACAGGAATTATTTGATGATGAGTTCATCGATATTGTTTTAACTCCTGAAGGTGGTAATGAAGTTTCTACATTAACATTAAATGGTAGCGACGTAAGTGGAGATCTTATTGATAATAATGATGGAACTTTCACTATTACCGTTGGAATCTTAACCGAAAACTCAACTCTTGAGATTGGTTTTGGTACGTCAACATCAATTGACATGAAAGAGCTGGCTGCTTTTAAAATTTATCCTAACCCTGTATATGATGTATTAAATATTACAGGCGATGTGCAACAGGTGCAGTTTTATAATGGAACTGGAAGTTTGGTTAAAGTAGTTAACCAGAACCAGCTAGCAAGTCCTGTAAATGTTAGTGATTTAGCAAAAGGAGTATACATTCTTAATGTCCTATTGCCAACAGGAGAAAGCAAGACGCATAAGTTAATTGTAAAATAAAAGTTGATCATAAAATGTTTGAAGAGGTGGGTAATAATTAGGCCTGCCTCTTCATTTTGTATGATGGTACTTATAACTCATGTAAGTAATTGTGTTGTTGATGAAGTATTACCAACAGTTAATAAAATAATGGAACATCTTGATTCAATTGTTTTTATTTTGGTAATGATCTATTTAATTTAAAAATACATTATGCGTTCGATATATCTCCTGATTCTTACCCTTTTTACATTAAATGGGTGTGTTCCTCATAAAGAAATTATCTACTTACAGGATACTGTAGATGATAAATATATGGACGAAGCTCATGATGTTGTAAAAACACAGCAAACAATTCAGCCATTTGATGAGGTTTACATCGAGGTGATGAGCACCGATAGAGAAGGATCGAATTTTCTGGAGCAACAGCAACAGGGATTATACAGTACTACCACCCCCGAGGGGCTTTCAATTATATCGTACCGTGTTGATGAGTTTGGTAATGTCAACCTGCCAGTCATTGGTAAAATTAGAATAGCGGAACTTACGATTGAAGGAGCTGCTGATTATATGGAAGAAAAGTTGGAGGATTACCTTTATCAACCATCTGTGAAAATAAACTTCGTTAATAAGAGTATTACCTTGGTTGGTTATGTCAATCGGCCAGGGCGTTATTACTACTCAAGCGATCACATAAATATTTTCCAGGCTTTAGGTATGGCTGGCGATATACACGAGTATGGAAACAGACAAAATGTGATGATTGTGCGTGAAGAAAATAACGTTACAACTAAGCAAATTATTGACCTTACTTCTGATAGGATATTCTCATCGCCATATTACTATTTGCGCTCAAATGATGTATTGTATGTAGAGCCTTTAAAGCGAAGAAGGTGGGGAATGGATACTTTCCCATATGCGCTACTTCTTTCATCAATTACAACCTTTATTTTAGTTATGGATTATGTAAATAATTAATATGAATTTGGAAAACGACCAATCTAACGATTTGAAAAATGTATTGCATAAAGTTGGGAAGCATTGGAAGCTTTATGTGATCTCCATTACTCTGTTTTTGGGTATAGGAGTATTGTTTAATAAGTTCTCGGAACCCAAAGTTAATATAAGTGCTAAACTTGTAGTGCACGAGAGTAGGCGCAATATGATTGATCCTAGTTCTTTTATGCCTGGTTCTGAGTTGTTTAGTGGTCGAAATACATTTCAAAATAGCTTAATTTCATTAAATGCCAGACCTCTTCTTGAACAAGTGGTGAATAAGCTTAATATCGATGTGTTTTACTACCAACCAAAGGTTTTGTATGATAAAAACCTATATACATCATCGCCTTTTCAGGTTGTATTGGATAAAAATTATTTACAGCTTACTGGAGCAGAGTTTTATGTTGAAATACTATCTAAGGATTTATTTACCTTAAAAGTTGAGGTTGACGAAGGTGAATTGCACAATTTTTTAAATGCTAGCAGTGAGCAATTAGTTGAAGATTGGGAGTTTAAACATACCTATCGTTTTGGAGAATCTATTGAGAATGAAAACTTCAACTTTACCGTTTTACTGAAAGAAGGCCTAAATATCGATAAGTTAGTTGGTAAGAAACTCTTCTTTGTTATCAAAAGTAACCGACAAGTAGTAGACGAATCTAAAGATAATCTAAAAATTGAGGCAACCCAGCTTGATGCAACAGCCATAAGCATCAACCTTGTTTCAACGAACTTCAACATGGGAAAGGAGTTTCTGGATAAATATATTGAAACAGTAATTGAATATGATCTACAGCGTAAAAATCATATAGCCTTTTCAACAATCGACTTTATTGATGATCATTTGTCTGATGTTTTTGACTCTTTGAGTATTGCTGAGCAATCTTTACAAGACTTTAAAACTGATCAGCAAGTAGTAGATGTTAATCTTAAAGCAGGTCAGATTTATGAAAACTTAAGGGCGATAGGTATCGAAAAAGATCAATTGGAGGCTCATGTGAATAATCTAGAATTCTTAAATGAGAATTTTCAGAAAGATGAAGACTTTTCAGCACATTCGGTTACTCTAATGTCTAACTTAAACAATGAGGTATTAAATGATTTATTGAATGAATACATTGGACTTGTAGGAAGAAAACAACATCTTTTGGAAAATAAGCAAGCCAAAAGTCCTCAGCTGAGAGAGTTAACGTTTCAAATATCAAATTTGAAAAATACTATTTTAGTCAACTTGCAGTACGAATTAGATGCATCGCGTCTGGCTCTACAACAAATTAGGAGTAAGATTAGCACACTCAATGTTGAACTTAACAGATTACCTGAGACACAGCGTAATTTAACAACATACGAGCGTAATTTTCGATTAAATGATGCGATTTATACCTTTTTAATTCAGAAACGGTCCGAGGCACAGATTGCTAAAGCATCCAATTTACCTGCTTTTGAGTTGATTGATTATCCTGCTTTTGACGGACGAGCTGCTCCCAAAAAGTCTCGTAATTTAATTTTGATGGTCTTTTTCGGACTACTACTACCAACCATATATGTTCTCTTAAACGAATCATATTTCGAAAAGATATCGGACATAGAAGATTATAGATTTAGCTTTAAAGCTCCTGTTTTAGGGCAAATTACCTTGTGTTCAAATGGTAGTAAAAAAATATTTGAGCCTAGTAATGAAGATGCAGTGGTTGCTGAGTCATTTAGAAAATTGCGTACCAATTTAGGCTTCTGGCCATGGAAAGATACACTAGAAGGGCGTGTTGTATTATTTACATCAACCATGCCTGGCGAGGGAAAAACGTTTTGCTCCTATAACTTGGCTCAGTCATTAGCGAGTTTGGGAAAAAAGACCGTGATCTTAGATTTTGACTTACGAAAAGGAGATTTGAGTGAGAATTATTTTAAGAGTGAGAATAAAGGAATTTCAATGTTTTTGTCTAATCAAGTAGAGTTGGATGATATTATTGAGAAACAGGAAGGTAAAAATATTAGTTATATCGCAGCAGGTCACCTACCACCCAATCCGTCTGAGTTAGTTGAGTCAGATAAAACGTTAGAAATGTTAGCTGAATTAAAAACTCGTTATGACTTTATTATTCTTGATGCCGGGCCAACTAGTGTAACAGCAGAGAGTTTGGTATTAGGCAAAATGGCCGATTTAATTTTGGTTGTTATGCGGGTGAACTACACTCTTAAAAAAGAATTTAAAGAGATTATTGAAGAATTAGACGGTTCGTTCGGTAAAAAAGTAACAGTTGTATTAAATGGAGTTAAAGTATCACGTCAACGTTATTACAATTATTCAGCTTATTACGCCAAACCAAACCTGAACTAATAATGTATGTTTAAAATATCAAATCTGATATATCTGTATTTTATAGCTTTAGCATTTACACCATTTGTATGCTTTGTTGATTATAAAACAGTAGATCAAGGTTTCTTTAAATTGTATGGCGCAACCTTGTTGCTTTTAGCTACAGCACTATTAATTCGTAAAGGCGTTAATAAGTCAAAGTTTGATATTATATTACTCTTTGCCTTGGGCATTTATCTGTTTAATCTGATTTGGGATATTACCTTGCAGCAAAGAACATTGGAGCGGAAAGGCTTTGTGTTTGACTTCTTTGTTAATCCATATGTACATATAACGGCATTTATTTATGTTATTGATAATTTTAAAGTGCCTGAAAGTTTGATTAAGATTCTTACGAAAATTTTTATAGGAACTATTATCGTTTCGGTATTGGTTTCTGCTTTACAAATTGTTTATGATCCGTTTTTCTTTTCGCCTGATGAAATTGTGGCGTATACCAGAATGATGGGAGCCATGTATAACGATTTTGAAGTTAGGAGGGTATCGATCTATGGCTATATTGATAACCTTTCGGTAACAATTGCCTACCTACCTATTGTTGGCATTGTTAATTCATACTATTACCTGGAAAAAAGAAAGGTCTTGTTCGTAATTGTAATCATAGCTATTTTGGTTCCTTTTGCTAATAATTACCGATATGCACAATTGGGATATTTCTTAACCTTGATACCATTTGTTGCCCTCGCAAAAAGTAAACTCCGTGCCTCTATTATAATTGGGGTGTCATTACTTTTTGGTTTAGGGCTTTTGTTGCTATTTCTCGATGCGATTGATTTTAATATTCAGTCGTATATTCAAGAGCGGCTTATGTCCGATTCAGCTTCTACACGTTTATTAGCTTTTGAAATGTTTGCTAAATTTTTTGGCCGTCATCCATGGTTTGGTTCTGGCATGCATCTAACAGATGAGTTGGTTACTGCTATTGCCGGAAGAAGCTCACAAATTCATGTTGGGTATTTGGCGCATTTGTTTTCATACGGCATTGTTGGCAGCCTTATAGCTTTTACATTTTGGCTGATGATTGCCCGTCGTTTTTATAAAACAGCTATTAGAACCGGTTTTTGGGGCAGTTTTATTGCAATTATGGTGTTCTTATGGGCCAATGTAACGCAAGTATACTACCTCATATTCTCCTATGGAATTTTAATGGCATTTTTATTTGATAAGTTTTATACTCAAAAATATCACGAGGGTGCACAAAATAAAGAATAAAATATTAAGCCTGATTAATAAGGGTGATAGCCGTTCTGTGCTGCTAAAGAAAAATGTGATTGTATCGTTTTTGTTAAAAGCTATTGGAATGGGTATCGGCTATATTAGGTTTCCATTAACATTATCGTACTTAGGTAACATGTGGTATGGAGTTTGGCTTACTATTGGTTCATTTACAGGCTGGTTAAGCTTTTTTAATTTAGGATTAGGCAATGGTTTAAGAAATAAGTTAGCCGAAAGCCTGGCTAATGGAGATGTTGAAAAATCAAAGAAGTATGTGAGCAGTACCTATTTCGTCATCTCAATTATTTCTTTGAGTTTGTTTCTAATCTTAATGCCTGTTATTTTATTTATTGACTGGAATCCTGTTTTTAATATTCAAGGTGAAGATCCGGGACTGATAAGAGGTGCACTATTAATATTTGTTGGTTTATTTTGCTTGAAGTTCATCTTAAGTATAATAGAAAGTATTTTTGATGCCGATCAACGACCAGCTTATGGCGACTTAGTTGATTTTTTAACGAGTACACTTTTCTTTATAGGGATCATATTTCTAATTAATTTTACAGAGCCTTTGTTGATGTATATTGTAATTGTACACGGAGGTTTGCCGGTCCTTATATTTGCATGTTTATCTGTCTATTGGTACCGAAAAAGATATAAAAATATTAGACCAAGCTTTAAAAGTATCGATAAGACCTTATTTCGAGATTTAGCTAGTTTAGGATTACGATTTTTTATCATCCAAATGTCGGTTATCATCCTGTTTGCAAGCGATAATATGATTATTTCACATGTTTTAGGCCCTGAAGACGTAGTGCCTTATAATGCTGCACGTAAGTATTTTAGTATTGTAGCTGTTGTATTTTATATTATACTTGAACCCTTTTGGTCGGCGTTTACAAATGCTTATATAAAAGGAGACTTGAAGTGGGTTAAAACTTCTATAAAAAAATTAATGTTGTTAGTTGCAGGCGTGTTACTCGCTTTAATTGTGATGTTATTAATTTCTCCCATGGTGTTTAAGATATGGTTAAAAGATATGGTAGAAATTCCGTGGGAACTATCATTGCTCATGGCTTTATTTGTATTTGTACGTGCTTGGGGCAATGTGTTTATTTATTATATAAATGGTGTTGGAAAAATAACCTTACAACTATACATTGCCGTTATAACTGGTGTAATTAATATTCCATTGTCTATTTATCTGGCCAAAAATTTAGAAATGGGTATTAATGGAATTATTCTGGCAACCATCATTTGTTTAGGGATTGGTGCTATAATTTATCCAATACAATATTTAAAAATTATAAGAGGTAATGCCAAAGGTATTTGGAATCGCTAAGGCAACTCTACTTCTGGTTAAACAACTCAATAAGTATGGATATAGTTTAATAAAAGATTATCGTGTATTCATCAAGTATTCTCGATGTATGCTATTTGTTTTCTTAACTTATTTACAATATTTTATTTTAAAGCTATGGGAACATCTTTAAAACGCGCTCTATATTTTTTTCTTACTAAGCTATTTAGGAAGCTACATCAAGTTGTTAAATATGAATATATTCGATTGGATTATTCTGCATTGGAAAAAAAATACAGTTTAAAAGAACGTCAATACAAAAAGGTTTTATCTTCTGAACAAAGGGCGGAATACACATCCAAATGGGGACGCTTAATACAATCCGTCAACATGAATCTTTTGAATAACTATATTGATTACAAAGGCAGATTTGCATCAGATGTTATGCCCATGGAGGTTTTTCATTTAGTAGTTGAACCACTCTTGAATAACGTTGAGTATGCTCGGTCATTGGAAGATAAATGTCGTGTTGATTGGATAAACGGACAGCAACATGTACCAACTATTTATTTACGAAACATACAAGGTGTTTATTATGATTCTAATCAACAAGTTGTAGATAAGGATAAAATAGATCTTGAACTTTTACTATCGAGGTGTTCAAAGGTAATATTGAAGAAATCCATTGGTTTACATGGTGGTAAGGGGGTTATGCGCTTATCCCAAAATGAAGATGGTCATTTTGTGGATGTTCATAAGCGTCAGCTATCTATCAACTATATGGAAAACTTATTTGGTCAGGACTTTTTGTTGCAGAAATTCCTCGAAAATCATGAGTATTATAAGAATATAGAAGATGGTGGTTTTGAGGTGTTTAGAGTTGTTACATATCGATCGGTGAAAGATAATAAAGTACACGTTCTTTATTCTTTTTACAGAATAGGAAGTATGAAAGAAGAGAACAAGATTGAGGGTGGGGAATTAAGTTTATATGTTAATAAAGATGGATATTTCTATGATTATGCCATAGGGGTTAATGCAGGAAAAATGTATGCTCTTAAGGATGGTAAACAATTTAAGGACTATGCTAGAGCACAACAAATAGATGAGGTTTGGAATTTGGCAAAAGAGGTAGCTGAAAAGCAAATTTACTGCCGTATTCTAGGACTCGATATTGGAGTGGATGCCGACGGTAATGTTGTTCTGATAGAAGTCAATACTTCTGAAATTGGTATTGATGGCGATCAATTGGTTGTAGGGCCTTTCTTTGGTGACTTTACTGATGAGGTAATTGATTATTGCGAACAACAATTAGAAAAACAATCGAAGTATAACCTGCTCGACCTTTAATTATTTTTTGATATGACAGATAAATACCCTAAAATAACAATAGTTACCCCATCATACAACCAAGCTGAGTTTTTGGAACGTACCATTTTATCAGTTATTAATCAAGGTTATCCAAATCTAGAATATTTTATCATTGATGGAGGCTCTAACGATGGAAGTGTCGACATCATTAAAAAATATGAACAGCATATTGATTATTGGGTAAGTGAAGCTGATAGTGGTCAAAGTAATGCCATTAATAAGGGATTTAAAAGGGCTAGTGGAGAATTGTATAATTGGTTAAATTCGGATGATATCCTTTATCCTAATGCTCTGCATATTGTGGCTGATTATTATAAACGATTTCCAAAATACCAAATGTTCTTTGGTAATCGAATAATACTCGATGTTCATGATCGTATTTTAAAAATAAATGAGGGGCCTAATTTCAATAGGCGTGAAGCCAGGTACTTTTTAAAAATTCCCCAGGAAACAACTTTCTTCACATCAACAATTTGGGAAAATGTAAATGGCTTGGATGAAAGCCTTCATTATACCATGGATGCCGACTTGTGGCATAAGTTTATGAAGTATACCGACTTTAAGCAAATTCCTTATTTTTTAGGCGCTTACCGCGAGCATGATGAATCAAAATCGGTTCAAGTATTTGGAGAAGTGTCGCAAAGAGATGATTCACAAGATGAATTTGATGAATATGCCAGACGATACCGAACGTGGGTGTCTAAAATCCCAAGAATAAGACGCTTTCTGTATTTATTGAGTCAGAGCCGATTGATAATAAGAAAGTCATCAAAAAAATATCGTATAGAGCTCGAACATATTTATAACCTTATAGCGCAATTAGATGCTGATAAGTAAGCAAAATATAGAACAGATCAGTGACTTTGGTTTTGAGGGTTTCTTAAACGGAAAGTCCTCTTCCGAAGCAAATACTTATGTTCTAAATGAATTGCAAGCTAAAGGTATGGAGGCTTTAAATGGTTTCGATGGAAGTTATTGTGGTTGGTATATCGATCGTTCTGATGGCGTATTATGCATATTTAATGATCGGCATGGGATGCAAGATATATACTTTTACAATAACAGTAATAAGTGGGTTATCAGTAGTAGTTTCTGGGAGGTTATCTATGCTACCGATCAGCACTCAATTGATACCATGGCTATTATGCAATTTCTTAGTTTTGGGTACGTACATTGGAAACAAACATTCCTGAATGAAATATCGCTGTGTGCACCAGCAAGCATTATTAGTATTGATATAGAAACAAATAAAGTAGTTAAGCAGACGACATTTTGGAAGCACCAACCACAACCCGATCTCTTTGACAAAAAGAATGCTAAAGAGGCTATGATTGAAACGATAAAAAGTAGCGTTAAGCAGTGTTTTAATGAGAGTAATGGTAAATATGCAATCGCTAATTCAGGTGGCCTTGATTCGCGTTGGAATATGTTTTTTGCACAGTCGCTTAATCATCAGATTACACCCTACACTTATTCTGGATATACACAATCAGATGCTAATTATATTGCCAATAAAGTAGCCTCAGAACTCGGAATGAGTAACCAACAGGAAATTCATATATCGACCAATAATTTTTTAGAATTGTATGCACAAAAACATATTGGCCATAATCCCATGTTGCCTTTATACAGTGCTTGGTATTATGATGCTCACAAAGAATTGCAAGATCAGACTGTTAATGTAAATGGTTTTATTTCAACCTTTTTTGATGCATTTACTTATATGGATGAAAAGAGTAGCTATAAGAGCTTTGTTCAAGGCTCCCAATCAGAAAAAGCCAATTATTGCTATGATATTTACTTGGCTTCGAACACTACTTTGATTGAAAAGGTTTACAAAAATGCGCAAGTAATTGAAATGAAAGATCAATTTATTGCTGAGTTAGATGAATTAAGAATAAGTGATTTAGGAGATCTCTGTGATACTTTTGATTTCAATTGCCGTCAACGTCGACTGAATAAAAATGAACCATGGACAAACTATTACGGACATATGGAAAGCCGTAGTCCCTTAGTAAGTAATGCAATCGCCGATTTATCGCTTCGTCTTCCATTTGAATATAGAGACCAGAGGAGTTTATACAAAGAGGCAGCCTGTAAAGCAATGCCCGCTTTGGCATCTATACGTTTTGAACGTACGCCATTTAATCTATTGGATGAGAGTGATAAAGCACTGTCGGCTTGTAAAAAGTTTTTTTGGCGATTAGATACTAAATTGTACAAAACCATACATATGTCGCTGTGGTACAAAGGCAACCATAAAAATTTAAGTGGTTGGTTAAGTGAAAAGGAAAATTATGAGTTTATCACCCGTATTTTAAATGAGGAAAATCCATTAGCAGATGAGTATTTTAATAGAGACGAATTATTACAACGCTTGGATGAAGTGCTACGAACGGATAGTGTTTTACTCACATCATTTTTATCTGTCTTTTTGTTTTTAAAGAATTTTTCGGCCTTTAAAGAAGATGGTAAGCCTTTGTTTAATAAAGTGATGGAGGATGTTTAATCCATATGATAGTATAAACTTAATGGATATGAGTTTTTAATTAGTTCATGTAATTATTGTGAAATAGTAAAGGAGAAATAGATGAAACGAGTCAAAAGAATAGCTTCTTACCCTGGAGCATGATTAATTCTGGCGAGTTACATTAGGTTATAAAAACAAAATTTAAACACATGAAGATTGTTTATATCGCTAATTCATTTATACCGAGTAAAACGGCAAATAGTATACATGTAATGCAGATGTGTCAGGCAATGGCGCTTAATGGACATCAGGTATCGCTTATAACCTTTGATTCTCCAAGCAATGAAGAAAATGGTATTAAGGATGTGTTTGAATATTATGGAATTCAAACTTGTTTTGAGCTTATAAAAATTAAGCTGAGTACATTTAAAGGCAAGATGCATGTTTTTGCTTTGGAAGCAGTAAAGGTGGCCCAACGAATTAAACCTGATTTGGTATATACTCGTTGCGAAACACCAGCCATTTACTTGTCTTTTACACAATTGCCATTCGTTATTGAAGCACACAAGCGTTACGTTGACAAAACCTTTTTTATTGATAAGTTAATTGTTAGAATGCTTAGAGCTAGTAATCTAAAGCGTATTGTTACTATATCTAAAGCCTTACAAAATTTATTTATTGAGGATTTTAATATAGATAAAAACAAAATGCTTGTTTTGCACGATGCAGCTACTCCAGTTAATAATTTAAAGGAGAATGTAAGCAATTGGCATGCGAGAGATGGAGCCTTACAGGTTGGGTATTTCGGCCATCTGTATAAGGGCAGGGGTGTAGAAATGATTTTACAAATGGCACAGGCTCTACCTCAAGTTGATTTTCATATTGTTGGAGGACGAGCTGAAGATGTTAACTATTGGCAGGAGCAAATGCATAATGTTAATAATATTAGTTTTTATGGTTTTATTAGTCCTGCTTTAGTGGCCTCTTATCGTCATAAGTGCGATGTTTTGCTAGCACCTTATCAAAGAGCCGTCTGGGTTGCTAATAATGGGCATGAATCATCGAAATACATGTCGCCCCTTAAGATATTTGAATACATGGCATCTCAAAAGTGCATCATTTGTTCAGATATGCCTGTACTACGGGAGGTTCTTTCTGAAAAAAATGCCCTGTTGGTAGAACCCGATGATGTCAAGCTGTGGATAAGTGCTCTTACTTTATGTCAGGATTCTACTTTGAGACAACAATTGGGTAATGCAGCGTTTGATGACTTTTCAAAACATTACACTTGGGAAAAGCGGGCATTACGTGCACTTGAAAAATTGTAATTATGTCAATACAGAAATTGTCACTAATTAGTAAGAAAGAAAATGTTGGTAAATTGCTTATGGTTATTGATGCCACTGTGCCTAGTTGGCTTGTGGATGTGATTGTGGTTTTGGCAAATTTATATCCGTCTAAAGAAATTTCGCTCATTATAAACGAAGAGAAGAGTACGGACGATAAATTCAAGTGGTTTTTAAGTTGTTTTATCTTTTTAGAGCGCTATATTTTTCGCCAACGATTTAAAAATTTCAATTCAATGAATATCTACGATGTGAAATTTCCATCATCAATTGGTTTAAAACCTTATTCACACGAAGCATTAGATGAGTTAGAAGCTGATGATCTGATTTTCAATTTAACCAAAATTAAAATCGATAAGTATTCTAGAAGAGTTGTTTCAGTTGATGGCGTCGATTGTGCAGTAGGGACAACTGGAATTATCTCGTTTGTAGATCAATATATGAAGAACGATCGTGCATTAATTGTCCGTAGTCACCAGGGAGTTATATGGAAACACCTATTTCAAACGAAAGAATACAGCCTAGATAAGAATATCGGATTTTTTAAAGCTGCATTAAAGCAAGCAATAGAATGTTTGTGGGTGTCGGAACGTCAAATTGTAAATGAACAAGAGAGCCCTACAGATAATAACAACAGTAGTTTAGAAACTTATTGGTTACGTTGGGTATTGAAAAGGTTATTTAAGTGGCTGTGTAAAACTGTTTTCTTTAAGAGGTGGATTGTGTTATTGAAATTGCCCGATGGCAGAGTAAAAAGGTTGAAACCCACTAGCCATAATGGTTGGGCTGATCCTTTTCTTGTGCAACAGAATTTGTTTGTTGAAGAGATTGACAATAAAAGTGGGAAAGGCCATTTAGCACAAGTGCAATTGGATGAAAATGGTGACTGTGTTACTGCCAAATCGATAGTTAATGAACCATTCCATTTATCGTACCCCAATATTTTTAAATACAATAATGAGTGGTTGATGGTTCCAGAATCGGCTTCAGCTAAGCAGCTTAGATTGTATAAATCTAATTTTTTCCCACAGCATTGGAATTTATCAAAAGTATTGGTTGATGATGCACGCTTATTGGATACAACCTTATTCTTAAATGATGGATTCTGGTGGATTTTTGCTACAGTTAAGGTTTTAGATGAGGGAAGCTCTTTTGATCAATTATTTCTGTTTTATACAAAAGATCTATTGAACGGAAACTGGAAACCACACAAGCAAAATCCTGTTATTACCAATAGTAGCCAAGCGCGTCCTGCTGGTAAAATCTATCGAGCTGACAATAGAATATATCGACCATCTCAAGATTGTTTTGCTAATTACGGAGCTGCCGTAAATATTAATGAAATAGTAGCGCTAACCACCAGTGAGTACAAAGAGCAACTGATTAAAAGACTAACACCATTAGACTATGGAGTTAAAGGTTTAGCTCTACATACTTTTAATTTTGATAACGGATGGGAAGTATTGGATTTACAATTGTGGTCTCCACGCTTTCCCTCATAATGCTTACCGTCTTATAGATGCTAATAAAATTCCGAGCGTTCTGCGCATGGTAATATAACCCATAAACATACTTACTCGCCAATCCGAAAAAGAAATATATCTGAATGCGATATGGCCTTTTAGCGATTTAATCCACTGCCAAAATGATAATTCGCCATTTTTAACTAATAATTTAACGCCTATTACTTCTCCAACCTCATCCATAAAAACAGCATTATTGCGCTTTTTCTCTTTAGGAGTTAGGTTATGTTCCGTAATTTCATTGTAGGCAATTAGTGGTATGTTTACGCCAGCTGCATTGGCAACAAACTCTTGTCCATCAGGTCTGCCTGCCGTAGGTTCAATTAAATAATAATCTTTTGTAACAGCATGCTGCTTAAACTCTAATGACCCCATGCCTTTAAAATTAATTTGATTGAAAAAATCAATCGTTAGGGATTCAACAGTTTTATTTTCAATTTGTCTTGTTGAGGTTGTAGTGCCTGTTAGGGCATCGTATTGTCTTATTTTTTGTCCGGTAAAGGAGGTATGTACCTTTCCATTCTTATCTGAATAAACAAGGCAGTAGTGTACGTCATCATCTTTTCCAGGTATAAATTCTTGTACTATTAATTTGTTTTCACATTGGTAAAAGGCTTCAAATTGAGGTGCTAATTCCTCAAAGGTATCAAAAATGTATGCTTTAGATGGGAATGACTTTAACCACTTATCTGATTTTAGAAATGGCTTGAGAATAATCGGAAATTGTAGCTCTTTTATCTTAGGAAGATCATCAATGCTTTCAATATCAATGTTTTTAGGTAGTTTAAGGGCTTTGCCATCAATTAGTGCCGGAAGTTTGGTTTTGTCAATTAATTTTTGAGTTAGATCTTTATCGGAAAGACGCATCAAAAAATTTTCTTGCAATACATCCCAATTATCGATAGCGAATTGCACCTTTTCATCGTTCGATAAGAAAAGAACTGGCTTAACCGGCATTTCAGCTCGAAGCTGTAAAAGTTTATCCAGTAAATCTTCATCTGTATTTTTGTATAAAATAACGTTTTTAGCGTACGAAGAGCGGTAACCCCAATGTGTTGTATCAAATGTAAAACCATATAAAGGAATTTTATATTTGTATAAGGATCTCATTATACTGTATCCAGTTGGGTTTACGTCTAATACAAATACTGGGGTTAGTTGGTTTGAAAGCTTCTTGTTCATAATTAGTGATTTAAGGGGTGTTTGATAATGATTATTAATTCAGACTCTTCGTGTATAAACCATCGTACTGCTTGGCAATTTCTGACCAGCTATAGTTGTTTTTTACATGGGTGACTGCCTCCAGAGCCTGGCGTTTAGCTATCTCTTTATTGCTTTCGAACCACGATATTTTGGAGGCTAGATCGTTACTGTCTTCTGATTTAAAGAAAGTAAGGTGTTGGTCATCAAATACCTCTTTGTTTTCTTTAATGTCACTGGCAATTATTGGAGTTAAGGTAGATACGGCCTCTAAAAGCATAATCGACATACCTTCTGTTTCTGATGGAAATACAAATAACTTGGCTTTTTTAATTAGCGTTAGTAACAATGGTAGGTCACTAATGTATCCAGGAAAAATGATGTTTAAATGCTTATAATTTTCTTGTAATTGATGTCTGTACTCTTTGTTATGCGATAAATCACCTGCAATTACAATTTTACCTTCATAGTTAATTTTATCAAGTGCTGCCAATAGGGTATGTGCACCTTTTGTTTTCATTATTCTTCGGGCTGCAAAAAAGTAGTAGTTGCCTTCGTCTAGTTGGTGTTGAGTTAAAAAATCTGTAGCTTCCTTTTCTTTGTATTGATCATTAATGGTAATGCCGTTAGGGATGTACTTTACTTTGTTTGAAGCATCTTGATTATAGTTTTGAGTCAATGGATTTGAAATGCATGTTAATACAGCTTTTGAATTCAAAAATGTTTTTTCGGCTTGCATCAGATATTTTTTTTCGAGCTTACCCCATTTGTCCCTAAGGTAAGCCGACTCATGTGAAGTCGCTATAACTACGCCCTTTTTATAAAACCATGGTATAAAAAATGCTGCATCGATTTTATGGATATGAATGATGTCAAATGTTTGTGTAAGGGCATATAAAGCGCTTCTCAGAAAATAAAATAATGCGCCTAAGCTGCCTTGGAACCATGAGGTAAACTCAACTACTTTAATACCATCCATATGGTTTTGTGCCGCTTTGTTTTTGTAGCAAAGTAAGGTTATGTCATATTTATCTTTAAGCTGATGAATAATATTCTCAACAACTCGGCTCGTTCCTCCTTTTGATGGAAAATACTTGACTCCGAAAATGATAACTTTAGGCTTTTTCATCTGTTTAAATTTATTTTCAATAGTCAGATGGAACTCCCTAGTAAATTTTGTCATCCGCATCTGTGTCAATTTGGATAATAAAATTTTCATGGTCGCTTCATGTGCTAGCTTTCGATTAGAGTTATGTATTTATTTCGAAATTGATCAATTGAAAAGTTCGATTTCAAGTGTTGGTAGGCTTTTTGCCCCATACTGTTTGTTAATTGTCTGTTCTTAATGAGTTTACTCAGGTATTCTGCCGCTTTTTTGTAATCGCCAGTATCTATTAAAAATCCTGTTTTATCGTGTTCTATTAGAGAAGCGTTATCTCCAACATTTGTTGCAACAATTGGCATAAAATTATTCATCGCTTCCATAATTGAATTAGATAAACCTTCAAATACCGACGTGCTCAAATAAACATGACCCATTTGATAATACTGATCAATGTTGTTGGGATTGATTATTACTTTAATCTTATTGTTTAGATCCTCCGCATTTATCCAATGCCTAATGCTTGCTTCTAGTGGGCCATAACCTATAAGGTAAAATGTAAACGGTAGTTCGGTTCGTTTCTGCAGTTCTTTAATTGCTAAGATAGACGTTTTGAAATCCTTAGCTTCTACAAATCGACCTATACTAATGATATTCAGCTCAGATGGAATATCTGTAATATCAAAACTTTCACTGATTTCTATTCCATTGTGGATGACATGACATTTGTTTTTGGCAAACCCTTTTTTTATAAAGTTCTGGCATCCCTGATGGTTATTGAATATGGTAGCTTTTTGGAAAAATCTATTGAGTAAACGAAGAACTAAAAATTTATGAAGTGGTATTTGTGAACTTCTAACGCCTCCGTACACCGTACAATCACTGATGTTGCGCGCAGCTATTGAGGCAATTAAATTGTCGCTTGTCAGATACGCGAACAAATGACTAATATGATAATGCTTAATAGAATTCTTAAGTTTTTTAATCTTTTTCTGCCATTGCCCATCTAAATGGATAAGTTTAATTTGAGGAAATTGCTTAAGTAACTGCTGGTTCTGTTTGCAAAGTTGTGGGTATTGAATAAATAAATAAACACTGTAAGTCGTGCTTAGAACAGATGCAAGAAGGGCACTTTGCTTTTCAGCTCCTCCAGGTTTAAGTGAACGTATGACTATGCCAATGTTTTTCATTCAAATAGTATTTACTACCTAAACTAAGAAATATCTGTCATTGATGCCTGAATTTTTGACAGTTGGTCAAAAATGAGTGGTTAACCACTACTTTTTTTTGTAATTTTTTCATGCATCTAAATTCGGGGATGAAGAACTAACGAATATCAAGTCATAGTTTTTGTTGATTTTAATAAATGAATTATGAATAAATTAAAACTGATAACGGTTATTGTTGTGTTTGCTGTTTTTTCATGTACAAAAAATAATAATATGGAGCCAAGTACTATTAATTCACGAGTCATCTTTTTACACCATAGCACCGGAAAAACCATTTGGCGAGGAGGTAATACCTTTGCTCAGAAAGTTAAACTGAAGCTGGGCCTGCCTTCAGCAGTTGAGAAATGGTTTAAAAACTATAACCAACAGAATGGTACTGATTATCAAGTAGACGCCAGACCATTTCCTGCCAGAGAACCATATGGGTGGAAAAATTACCCTTATGATTATTATAAAATATGGGTTGAAAACGGACATTTGGATTATTATGAGGATGAACCAACCTTAAAAACCTTAACTAAAGAGTATGGTGTTATTATACTTAAACATTGTTTCCCTGTAAGTAAATTAAAAAGTGAAAGCGAAGCGGCTAATATTGAGTCGGATGAAAAAACGATTGAAAATTATAAACTTCAGTACGAGGCTTTGTATCAAGAATTTCAAAAATACCCTAATCATAAGTTTTTATTGTGGACTCCACCAGCCCTTACAGAAAGGAAATCAAAAGAGCAATGGGCAAAAAACATGGATGAATTTTACAATTGGATGAAAAATGATTGGGACAAAATAGATGATAACGTATACCTCTGGGATTTTAGGGAGCTTGAAACTGAAGGGGGAATTTATTTACTCGATAAATATGCCGAAACACCATCTGATTCACACCCAAATACAGCATTAGCACAAAAAGCTTATCCTTTGTTTTGTAAAAAAATTGTTGAAGTATTAAACAGGTAAAAATCATGAGTGGAAAAATACTTCATTTGGTTGCACGCTTGCTTAATCGTGTTTTGGTGGGTAACGCCAGAATCGCATTGCTTCGCAGCAGAGGTGTTAAAATTGGGGATAATTGCATGATTTTTAATGCTGATTTCTCAACAGAACCTTATCTTATCACCATAGGAAATCACGTAGCAGTATCTAACGGCGTTCGATTTATAACACACGATGGCGCCGTGTGGATTTACCGTGATGAATTTCCGGACCTTGATGTTTTTGGAAAAATAGTTATTGGGAATAATACAGTAATTGGGATGAATGCTATAATTCTACCCAATACTGTAATTGGTGATAACTGTATTGTAGCTGCAGGAGCTGTTGTTAAAGGGAAGTTTGGGAATGGTTCGTTGATCATGGGTAATCCAGCAAAAAAAATAATGGATACGAATTTACAGAAACGCATGTACTTAATGAGTCCATCAAAGTTTAACCTTAAACAATTGTCAGACAAACAAAAGAAAAAAGTGTTAACAGAGCGTTTTAAAATTGGAGAGTAAAAAGAGGAGATGGTAATGAAGATATTATATGTGGCTGATAATTTAGTGATGGGAGGCCGTGAGCGTCGTATGCTGGAGTTGATAAAAGGCTTACTTTCTCATGGTCATACGATTACACTAGTTCTCTTTCGAGATGCTATTCATTATAAAGAAGTGTTGGATTTACCCGTGCAGATTATAGTATTGAAAAAGCGATACAAGAAAGATGTGTTTACTTACTTTCAGTTGTTTAAAATTTGTAATGAACAAAAACCAGATTTAATTCATACTTGGGGTGGTATTCCCTCGGTTGTAGCTGTTCCTGTTGCTTTTTTTTGTAAGAAGAAATTAATAAATGGAATGATTGCAAATTCTGTTTGTCAACCTTTTACAAAAGATTGGATGCGCTCTCGCTTATCATTTCCATTCTCCAATTACATCGTTTCCAATTCTAATGTCGGATTAAAAGCATATAAAGTAAATAAAAGTAAAGGTGTTGTAATTCGAAATGGCTTCAACTTATCCCGCTTAAATGTTGCATACGATAAAAGTCCTTTAAGCGAATTTCAATTCGGAAATAAGTCTATTGTGGGCATGATAGCCAGTATCAACTTTCGTAAAGATTATCCGACTTTTATAAAAGCAGCACTAATAGTACTTGAGCAGAGAAATGATGTTGCTTTTGTCATTATAGGAGAGGGAGATGATCAAGTAGCGATCAAGCAAATGGTTCCGGAAAAGTTGGCAGAGAATTTTGCTTTTTTAGGAAAGCAGGATAATGTTGATCGCTATGTTCAATGTTTTACAATGGGAGTATTGGCAACATTTGCCGAGGGTATTTCTAATTCAGTCATGGAGTATATGGCTTTTGGTAAGCCAGTTGTAGCGTCAGATGTACCTGGTAATCGCGAGCTGGTAATTGATGGAGAAACAGGACTCCTTGTCCCGGTTAGAGATGATAAACAGATGGCTCTTAAAATAATAGAATTATTAGATAATCCTCAAAGAGCAGAAGAGATGGGGCAGAGGGGTGCGGAGGTGATTAAATCAAGATTCTCTCAGGCACAAATGACAAGTCAGTATTTAAAATTATATAGTAATTTAATTAAAAACGAATGATATGAGATGGTGGCAGTTCATACCTATTGTTTTTTGTCTTTTGTTTATAGGCAATGTAGAAGGGCAGAATATTTTTCCAGGTTCGGAAGGTTTTGGTACAGATTCTCGAGGTGCATATGCAGGAGATCAGTTGCCAAAAGTTATAAAAGTTACCAACCTTGAAGATGGAGGCCCAGGTTCTTTACGCTCTGCTATTAATCAACGTTATCCACGTATAATTGTGTTTGAAGTTAGCGGAGTTATTGAGCTACAGCGTACCATGCGCATACGTTCTCCTTATGTTTATATTGCCGGCCAAACAGCTCCCTATCCTGGTATTACCTTAAAGAATTATTCCTTAGGTATTTCAAGTCACGATGTACTGGTTCAAGGATTAAAAATACGACCCGGGATCTATTCCAATGAACAAATAGACGGTATCAACATTGCTGATGACCCTGATTACCTTTATAATATTGTGGTTGATCGCTGCAGTGTATCATGGGGTCTAGATGAAAACATTGGTATATTAAATGGAGGTGCCGGGATTTCTATTAGCAACTGCATCATTAGTGAGGGCTTAGAGTTTATGAATCATTCCATGGGTTTGTTAGCAATGGATACAGAACAGGTAAGTGTAATCAAAAATATTTTCATACATAATGCTGATCGTAACCCGCTGATAATAGGTGATTGTAAGGAAGCGCTTGTAGCTAATAATCTAATATATAATTCTGATACCCATGCCATGTATCTGGGCTTTAAAGGACCAAAAGGCATTGCTCTTAAGGCAGCTCTTCTAGGCAACGTATACATACAAGGAAAAGAAAATAGAAATGAATATATATTATCAATTAACAAGGATTTTAATGTTTTAGCTAAGGTGTACCTCAGTCGCAATAAAACTCAAGGTATCACTACTAATAAGCAATGGAGTAGTTCATTAATTCATAATCCTGGTAATAAAGCAGTGGGAGTTGAAAAAAATCCTGTTATAATGCCAGAGTTTGAGTTTATTAATGAAAGTGAACTTAAAAAATACTTGTTAAACAGTTGTGGAGCTCATGCCAAACGTCGAGATTCTGTTGATTTGCGTTTATTACAGGAGCTAAAAAACTACAAGGGAACTCGGATTAAAACACCATCAGATGTTGGAGGGTACGAGTATACATCCAATACAAGAGCATTAGACTTACCTGATAAAATGCATGAAGATGACGATCAAAATGGTTTTACAAATCTTGAAGAATGGTTAAATGCATTTCTTGATTGATAATAGCTTAATCTAATAGATTGTGATGTTAATGTAAAATATCTCCACATCAAGCAAAATTCAAAGCATTTCCGCATAGTATTTTCTACCTTTTTATTAGAATATGCCTTTTGGGGCGCTTCTTTAATTTAAGCACAATAACCTAATTTATACATAATGAAAGAGCAAATAAGAGCCTTTATTTCGGAAATTACCTTTATTGATAAAGAGACCATAACCGATGATGTTTCACTGTTTGAGCAAGGGATTTTTGATTCAATGGGTTTACTGAGTTTAATAACCTTTATTGATGAAGAAATGGGAGTTAAAACAGATGATGGTGATTTGACAGAGGAGAATTTTAAAAGTATTAATACCATTGTTTCATTTCTCGAGCGAAAAAAAACACCTGCTAATTAATTTGTTATGTGTGGTATAGTTGGCTTTAGCGGTAATAATATGCCTTTAGCACAAAAAGAAGATGTGCTGAATAAAATGTTAACGCGTATTGTACATCGCGGTCCCGATGAAGCTGGATTATACAGAACACCAACTTTTGGAATGGGTAGTGTACGTCTCAGTATTGTCGATTTAGGATCTGGTCAACAGCCATTATGTAATCAAGATGGTAATCTGTGGATTGCTTATAATGGCGAAGTTTATAACCATACCGAATTACGGCAACAACTTCAATCATTAGGACATCAATTTAAAACCAACTGCGATACCGAAGTAGTATTGCACATGTACGAAGAGTATGGTGCTGATTGCTTAACTCAACTAAACGGGCAGTTTGCCTTTTCAATTTGGGATGAAAAGAAGCAAAAACTGTTTTTAGCACGCGACCGCTTTGGAATTCGTCCCTTGTTTTATACCCGTAATAATGATGAGTTAATATTCGCGTCCGAAATAAAATGTCTGTTTGAATATCCAAATGTTGAGCCTCATATTAACCTAAAAGGCTTGAAAGAATCGTTTATCTTTTGGTCGCCACTATCGCCTAATACCTTTTTCCAGAATATCAAAGAACTTCCGCCTGGCCATTATATGGAGTTTAGTGGGGGAGTCAGTGAAATTCGATCCTATTGGAAGCATGAGTTTGGGATCAACACTTTTAAAGGGACTTTTAATGAGGCAGCTGAGGAATTATCTTTTTTGCTCAAAAGTAGTATTGATTTACGCTTGCGAGCCGATGTACAGGTTGCGGCTTATTTAAGTGGTGGACTAGATTCTAGTGTGGTAACAGCTCTTGTTAAGCAAATACAACCGAGCTCTTTAAATACTTTCTCAATTGGTTTTGACGATGAGCAATATGATGAATCAAACTACCAACAAGAGGTATCTGCTCATTTTAATACCAGACACAAGAGTATTTCTTGTTCCGACAATAATATTGTAGACCTATTACAAAAAGCCATTTATCATACCGAGGCACCAATTCTTCGTACATCTCCTGTTCCAATGATGATGTTATCCTCTTTGGTTCGAAAGAGTAACATTAAGGTTGTATTAACAGGGGAAGGCGCTGATGAAATGCTTGGAGGCTATAATATTTTTAAGGAAGCAATCATCAGGCATTTTTGGGCAAAAGATCCTACTTCCAAGCTAAGGCCTTTGCTTTTAAAAAGGTTGTATCCGTATATTCCACAATTAAAAAATGCATCAGCCCAGGCTTTAAAATTGTTTTTCGGCTATCAGTTACAAAATACAGAGTCGCCCGTTTACTCGCATTTGTTACGTTGGAAAAATGGTCAAAATCTAACAAATTTATTATCCGATGATTGTTACCAGTCAATTAAAGACTATCATCCAATTGATAATGTTGCTAATAGTTTGGTAAATGAGTTGGATGGGTTTACATCTCTTGAAAAGGCACAGTTAATCGAATCACGATTCTTTATGTCAGGTTACCTTTTGTCTTCTCAGGGCGATAGAGTGGCCATGGCAAACTCTGTCGAAGGGCGCTATCCATTCTTGGATCATCGAGTAGCGGAGTTTTGTTCTACTTTACCCGATGAATTTAAAATAAAAGGGCTGAATGAGAAAGTACTACTTAAACACATGATGAGAACTCAATTGCCTGCTTCAGTAATAAAGAGGCCAAAACAAGCATACCGTGCACCAGTTGGGCATGCCATAATAAAAAGTTCTGATTTACTAGAAGCATACTTTAGTAATTCAGCCTTGGTTTCAAGCGGATTGTTTAATGTCGATAAACTAGCTTCACTTTTTACTAAAATTCAAACCACAAATATTATTACTGAGCAAGATAATATGGCCTTAATAGCCGTGCTGTCAACTCAAATGTTGTATCAACAATTTATTGACTCAAAACAAGAAATAAAAAGTAGTAGCATGTTGCATGCAGATGTCAAAAACAAATAGTAATAACTGTAAAATAGAATCGAATGACTAAACCTGAATTTAATAAAGATATAATAAAGCTAAAAAGCATTTCTAAAACAATAGAACAGATTACCACCAAACTTAAACACGACGTTGGGAAAGTTTTAAAACGACGTGGTGCAGTTGTTGGAATCAGTGGTGGAATAGATTCTTCTGTTACCTTAGCCATAGCTGTTAAAGCTTTCGGTGCCAAGAATGTATTAGGTGTGATGTTGCCCGAAAAAGATTCGAATGACGATAGTAAAGAGTTTGCCTTGAAATTAGCTGAGAAGTTCGGTGTTGAGGTGCTTGAAGAGAATATAAGTGGTGCCCTTGAAGGATTTGAATGTTATACACGTCGAGATGAAGCGGTAAAACGCATTATTCCAAAGTTTAACCCTGCAAAGGATAAGATGAAGATTGGTATTCCTGAGGCTTTTATAAATAGTAACTTGCCTCCAGTATTTTTTGTAACTGTTGTATTTGAAGATGGTAGCGAACAAAGTGAACGTTTGCCAATGAACGAATACTTACAAATAGTGGCTGCTTCTAATTTTAAACAACGTAGTCGCATGACCATGTTGTATTATCATGCAGAAGCACGGCATTATGCTGTTATTGGCACGCCAAATAAACACGAAGTACAACAAGGCTTTTTTGTAAAGTTTGGAGATGGTGGTGCCGATGTAATGCCAATCGGTAACTTGTATAAAACACAAGTTTATGAATTAGCACGAGAATTGGGTATTCCCAATGAAATTATTGAACGTACACCCACTACAGATACTTATACAGCAGAACAAACTCAAGAGGAGTTCTTTTATCAGATGCCTTTTGAAATGATGGATTTGTTGTGGTACGGATGGGAGAATAATTATTCAGCTGCCGAAGTAGCTAAAGTTCTTGCGAAAGAAGAGGTTGAAGTTGAAAAGATTTATAAAAATTTTGACAGAAAAAGGAAGACGACAGAATATTTACGTTTGCCACCTATTCATAACTACTAATTTATAATCATGAATTGTATCGATTTCTTATTAAAGGATCATTTGTTACGAAAGAGTGATTTTGTAATCGGCCGAACCGATACATTGGCTTATTCGCAATTGATTTGTGATATTCTTAAACTAGCCGAGTGGTTTAGGCTAAATGTGGGGCAGGGGAAGAATGTAGTTTTGATAATGCCCAATAGTAACGATTTTATAATTTGTTATTTAGCCATTATGAAATCGGGTAATGTGGTTGTTCCTTTAAACCCAGCAATAGAAAAAGATACATGTGAGAGAATTATGCAATGCTGTGATGCTAAATATTTGTTTGCTTCACAGCAGCTGATTAATCGGATACAACCAACATCTGAGTACATTTTTAATCAATCCGACCTGTCAACAATTATAGCATCATCAGATGAGGTAAATTGGAAGGATTCAACTCAGGATTTAGACGATTTAGCTCAAATTATTTTCACATCTGGTTCTACTGCCGAACCAAAGGGTGTAATGATATCCCATAGAAATATAATTGCTAATACACGTTCCATCGTTGAGTATTTAGCCTTAAGTCAACATGATACAATGGAAGTTGTTTTGCCATTCTTTTATTGTTATGGTTTGTCGCTCTTGCATACGCACTTGAAAGTAGGAGGTAAAATTGTGCTTAATAATACGTTTATATTTCTTTCAAGTGTTATAAGTGATCTAATCAAATATAAATGTACTGGCTTTGCAGGTGTTCCAAGTCATTTTCAGATTTTACTGCGTAAATCAAAAGAATTCAAAACGACTGATTTTCCCGATTTACGCTATGTAACACAGGCTGGTGGTAAATTACATACCGCTTTTATAGAGGAGTTTAAAAAGAGTAAGTCGAAAGTTGATTTATTTGTGATGTACGGCCAAACTGAAGCAACAGCTCGTTTGTCCTATTTACCACCCTTAATGCTTGATAAAAAAATGGGTTCAATTGGCAAAGGTATTCCAGATGTAGAATTACGTGTCGTTAATGCTCAAGGTAGCAATGTTAACCCCGATGAAATTGGCGAAATTATTGCTAAAGGCGATAATGTCATGCTTGGTTACTATAAAGACCCAGAGGAAACAAGTCAAACAATTAAAAATGGTTGGTTATATACTGGGGATATGGCTCGAATCGATCAAGATGGCTTTATATTCCACGCTGCAAGGCGTAAGGAAATTATTAAAGTTGGGGGACGACGAGTTAGTCCAAAAGAAATTGAAGAAGTGATTGTAGGACTGGAAGGGGTGGTTGACTGTACAATTGAAGCGGTTGCTGATGAGTTATTAGGAGAAGCGATTAAAGCAATTGTAGTCGTTAACAATGAAACAATATCGGCAGATGATATTAAGCGAGAATGTGCCATGAAATTATCTAACTATAAAGTGCCTCAACACATTGTTTTTTCAGATAAAATGCAAGTTAATGCAGCAGGTAAGAAAACTAAATAGTAGAGTTTGAAATAGCGATTTTTGGCGGTAACCTATAATTTTAACACGTTCGTAAAAATCAAACTATAAAGATAAAATTTTGACTAAAGGCTTGTTTTGTTAGAGGAATAAATGAAAAACACTGATGAGTCGTTTTTGTTGATATTTAGATTGTTATGTTCTCGTTTGGCTTAGTGTAAAACAACTGTACAAAATTTATAATTGAAAGTATATTGCTTCATAACCTTTTATTGAATTGGGATGAGAAGTGTGGAATCAATAGGAGCTTTAAGAGTTGGGCAAAGTGTTGAACAAGTACAAAATGAGCTTGTCAATTCTGTTGTTGTTGAGAATATTAGTGCTTCCAAGGAAAGTATTATTTTATCATTGAGTGATCAGGTTCGAAAGTATATGAATCAGCATATTGCTATTGATTCAGAATCAGTGCGTTTTATGTCTGACAATGTGATGGATGCAAGTATTGGAAGAGGACAGCAAATACGAAGTATTGTCAATGTACAACAGATAAATAATGTTCGATATATTAATAAATACCTGATTAAGGTTAATAAAGCATTACCTGATGCAGGAATATATGTTGGCTGCGTTGAATCAACCAGTAATCGTAAAAGGAATCTATTCAAAAGGAAGACCCAATTTTTATGTCACTTAATCTGGTTATTTAATTTCATTATTCATCGAGTATGGCCAAAAGTTCCAAGCTTAAGAAAGCTTTACTTTTTTATTACTAAAGGAAAGTATAGATGGTTAACAATTGCTGAAGTTCTTGGCCGAGTGGTTAGCTGTGGCTTTGAAATTATTGAATTTAAAGAGATCGAAGGCAAAGTATACTTTGTTATTATGAAAACATCGGAGGTATTTAGTATAAAGCAACCTTCGTATGCGCCCGTTTTTGCCATGCAACGTGTTGGTAAGCATGGTAAAATGATTAAGGTTTACAAAATTAGAACCATGCACCCTTATTCAGAGTATCTACAAGATTATGTGATTCGTTTAAATGGCTATAATGCACAAGGAAAGCCAGCTAATGATTTTCGTTTAACTCGATGGGGACAGTTTTTTAGGAAATACTGGTTTGATGAATTACCACAGATTATAAATGTGCTAAAGGGTAATATGAATATTGTTGGAGTTCGTCCTCTAAGCCAAACACGTTTTAATGAATTGCCTGAGGATGTGCAGAAAAAGCGAATACTCTTTAAACCAGGCTGCATACCTCCATACGTAGCATTAAATATGCCTGATAACGAACAAAATATTGAAGCTGAAAGAATATATATGAATGAAAAACATCGTTCTCCAATTTTAACCGATTTCAGGTATTTTTTTAAAGCATTATACAATATTCTTTCAGGACGAATTTCAAGTTCATAATTCACTTGTGATTGCAATTTAGATATCATAAATTTAATTTATTTATGATAGTATGCTAAATCTATTTTTGAAGAAATCTCCTTTTGTTCGCTTAGTAATACCACTTATTTTTGGTGTTTACACTGGGATGGTCTTGAGTGGCTTCATGTCAATTATTTTATCTCTATGTATTATATGTATAGCGTTTTTATGGCTCTTAATATACTGGTTCAATAAAAAAGCAAAGTACAGGTATCGCTCACTCAGTGGGTTAACAGTGTTTCTTACTTTTATTTTAATAGGTAACTTTTATATGCAAGTGCGCAAACCTATGGTTTTGCCACCCATAGGTAATGATGTCGCAATAAGTGTTCGGGTAATCGAGATGTCGGGAGAGACACCTAAAAACTATACTTATGAAGTGCAGTTGCATGGCACCTCATCTGATTCGATCAATTCTTTTTGTGGGGGTAAAGGCTTACTATACTTGCCTAAAAAAATATGCAAATATCCTGTTTCAGCAGGAGATAAAGTTCAGTTGTTAGGTCGATTTATTCCTTTTACAAATGCAGATAGTCAATTTGATTTTGACTATTGTGGGTATTTACGCAATCAACGATTTGTCTTTCGGTATTATGCTTCAAGCATGCAAATTGATACTTTAGATGCCGAAAATAATAGTCACTCTCCAATTATATTTAGTGCTAAATTAAAAGAAAAGCTAAGAATTCGCTTTCTTAAGGCTGGTCTTCAGGAATCTAATTTGGCTATTCTTAATGCTCTGTTTTTGGGTGATAAAAGTCGATTAACATACGATCAGAAATCTGCATTTTCTAATGCAGGCGCAATGCATTTGTTGGCAGTTAGTGGTTTGCATGTTGGCATTATTTATATGATGATTTTGGTATTATTACAAAGTATTGGTTTTAAAAAGAAATCAATAATTGTTGCTTTGATAATTATCTTACTATTGTGGTTCTACGCTTTAATCACAGGATTTTCACCATCTGTTATGAGAGCTAGTATCATGTTTTCAATACTTGAAATTGGCCGAACAGTTAAACGTAAGACAGGTGTTTTTAATTTGCTAGGAGCCTCCATGTTTATCATTATTTGTTTTGAGCCCTTATCAATATTTAATATTGGTTTTTGGTTAAGTCATGTTGCCGTAGCTTCCATAGTCAGTTTTTATCCCTACATCAATAATTGGTTTTCGTTTAATTTTCCACCTTTTAAATGGCTATGGTCAATTATTGCAGTTTCACTGGCAGCCCAAATAGGTACTTTGCCTTTGTGCATTTACGCTTTTCATTCGTTCCCGGTTTATTTCATCTTAGCAAATGTATTTTTAATTCCCATTGTAACACCAGTGCTTATATTAGCTGTATTAAGCTCTGTTTTTTCATTCTCAATAACTTGTTTGCAATTTATCATTCCCGGATTGGATGGCATGTTAAGCTATATGGAGGCAATGGTTATTTGGATTGAATCTCTGCCTTACTCAAGTATTGAGCACCTTTATCTGCAAGGTGTACAAATGGTGTTAACTTATTTGTCAATTGTATTTTTATTGATATTTATCGAATATAGATGGATCAAATACTTTCGTTATCTGCTCTATACCTTAACAATTGTACTAATAAGCTTTGTTGTAAGATCACACAATTTGCCGCAGGAGTTACTATATGTTGCCAATGTTAAAGGTAAAAGCGTTGTTAATCATATTTGTCCAGACCATAATACGGTGTACTCAAGCGATTCTTTGTCAGATAAAGAAATCGATTTTGCCTTATCTGGCTTATGGGCTTATTGTGGAGCAAGATCAAATTACACCGTCAAATATTTACAAAATGAACAGCTTTCACAACCTGTTGTTATACTTATAAATAGCAAGAGAATTGCACTTGTTCCAGATAAAGCTAAATGGAGGTATGAGCTAAATAACTCAAATGTGGATTATTTACTTTTAATGGGGCAGCCAAACATGACATTAGAAGAAGTTAGAAATACCATGCGAATTGGTCAAATTGTGATTCCCAATGCCTGGAAGTATTATCAAAAGAAAAAGTGGTTAAAGAATCATGCTAAATATGTTGAAAAGGTACACGATATTTATCAAGATGGAGTTCTTTTTATAGGCTTGAATAAAAGGTGGTGATTTAAGTGCGTTTTTATTTGGAGGTTTGGTAGTATTATCTATTAATTTGCGATGATTTTATCGGGCAAACAACCTTTGCTAAACAACACTGATTATTATGAGAATTTTTATTGCAGGAGCAGGAGAAGTTGGAACGCATTTAGCAAAAATGCTGTGTTCTGCTAATCATGATGTCATTTTGATGGATGAAGAGGAGGAGAAACTAAAACAAGTTGATTCTCACTTTGATCTAATGACTATTGTTGGTAGTATTTCATCCATAGAAGATTTGCGTGAAGCCAATGTTAAATCTTGTGACTTGTTTATTGCTGTTCCTCCATATCAGGATATGAGTATTTTATCTTGCATTTTAGCAAAGCAACTTGGAGCAAAAACCACCATCGCCCGTGTCAATAATTATGAGTATCTGTTGGAGGAGAATAAAGAGTTCTTCGGCAAATTAGGTATTGATGAATTAATTTATCCCGAGCAATTAGCTGCTAAAGAAGTATATGCATCTTTAAAGCAAGTAGGAACGCGACAAATGTATGAGTTTACAGGTAGTAAACTTGTAATGTTTGCACTTAAGGTTCGTGACAATGCACCTATTGTCAATAAAACACTGGCCGAAATTTCAGGCATGTACGACAAGCAGGAATATAATATTGTGGCGATTAATCGCGATAGTGATACCATTATCCCACGAGGAAAGGATTCCTTGTTACATAATGATTTAGCTTATGTCATTACCAATAAGTCAGCAGTTCAGCAAGTAATGGCCGATGCAGGTAAAAAGCAGTTTGAGATAAAGAATGTCATGATTTTGGGCGGTAGTCGTATTGGTAAAAAAGTGGCTCAAAAGCTGGAGGGGCAGTATAATATTAAGCTGATTGAAATAGATAAAGATAAAGCAGCAAGGCTGGCCGATATTTTGGCCGATACCTTGGTTATTAATGGGGATGGGCGTAACCTGGAGTTGTTAAAAGACGAGGGAATTAAAAAAATGGATGCTTTTGTGGCTGTTACAGGCAACTCAGAAGTTAATATTTTGGCTTGTCAGTTGGCAAAGAAGATGGGCGTTCGAAAAACGGTTGCCGAGGTCGAAAATATCGATTACATTGATTTAGCCGAAAATATAGGTATTGGAACTTTAGTCAATAAAAAACTAATAGCAGCTAGTCATATTTACAGATACACATTGAAAGCGCATGTTTCGCATGTAAAGTGTTTAACAGCAACCGATGCTGAGGTGTTGGAGCTAATTGCTCAACCTGGCTCTAAAATTACCAAAGGGCCATTGCGTAAACTGAGTTTGCCTAAGGATGTTAATGTGGGAGGTATTATAAGAGGCGAGTCTGCCATAATTGCCAGTGGCGATACAATAATTGAGGCAAATGATAAGGTGGTAATGTTTGCCATGCCATCTAGTTTTGTCAAAATCGAAAAAATGTTTAGCTAAATTTTAGCCGATGAATTCAGATGTATTGTTTTACCTTATGCTTGGAGTGGGGGCTTTAATATTAATGGCCTCTATTACTAATTGGGAATGGTTTTTTAAGCAACGTAGAGCACAGGTAATGATTAAGTTGATGGGGCGAAATGGAGCCCGTATCTTTTATGCTGTTCTTGGTATCTTATTCTCTGTTTTTGGCTGGCTGGTTTTGAGTGGACAAATAGAGATTGATTCAATCTTTTAAAAAAGTTAGTTTTTATTGTAACCATTCTATGTTTGAGTGTATCTCAGTAGAGAAACAAATAAAAAGAATGGATTATGAATGACTTAGCACTAGCAGTAATTTGGTTGGGATTATTCTCAACAGTTTTCTTTTCATGGTATTTTTATCTGCAAGCTCGTACAAAAGAACGAACCATGTTAATAGAAAAAGGAGCCGATGCCAGTAATTTTTACGGTAAGAAACCTGAACGAAAAGGTTTTACTTTTCCTTGGCTCAAGTTCGGTCTTCTATTAGTAGGTATATCTTTCGGATTAACACTATCTACCATTGTTGAACCTTTTCTTCCATCTAGCATAGATGCCGAACCAATGATATTTGGATCGACAGTTTTGTTTGGTGGTATGGGTATGGTATTGGCACATTTTACTGATAAAAAGAGAGTTCAATAGTGGATCATATTTACATCAAAAAAGTAATAGAAGGCGATGAGCAGGGGTACCGATATTTTATCAGACGGTATCAGGACATGGCCTTTTCTATTGCTCTTTCTGTTGTAAAGGATGAATTTCTAGCCGAAGAGGTAACTCAAGAGGCATTTATGAAATCTTTTGGAAAGATGCATACCTTTAAGGGGCAGTCGAAATATAGTACCTGGTTTTATCGTATTATCGTTAATATTGCTTTTAGGCGTTTAGACAAAGAGAAAAAGTGGAAAAATGAGCCATTGGTAGCAATAGAAGATACTGTTGACCAAAGTCAGTTTGATACTTTGGAACAGGATGAACGCAAGTATTATATCAATGAAACCCTTAAGTTAATGAGTGCCAATGAGAGCTTAGCTTTGCGATTATTCTACTTAGAAGAATTAAGTATTACTGAAGTAAAGGATGTAACAGGCTGGTCAAACAGCAAGGTAAAAGTAGTAATGCATCGAGCTCGAAAAAGTTTTTACTCGTACCTCAATGATATACTCAAGAAAGAATCACGTTTAATTATCTGAACAATATAGGATGGACGAATTTAAAGATCAGCAATTGAAATCATTGCTTCGTGAAAGCAAAGTTGAAATGCCATTTTCAGATTTTGAAAGTAAACTGATGTGGCGAGTAAGAACTGAGCTAGTTGGTAAGCGTTCTGTTATTAAAAATCTTAGGCTTTCGTGGTTATTTTTTGTGTTGGGATCTGTATTTGGCATCGCTGTAAGCATTACCTTACCTATGTTTCAGATAAGCATTGGAGGTTTAGATTTCCAATTACTTAAATACCCTTTATTAGCAAGTGTTCTGTTTTTAATTTTTTGGCAATTAGATGGCATGATAAAATTTACAACACGCCAGCGTAACAAAGAAAACATTTGATTTATTGCTTGTATGGGTGTGTGAAATAAAACTTGGTGCCTTCAGCAGGTTTGCTTTGCACAAAGATTTGGCCACCCAATAATTCAACTAGGTTTTTAGCAATCGATAAGCCCAAGCCAGTACCACCTAAATTCGCTCCAAATCGTTCTTCTTCTCTAAAGAACCTATCGAATATTTGCGATACACGTTCTGTTTTAATGCCAATGCCTGTGTCTTTAACATACAATATAAGCATGTCATTTTGGTTCGATGGAACAATTCCAAATTCGATACTTCCTTTTGGCGTAAACTTAACAGCATTTTCAAGCAGGTTGGTTAATATTTGGCGTAATCGGGTTATATCGCTTTCAAGCCTTAGGTTTTCAATATCTAAATCAGGATGAAAGTAATACGAAAGCTCCAAGTCTTGCTTTTCGAGTTTGTTTATACGTAATTGAAATACTTCGTGAAGATGTTTAAAAAGTTTTTCGATGTTAATATCACTCTTTACAACTTTCAATTGAGAAGCTTCTATTTTAGAAATATCAATAATGTCGGAAATAATACGTAGTAACTGTTGTGAGTTGTCCTCAATTATATCTAAATAATGTTCTCTTTCTTTTTGCCTGATACTTGAATCTTTAAGCAAATCGGTAAAACCAACAATACCGTTCATGGGCGTCCTTATTTCATGGCTCATGTTAGAAAGGAAAGCCGTTTTTAGTCGATCACTTTCTTCTGCTTTTATTTTTGAGTTTTTGAGTTCTTCATTAATGCCCTTTAGAGCTTCGTTTTGCTGGCGTAAAAGTATTTCTTTAAAACTGAGCTCTTCGGTAGTTTTTTTCAGGTCAGTTACATTAATGAGGGACACAATAACCTTGCTCCATGTTTTTTCATAGCCGTTAGGTATTTTCACTGTTATAGAGACATGTATTTTATTCCCCTTAAATGTTATGTGTTCCGATTCCTGTTCGTATAAGTATATGCCTTTATAAAATGTAATAAGCTCTTCTGCAAAATCTTTAAGAGCCATTTCATTAAACACCTGATTTACATTTTCTAAAATATACTTTTTGTCCTTAGCCTCCATGTATTGTACGGTGGCTTTGTTAATATTGATTATGCGAACGCCTTGTGCACATTCTTTAACAAAGTTCGGGTTACTTCTCAAGTAGCGTTCGATATCTGTATTGCCGCTATTAACCAACTCATCAAGCATTTGCTTGGTTTGGCTAAAATCTTCCTCCCACAACGATATGGGCGAATCTTCAAATAATAATTTATAACGATCCTCACTTAATGATAGGTTGGCATGAGCCATTTGTCGGCGACTAATTTCGTTTCTCAAGCTTTTGTTTGCCTGAGAAAGTGCTTCCGTTCGTTCTAATACTGATTTTTTTAAGCGGCGATTAAAGGTGAAAAATATACTTAAGCTTATCAGTGAAAGAATTACAATAGCTAGTAGAATATATAGAAGAAGTTTAATTCTACGTGTGTTAAAGGGTTGATAATCTTCAAGTAAAAAACCATCTATGGAATAAAGAGGCTGCAATTGTCCAATTCTAACAAATGTTTCGGCAATATAGTGCCACCTTTCAGGAGACATATGTCCGGGATCAATTAATTTTGGCATTATTAGCTCTTCCATCACGGTTGCTTCGTAACGCAATTGCTCTTCGGAAAGGGACGTTTCATAGGTGTTAATGATGTGTTCAATTAGCTCCTCCTTGTTGTCCATGGCATAAATCCACCCATTGAGCGATGCTTTCACAAAACGCTCTACCTTTCTTCTATTTTGTTCAATATTAGCTTGTGAAGTAAATAATATGTCGCCATATAAATCTATGCCATACGATCGGGGTTTAAAAACGATATGTTCAATGCCTTTTTGATCTAGAATGTTTGGGGCATCGGTAAGGTAACTGGCAATAATATCCGTTTGCTGGTTCGCAAGGTCATCTATCAGTGAAGTGGAGTTATTATAGGTATAGTTTTCATTACTAATGCCAAACTTCATCAGTAAAGCTTCGGTGGATGTAAGTCCGTGCCTTCCTATAGATATGCGACTATTTTTAAAGTCTCCAATTGTTTTAATACTTGTGTCTTTTCGAGCTATGAGAACTTCGGGAGAATGCTGGAAAATAGCAGCCAATGCAACAACAGGGAGCTTATTATTACGATCACTTATCAGTGCTGAATTACTGATCCCATAATGTGCATTCCCCGATAGAACTTCTTGTACCATGTTAACGCCTGGATGCCCTGGTTTAACAATGACATGAAAGCCTTGGTCGGCATAATAACCTTTTTTAATAGCAGCATAGAAGCCTGCAAACTGAAATTGATGCTTCCATTTTAGTTGCAATACAATGGTGTCATTAACTTGTTTAGCAAAGCTATTATGGCACACTAAAAGTATTAATAAGCAGCTAACTAGCTTAAGGGCTTGTTTCATTAAAAAGACTTCGTTTCATTTTTTGGAAGTCTGAATATACATTTTTTTTTCTACCAATAAAACAAAAATGTCGAATGTGTGGAATGAATAGTTTTTTTGTTACTCAACGTATATTAATTTCTCCTTAGCACAAGTGAGTTCCCCAAAGCAGATTGGTTCAATATCATGCTCTTTTAAAAGAGTCTCAACTTCATTGATGGATTCATTTTCAACTGCAATTAACAAGCCTCCGCTGGTTTGTGGGTCACAGAGAATATCCTTGTAATAATCGTGGCTTAATGTAACTTCATTACCGTAACTAAGCCAGTTACGTGTAGTGCCTCCTGGTAAACACTGTTGGGCAATATACTCATTTAACATTGCTAGTTTAGGTACTTTGTCAAAGTTAATATGGGCGCTAAGCCTACTGCCTTCGCACATTTCGCTTAAGTGTCCTATCAAACTAAAACCAGTAACATCAGTCATGGCTTTAATACCTTTAATAGTTGCCAGTTTTTGACCTATCAAGTTTAATTGACTCATTAAATCTGGAGCAATATGGCTATGCTCTTGCTTTAACAATCCTTTTTTTTGCGCGGTAGATAAAATACCAACTCCCAAAGGTTTGGTTAAGTATAGTTTGCAACCTGGTGTTGCCGTGTCATTTCTTTTAAGCTTATCAAGATCTACCCGACCAGTAACCGCTAAACCAAAGATTGGTTCAGGGCTATCAATGCTATGTCCTCCAGCTAGAACAATACCTGCTTCTTTACATGCTTGCCTGCCACCATCCATTACTTGTGAGGCTACTTCTGGAGATAGTTTGTTAACTGGCCAACCTAAAATGGCAATGGCTAATAGAGCCTGGCCTCCCATGGCGTAAATATCGCTAATGGCATTTGCTGCCGCTATTTTTCCAAATGTAAATGGATCATCAACAATGGGCATAAAAAAATCAGTGGTGCTAATAATGGCCGTTCCATCCTCCATATCATATACAGCAGCATCATCACGACTGCTATTGCCCACAATTAGTTTGTCATCGTGAATTGGGGTAATGTTGCTTTTTAATATATCTGTAAGAACCGATGGTGCTATTTTGCAGCCACAACCTGCGCCATGGCTATATTGTGTTAGTTTTATTTCAGACATGTTGTGTATTCAATTAATGTTTTTGCATTTTCCTGTGCATTGGTATTAGGCATAGGTATAAAATGAATATCAGAGGTGTCTCGTTTGGCTATTCCTCGTTTATAATACTTATCGTAATAACCAAGGGTTAACAGGGCCACTTCATAAAAATTATCCTCCTGAAGATAGTTATGAGCTTTTTTTGCTACATCATTACCCAATCTTCTCGAAATACGATTAATACCGTTACTTAGCTTGGCTTTATCGCCCAAGGCATATTCATTTACTAAAAGTTTAGCGCGCTCTTCTTTACTTATTTCGATAAAGTACAATGAAGAGTTGCGCATTTTCTGGTATAAAAGCATTGGAATATTAACATCGCCAATGTTGGGACTTTCATCTTCTACCCAAATAGGCAGATCCATATTAAATTGGCGCCACTCCCAAAATAGGTTGTTCTCAAACTGCTCGGTAGTTGGTTGTTTAGCCATTCCAATATTTCCAAAAGCAGAACCTTTATGTGATGCAAGGCCTTCCAGATCCAATACCTGAAGTCCGGCTTCTTGTATTTTGTGTAGTATATGTGTTTTACCACTGCCAGTATAACCACCCAGTAGATTTAAAGAGCCCTGTTCAAAGTTGTTTAAAGCTTCATAGCGATATGCCTTATAGCCTTTTTCGATGACATAAACCTGATTAAAACCATTGTCTTTTAGGTGTTTTGCAAATGCATGACTACGCATGCCACCTCGCCAACAATGTATTACAATATTTTTCTTTGGTGCTGCTTTTAGCGATTCATCAATAAACCATTGAAGTTTAGGATTTACATATTGATGCCCTAATTCAATTGCTTTTTTTTGCGACTCTTGCTTGTATACAGTTCCTATGTCGGCACGTTCATCGTCACTAAATAATGGTATGCTATAAGCTGTTGGTATGTGACCCTTTTTATATTCCCCCGGTGAGCGAACATCGATTAACGGTATATGGCTATACTCCCTTAAGTAACTTTGTATACTTATATCTATTGGCATGCGGCAAAGGTAGTCATATTGTTGAATGACTATAAAAGTAAAGTGGTTATTTAAAAAATGAAATTTTCATAGTTGATTGCACTAACAAGAATTATAAAAAGTTGATTGGTTTAATACTTGGCTAAAGCTAGTCGAATCCTTTATTGACAATATGTACTGTTAGGGTATTGTTGGTAATGCGATGTTTTGCTAAAATAATTGAGTGATATTTTTATTTATCAAATAAGTCATATTCACTATGTTATTGCTACTTTTTTATTAGTTTTGAGCTGTCTCAGTTATACATATAATTTGTGTAGTGGGATGGGGAGGATTCAAACACAAGCTAATTATGGAGTATTAATAAACGTGCATAGGCCATGTTATGAGCTTATGTGTAATAAAATAATGCATCATGTATTATAGAAGCAAGGAGGTTCAGCAACGATTTAACATAGGAGTGGCCATAGTATTCATCATTAATTTATCGTTAATGGTGTTTGTTAATCTGCTATTCGGAGTGTTGAGTACTATTATTACTTTGGGTATATTTTTGACTAAAGCTGGTTTAGAAATTGATACTGAAAGTGGTAAAATGAGACGCTATTATCAGTTTTTCAATTATATATCAGGTACCTGGAGAAAGATACCTGCTTTAGATTATGTAACGGTTGTAAGGGTTATGATGACTTGCAAGAAATATCAGGCTTCTTCTGCTAAGTATGTACAAGCTGAATCTTCAGATTATCGATTCAGAGTTAACCTAGTGACTAAAGAAGAACGCCCAAGCGTTATAAAGGTTATGACTACCGACAAAAACAACGCAATTGAAGAAGCGTTAGCTCTTGGTGAGTCATTAGGACTTGGAGTGGTGGATGCTACTACACGTGACCGTAAGTGGATTAAGCAAAGTGTATAGTTAAAGAATTTATTGTATGGTACATTGTTAGGATGCTTATGTATATGTGAAGTTAGTTGGATGGCACAATCTTATTTAATGAATAGCATTTTTGAGTCTACAAAATTTCATGCATAGTGCACTATAGTTATTAATTTGTTTTATTGTATATTAACGAAGTAATGCTTGGGACTATGCTATAGTCGCTTCTACGAGTGTTTTAAGTGTTATTATTCACACATGTAAAGCGTTGATTCATGAAATTCTTATCAATAAAAATCAATTACCTACTGCTTGTTCTGATAATTGCATCTTGTTCGCCCAAAAAGCAACAAGGTTTTTCCGATACAGATTTTTGTTCAAAAATTCATAGAAACGATAGTATAAGTCTAACATCCGAATTGCTTGGTTTAACTGACTCCATGAAAACAAAAACGGGAGTTTATGTGCTTGAGGATGGTGCGGGATCAATGGTTGCTCGTGCTTGGCTTTCTGAATATGCTGAGAAAACGATGGATATTCAATACTTTATATTTTCATTGGATAATGTTGGTCTGATAGCTTGTGATTACATTGTACGAGCTGCAGATCGAGGTGTTAAAGTACGTATTCTTGTTGATGATATAATGGTAGATGCTGATATTGAAGATATTCTAACATTAGATTCTCACGAAAATATTTCAATTAAGATTTACAATCCAGGTGTTAACCTGGGCAAAAATATTTTTTCTAAGATAAAAGCGGTTGCCAGTGACTTTCGTAGCGTAAACCAACGCATGCATAACAAGGCCTTTATTGTTGATGGAAAAGTTGTGATAACAGGTGGTCGTAACATGGCTGATGAATATTTCGACTATGATCATGAATATAATTTTCGGGATCGTGATGTGCTTTTAATTGGTAAATCAGTTAATGATGTTTCCACTACATTTAATAAATTCTGGACCAATTCCTTAAGCACACCAGTCCGTCAATTAAGCGATAAAGTTATCGAATATGAAAAAGTAAAGCATCGGTTTAAGCGTTTGCACGAATATGCCTGTAACCCTGAAAATTTTTGGCCTCAGATTCGTACTCGAATAGAGCAATTGCCACTTGCTTTTCAGCAATTGGTTGATTCAGGTGAATTTATTTGGGTTGAAAAAGTAGATTTTGTGTCAGATGAGCCTGGTAAAAATGATGGAACCCAAGGTTTGGGTGGAGGAGGAGCCTCAACTGATGCGTTGATTAGTTTGCTTCGTGCCGCTAAATATTCAATCGATATTCAAACACCCTATTTAGTTACCACAGAGCTGAGCCAGCATATTTTTAAACAAGCAGTTGATAGAGGCGTTCGAATAAGAATATTAACCAATAGTTTAGCAGCTACCGATAATGTTGAAGCCTTTAGTGCCTATCAATCGAGCAGGAAGAAGCTACTACAAACAGGTGTTGAGATTTATGAATTTAGACCTGATGCGGCTGAACGAGCACAGATAATGACGGATGAACTGCATGAAACATTGGATCATATGCCCATATTTGGTTTACATGCCAAATCAATGGTAATTGATGATGAAATAACCGTAATTGGCACCTTTAATTTAGATCCACGAAGTGCAAACCTTAATACTGAGTGCATAGCTATTATACACTCGGAAAAGATAGCTAAAGGAGTGGCAGAGGGGATGGAAATTGAATTTCAGCCCGAAAACTCATGGCAAACAACACTTGATTTTAATCCCGATTCGAAAGTGAGTAAGATAAAACGGGTAAAAACATGGACACGTAAAGTTTTACCAAAGGATATTTTGTAAAAATATAAACGAGCGATGAGAGTTATTTTTCATACTGGGTTATGATTGATACTATATTCTTGAGGTACTTTTTATTTGCCACTATACTTTAGGGCAAATCTTCTACATATTATTGATGCAATCGTTCTACTCTTTTGTAAGTTTGTAGCAAATTACTGATAAATGGATAACAACGATATATTACGCCGCCTACGTTTTACACTCAGTTTAAACGATAATAAAATGATTGAGCTTTTTACCTTTGGTAATTTAAAGGCTGATCGAACTAAGGTGAGCGACTGGCTGAAGCGTGATGGTGATGAGGCTTTTGTAGAGATGAGTGATAAGGAGTTGGCCTCTTTTTTTAATGGTTTAATCATTGCTAAGCGTGGTAAGCAAGAGGGGCGTGAGCCTATTGCTGAGGACGAACTATCTAATAATTTGATTCTTAAAAAGCTTAAAATAGCTTTAAAGTTAACGTCTGAAGATATTGTAGAGGCATTTAAGCTAATTGATAAGAAGATAACGGTTAGTGAAATAGGTGCGTTTTTACGAAAACCAGATCATCATAAGTACAAAGAGTTTAACGGTCAGTACTTACGTAATTTGTTAAACGGTTTACAAGCAAAATACACACAGCGTGATAACAAGTAAGCGCACTTTTCTTCGGCCTGTAGTATTGAGCGATAACGAGCAAATGTTCTGCTATCGATCAGACGCTGTAAGCAACCAATATCAATCCTGGATTCCCAAGAGTTTGGAAGAAGTGAATGCTTTTATTGCCAAAAACCCCGCAACTATTAATGAACCCAACACTTGGTTCCAATTGGCAATTGTAGATCAATTATCGTCCAATGTTATTGGCGATGTTGGTATTCATTTTATAGGCGACGATGGGCATCAATGTGAAATTGGCTGTACATTAAGTAAGGAATATCATGGACGTGGTTTGGCTTTTGAGTGTATGCAGGTTGTTATCAACTATTTGTTTCATAAGCTTAACAAGCACCGTGTTATGGCTTCTATTGATCCGGATAATATGAGGTCCATTCGTTTGGTTGAGCGTTTGGGTATGCGTAAAGAGGCTCACTTTAAGCAAAGTTTGTATTTAAATGGTAAGTGGGTAGATGATGTGATTTATGCAGTACTAAAAAGCGAGTGGTCAAAGTAATGGCCAACAAAAGATTTTCTCTTCTCAGATTGTTGTGCTTTTTCTACCTATAGCTTGTAGCACATTATGTCCGTTTCTATCAGACTATAAGTTATAAATACCAAATAAACAGTGGTTTGTAAAATGAGTTTTTGTCCTCGTAGATAGCTAGTACTTACTGTGAATATTGGCTCGAAAAAGTTAATGCGTGCGCTTTGCTTTGTTTTTCGTACTTTTGCAAATTGATAGACGGAAGTACACGACATTATAGTAAGGTTGAAGCTCCGTTCTAGTCATTGAAAACAACAATAATGAAATTTGGAGATTTAAAATTAATTCCACCCATACTCAAGGCCTTGAGTGACGAAAACTATTCAGAACCAACATCTATACAGGCAAAATCAATTCCTTTGGTGCTCGATAGAGAAGACGTTTTGGGTAGTGCACAAACAGGAACGGGTAAAACTGCTGCTTTTGCTATTCCTATTATTCAGCATTTGGCAGAAGACATTCAAAAAGTAAAGGGTAAAAGAAAAATATTATCGTTGGTAGTAACGCCTACCCGCGAGCTGGCTATTCAAATAGGTGAGAGTTTTAAAACCTATGGAAAGTACACCAATATAAAAAACACAGTTATTTTCGGAGGAGTGCCTCAAGGACCTCAAACAAGGGCTTTGCGAAGTGGTATTGATGTATTAGTGGCAACGCCTGGTCGTTTGTTAGATCTAATGGATCAAGGTTATATTTCTCTGCGCGATGTAAAGTACTTTGTGTTGGATGAAGCAGATCGTATGCTTGATATGGGGTTTATCCACGATATTAAAAAGCTACTGGTTAAATTACCTAAAGAGCGTCAGTCCTTATTCTTTTCGGCTACCATGCCGCCAAAAATATTAAGCTTATCGCAGCAAATTCTTCGATCGCCTAAAAAAGTGACCGTTAACCCGGTGTCATCTACTGCAGAAACTATTCAGCAGCACTTGTACATGACTAATAAAGGCGATAAGAAAAAGCTGCTTTTGCATATCCTTAGCGATAAAGATATTGATCAGGTACTAATCTTTTCGAGAACAAAGCATGGGGCAGATCGCATTGTGCGCGATCTAAAGCAGAAAAAGATTGCTTGTGCTGCCATTCATGGAGAGAAGAGCCAGAATCAACGACAACGAGCTTTAAAGGAATTTAAAGAGTATAAGATTAGGGCACTCGTTGCCACCGATATTGCAGCTCGAGGCATTGATATTGACAAGCTTCGCTACGTTATCAACTTTGATGTACCTAACGAATCAGAAACCTACGTACACCGTATTGGTCGATGTGGCCGTGCTGGTGAAGAAGGGGTGGCCATCTCAATATGTGAGCCAGAAGAAAACGTGTATGTGAAAGATATTGAGAAGCTGATTAAGAAAAAGATTGACAGGGTAAGTGATAATCCTTTTCCGCAAACTGAAAAGCCAATGAATGCGGCTGAAAAGAAAGAGTTTGAGAAGGAAAAGCAGCGCAGGAAACAAGAGTATTTTGCCAATAGAAATAAGAAACGTGGTGATCAAAACCCCGAGTTTCGTCGCAAAAGAAGAAAATAATACACAAGATACTTTTCGAATAACAAGGCGTAATTATTATCAAATAATTGCGCTTTTTTGTACCCTTATTATTGTGATGATTTTAGTAGTTTTAAAATCTTGATGAGACTTTTTTTAATACCATCCTAAAGATTAGAATAATGAGACGATTGTTTTATTTAGTTCTATTGTTTGTTTCTGCCAGCATTTATGCTCAACAGTACACAATAGACGAAAGCGTGAGTTACTATAGTACGGATGATCAGCAAGCAGATGATTATCTGGCGGAGCGCTGCGTATTGGATGTTTATTACCCCAGTCAAACGAGTGGATTTGCTACCATAGTTTGGTTTCATGGGGGAGGGCTAAAAGCTGGAAACAAAGAAATACCTCAGGCATTAAAAGATAAGGGAGTAGCCATTGTTGCGGTTAATTATCGTTTGTATCCAAAGGTAAAAGCGCCACAATACATTGAAGATGCTGCTGCTGCCGTGGCTTGGGTGTTTAATAATATTGAAGAATATGGCGGCGATAGCTCTCTTATTTTTGTGTCGGGGCATTCGGCAGGAGGTTATTTAGCGAGTATGCTTGGTTTGGATAAAAAATGGTTGGCTCAACATCAGGTCGATGCCAATAATATCGCAGGCTTAATACCCTTTAGTGGTCATGCCATTACACACTTTACCGTTCGTGAAGAGAGAGGGATAGAGGGGTACCGAGCCATAGTGGATGAATTAGCGCCTGTTTATCATGTGAGAGCCGATGCGCCACCCTTACTACTTATAACTGGCGATAGAGAGCTCGAATTACTGGGTAGGTACGAAGAGAATGCTTATTTAATGCGGATGATGAAGGTGGTGGGACATCAACAAACACGCTTGCTGGAGTTGGATGGTTATGACCATGGCATGATGGAACCAGCATTTCCCTTATTGCTTAAAGAAGTTGAGCGAATACAAAAAATGAAGCAAGATTTTTAGAGCCTATCAATAAAGGCAGTAAGTGCTTAAAGATTGATGAGTAATTGTTTGATTGTTGAAGGAGTTTATTGATGCTTAAAATAATTGAGAATAAATACCAGGGACTCGTTGTTGAGAATGCCTCTTTACCCAAAGAGCCCAATGAAGTTAAGTTGGAGTTGGAGCTTTTGTTGACAACTTATAGGCATAAACAATTGATATGGGTGCCTCTTTTTATTGAGCAATCGTCATTAGTACCTGCTCTCACTCAATTGGGTTTTCAATTTCATCATTGCGATGAAACAAGCCTGATGTTAGTAAAGAAATTACAGGTTGATGCCATGATTCCGACCTCCCGCAATTACATTGTTGGCGTAGGTGCCATCGTGCTTAAAGATGATCGATTATTGGTGATAAAAGATCGTTTTTCGCCTGGGTTTAAGTTGCCAGGAGGACACATTGACAAGGATGAAATGATTAAGGATGCTGTTAAGCGCGAGGTAAAAGAGGAGACAGGTATTGATGTAGAGTTTGAATCAATCAGGAACCTCGGGCATTTTAGAAATGGCCAATTTGGTGAATCAAACCTATATATTGTGTGCACAGCCAAGGCTTTGAGTGAAACAATTTCAATTCAGGATGCTGATGAAATACTTGAAGCAAAGTGGATGAATGTGCATAAATTTTTGAGTCTGGATGAGGTTAATAATTACAATAAAAGTGTTGTGAAAGCTTATTTAGAGAATCCAGATCTTAAACTGATTGATCAGCAGGTTGAATTACGCATTAAAGGGGGAGAGGTGTTTTTCTAAATTTGATATCCCATCTAAATTATTAGATTGTATAATTATTATTTTTTGTGAAAATGGAAAGGTTTGATCGTAAAAAGCATTGGGAGAATATCTACCAGAACAAAGATTTGCAAGAGGTAAGCTGGTATCAGCCAGTACCGGAAACATCTTTGGATTTCATCGAGCAATTTAAACTGTCCAAGTCGGCAAAAATCATAGATGTTGGTGGTGGCGATAGCCTTTTAGTCGATCATTTAATTGATCTTGGTTATCAGGATATTGCCGTATTGGATATATCAGAAATGGCAATTGACAAAGCTAAAAAGCGTTTAGGCGTTTTGGCCAATAAGGTAAAATGGATTATTGCCGATGCAGCTGGTTTTAAACCCGATTGTGTATATGATTTTTGGCACGATAGGGCTGCATTTCATTTTTTAACCGAGGAAGAGGATATTAGCAATTACCTGAATACGGCACAACAGAACCTAAGCAAAAACGGCGTTTTAATAATTGGTACATTCTCGCCTCAGGGACCAAGTAAGTGCAGCGGAATAGAAATTAAGCAGTATTCCGAAGGTTCAATGACTGAAAAATTAAAATGCTACTTTGATAAAATAAGGTGTGTAGAGGTCAATCATCAAACACCTTTTGATACCATTCAGAGTTTTGTATTCTGTAGTTTTAAGAAAAAATAAAGCCGCTTTTATGGCGGCTTAGTTGGGGTAGCTCAATGATTTTTTGCAGTTATTACAAGCTCATAACACCTTCAATAGCCGCAATTTTACTTGTTGTTTCCACAATGGCATTGGCACTTTTCATACTTACCTTACATGTAACTGATACATATTTTAGGTTTTTAGTGTGGTTATAACTCACTGTTCCATGCTTGGGCAATAGTTCAACTACTTCTTTTACCTTGCCCTCTTCGTTAGGTACAATGAATTTGAACATATATAGCATGGGCCACTTTTTGTTTTGTGCCAGTAGTTCTTTTAGCTTTTCATAATCTTGCATCGACATAGTACTCTGTTTTTATGACAAAAATAGCTTAAATAACTTAGTGTGTAAAGCAAATGTTTATTGTTGTATATTTATTGCTTAAAACCTAAATGAGATAATACATTATGAAAAGATTAGAACTTATTCTTGTATTCGTGTTCGTGTTTCTTGCAGTCAAAGCTCAATCCAATGAGCAAGAAATAAAAGCCATTAAAAAAGTGATTCAATCCGCTTATGTTGAGGGGATTCAAAATGAGGGTGATGTTGCTAAGATTGATGCTGGTATTCATCCTGATTTTAAACTGCTTGGTATAGGCGAAAACGGAAGCATATGGAAGTTGCCCATCGCTGAGTGGAAGCAAAAAGTTATTGAGCGTAAAAAGAAAGGTGAACTGCCTCGAAGTGGGGATGATCTAATTAGTATCAAATTTTTATCAGTTGATGTAACCGGTACCGCTGCAGTAGCCAAATTTGAGTTTTACGTGGGTAAAGAGCTCAAATATGTTGATTATATATCCTTATATAAGTTTAGCGATGGTTGGAAGTTGGTGAGTAAAATATTTTACAAGTTCGAAAAATAAAAGATCACACATATAGCAATGTTGAAAGTCCCTTTTTTAGTGAAAGAGGGACTTTTTTAATAGCAATTGATTAAACCTACTAAGCAAAAATATTCTCAAGACCCGAATCACGAATGAACAAACAAGTTGTTTGTGTTTCATCAACCATCTTATCCATAAATTGAAGATTAGGGTGTGTGTCCAAACCAAAGATATTTAAGTCAGCCTCGGGTGCTCGCTTAATCAAGGCACTAAAATCATCAACATAAACACCCATTTCGGTTTTTGGCAATCGGGCATGATCAATTAGTTCGTGCATAAAGTTCAAGGCTTGCTCTTTTTGCTCTTCGTTATCAACCACGGTAACAAGACGGATTTTAGCTCCCCAGTTGCGTTTTAATTTATAGGCCACCAATATCGATAAATCCAAATTACCAATGTCCCATGATATTTTCCATTCTGGTGCTCGGTTTCTGATCCATACATTAATTACCTGTCGTTTGCGCATGCCCACCTTGGGATGCTGAGCATAAATGAGTACTCCCAGCTCCAAACGAGCAGCTTCATCAATTATTTCGTTGAAGCCTTCGGTGGGTATGTTAAGATCGCTTCTGTTTAAAAATGTAATGTTGGGTTTAATAAATGAGCCTCTATAAGCCTGATTAGCAAAGTTAACGCCTTGTGAAAAGTTTTCGGTACGTATAACGGCCCAGGAGGCAAAAACATCACTGCTTTTGTATTCTTCAGAAAGCTGACTGATGTTCGTTCCCAGTTCGGGGCATTTTTCCTTTGATCCAAGGCCCAGTAGCTTGATGGACCCCTGTGGATAAGCCACATTTTTCAAAAATGAAAAATAACTTTTAATGGTTTCGGGCTTTCGTACTGGAACCAATAAGTTGGGTTTCCATGAGCGCTCCTGTCGCTGGGTTAGGCGGGCACTTCGTTTGGCGGCCCACTCCGCAACCGATACAAAAAAACCACTGCGTACATCGTCAAAAGGCGTGGTGAGTTTCCGTTGTAACAAAACAGCATATACCAAAAATACCAGGGCAAATGAAATTAGGCTAATGGTAGAATTGATAATAAACATGGCCACCACTGAGCTGAATAAACCGAGCCACGGCACCCATTTTAGTACCCTAAACATCGGACGAAAACTGATTAGCCCAAGGTTTTGCTCAATAATAACCACCACATTTAGCATGGCGTAGGTAATAAGGAAAAACATGGTAACAAGAGGCGCAACGGCATTTAAATCGCGCAGCAACATGGTTAAAAATACCAAGGTGCCCGTCACGATCATGGAGTTGCGTGGTTGCCCCGTTTTATCGGTGCGACCAAGCCAGCCACCAGCCGGTAATACACGATGACGGCCCATGGCGTATAATATGCGCGATGAACCAACCATAGATGCCAAAGCTGATGAAAATGTGGCGCCTAGTACACCCGCTATGGCCAGGGGTGGAAAAAATGATTTATCGATTAAAACATTGTAGTTGTTTAATAACTCTTCGGTGCTTGCCGATTTGGCCAACCAGTATGCAACGGCCATATACACTAAAAAACTAACACCGATGGCCGCTAAGGTGCCTATCGGAATACTTTTTTTGGGATTTTTTAATTCGCCCGACATGTTAGCGCCTGCCATTATACCAGTTGCCGCCGGAAAAAATACCGCAAACACAATCCAAAAGTTCGAACCAGAAAAGTTATTTTCTATTGAGCCAGCAAATGAACCCCATTGCAGAGTGTCGCTAAAACTGTTTTCCATAGAGCCGTAATAGGCTGCCAGCACCATGCCCACCAACGAAGTAAAGATAACTGCCATAATAAGGTACTGGGTGCGAATGGCCAAATCGGCACTTTTATAGGCAATGGCGTATAGTACTATAAACACAGCCATATCCACCATAAAGGCAGGGTGATTGGGGAAAATAAACAGCCAGCCTTCTCTAAAACCAAAAATATACATGGTAACAGCCAATGCTTGAGAAACATAACGGGGAATACCCAAACTTCCACCAATTTCAAGGCCAAGAGATTGTGAAATAATAGCATAGGCACCACCAGCACCAATTTTTATGTTGGTGGTAATAGACGACATGGATAGTGCTGTGGTAAGGGTAATTAAAAACGATATGATGATGATTAGCCAGGCACCTAATAAGCCGGCATTACCAACAACCCAGCCGAGGCGCAGATACATGATAACACCAATGATGGTGAGAAGTGTTGGTGTAAATACACCGCCAAATGTTCCGAACTTTTTGAGTGTGATTTTTTTGTCCATAGAATTTCGATTGATCTAAAATAGGATTTTTTTAATCCCTAATACCAACTTTACAATGAAATGAATCACATTCTTATGATGATTTTGTTATTAATTAAAGCATAGAAGAGACATAGGCATGCTTATTTTCTTAAGAATAAATAAAGAAGAAGAGTTTGTTCTATCGCACAAATAGTCCAATGTCATTCGCGCCATTCTACTGGCGTCTAAACGGTTTTTTAAGAGTCACCATATTCGTTGTTTAGCATCACCAAAAAATAATTTCAAAAAAAGTAAACCAAGCGAGCTTTACTCTTGTTTTACTAGCAGTTAATAAAGGTGTTAATCTTAAATTTTATTGTTATGAAATATTTTATTCCGCTTCTTTTGGCAGTATTTCTAATAACTGCCTGTAACGACGATGATGATTACGATGAGCATGACTACCACCTGGAGTATATTGCAACTGCAAGTGTAGACCTTCCGGATGAATTTATTTATGGGAATTATTATAAAATTAAAGGTACAATTGAACTGCCCAATACCTGTTATTTTTATTATAACCAGTACGATTACTTCTACGAAGGCACCACAAGACTTATATACCCCATTGCTCATGTCGATGATGGTGTTTCATGTGATGATGAGGTAAGTATTGCTGAGTTTGTAATACCAGTGCATGCCTTGCAACAAGAAACCTATATATTTAAATTTTATACGGGGGAAGATGAGAGTGGCGAGGATACCTTCCTGACTTTAGAGGTGCCTGTTGTTATTAATTAAGGTCGATTTTAAACGGTATTTTTCTCGCTCTGTTGCCAGATGTTTTCCATCTTCCCAAAGAGGATACAAAATGTAATTAATTTGGGTGATACCTATATATGCGAATAAAGAGTTGAATTTGAAATATAATAAAGAATTCAACCCTTTTTAGGGTTGTTTATACAACTTCATAAGCTCCCCGAGTTACGACTCGGGTTTATTCATATTAAATCCCTTTGGGATTTTACAACCTAAAGGACTATGAAATAGTTCAAATTGAATAGCCGCGGGTAGCAAGCCATGGAATATCAAAGACATATAGCTTGAGCCCAGAATGGGCTCAACCTTTGATTCGTATTATATAAAATGCAGCTACTAAAACCAGAAAAGCGTAGCCTCTTGCTACGCTTTTCTGGTTTTAGAGCTTTACTCCACTATCAGCTTTTTGTTTTTCGGATACTTGACTTCGTACTTAACGATCAGCACCTTTTTTTCCTTGGCTTCTAGCTTAAGCTTCCAGGTAAGCTTGCCATCATCTTCGTTCACCTCGGCACCCGAAACCTCTAGCTGTTCAACTTTTATGTCGTCCACTTTAGAGATGGGAATCTGATCTTCCAGCACCAGTTCAACGCTTGTACTCTTATTGTTCTTAATGCTTATTTCCCATGTTTTTAGTTCTTTTCGGTGGGTGCCAATGATGCTTTTTCGGGTATAGTCCTTCTGTATTTCGCGACTAATCAAAATATCCTTGTCTCTTCCCACCGATATGCTAAGGGTATCTTCAAAGCCCTTTAAATCGAGGTAGGTATCACCTTGGAAAATACCTTGGAAGAATAAGTTGGCAGGGCCACTTACCATCTCGTAGTTGGTCCAGTCGGGTATTTTGGCCGTTAGGTAGGCATCGTCCGATAATTTGGGTACAGCACTGTAATTGTATTGCGCCGGTACCTGATACTCAACCATTGTTACATCGTAGGGCTGATTGTCCGATGGTATGCTATAGGGGATTTCAATTTCAAATTCGGTTGATGTCTGTCGCTTTTCAATGGCCAACGGAATGTGTTCTTTTTTTGTTGTAGCAATACTACTTGCCCCTCTGACCTTAACGCCTTTAGAACCTCCATATCCCATAACAACCACTTCGTCCATTTCAACAGCATCGTTTTTTAAAGCCACGTTTATCTGCCCTGAGTTAACCCTTTGAACATGCGTTTGCATGCCAATAAACGAATAGACTAAGATGCTATTGCCCGCTGGCATGTTAATGCGGTATTCACCATTCATATCACTTACCGTGCCGTGCTGGGTGCCCTGTGCAACAATTGTTACGCCCGGCAATGCTTCACCAGTATCAGCATCTGTTATTCGCCCATATACCCAACCGGCATAGGGTGTTGGGTTATAGTTGGTATGTTGTGGGCGCTTGTAAAAGTTATTAAAGGTGAGGTAGTAGGTGTTTAGCTCGGGCTTGTAATTACTAATGTTGGGGTTGCCCGTTGATAGTATCATGTTCACATTGTTCCAGTCTTCGTCGGAATTTTGATACACCTTGGCTTTGTAAAAGAGGTTCATGGGCTCGTTCACATCGGCTATGCGTATATCGTAATTAGGTGTCCAACCGGCCTGGTTGATAATATATTTAAGGTCGACGATATGCTTCATATCTTCTTTGGTCGAAACCACCAACTTAACCATGCTGGTAGGTACATCCGACTGTGAGTTTAATTCCATCAACTGTTTTGAAATACCGATAAGGCTCAGCTTTAGTTGGTATTCTTGCTTGTCCAGCTGTTTGGTCTTCTCTTCAATTTCCATCAGTCGGCTGCGAAAAAAAGAGGCCGCATTCTGCAGCTCGTTAATGTTAACGCCGCTGTCGCCACCAATTTTTTTGTTGGCCAGTATCATTTCTTTCTCTTGCAGGTACACCTTGGTGATACCGTCAATCATCGTCAGACTATCCTTTATGGCCAAGTGCCTGTTCTCCAAAGCTTCAATTTCGGCCGATACCTTCATCTTATTGAGGTAGTCGATACTGTGGGAGATAGACACGATCATCAGGTTCTTATTGCCTTGTGCCCGCACACTTTTAGCGTTGAGCTTCGACGATAAACCCTTAAAGAGGAGGGTGGTTTTGCCCTTTTTGAGATTGACGCTGGCCACTCGGCTTATTTCAGCTCCCTGCTGATAAACCGTTACATTTTTAATTTTCGATTCTACACTTTTCTCTGTCTGTGAGAAAGTAGCCTGACCGAGCAAGCCAACAAATAGTAGTGTTAGGAGTTGTTTCATAATGAGGTTTGAGTTTGTATTGTAAGTTTGAGTTTATAGAAATAAGCGTAGCTAGACGCTACGCTTAACGGGGGGGGATATTTCATTGTAATTAATCTTTTGAAACTTAACTGATTCTTTGCCTAAGTCACTCCAATTGAATTCATATAACTCATCTTCGCTCCAATTTTGCGGAAAATTAACCATCAAGAAACCACCAATGCCAAAACTGCCTTTATAATAACCATTAGAACCAAAACTCATTAGTGATTCCCCTGGGAAAAAGTCTTCTGTTCGAAATTGAGATGACAATAAAGCAAATAGTCCACAAAAAGCATCCATCAAGTTCTCAAAATTTGCTTCCTGAAATTTATTGATTCTGTCGTGCTTTGAGTTATTGTAAGACTGATACCATTTTAAAGGCTTATTATCTTTCCAGTCAACAAATGGCTTTCGTATTTTTTTGTTTCCTTTCCAGATTGGTATCTCAATTGTGTAACTGTCCAAATGATGCGTTTTATTTACAATTTTAAAATCGTTAATATTCCATGAATCTTCCGTTCTAGTTTTCCCTTTGTTCGGACCTTTTTTGTATAATGGTGAATATATATTTTCTCTCAAAATTGCTTTGAAATTAGCCTCAATTTCAATACACGTTCTCATTAAAAGTTCATGAATCCTAAAAGAATAAACCTTTTCATTTACATCGGAAGGTTCAATAAACTCAAACACCTTCATTATGTCTTGCTGTATTATGGAAAATGCTCTGGTATAATGTTCTGGCTCATTCGAGTATTCTTTATCAACTATATAGGCCCAGTCACTATATCCTGAGTTTTCCCCTTCTTTAATTTTTCGATATGTTCTATGGTAAGGTTTATTTAGACTCATAATATTGTTTTTGAATAGGTATTTTTCTATGCCTTCAACTTGTTTATATATTGAAATTTCAGACTGTGTATAAACAAAAGGTGCATTAACACCACCATTTGAATCATAAAATTAGCAAACAATCTCACTAATCATCATTCATGGCTAACTAAATTATAGTTAACTAGCTTCATTCATTGATTCATCACTAGGGCATTTGCTATTTTAGTTCATGCACGCTGTGCTTGTTATAATTCCCTTGCAATCATTTCCCTGGACTAAGGTTCAGGGCTATTCATATTCAATCCTTTCAGGCTGTATTAAGCACAGAGTGGTTTAAGGTGAATAACCACCGATGCAATCTGTGGTTTGTGTTTTTTTTGGAATCCTACAGGGATTCAACTTTCAAATGCACTCATTTTGATGTGCTCTCTCACTTATTAATAGCAAAAATGCCAAAGTGTAACACATTTTTTATACGGCCGTTATCGGTGATGTGTATGTAGGTATTTGTTTATGAGTGTGCTTTGTAGTTATTAATTCATTAGTTGTGTGCACTAGTAATTGTGGCGTTATTGTTTATTAGGTTTGTTTCGAATCATCACTTCAATACGTGGTGACTGATAATGCATGTGATCTACCTTCATTAAGGCAGGTAATTTAGGAAACTCAGCTTCGGCAATCTTTGTAATTTCTTGGCCAAGCAATGATTTTTCGTCTTGTGCACTGGCAAACGCCCAATCTTCAATTTTACCATCTTTATTAAATTGGATTACTAAAAGAGCTGAGCTTGTTTTATCGTTATCTCCATTTATTTGCTGCGCATTAAGTTGTGCTTCTATGGTTTTCGTGATTGTATCCTGAAGAAACTTATCAGCGGGGTAGAGTCGCTTATTGTCGGATGATAGGTTATGCTTGATTACTTCCTTTTTAACCTTGCCATTCCAAACATGGTATTGCATTTCTTTCTCATAAACCGAGGCATATGCCATGTTGTGATATTGTAATCTATTTCCGCGTGGGCTAATGAGGGTTCCTGTGAACCACTCTGCATATACCTTTGTGTTTCCAAATTCCTTTTTTAAGTCGTAGCTAATTGCTTCGTTATTGGCATTTTTGCCTTCTATCTTAATCAGAAATAAACTGTCATTTTCCAATTGCCAAGTAGCAATATAACCCCTCCAGCATGCGCTATGTAAGGACTTGATATGATGCTCGTTTATTTTTTTCTCGTTCTTAAAATTAAAATACGCTGTGAGGGGATTACTAAATAGTTCGAAAGTATCAGTTTCAATCACTAAATAATCAGGTATTTGGTGTGTTGCTGAGGCTTTACTGGATGATATAAAGATTCCTACAAAGATCAGTATGCCAATGAGTACAGGTTTAAAGTTCATAGTTTGGGTTTTTATAGTTGACTGTTAAAATTAAGAGGATGTCATAAATCAATTAGCACCTTTGTTTTGTCCCTTAAAATTAGCAAACAATCCCACTAATCATCATTCATCGCTAACTAATATAGTTAACTAGCTTCATTCATTGATTCATCATTACGGCATTCGCCATTTTAGTTCAAGCACGTTGTGCTTGCAATTAACCGCTTGCAATCAATCCCCTGCACTAAGGTACAGGGCTATTCATATTCAATCCATTCAGGCTGTATTAAGCACAGAGTGGTTTAGGGTGAATAGCCACAGAAGCAATCTGTGGTAGGTGGATTTTATTTTTTTTATGCGAATCGGTCACTTTGTTACAGGGTAAATTGGTCTTGCTGCATCTATAAATTAAGAAGCCTGTTAATTAAAAGGCCAGGTTTCATATTTATTAATCATCCTAATCAAAAAAAGATGGCAAAAATGAATGAAGCAACAAAGCGCGATTTTGTATCGCAAATGATTACCCCTGTTGAAGAGTCGAACGATCGCTTGGTGACGAGTGGATTTGATCCGGCCACTAAGGTCGAAGCTTTAAAAGTGAAAAAGCAAGAAGCTGCTACAGCAGAGATCGCTCAGCAAGAAGCCGCTGCCAAGGCCAAAGAGGCTACTAAACTGTCTAACGATAAGTTAGATGAGGCTTACCGCGAGGCATCGAACTTTGCCGACTTGCTGTCGGGTTTACTGGGTAAGGAAGACGAGTTGATTAAAAAGGTTCGTAAGTTCAGGAAGTAATGCCAAAGGCTTCGCCCCAAGGGGATGGTCCTTATCCCCCTGGGGCAAGCCTTAATCCCCTAGGGGCGCACGATTATCCCCTAGGGGCACAACTTTCGCCCCTAGTTTTTTACAGTCATCCCCATGGGGCGCATTGTCATCCCCTTGGGGATTTCTTTTCGCCCCATGGGGCGAAAGGTTCTTTTGTTGGGGCAAATCTTTATCCCCATGGTTCCAAATCCGCGCCCCTTGGGGATCATGTCTCGCCCCAAGGGGATGATGATGATCCCCCACCTGATTTCTTCGTGATAAGAGAACTGTCAACTTCTCTCTTAAATATCGCCCTCTATTCATCTTCAAGTGCTTCTTAGCATGGCAATGCAATGGTTATAGCCAAACATTTGTTTCTTATATTTGTTAAAAGGATAGAAAAATCACAACAAATTGCTTATCAAACTAACTTAAATATGATGAAAATTAAAACACTTAGTTTACTGGTTCTTCTTAGCATAGCCTGCTTGTCCAATGCTCAAATAGATACCACTCAAAGTAACAAGGAATGGCCTTATAGCATGCCAATATTTGGAAAACAAGCAACAGCAAGAGGTTATCAAATTCAATTACCATACGGCTTAAATGTTAATTACGTGTATAACCGAATGGATTTGGAAATTACACAATTCGGTATGACAATTGGCGATGATCTTAATTCACCCATCAACCAATTAATATCGGAGTATGTGAACCTCGAAACCCTCAACTTTACCAATACTATTGCCAAATCAAGTGGTATGAACTTGCGTGCTGATGTATGGGTATTTCCCTTTTGGAATGTTTATGGTATTTATGCGAATAATACGGGAACAACAAATGTTTCGCTGCAGCCTACCTGGTACGATGATAATGGCGATTTGGTGTTGATGTTGCCAGAAATTAAAAGTACAGTAGACTTCTCGGCTAATAGCTATGGTATCGGAAGTACGCTGGTAACTAAATTATACAAGAGTTACTTCTTTTCAATCGATGCGAATATGACGTGGTCACACTCTGAATTGTTGACTGACCCAGCACGCCTGGCTGTTGTATCTGCCCGTATAGGCGATCGTGTGCACCTTGGTAAAAAGGCTATGTTAGCTCTTTATGTGGGGGCGATGTATCGTGGGTTTATTGATCATAAGGGGAACCTTGGGTCTATTGGTATAGCCGAAGCTTTACCTAACTTGGGTAGTGAACTATTTCCGGCCATTGATAACAAAATAGACCAAAATAATCAAAAAATAGCCGAGTTAGATCCTGGCAATCCATTGGAACAAAAGCAAATCGAATTCCTTGAGGCTCAAAATCAGAAATTGACAGATATAGGCTTAGCCGTTGAAAGTTTGATAGAATCAGATGTTAATTATGGTATTAAAAAGGATATTATAAACAACTGGAGTGTACAGTTTGGATTTAACTTGGAGTTAAACCAAAGCCTTACTTTACGTGGAGAATTTGGTAAAGGAACAGGAAATGATTTCGTGCTAATGGGTATACAATATCGATTTGGCATATAAGTTTTATTGTCTAAGTATTCAGGGAAATTGCTTTTAAAACTAATTATACCACCCCGCCTGTCGGCACCCCTCCTAAAATTCAGGAGGGGACGGTTTTTCATCCTTCTCCTCCTTGCCAAGGAGGAGTACCACGAAGTGGGGAGGTGGTTAATATGCTTAAAAGCGAATTCCCTATCTAAGTATTGCTTTTTTAGAGATATGTTAATTATCCAAAATTCACATTTTAAAATAGCATAAACGTATAAACGCAGAGACGCAAAGGCACAGAGGGTTTTTATTAAGAATAATTAATTTCTGTGTCTCTGCGTCTCTGTGTTGTTTTTGTTTGATTGTTTCTCCAGGTACCTACATCTTTAAAAATAGCATAAACGCAGAGACGCAAAGGCACAGAGGTTTTTTATTAAGAATAATTAATCTCTGTGGCTCAGCGTCTCTGTGTTGTTTTTGTTTGAACGTTTCTCCAGATACCTACATCTTTAAAAATAGCATAAACGTAGAGACGCAAAGGTACAGAGGTTCTTTATTGAGAATAATTAATCTCTGTGGCTCAGCGTCTCTGTGTTGTTTTTGTTTGAATGTTTCTCCATGTACCTACATCTTTAAAAATAGCATAAACGCATAAACGCAGAGACGCAAAGGCACAGAGGCTTTTATTGAGAATAATTAATTTCTGTGGCTCAGCGTCTCTGTGTTGTTTTTGTTTGAATGTTTCTCCAGGTATCTACATCTTTAAAAATAGCATAAACGCAGAGACGCAAAGGCACGGAGGTTCTTTATTGAGAATAATTAATTTCTGTGCCTCAGCGTCTCTGTATTGTTTTTGTTTGAATGTTTCTCCATGTACCTACATCTTTAAAAATAGCATAAACGCAGAGACGCAAAGGCACGGAGGTTTTTTATTGAGAATAATTAATCTCTGTGCCTCAGCGTCTCTGTGTTGTTTTTGTTTGAATGTTTCTCCAGATACCTACATCTTTAAAAATAACATGAACACAGAGACGCAAAGGCACGGAGTTTATTTAGAATGATTATCGTGCTCTGTGTCTCAGCGCCTCTGCCTTATCTTTATCGTTTAAGAAGTGTATTGTGCATGTTTACGTATATTTGCTCTCCAATTTGTTTTCCGAGTAAACAGCTTTAAAGCATATCATCAATACAAATTCCATAATGGTTCAAAAAAAGAGAGTACATCCAAAGGTAAAAGCAGGCTTGCATGTTCGTAATAAGCACCGTGAACGTTACAATTTTAAAGAACTTATTCAATCCTGCCCAGAGCTTGCACCTTTTGTGTCTTTGAATAAATTTGATGATGAATCAATTGATTTTGGCAATCCCAAAGCGGTGGTAATGCTTAATCGTGCCGTTTTAAAACATTTTTATGGGATAGATCATTGGTATATTCCCGAGGGCTTTTTGTGCCCGCCTGTACCAGGTAGAGCCGATTACATACACAACGTAGCTGACTTATTGGCAAGTGAGAACAAGGGTGTTATCCCCATGGGCAAGTCTGTTAAGTGTCTCGACGTGGGTGTAGGGGCCAATTGTATTTATCCTATAATTGGGCATACCGAGTACGGATGGTCGTTTGTGGGCGCCGATGTTGAGCAGGTAGCCATCGACTCAGCCAGGGAAACGGTAGAAAACAATGAAGCGCTGAAGGGGAATGTCGATCTTCGCCTGCAAACAGCGCATTACAATACTTTTAAGGGCATTATCGCGGATGATGAGTATTACGATGTTACCATTTGTAATCCACCTTTTCATGCGTCATTAGCCGAGGCCGAGGCTTCTTCACTTCGTAAAATGAGTAGCCTGAACAAGACTGAGGTTAAGAAAGTAGTGTTGAACTTTGGTGGAAATGGAAAGGAATTATACTGTAATGGTGGCGAAGAGCGCTTTATTACCAACATGATAAAGCAGAGCAAGGAGTTTAGCCAGTCATGCCTGTGGTTTTCAACTTTAGTATCCAAAGAGTCTAACCTCAGAACGTTTCGCAAAGCACTAAAAGGCCTTGGGGTAGAAGAGGTCAAAGCCATGAAAATGAGTCAGGGAACAAAAGTAAGTCGAGTGCTGGCCTGGACTTTTCACAACAAAGAACAACAACAGGCCTGGGCTGCAAAATATTGGAGCGAATAGTTTTATTATCAGTTGGAAAGAGTGTTTCTATTGGAGGTTTATTAAAGTATTTTCGTTACCGCTCGAATCTTCGCTACTGCGCGAATCTTTTAGAGTTATAAAATACAAACACCTCAATTAGCCACGATTATTAGATGCTAATTGAGGTGTTTGTTTATTGGTAAACTCTATGCCTTTAAAACATCAGAAGCCACTTTCTTACCCCCTTTATCAAGGCTCACAATTTGAATGTTATTTTGTTCGTCGGCCTTTACTTTTACATGAAAAGAGAATGGTTTATCGCTTATCTGTGGCTGGTGGGCTATGTTTCCAATTAGCTCATCGTTTTTATACACCAGGTACTTATCAATAGGATGTTCACCTGCATAGGCCGTGTCCCAGCTTAGGTTTAAAAGGTTACTTTTTGCCTTTTCAAGTTTAATGTTGTGCACAGCACTTAGTCCACCTTCTTTAATCTGAAAGTAATTTGTTTGCCCGTTTTTGACTTTGGCTGCCCATTCTTCAATTTGCAAGCGTTGTGCTGCACTAAGGCCGTCACGCGTAATTTGAGAGGCTGCAATATTATTAGCCAACTGGCAATGGGCTATATTATCCGATATTTGGCCAATGCCAATAATTAAAGTGTCAATGCCTGGTGTGGTTAATGAATATTGAATAAGTGGTGCGTACGGAACTTCAGAGCTACCTACACTGCGTACCACATGTTTCGGGTTATTTGACCAAGTAGCCTCTTTGGTATACATGGCGCCATCGGCAAATGTTTTCATGCCAATAACACCCATATTTGAGGCTTTTGCCACAGGAATAACATTGTGTTGCATGTTAAAGTTAAGCTTGTCGTTGGCATTGATTGATACAAGCATGCCATCTAATATGTTTTTATGATCTCTTCGAATCAGCTGCATCATCAATGCCGTGTCATGATGACCTGAGAACCCAATGTGCTTAATCAGTTTTTCTTCCTTGGGGTTTAATCCGGTTGTGTTTGTTCCATCCCTATAATCTAGCAGAGCAGCTAAAGCCCCAATTCTCTCTGCTTTTGGGTCGGGATTATCATATCCTTCCATTATGGCATCAACATCGGGTTGTTGTGCTATGGTATGAGCCAACACCATGTCTAAGTATGCACCTTTGGGATAATATCCTTTGCCATCGCCAAATATTTGTGTCAATGAGCGTTTAACATCATCAATTGCATGAGAACCATCGTCACCGTTGCTATAGTTGAATAGTCCAGGCACCTGTAAGTCACCTTTAGCATAGCGCAATCCTGTTTTTGAAGTTAGAAATATTGATTTTCGTAGCTTTTCGTTATAACCCGCTTTCCCGGGTATTAATCCAAGCTTATTAAAGGCTTTACCAAAATTTAATTGGCTAGGTCCATATAAATTGGAAGTATCGAAATAGTTAACTCCCAAATTAAATGCCTTTACAATGATGGCAACAGGGTCAACATCTGCAGGAGTCCATTGTATCGAAGCCTGTCCGCCAAGGCCAAACGTTGTTACCTGATGATTTAGTTTTCCAAAGTCTCTGGTCATTAATGGTAGGGTGGGGTCGAGCTGCTCTATCGATATCATTGGCAATAAGCTGAGACTAGATGTTGCGATGGCAGAATTTTTAATGAAGGTACGGCGAGAAATGTTTTTAGGTGTCATAGGCATTGTTTTAATGAGCTTGCAGTAATAAATCATTAGGGTGGTGAGTTAACACTACTGATTATTAACAATATACTATGGCGCATGGTTGTGGTAATTGTGATTTTTTATTATGCAGGAAAGAATATTTTTAGTAAGGAATCTAATAGACACTTATTCAAGCTGAGCAGAAGACTGGTTTGGGTGAAGTGCACAATTTACGTTTAAGAGTGTTTGGCCATTATTTATTATTAGCAGAAAAGTGAGCGTATGAATATTATTTAAAAATGCTCTCATACTTATACTGCTGTTACTCACCAATTTCTTTTGAGAAATAGTAGTTTATGCGTGTTATAAATATCACTACTGAAATATAAATGTTTAAATATTAACAATAATAAGTGTATAATCACTAATTCGGTATTCTACATATTTCAATTACAAGTGATAAATTGCTTCTAATTTGAAAGTCAGTGTCTTTTGTAAAACTTATTTCGTAATTTATTCGACCTGATAAGGTGTTGATTCTTCAATTAAAGAAATATATCTTGAATTTTCATTTTTTTAACATTTATAAGGTCGACTTATCACTTGTAGTATATATTTTTGGCAGCGTAAAACACAATTAAAGAATTTTTGGTGTAATTGTAAAGTATCTGTATTTATGAAAGTATCTGAAAAGATTGAGCTACTTAAAAAGAAGCGTGAAGAAGTCCAGAAAATGGGTGGTGAAGCACGTGTGGCTAAACATAACGAAAAGGGCAAACTTTCAGCTCGTCAACGTTTAGATTATCTTTTTGACGAAGATAGTTTTAGGGAGGTAGACATGTTTGTTGAGCATCGCTCGGTAAACTTTGGTCTTGAAAAAATTAACATTCCTTCTGACGGTGTAGTTATTGGCCATGGTTTAATTAACGGTCGTCCTGTTTTTGCTTATTCACAAGATTTTACTTCACGTGGAGGTTCTCTTGGTGAGATGCATGCAGCAAAAATCTGTAAAATTATGGATTTAGCCGTAAAGGCTGGTGCGCCGGTTGTTGGATTAAACGATTCTGGTGGTGCTCGTGTTGAAGAGGGTGTTGATGCTTTAAAAGGTTATGGTGAGATTTTCATGCGTAACTCACGTGCTTCGGGTGTTATTCCTCAAATTTCAGCTATCATGGGTCCTTGTGCTGGTGGTGCTGTATATTCACCAGCAATGACTGACTTTATCTTTATGGTAAAGAAAAAGAGTCACATGTTTATTACAGGTCCTAATGTAATTAAAACAGTAACAGGTGAGGAAACTACTCTAGAAGATCTTGGTGGAGCCATGGTTCACAATAGCAAGAGTGGTAATGCACACTTTGCCTGCGATAGCGACGAAGATACTTTGGATGCAATCAAGGAATTGTTAGAGTTCTTACCAAACAACAACTTGGAAGAGGCTCCACAGATTCCTATGGGTGATGACCCAACTCGTGCATGCGAGGAGTTAGATACAATTATACCAGATGATCCAAAAACACCATATGATATGGTGAATATTATTGAGTCGGTACTTGATAATGGTGAATTTATGCAGGTACACGAGTATTATGCTGAAAACGCCATTGTTGGTTTCGGTCACTTGAACAATCGTTCTGTTGGTATCATCGCTAACCAGCCAATGATTCAGGCAGGATGTTTAGATATTGATGCTTCTGATAAGATTTCTCGTTTCGTGCGTACTTGTGATGCCTACAATATTCCAATGATCACCTTTGTTGATGTACCAGGATATTTACCAGGTGTTCAGCAGGAGTGGGACGGAATTATCCGCCACGGTGCCAAGTTACTTTGGTCGTATGCCGAGGCTACAGTGCCTAAGTTTACAGTAGTGACGCGTAAAGATTACGGTGGTGCCTACTTAGCTATGTGTTCTAAGCCTTTGGGTGCTGACATGGTATTTGCTTGGCCATCGGCTGAGATTGCAGTAATGGGTGCTAAAGGTGCTGTTGAGATTATCTCAACTTACCGTAAGCAGATTACTGAAGCAGAAGACAAGGACGCGATGAGAGAGGCTAAAATTAACGAGTATGAAGAGGCTTTTAACGTACCTTACTTAGCAGCTAAGCGCGGTTATATTGATGATGTTATCCTACCAAGTGAAACAAGGCAGCGCCTAATCGATGCCATGGAAGTGATGTCGACTAAAACAGAGGTGTTACCTCCTAAAAAGCACGGAAACATTCCATTGTAAAACGTTTATTCTATGACAGCAAGAGAAAAAAAGAGAAAAGCGGTATTAATAGCTGTGGCCTACTACCTTGAGCAAGAAGCAGCTAAAAACGGTGAAGTAACAAATGTTAACTCATGGAAAGCAGCTGGTAAAGAGGTAATCATGAGCAACCGTGCTATGGTTCAACGTCGTGGTCGTTTATTACGCTCTCGCGCTTAGGTAAGTAAAGTAGTTAATTGGCAGAGACAACGGTGAGTGCTAACAAGCACTAAGCACCAGGTACTTTGCACTTAAAAAAGAAAAAGATGAATTTCGATAAACACGGGGTATTAGAAATGGCCAAGCTAGAGTTTGGAGCCGATCGTCCAAAAGCAGCCAACCCAATTAAAATAAATGATGTTAGTTTACGTGATGGTCACCAGTCTTTATTTGCGACACGCGGTCGTACAGAAGATATGTTGCCTGTTGCCGAAATGATTGATAACGCTGGTTATAACGCTGTTGAAACATGGGGTGGTGCTACATTCGACACCATGCACCGTTTCTTAGCTGAAGATCCATGGGAGCGTTTACGCACTCTAAAGAAGCACATGCCTAAAACACCATTTTCGATGTTGCTTCGTGGTCAGAACGTAGTGGGTTACCGTAACTACGCCGATGATGTGGTACAGGCCTTTGTTCAGCGTTCAATTGATAACGGAATGGATATTTTCCGTTGTTTCGATGCCTTGAATGATTACCGTAACTTCGAAACGGCTGCTAAGGTTATTAAAGATAACGACAAGCATTTTCAGGGTGTGGTATGTTATACATTAAACCAGCCTCGCTTAGGTGGTGATGTGTACAACATGGAGTACTACATAAATAAAGTAAAAGAATTAGTAGCGTTTGGTGTTGACTCTATCTGTATCAAAGATATGGCTGGTTTAATTGCACCTTACGATATTTATAACTTGATCCGCGAAATCAAGACTTTCACAGATATTCCATTGAACCTGCATACTCACTTTACATCGGGTATGGCTGATTTGGCTATCTTCAAAGCTATTGAGGCGGGTGTTGATATTGTTGATACATGTATCGGGCCTTATGCTTACCGCACGTCACATGCTGCTGTTGAGCCATTAATCATGTCCTTGTTAGGTACTAACCGCGATTCAGGTATGGACATCAACAAGATTACAGCCATTGCTGATGAGATGGAGAAATACATACCTAAGTACAAGCACTTAGATAACAACCCTAAGTATGCAACTACTGATATTAATGTATTGCTTCACCAAACACCAGGTGGTATGCTTTCTAACTTGGTTAACCAGTTAAAAGCAATGGATGCTTTAGATAAATTACCTGAAGTATTCCGTTTATTACCTAAAGTTCGTAAAGATCTTGGTAACATTCCTTTGGTAACACCTACTTCTCAAATTGTTGGTGTACAAACCGTGAACAACGTATTGTTCGATTCACACGAAGGTGAGTATGCACAGATTACAAAAGAGGTAAAAGACCTTTGTTACGGATTGTATGGTAAAACAACTGATCCAATCAATCCTGAGGTTCAGAAGAAAGCCTTGAAAGATTACCCACGAGGAGAAGAGCCTATCACTGTTCGCCCAGGTTCAATCCTTGAGCCAGAGATGGATGCTGTTAAAGACGAGTTCAGAGACTTTACGCAGGACATTGATGATGAAGTATTGTGTGCTTTATACCCTGTAACAGGTAAGCGTTTCTTAAAATGGAAATATGGTAAGGAAGAGGTTCCTGCTGAGTTCCAGGCCAAGACAATGGAGCAGGTTGAGAAAGAAGAAGAGATGGTTCGTAAAGCCCTTTCAGGTGAGTTAACATCGAAAGGTAGTGGTGGTGCTACCCGTGAGTTAGAAGTGAAAGTAGATGGTGAGGTATTCACTGTTGAAATCAACGATCCTAATGCAGTTGGTGGTGCAGCTCCGCGCGCCCGTCGTGCTAAAGGTGGTGCTAAAGAAGTTGAGGCAACTGGTAGTTTAATGGCGCCAATACCAGGTATGATTGTTGAGTTTAAGGTGAAAGCCGGCGACGAAGTGAAAGCTGGTGATACAGTTGTTGTATTAGAAGCCATGAAAATGATGAACAACCTTGATGCAGCAGTTGATGGTGTTGTTACCGAAATCAAATACGATTCAGGTGATTCAGTGGCCAAAGGTGACGTACTAATGGTAATTGAGCCAAAAGCGTAATCAAACTCCATATTATATACTTTAAGAATTGAGGCAGGCCGCAAGGCCTGCCTTTTTTTTATCTCTAATAATCAGTAGGATATAGGATGTGATGAAAAAAATATAATCTATATATGTGGATATGTATAAAGATAGATATATTTGCATATGAAAGTTAATAACCTACTTATTTCTCATGTATAGTCTATCTCTTCATTTCCGAATAAAAATTCAATCATGCTTTCTGATGTTTCATGCAATTATTTTGAAGCTTCAGACTATTGTTTTGACAAGAGGAGTATTTAGTATTTAACTTTGAGTTGATTTTAATGCAAGGATCGAACTAGATCACTGTAACCGTGTTAACCTAAATAGATGATGAACCCAAACTTATATCGTATAATACTATTGACCATTTTCGTTGGTCTTTTCGCCTTATCTTGTGACGAGATAATTGAATACAGTCCCTATCAAAACATTGTTGACTCAAAGTGGAAGAAGCAAAATGTCACAAATTATAATAAGTTGCTTCCTGAGGCCGATGAGGGTTTTACTCCCTTTAGAATAGGCTTAATTGCCGACTCACACACTTATTACGATGAGTTTGAAAAACAAGTAAAATACATCAATAGCCGCAACGACCTGGATTTTATTGTTCATTTAGGAGATATAACCCTAAGTGCCAATGCGCGTGAGTTTGACTGGTATAGCGATATTATGAACGACATTAAAATACCCGTTATCACTCTTATTGGGAATCATGATTGTTTGGCCAATGGCTATGATATTTACACCGAGATGTTTGGTGAGTCTAACTTCTTTTTTCGCTATCGTGATGTTAAGTTGGTGATGTTTGATAATATCATTTGGGAAAAAAATGTAATTGATCCTGATTTTGTTTGGTTCGATACTGCTTTGGAGAATGATTCAGATTATAAATATGTAATCCCATTTGCCCATATACCACCTTGGGGCGATCAGTTTAATATGGGTAGTGAATACCTGTATAATCAACTTTTATTAAAGCATAATGTGGAATTGTCGGTGCATGGGCACGGACATAGTTATGGTTATTCTCAACCATATGGCGACGTCAATTATTTATCCATTCCAGCTCCAATACGCGATGAGCTTGTAATAATGGATGTGCAGTCTGATACTATTATTGTTGAACGTATTGAATACTGAAAAGATGGGCATGAAAAATACATATTGGCTATGTCTATTGCTGCTTTTCATATTTATGCAAGTAGTGGATGTTAACGCCCAAGCAGATGTTGATTCTATTGAAACTAGTTTGCCAAAGCCACTTCAAGGTGCTTACAAAACGAGAACGGTGGTTATTAAAAGTGATACGGTAGAGTATAAACACAGGTGGTTTATTCCCGGGCAATATAAAGTTCAGTATGCCGGTAGCATTGGTTTTATGGCATTGGGATTTGGCTATTCCATAACGCCCGTTTATCAGCCAACACTTTTTATTGGTTATTTGAGTGAGAATTTTGGTGGGAGTGAGAATTCAGTTGTTACTATATCATTTAAAAATAGGTTTCACTTCACAAAACAACCCATACTAAAGTATTTTAAACCATATGCCGGAATATCTATTAATTGGGGAAATACCAAAAACACCTTTGATAAGCTACCAGAATATTATCCCGAGAAATATTATTTTCAGAATAAGATACATATTGCCCCTTTCATAGGTGGTGAATTAAAACGGCATATGAATCTCGGGTATTTTGATGCTATTGGTATTTATAGCGAGGTTTCGGCCTTTGATGCATATCTGTTAGAGGCCATCAGAACTAAATATGTGAAACCACACATGGCCTTGTCACTGGCGGTAGGAATAAGCCTTTACCTCAAATAGCACAGGATACTGACTTTTAAAATATATTGGTGTAGCTTTAATTTTGGCATGAGAGTTGGAATGTGATGCTAGGGAATAAATGGATGTGGTTATCAGTTATTTATAAAACTACACCTACTTGGTATGGTTTGAAAAAGTATGCCTGGTAAGTCTAATTTTAAGTGCTTTGTTTATTTAGACTAAGAAATAGAGACTTAACTGATGCATTTTTCCTATTTTTAGTTGGTCATTCTTTTAACAATCAACTCATGCAAAAGAAACTTATCATTGGTATTGTAATTATTTCAATCGCAGGACTGTTTGTCGGTAACTGGGTTTATGGTAATATCCTTTCACGAAAGATTGAAAAGCGTTTAGAGGCAAAGGTTGAGTTAATAACGGATAATGTTCAAATAAAATTCGAAGAGATTGATGTTAATCCTCTATTTTCAGAGTTGCGATTAAGGGGCATGTATGTTGTTAATCAAAATGGTGTTGAGGTGGCATCGGCTCAGAAAGTAGAATTAGATATGCCTTATCATGAGGCTGTTCGTTTGCTTAAGAGTAGAAATATTAAGGAGCTGAAAGCCTTTAAAGTGTATTTAATAAATAGTAGGTTCTTGGTGTCAGAGGTTAACGATTATATCGAAATAGATGAACTATCGCTAAGCTTTAGAGGGCATTTAACCCAAGAAGATATTAAGCACTTAAATGAAAAGTTTCCACAGGAAAAGCAACGATTAAAAATAGAAGCTGAGGGACTTAGCTTGGCTCAAACACCCTGGATGGATGCATTGGGTTTTACGCCTGATCAAATAAAGCGTTTTAACCATGTGGATGAATTTAAAATGGTAGCTCGTTTTAAGCCAGAGGAAAAAAAGTTGCAAATAGAAGAGCTAAAAGTGTTGGCACCAATTTTAACTTATCAACTTGAGGCTGATATGGATTATACGGGTGATGGAATGGATGCTTTACAAATTGAACAGGCTAAATCATCAATGGAGTTGCAGTTAGGCGAAGGAGGTATCGAATGGGGCGATCCTGAAGAATCTGGTAGATTTGCGCTTCAGAACTTGTACCTTAAAATGGATGGTGAGGCTAACTACAAAAACAATAAAGGACAACTGACACGCCACACCACCAACTTCTTATTGGAAGGTTTGACGCTTAAATATGCGGGTAAGAAAAAGAAACAGTTGGAATCTCGTACTGCTCTTTTAGGCTTGAAAATGGATCAATTGAGTGTTGATCGAATGGTGCTTAATTCAAGTCTCGATAAAAAGCGCATGACCATCTCTGATTCCGAAATTACTTCATCGCTAATTGATGCTAGTTTTAGCGGAAAACTATTGCTTGATGAAGAAAACCTTACACCATCAACAATTGAAAAGGGTAATGTAACGATTCATTATTTGGTACCAGGTGTGCTCAATGCTTTATCAACCTTTGAGCTTATGACAGGCCAGTCTCTGCCGCGAGATGGTAAAAAGATTGTATTGGAGTTAAGTGGTGATGTAAACCGACCTACGATTAAAGGCTTTAAGTACTAATGATGCAAAGTAGTACTGCATTGGTGCTTGAAGGAGGAGGCTTTAGAGGCATGTATACCTCTGGAGTGCTGGATGCATTTCTAATCAAAAAATTACAATTTCCTTATGTTATTGGCGTATCAGCAGGTGCAGCTTATGGTATATCCTATGTTTCCCAACAGTTTGAACGCAATAAAATTGTTAACCTAAAGTACACCGCCGACCCCAGGTATATGAGTTGGCGAAACCTTTTTACCAAGGGCAACTTATTCGATTGGGATTTTGTATATGGAGAAATACCCAACAAGCTAGTACCTTTTGATTTTGAACAGTTATTCTCATTGGCGAGTGAATTTGTCATTGGCATTACCAATGTGCAAACAGGTAAGCCCGAATACTGCAGTAGTAAACATTTAAGCAGGGAACAGCTCTTGCAAGCAATAACTGCTTCTTCGAGCTTACCATTCGTGTCAAAAATGGCCATGTTCAATGGGAAGCAGTATATGGATGGTGGTTTATCTGATTCAATACCCGTTGACGAAGCTCTTAGGAGCAACGAACGAGCTGTTGTGGTGTTGACCCGTAACAAGACTTATCAAAAAGGAGATGCCAAATTTAAGTGGCTGATAAAGAACCGTTATAAAAAGTACCCCATGTTAGTAGAGACCATTCTTTCTCGGGCTAGTCGCTATAATAAAACCTTAGCTCGCATAGAGCGCTTGGAGCAGGAGGGACGTGTATTCGTTATTCGTCCACAAAGTATGATGAATGTGTCACGCATTGAGAATGATCCAATAAAACTGGATCAACTATATCAAACAGGATTAAATGAGGCACTGGAACAGTTTGATCAATTACAAGCTTGGTTGGCTCAATAGTGGCTAATGATTTAAATTCTCTATATCTTCCATATCAATCAAAAGTTAAGTAATTATTCAACTTTAAAAATTGTGATATGGGAAAAAAAGTAAAAGGCATAGGAGGCATTCTTTTTAAATGTAAAGATCCTGGAGAAATGCGCGCTTGGTATAAGCAGAAATTAGGTTTGTCAACCAATGAATATGGTTCCCTTTTTGAATTCAGAGAAGCTGATAATCCGGAGCAAAAGGCGTATTTGCAATGGAGCCCCATGGAGCAGCAAACAACTTACTTTGAGCCATCTGAAAAAGAGTTTATGATCAATTACCGGGTGGAAAATATTGAAGCCTTGGTAGATGAATTAAAACAGACGGGTGTTACCATTTGCGATGAGATAGAAACCTATGAATATGGTAAGTTTGTGCATATAATGGATCCCGAAAACAATAAGATTGAGCTTTGGGAGCCAGTTGATTCTGTTTTTACTCAAATGTATGATGGCGATACAACCAAGTGATGACACAAATGTAAATTTACATCATGTCGTTGCCCATTGGACCCTTTGTTAATTCTATAATGGTTATTTCAGGTGGCATGCCAACTCGTACGGGCATGCCCAGGTAGCCTAAGCCACGGTTAACGTACAGAAAGTTCTTGCCCTCGTTATACAAGCCTGCCCAACGACGAAATTTATACTTTGCTGGGCTCCACTGAAAGTTTTTAAAGGTAATGCCAAACTGCATGCCATGGGTATGACCTGATAAGGTAAGGTCATAATCGGTTTTCTCTTTAACCTCGGCATCCCAATGGTCAGGATCATGAGATAGAAGCAGTTTAAAAGGAATTTCCTCGATACCTCTCGATGCCTTTTTTAAATCACCATACTGAGGAAATGGATGATGCCCCCAGTTTTCAACTCCAGAGATCGCTATTTTATCACCATTAATCTCTAAGGTTTGAGATTTATTATTGAGTAGATTAAAGCCTAAGCGGTTGTGTGCCGATTTAATGTTATTGAGGTTGTGTTGTTTGGCATGCGCTGACGGCCATTTGGAGTAGTCGCCATAATCGTGATTTCCTAAGATAGAAAACTTCCCAATGCGAGCATTTAATTTCGTAAAAACCTTTTCCCAACCAATTGTTTCTTCATAAAAATTATTTACCAAATCGCCGGTAAAGCATATTAAATCCGGATGTTCGTCATTGATTAAACGTACCGCTTCCTCCATCTCTTCGTAATTGGAGTTTAAGCTACCTAGGTGAAGATCAGAAATCTGAACAATCTTAATGCCATCAAAGGCATCAGGTAAGTTTGGGAACGATAACTTGGTGTACTGTTTACTAAAAGAAAAACGCCCCTTTAATACCCCAAACAGCAAGGAAATAAATGGAACCGATGCCATAACTATTCCCACTTGGCTTAGGAACTTCTTTCTCGAAATACTGGGATAACGTCCCTCATTCATTTTCTTAAGCTTACCGTCGCTTGCGAACTTATTTTTAACACGGATGGCTCTATGGGTAATTTTATAGCCCAGATAATAAAAAAGCTTTGGTAAGTAAATGGCCAGGTAACTAACTAAAAACCATTGGAAATAAACATATACATTGCTGCTCGACGCAGTTTGTACCATGGCATAGAGACCAGAAAAAGAGAAAATAAAAAAGGTAGGTACACTGTAATACCAGAATGTACCATTGGGAAAGCTAAAATGCTTTATTCGTTTCGTTTCATCGGAATGAATTAAACGATGCAACAAGTAATCAATAAGAATTGTGAAAATTACAAATCCGATAAATGCACCCAAACTATACCTCATCTGCACCTCTTTCGTTAATACTACTCAATCTTCAAGCCCAGTTTTTACTACGTAAGAATAACACAAAGGTTTGGTTTCTTGTTAGTTTGTAAACATCTATTAAGGTTTTTTACAATTCAATTGCTTATTATCGCTTATAAAATGGTAAATCAGTACTGTTACTTATTACCAACAACAATGCTTGCTAAACCCATCGACAAAAGCATTTCGTGATAGTGCTGTTTGCCATTAGGTATATAAGCATATCGATAACCCACGCTTATAGGAAAGACAAAGCGAAATGGATGTAACTCACCCCTAAGTTCCGTGCCAAAGGAGCTAAAATCGTATTCTCTGCTTGTCCATGCCCCAGTATCGGCATATTGGAGATTTTGGCTAGCTAATGAAAAATCATAAAATAAATTAGCCGTTATCCTTTTTAAATACAAGATGCCGGGTATGTTCAAGTCAGGATTCATCAAAGGTAAAATGTAGTCGCCTTTAAAGGAGTATAGTTCGTCGTTGGTAATGCTCTGTACACCTCTGGGAAAACGCACATAATCGGAGAATATGTAAAAATGATTATAAGTATGTCCTTTTTGGTATAGTTCACCTTTCTCTTTAGTATGCCAGTCGTTGTCTATGCGAATACTATGGTGTCGTCCTATTCCTGGGAAATACAAACGCGTGTGCACACCTAATATGCTACCGTAATTATTTCCACCCATTGGTGTATGTCGATAACTGAGTTCCATAACATGTCCCCAGCGGCTCGCTATATCGCGTTGTGTTGATCGTAGCAGGTTATATGCAAAAAAGCTGTAATCCAATGAGCGAATATCTAGGCCTTCAGCTATTTCTGTTGTTTTGCTTTTTTCAATAATTCCATCATCAATCACTGTAATGTATGTTTGTTCGTAGCTGTAATCATCTGACTGTTGATAGCTCACGCCTATTTGTGGTTGAACGTTACGAAAGTATTTACCACGTGAAAAATTAAGAGGTAGCTTCATCTTTAATTCGGTCCATAGATGATTTGGCTTGGAACTTCTTAAAATATGAAACGTGTCTGTACTGTTTTTAAAATAATCATTTATAGGTTGTTCATTACCTACTTTAACTTCCAAATCAAATACTGGCCACCATGCCTGATAGGCAAATTTGAAATTGAATTTTTCACGAGAATATTGTTCATCGGCATTAAATCCAATGGAGGTAAATGTGGTGCCTAGTAGGTTTTGTGATAATACACTGGCTCCAGCTGTAATGTTGGCATCATCAATATTTACAAATGCAGGAGCCCAACTGTGAAAGTTAAATAAATTCCATTTCGAGTAGTTTTTGGTTTTGTAACTATTCGTCGCTAGGTTTTTGAGTTGTGGCATTCCTTTTTCATCGGCCTGCATTTTTTGCAACATTTCTTCGTTGGGTAATGCAGTTGGCTTAAGAGGAATTGGTTTTATTTCTGATAAGGGAATATATGCGATTTGATAGCCATCCGATGTGTAGTCCTGATAGTATAAAATTCCATTATTGCTGATGGATGGATAGGTGGCTCCAAAGGCAGACTCAGTAACTTTTTCTGTAATACCACCAGAAATTGGGATGCGGTAAATGTTTTCGATGCCGCTGTATGAACCACAGAAATAAACAAAATTATTATGGATACGTGGAAATCGAATTTCAGTAAAGCTCTTGTCAGTAATGTTGTTCCATTGTTCCGATGAGGTTGAGACTTCCACTATTTGCTTGCCTTCAGGAGTTAATAGGATCATTACCAATTGAACGCCGTTATCATGCCATTGAGGGTTCATGGGGTAGGCATTATGCGGTGTTTTAATAGCTTTAATCAAAGTACCATCATTGGCATTTAACAGGTGGATGCTAAACTGATTAGAATAATCTGTTTCAACAACAGCAATAGTTTGTCCGTCTGGTGATAGGCTCGGTGCTTTATAACGTGTATTATGGCTAATTTTATTTTGCTTGCGAGTTTGTAAATTAAACGTTCTGATGACTGAGAAATATTGATTGTCCCAACGAGGATGTTGCTCTAGTTCGGTCCATACTAAGTGATTGTTGTTGTATGAAAAAGGTTCTCGATTACGGCTTCCTGTGATAAGTATTTTCTCTTCATGGCCCGTTTTAATATCAAGAGTAGCAAAGTGATTTAACTCCCCAGGGCCGCTCACTTCTGTTATTATTTGATCATCACTAATTGCATTCGGATACATGTAGTTTTTGTAGCGAGTATCTCGTTTTGTAATAATTCTGTTTTGTGGCGGAGAGATGGAATCATTAAGCATGGTCCACTTCATCTTCCAATCATTAAATATTTCATGATAAAGAGGAACCTTGTTTTTACCTGTTACGTTTTTAACTCCGCGATTAAATGGAGTTATCGACCAACTCTTTCGACCAGCCTCATCCAGGGCTTTTTCCCAAACTTCAGGTCCGTACTTATAGCGAGCGCCTGCAGTAAATAGGTATCCCATGTGGTAATGGTTCGGTACGTAATCTTTATATGAACCAAAATAGGCTTTTTCGTAGCTGTAAATTTCTTTTTCTAATACTTGTGCTCTTGTTTCTTGCTCAAATGCAGGGCGTCTTCCCCTTCCAGAATGTGATAAGGTAGTTTCGCTAAGCGTGGCATCGCCTTCTAAAAACCACAATGGAGCATAGAGGCCTAGTACGGCACCAATTGCTTGTTGTCCAAAGGGAATTGTTAAAAACTTTGTGAACCCTTTATTGAGTTTATCTATTTGCACCACGTGCCTGAACTCATGTATGGCTAACTGTTCAAGCCAATCCTGTGCCAACATATCCTGATGAGGTGTTGGGTAAATTTCCATGCGCTTGGGAGCCCAAGAAACAAAGCCATTAGAATAGGCAGAGCGGGAGTGGATGAGTACTTTAATGGGCTTTGGCGTATGATCCAATGTATAACCACCATATTGATACAAGGAATCAAGTATCGCAATAAACCGTTTTGCTTCGCCATCAAATTCTTCGGGATAAACAACTTTGAATACATCGGAATTTACCTGTTTCCATTTGATATTGGCAGGATCGGCGCCTGAGCTGTAATACTGTGCCTGAGATAAAAACGATATGAAGAAATATATGAATAAGAAAAAACGAATGCGCATGATATAGAGTTTATGCATAAAAGTATAAAGATATTAGAAATTACCATGCGATTGATCATCTATGTATTACAGAAATAATTGTTTATTTAGAATAAAGATAAATTGATGATAACATGATAATTAGGCTTTACTTCGTTGCTCCGATATTGTAATTTGTAGTGAACCTAAACAAAAGGAGGCTAACTATGTCAAAAGTCAATTTCACGTTTACAGTAAAATTAGATGATAATGAATTCATCAGAGTAGATGAACATCTATACACTACTCGTAGCTCCTTGCAAGGAGAAGAACTTAAAATCCATGTTCTTAGCAAGTGTTGTTTGAAAGTATTAAAAAATTTTGAGGGTCAATTAACGCAACCAGTAATTGAAGAATGGTTGTTATTATCTAAAGCCTTGGATCAGTCTTGCAGTTACGAAAGCCAATGGGATGACAAGAAGATATTGAAGGAATTGATTGCCGGGTCGGAGCATCCGGTATCATGGTATGCTAATCACTGCCGGGTTAGCTAAGTTTAACTTTTCATGGACGGTAACAGCTGCAATAATTCACTTATTGCAGCTGTTCTATTTTAGCACCATGTTCAATTATCTTCTTGATTGGTATTGGTGTAATTGACAGTGACTTTTTGAAATTATTCACTTGAAAAACACTATTTTCGTGACGCTATTATAACAGAAAAGTACTTTAGAAATGATTGATTTTACACAAACTACTATACAAAACATTGTTGTTCATCAAATTGGCTGTAGAGCAGAGGCTGAAGAAATACGTTTCTCAAAAGCCGAATTACAATTGCACGATGATGAAATGGTGATTGATGTGTTAAAACAGTACTTTTTTAAGCCTTTCAAAGTGGAGGCTTATTTTAATTTTCATCACGAAGAAGGTATTGAGAATAATCAAGTATACAATTGGGTTGATGCCATTTTTAATGCACCCAATTCGTTTTACGATAACTCAATTACTATTGCCAATCATCTTTATGAACAATCGAACCACCCGAAAATAAAAGGCGGCGAGTTTTACATGGTATTATTTAATAACTGTGTTGTTGATGGAGAAATAGTTGATGCACTTGGTATTTTTAAGTCAGAGAATAAGGATACATTTTTAAAAGTAATGTTGCGCGATAACAACTTTGAATTGGGAGCGCAGGAGGGTATTAACATCAAAAAGCTTGATAAAGGATGTTTGATATTTAATACGGAAAAAGATTTAGGTTATAAAATTTGTTCGGTAGATAATATAAATAAAGGAAACGAAGCCCATTTTTGGAAAGACGATTTCCTTGGGCTTAAACCTCGTGAGGATAACTATTACTTTACTAATAATTATCTGCAGATGTGTAAAGGGTTTGTGGGAGAGGTGTTTAATGAAGAGAATGAGGTGGAACGACCTGATCAGGTTGATATGTTGAACCGCTCAATAGAGTACTTTGATAAGCATGCTGCTTTTGACGAAAAAGAGTTTGCAAAAGAAGTGATTCGTCAGCCAGAGGTGGTTGATGCTTTTAACGATTATAAAAGCTTTTTCGAATCAGAAAAAAATATGCCTTTACAAGATAGTTTCGATATTTCGAAAGATGCGGTTAAGGGCGAGAAGAAGCATTTTAAATCAGTATTAAAACTCGATAAGAACTTTCATGTTTATGTACATGGTAAACGTCAATACCTTGAAAAGGGATTTGATAGTGGCCGCGGCCTTAAATTTTACAAGTTGTTTTTTGAATATGAAGAGTAAGGGAGCTGTATTGGTCTTACTCTTATTTTATCTTAGTTTTTTCATTTCCAACTAATACCCGTAAAAGTCATCTAAGGGCGTGTTCGACAGCTCAATAAAGAACTGACTGATTACTTGCGTCAGATCGTTAAAGAAACGTTCCCCTTTTTCGGCACTTGACTTTGAAGGATTGCCAACGCCTGTGTCATTACTTATTTTTGTCCATTCGCGTTCGCCCCAAGCCCAGTTTTGATTCAAGGCTTTTACTTTAAACAATTTGTGTTGTCCATTCCCAGCTTCCGATAAGGGGCGCACCAGTTCAGGGTACAGATACATCATTAAGCTCGTTTCAGTTTCATCGGCATGATCGCCAGAGTGTGTAAAGTATTTATCATTATCCAATGCTTGAAACCAATTACAGCTTAGCAGTTTCTTATTAGGGAATTTCTGACCTACTTCACGAATAATAGTTTTAAAATCATTGCCTCCGTGCCCATTAAAAATCAGTAGTTTGTTACACTGTTGAAATACCGATGTTGCCACATCGTTGATGATGGCTAACTGCGTACTTGGTAGCATATTAATAACATACGGAATATCTGTTTGGCCTGTATTGACACCAAATGGAATTTCAGGTAGAATTAGAATTTTTGCTCCTTTGTCAATAGCCAGTTGAGCGGCCTGTTTGACGATAACTCCATTTTGATAGTTATCAGTGCCGTAGGGTAGGTGAAAGTTATGTGCTTCAGTTGCGCCCCATGGCAGAATGGCTAAATCAAACTGATGCTTCTGTATGTCTTGATAGGTAAGTTGGGATAGCTGCATGGTAGAAAAATTATCATTATCTAAGTAGTAAGGTAATAACTTTTAGCAAATTGATAAAATATGCAACTTTTATTGCTCAGTAAATGAATGTTTGCTGGTACAAACCGTCTTATAAAGTTAAAAGAAAAAAGCCATTTAGAATTATCTCTAAATGGCTTTCTTATATCAGTTTAATACTCTATGTATTAGTTTCTTCTTCTTCTTTCTTTACGGCCAGATGGCTTTGGAGAAGCTACCTCAAGGTTTACTTTTTTACCTTTTAATTTGCTTCTGTTCAACTTGTCAATAACCTCTTGTTCGTACTCCTTATCTACTTCAACAAATGAGAAGTTACGTAGTAATTCAATTTTACCAACTTTAACTGTAACGCCTCTCATGTTGCTATTGATCAAACCAATTACATCACCAGAAGTTAGTTTGTCTGTTTTACCAAGGTTTAGGAATAAACGGCTAAATGAAGCATCTCCACGTCCGCCACGCTCTCCACGACCGCCGCGTTCTCCTCGTTCACCTCTTTTGCCGCGCTCTTCTTTATAGATGTTAAGATCTGGTGCATCCTTATAGTATTCCATAAAGCGGTTGAATTCGGCAGCAACAAATTGCTTAATCAAATCTTCTTTTTCCATGGCTGCTAACTTTTCGTAAACAGATGGTAAAAGAGCATTTACCGGTGAGGCTTCCTCAAGTTCAGTTTTTCCAACGCGATCTAAGAAGTGGAATAGTTGCTTTTCGCAAATTTCTTCCGACTTAGGAACCATTTTACGCTCAAATTTTTTCTTAGCTAACTTCTCAATGGCTTTAATGCGGTGCATTTCGCGAGAGTGAATAATAGCTACAGAAACACCATTCTTACCTGCGCGACCAGTACGTCCACTACGGTGAATATATGCTTCAATATCATCAGGTAAATTGTAATTGATAACGTGTGTTAAGTCATTTACATCAATACCACGAGCGGCAACATCAGTTGCTACTAATAATTGTAAGTGCTTTTTTCTGAATCGGTGCATTACCATATCACGCTGAGCCTGAGAAAGGTCACCGTGTAAAGCATCTGCATTGTATCCATCAGCCATTAGTTTGTCGGCAATGTCTTTTGTTTCCTGACGCGTTCTACAGAAAATGATACCGTACACATCAGGTATAACATCAACTACACGTTTTAATGCTTTGTAACGATCATGTGCTTGCACCATATAAAAATGGTGTTCCACATTTTCAGAACCTGAGTTTTTTGTTCCGACACTTATTTCGATCGGATCTTGCATGTATTTTTTTGAAATACGAGAAATTTCAGCAGGCATGGTTGCCGAGAAAAGCAGGGTCTGACGCCATTCAGGTGTCTGTGCCATAATAGCTTCAATATCGTCCTTAAAACCCATGTTAAGCATTTCATCTGCTTCATCAAGTATTAACCATCTTACATTACCTAACTCAATAGCTTTACGGTTAATAAGGTCGTTCATACGACCTGGGGTTCCCACAACAATATGCGAGCCTCTTTTTAAAGCTTTTATTTGAGTGCGAATCTCTGTACCACCATAAACCGGAGTAACATAAAGATCGCGATAGTTTTTAGCGTATTTTTGTAAGTCCTTAGTTATCTGAAGACATAATTCGCGAGTAGGGCATAGAATTAACGCTTGTACGTTTTTCTCTTCAGTTTTAACCTGCGGAATAACCGGAAGACCAAAGGCACCTGTTTTACCTGTTCCTGTTTGTGCTAATGCAATTAAGTCATTACCATAATTTAAAATTTCAGGAATAGTTTTACTTTGAATCGGTGTTGGCGTTTCATATCCAAGCTCACCAATAGCACTTAGGATTTCCTCAGGAAGTCCTGTTTCTTTAAATGTTTGCATAATTTGCTATTTATCCACCCGCTTACACGTTCTTGCAGCTGTTACCCAGAGTTAGCAAATATGCCACGATGTGCTACTGAAAGTGACCGGAGTGGTCCTTATTTTTAATGAGCCGCAAAGATAGAGCGATTTTTTAGATTATTGACTTTTATGGTTTAAACAAAGCCTTATTTTGTGATTAATTAACGTTATTGTCTATAATTTCGGTAAAAAGCATCCTGTTTTATCCATTTACTCGCCAATATAGATAACATAACTGTTGCTAGTGTATGAATTGGTATTGTTGTAAAATGAATACTCGATTATATAGAAAGTCGAATTGAAGCAATAACATTGCGACCTGGTGCTGCAATACCCGATGAATAGGTTTTATAGCGCTCGTTAGTGATGTTATCGATACCTATAGTTAATGTAGTGTATTGTCCCACCATGTATTGACCCTTAATGTTTAAGGTCGACCAAGCAGGTGAATATGGGTTTCCGTTGGCATCTTTTGCATATAAATAGGCTTTCCCAATTTCAGATTCGGGCATATTGCCAAAGCTCATTTCGCCATTGTATTGCGCATTCAAATCAACCTTTAGTTTATTTTTCTCATAAGTAAGATGAGTTGTGCCAAACCATGGTGCTGCATGGCGAAGTGGCGAGTAGGAGCCATTGTCTTGTTCTTCTTCGCCTTTTTGATAATTGAATCGAGAGGATGCGCTAAAGCCATTTTTCCATTTATATTCAACGCCTGCCTGTATGCCGTATACATAGGCGTGTGCTGCGTTTTGTACCGCTTGTACACGGCTCAATTCTCCATCGTAATCTATAAATTCATTGTCGTTAAAGGAGTAGGGGCGTCGAACCATAGCATTCGTTAGGTAGGTATAATATGCCGTCATGTCAAGTTTCCATTTTTTGACGACAACAACCGCAGCTCCAACTTCTGCATTTATCGCATATTCTGGTTTTAAATCAGGATTGGGTACAACTACGGCTCCAGGTTCTGAGTCAAATACCTTGCCTACATCGTCAATGTTTGGTGCTCTAAAACCTGTTGATAAACTACTACTTAGCTGCCAATTATCAGTTGGGCTATGAATTAATCCCAAGCTGCCTGTTAAAGCTCCAGTGTTAATGTTTGTATTCTCAAAAGGGAAATTGTAAAAGGTATTATCAAAAGTGGCATCCAAATAAATGTAATTGTAGCGCAAGGCAGCTTGAAGGTTCGTTTTTTGCGATAAATGCTTTAAATAACTTCCATACAATGCTGCTGAAATCCAAATAGAACCATCGGGATAACGAGATGCTGCATCAGTAATATTCCCATTGATTAGGTTCTCTTTTATTCCATTGGAACCAACTTTGTTGCTGATTAATTCAGCACCATAAAACAACTTGCCGCTGCCATCCCAATGTTTTTCAAAATCCATGTTAAAACTGAATGCACTAACCTTTTCCGTTCTTCTGGTTATATCGTCCTGGTTCAGCTTGCGATTATGCCTACTTTCTTCGAAATACTGGTGAGAAGCGACTATTTGAAGATGATCAAAATATTTATGAGAAGATAAATATTGAGCATTTAAGGTATTCATTATCCACTTTTGTGGACCATAATACCAATCGCCGTATTTGAGTTGATCATCATTATTAGTCATTATTAAACGGTCATACCTTGGAACATCGGATGATTCGGAATAATGGAAGCCATAATTGAGAGACCAATTGTCGTTAGGCATATACTTTACCTTTTGCATCAGGTTAAGTTGGCTATAAGCTGTTGGTATTTGATTCAGTGGATCCTCGTTCGGTACTATTTTATCAACATTATTTTCGCGTATTACATATTCATGACGCAAGTAATCATCGGGCCCGTGCTTACCCATTTTTAAATTATCGTAATCGGAATAGCTAATGGATGTAAGTAGGGCAAACTTGTTATAGCCCAGATTAAAGTCAACATGACCTGTTTTTTCATTATTGACAGATGAGTACCTTGTTAGTGCATTGACTTTAATAAGGCTTTTATCTTCTTCGTGAGAAAGAATGGGTTCAAATGTATAGAAGCCCATAACTCCACCAATCGCATCGCTACCGTAAATGACCGAGCCAGGGCCAAAAATGACTTCGGCGCGATTACTTGCAAACGGATCAAGGGCAATTATATTCTGGATATTGCCACTTCTGAAAATGGCATTATTCATTCGAACACCATCAACTGTAATTAAAACGCGATTGGTTGCAAAACCTCTAATCATTGGGCTACCTCCACCCATTTGGCTCTTTTGTATAAATACGTCGCCTGTCATTTCCATTAAATCCGCCGCCGTTTGTGGATTCAGAAAATTGATTTCTTTGGGTTTTAAAATGGAAATTTTGGCTGGGCTTTCTCTTCGACCCTGTTTCCACTTTGTAGCAGATATTACTACTTCATCTAAAGATAATTCACTGGGCTCCATCAATACCTTGAAATTGATGTTTTGTAATTCAGTATAACTTATCTCGATGGTTTCGTAGCCCATTAATCGAAAAATAATGCTCTCAACACCTTCAAAGTCTGACATTTCACTTTGTCCTTTCATGTTGGTAATCGTATTTACCTCTTGCGATTGTGAAAAAATGGTAACCAGTTCAAGAGCCTGAAAGGTGTTTTTATCTCTTACCTGAACGGTTTGAGAATAGATATTAATTAGCGCAAGCTGAAATATGACGAGTATATAAAATCGAATCATTAGATAAAATACGTTGTGTGATTGTAAGCGTATCAAACAAGCAAATATCGTGCAAATATAGGTTTTTTACGATACTTTTTAAGCGATTTTTAATGTTGGCTAGTTGGTTAATGAATAAGGAATTCTTAACGTTCAGGTAGTGATGTTGTTAATTTGCTTTGTTGAACTTTTACTCGTGTTTGTCATTCAAAATGCACTATTTGTCAAAATAATATAAACGTTTATCCGTTTCTGCGTAATCGCTTAATAAATAATTGAATAGTGAATGTTAATTGAGGATAATGAAACAATTTGTAATTTATATAGTGCTATGCCTAATGAGTGTCGGTGCGAGTGCGCAAGATTTTTCCTATTTGTCAGATCTTGATGTTAAAGATGAATCTCAAGCAGAAGAAACGAAAGAGGCAGCTTTGGAATGTTGTTGTTACTTAACAGGTGTACGCTACGATAAAAAAGATGAATCAAGATCGATTGCAACTAAATTTGTTCAGTTGTGGCTAAATGAACACACAAACACACAAACCAATGTAGATGTGCTTTTAGGAAATGATGAATGTTTAATGGATATGTATAGCATTTATTTTGCCATGCACTTTATAGATGATGAAAACTCGCAAAGCGTTAGATCCTTACAGGCAAGTGCTTTAGAGGGAGTTGTGTCCTATTGTTCAAATTCATCCAATAAATTGAAGTTCACAAAGGCTTTAAAAGAAATAAAAGCCTTAAGCCAAAAAGGAGAACTTGAACAAGTAATTAGCAACATGGACTTAGTAAGCTCAGTACAGTAAGGTTATCTAAAACTTACATTGATTTCGAGTATTTCTGGTCTGTTACCCGTTCGAACAGGAGGACCCCAAGTGCCAAAACCAGTACTTACAATAAAGTGGCTATTGCCTTTTAACTTGTAACCTCTGCTTACTTCAAACATCCGTTTGGTAATATAGCCAAAAGGCCATAATTGCCCATGGTGGGTATGACCAGAAATTTGTAAATCAACCGCTTCTTTTTCAACTAAATCAAGGTTAAACGGTTGGTGGTCAAGCATGATTAAAGGTTTTGATTTATTCAGATGATTTACCAAATCAGTAATGCTTTTCCGTATGGCTCCTGAGCGCGACTTGTCTTTATCTTCTCGACCGATAAGGTAAAACTGATCTTCGATAAGAATAGAGGAATCCCTGAGTATGGTTAAGCCGTGCTCTTCGAGGTATTGAACAGAACGGTCGGCTCCTCCAATGTACTCGTGATTGCCAGTGCAGGCATATACTCCTAACGGGGCCTTAAGTTGGCGAAGACTTTCTCCGAGGTTCTGACGTATTACTGGTCCAACATCTTCGTCTACAACATCTCCTGCAAATAATATTATATCTGGCTCTAACGAATTAATTGTTTGTACAAGTTTATTGGTTTTGCGTGGGCCAATAATGGTTCCCAAATGAATATCTGATGCGGCAACAATTTTCAATTGCTTTCGTCCCTCAATGTGTTTTTCAATTTTAATGTTGTATTGGTTTATTTTAGGATGCCAGGCATTCATGAAACCAATGAAAATGATGAGAATACATGTGGCTGTAAGGATGATACCTGTGTAATACTTTAGGTTGGTGTAGTTTATTGTTCCTTGTTTGGGTAGGAAGTGGATAAGTGTATTTAAAAGTCGAATGATGTCAACTGCAAAAATAAACAAGGTAAAATATAGCATGCCTGCAAACCAAAAAGCCCCAATCCAATGTAATGAATTGGAAATGGGAGAGTACCATATTCTTTCGAGAAAGCGACCAGCAGGATAAGCAATAAGCAATAATAGCATTATCCATCTGAATGTGTTTTTTAGGGCAGGAATAGTTTCTAACCATTGTATGCCGCGGTGGTATATGTAGTAATTAACAGCAAAATGAATGCTTAAAATAATGCTTAAGAAAATTACGAATCCGTAGCTTTTCATTGTATAAATGTTAATTTCGTGTGTTTCAAAAGTGTAAATATACATATCTCATGTGAAGAAAGTGCCTTTTGGAGATAAAGAGCGATAATGGCTGTGAACCATTTATTTTTATCGATGTTACTCTGATGAATTTAAAACTGAGAAAATGCAAAAGATAAAATATTTAATAATGATTGGGGGAACCTTAATTTTGATAGGAATTCTCTTGAAGGTTTTGAGTGTAACAGGCCCTTGGGCAGCCTTGTGCTTTAGTGTTGGAGGAACAATGAAAATTCTTTATTTGATACTTGGAGTACGAAGTGGTTTGGTTAAAGTTGGTTCGGAAATCGTATTATTAATACTTGGCTTAGCTTTGATTTTTGCTGCAGTGTATTTTCGAAAAACAGATCAGTATATGAGTTTGTATGTTTGGTTTTTGTCTTTAGGAATTATAATTAAAACACTATTTGTAGTGCTGTTTATTCGCAAGCAAAAACGATTTAGAAAAGAATTGGCGCTTGAGTGATTTTTCTAAATCAATGGAAAAGCCTATGTTTATATGTGAATAATCAATCTCTCAAGATTGATTTTAAAGTTTTGTAATTTTTAATAGTTCTTTCCATGAAAAAGGCTTTGCTCATAATGTGTTTAATGCTTGTTGTAAGCTTGGCGTTGTTACCAGCCGTAAAAGGGCAAACACCAATTATATATAAGGAATTAGATTTAGACAAATCATTCTGTTTGCAAATCAACAATTTTGAGGTGGCTCATTCTTTAGATGATTTGAAGAAAATACCATATAAATATAATGCAGAATGTGAATCGATAGATTTTGGTAAGATTAACTTTGATAAGAAATCGATTGTGGTATGCAGTCAATTTGTGAGAAATGGGGAAGAGGCAATTAAAACCACTAAAGTAGAGGTGTTGCGTAATGATCGTAGTAAGGTTATTGACGTATACTTCGCTACTTTTGGAACTACTCAAATACAGCGCTCTGGTCGTTTATATGAAAATAGAAAGTGGCTGCTATTACCAAAATTCCCAAAGAATTACCGAGTTAAAGTGCATTATTCTCTTAAAGTCGTTCAGCCATAGCTTCTTCCTATTGTTATCTAGCGGTAAAGTTTCTTTTCACAATTCAAGTATCAATTTCGTTTGTCTGTTTATCGCTTAATCCTTGTTTGTTGGACAGTTTGAAACTGAAATATTCCGTTGAACACAAAATGGAGCTTAATTAAGGTGTCGTTTTCTTTATCCTTTTAATGACTTTGCCGATATTGCATATTAGATCTCACATGATTAAATCTAATAACCAATGGAAATAACTCTGAATGAAATTATAAATAGCAAAGCATTAATTAGCCTCTTGCTGCGATTTGCTTTTAACCTGGTGGTGGCACTTATTTTAGTGCGAGTTATCTATTATCAAAAAGCCAGACGAAAAGACTACCTGTTTACATTTATTTTAATTAGTACAATTGTATTTTTACTGTGTTTGCTTCTCGAAAGTGTGAACTTGCAATTAGGTTTTGCCTTAGGTTTGTTTGCAATTTTTGGTATTATCCGATACCGAACCACGCAAATACCCATTAAGGAGATGACCTACCTGTTTATAACAATAGGAGTTTCTGTAATAAATGCATTGAGTGGCTCCTATATTTCTATTGGAGAATTGGTAGTAACTAACCTGCTAATTATTGGCGTTACATTTGGTCTTGAGCGAGTTTGGTTACTTAAGCATGAATCGAGCAAGCTTATAATTTATGAGAAAATAGAGTTAATAACACCTGCACGTTACGAAGAGCTGTTGAATGATTTAAAAGAAAGAACAGGTTTATTAATTCATCGTGCTGAAATAGGAAAAGTTAATTTCTTACGGGATACAGCAGATGTTATCATCTATTACTATAATGATGAAGTATCAAATGTTAGTAATTTTGATAGTGCCGATGGAGATGATTAAAGAGCATTAAAAAACCCGTCGAGTAGACGGGTTTCTTTTTTATCTTGTAATTAAGTTGATGTCATCCATTAGCTTGTCTTTGTAAGACTTTCCTATTGGAATTATTTTCGATCCACCTTCGTAGTTGATTATAACCGAATTGTCTTCAATAACCTTTATCTTATTAATATTGACAATGAACGAGCGATGAACACGGACGTATCGTTCTGGAGGCATTTTTTCTGAAATGGCCTTCATTGTAAAGTGAATGGTAAATTTATCCTTAAAAGTATTTAGAACAACATAGTTCTCTAGAGCTTCAATCCACAATATGTCATCGTATTTTACCCTTACTAATGAACTATTGTTCTTAACAAAGATCTCGTTAGTTTCACGAACAACAGTGTCTTTCTCCTCAAATCTCTCACGTGCTCTTTTCACGGCTTTTATAAAACGGCCATATTGAACAGGTTTTAGCAGATAATCAGTAACATTATATTCGTAAGAGTCGATTGCATATTTTTCTTGTGACGAATAAACAATAACTTGAGGTAATTCATCTAATGATTTAAGAAAATCAATGCCACTCATTTCAGGCATTTCAATATCTAAAAATATAAGGTCAATTGTTTCGACGTCTTGTTTAGAAAGGTAGTTAATGGCACCCACTGCACTATCAAATGTCCCTGCTAATATCAAGTCGTCTGTTTTTTCAACAAATTCCTGAATGATCTTTGTTGAAAGTTTATCATCATCGATAATAATGCAATTCATAGAATATGATTTTCTTCAAAAATAAAAAAATATCGTCATTATTTGTTGTATCCCACTTAAAAAATAACATTTAAAAATGGGTATTGTTCCTTTTATTGAATTCATCAATGAGGAGCTCACTCTTTTTGACTGTTTTTCTTAGCCATTCCAGGTATAATTCATCCAATTCGGTTTGGGAGAGTTTCCAATCTATCGTACTCTTTTCTAGTTTGTTTGTTAAGTGTTGGATTGATACGGCAGCACTAACTGAAATGTTTAGACTTTCAGAGAAACCAACCATCGGAATTTTCATAAATTCATCTGCTTCCTCTTTTACAATGTCTGAAATTCCTTTTCCCTCATTACCAAAAACAAGGGCAAATTTTCCTTTATTAAGATCGAAATCATCGAGGTTTACATCGTTTTGATGAGGCGATGTTGCAACAATTCGGTAGCCGTCGGATTTGAGCTTGCACAATGTGGCTCTCGTGTTGTTGTCTTCTTGGTTGTGTTGGTGGAGGTGCAACCATTTAGTAGAGCCAATAACTACGTCAGGGTTTATGTTGAAAGTGTTTTGGTTTTCAATAATATGAATGTCTTGAATACCAAAACAATCGCATGATCGCAAAACTGCACTTGCATTTTGAGTTTGATAAATATCTTCTAATACAACTGTTAAGTATCTGGTGCGATGACTGGCAACTTGAAAGATTTGGTTTCTTCTTTCTTCTTTTGAAAATTGCTCCAAAAACTGTATTAGGTCTTTTATCATAGTTTTAATTAGCTGTTAAATAAGGTGGTATAATAAAAAAAAGAGAGCGCGTTAGCACTCTCTTAATATTTTTAGGTTGTAATAAATTAGTTGATAGAGTCGCTTAACTCACTACCAGCTTTGAATTTAACAACTTTTTTAGCAGGGATTTCAATTTCTTTACCTGTTTGTGGGTTTCTTCCTGTACGTGCACTTCTTTCAGAAACACCAAAAGAACCAAATCCTACTAATGCAACACGACCACCGTCTTTTAATGCAGTACCAGTTACTTTAATGAATGCGTCTAAAGCTTTTTTAGCATCAGCTTTTGTCAATTCTGCTTCTCCAGCAATTGCATCAATTAATTGAGCCTTGTTCATAATACTCTTAGATTTTAGGGTTATACCAAATTTTAATTCTTAAACTTTCCTCTACAAATATATAGTATTTGCAGTGTTTACCAAATGTTCGGGCCGAAAAGTGATTTGAAAATGCATAAAAGTAGAATTCTTATTGATAGTATTAATTTTTTGTAATTTCATTGATGTTTTTTGACTTTCAGATGTTGTTTAATTACAAATAATATCTATATTTGCAGCCGCATTGAAAGAAATGCACATTGTTTTATTGGAGAGATGGCAGAGTGGTCGAATGCGGTGGTCTTGAAAACCATTGTACCGCGAGGTACCGGGGGTTCGAATCCCTCTCTCTCCGCTGATAGCGAAAGCAATTTTAAGAAAAACCCTGTAAGTCAATACTTACAGGGTTTTTTAATGCGCAATATTTTGCAAAAAGATGCAAAAAAACGCAGTTTTTGAGCGGACTTATCGAGGACTTAATTTTCTCGAAAAAAGTCCTCGATTGACGGTTATAAAACACTCTGCATTGCGCTCTATTACTCGGTTTTGAATTGTTCTGAAATGAACTCATAGAAATAATTTTAACACTAAAATTTATCATTATGAGTGGACTTGAAAATGTCAAAACCTTGTTCTTCATCAAAAGAACAAAACTTACCAAAAGTGGAGATGCAACAATCTTCGTAAGAATTACCATTAACAAGGAAAGAACAGAGTTCTCACTTAAAAAGCATGTTAATCCTAATAATTGGGATGACAAAAAAGAAAGAGCTAAAGGTCGAAGCTTGGAAATTGTAGAACTCAATAAGTTCATCGACCAATATCACCGAAAGATATTATCCTATATTGATTTTATGATCTTGGATAATCAAACAGTCACAGTTCGGATTATTCAGGAAAAACTAGTTGGCACAAAAGAATGCAGAAGAACTATACTAAAAGTTTTCCAGGAACATAATGACAACGCAAGAAAATTAATCGGAATTGACTTTGCACCAGATACAGTTCAACGCTACGAAACGAGCTATATGCACACAAAGGATTTCATTCGTTGGCAGTACCAACGTGAAGACATGGCTTTGGAGGATCTAAATCATCAGTTTGTACGTAGCTATGAATTATACCTAAAAACGGAACGTAAATGCGTCCACAACACTGCTGTCAAATACCTAAAGAATTTCAAAAAAATAGTACTCATTGCACTGGCCAATGGTTGGATGAAGAAAGACCCTTTCGCTACCATTAAATTCAAACTAAAACCTGTCGATGCTGTATATCTTACCAAAGAGGAATTGAGTACAGTAATTAATAAAGAAATAAGCATAGAACGCTTACGACAGGTTCGTGATGTTTTCGTATTCTGTTGCTTTACTGGATTAGCCTTCTCTGATGCCAAGTCTCTAAAGCATGAGCATATCACAACCGATGGTAACGGAATTACCTGGATCCATAAAAAACGCAAGAAAACTGATCAGATGAGTACCATCTTTGTGATTGAGGCCGCCAAAAAGTTAATGGAAAAGTACGAATACAAACCGGAACTCATTGAAAAAGGTATGGTGCTTCCTGTTTTAAGCAATCAAAAAATGAATGCTTTTTTGAAAGAAATAGGAATTATATGTGGTATTGATAAACCCATATCAACACATACCGCTAGGCATACTTTTGCAACAACGGTTGCCCTAGAGAATGATATGCCCTTGGAAGTTGTATCAAAGACGCTTGGTCATTCCAGTACGAAAATGACTCAACGTTATGCCAGAACAACCGAAGCTTTGATTAAGAAGAATATGGAGAAGATAAAAGACTTGTATTAGATAATGGTTGCAATGTACTTCGCCATAGCGATATATTATTTTTTGTATTTGACTATGCTGCTCAGCGGCATAGTTGAATTATTAGTTTATTAATTTATAGTTGTAGTACATGGTAATATAACAGTAAAAAGAATCTATAAAAATTTAGTAGGAGGCCTGAGACTCTAACCTAAAATTTGCTGTCATTTGATTGTTAGAATTGAATTTCATCTGTTATTTCAACTGAGGTGCTCAGCACTCCAGTTGAAAAAGGTCAAATATAATTTAGTTGAGGTGCTGAGCACTTCAACTGAAAAATTATTTTTAAACGATAAACAAAAGTATCCAATTCAAAACGAAGGAGTACTTTTTTAAATCCTAATCGAAAAAAAATGCAACCGTGAGTGTTAATGTTGCAAATGTTCTTGTCGAATAAAAAAATGCGAAGTTTTACATTCAACAATTACATCAGTTTTGATAGAATCTTTACAAATCCTCGAACTCTTCCTGGCTAATTCCAAAGTGTTTCAGGATAATCCCCAGTTCTATGTGGGTAAAATAATGAGCCCGTTTATTACGTGTTAGCTTATCAAGCTTAGTGCTTAATTCCTGTGATAGTTTAATTTCCTTGCGCATTAATTGCATGGCGGAAGTTTTATTTGAACTTTGAGGGTATAGTTTTTTAGCTAAATCTTGTTTTAATATTGTTCGGGGTAATATCATCGTATTGCGTTTAATATTATTCTACTTCATTTCGATGGTTGTAAAATTATATTATAAATCACAAAACTAGCGACTTACAGTTGTGCTAATTTCGGACACAACTTAGCCAATTAACGACAATTTGAACTTTTTTTGGTTTCATGCACGACAGACCATACAATTCCCTATAAAGTGCTCAAAATGCACTCTAAAATACGAAGCATTTTCCTAATTCAACAATGGTGTTGTTTTCATATTGGTGGAGATTTATACAAAGCACTATTGATAATGAGCAAAGCACCCCAAAAGTACTCTCAGGATTTTTGAAAGCATTCAAATAGCATGCTTAATATATACTACGAAATGGGCAGAGCGCTCAAAAGCATGTGAAATATACTCTGAATATGGTCTGCATATGCTCTGAAAGTACGCTCAAGCATGAAAAAGCTATCTGCTTATTGGTGCATATAGTGCTTTTGCGCTTGTTTTCGCTAGGTTTTCTGTAAGTTTTATCATGGTTTCCCAAAAGAAGTTTTTACAATAACTTAAATTCCTCCTGGCTTATACAATAATGTTCCAGAATTGCTTCCAATTCTTTATGAGTGTAATAATGCGCTCGTTTATTTCTTGTCAATAAATCGAGTTTGTTATTCAATTCAGGTGATAGTTTTATTTCTTTCCGGAGCAACTGCATCGCTGCATTTATATTTGAGCTTTGTGGATATAATTTAATGGCCAAATCTTGTTTCAAAATCGTTCTTCTAAATATCATTTTTGTGAGTCGTTTTTTTTTACGTTTTTCTGATTCAATTATAGAGAAATAGTATGCAATTACAAAAGAAATGAAGAACATGGTAATAAATAGTAATAAAAGTAAAAGCGTTTGATTTTTAGATAGTAACAAATAGCATTAAATAGAAAAAATGTCAAGGATTAGAAGTATGAAGTAATTTAGTCTGTACTCAGTACTATTTACTTGCGCTCAATTAAGAACCGTTAAAACGATAAAATACGATACAAAACAATTTTTTACTTGCTTTTACTCTCCTTTACTTTCCGTTACTATCTTTTACGAGAAAGTCAGTGTACCGTATTGCTTAGGTTTGACGAAACAAAAATGAATAACACATTTAAATCGTATAAAAATGAGCAAGACAGTTGTAATTGTAGATGAGCACCTCTTTAATAAGTTAATGGGTAAGATTGACCATATTAACGATAAGATTGATAGTATCAATGTGGCCAAGAATGATGGTTTTAAAGATCGTTGGTATGTCACCGAAGAAGTATGCAAACTATTAAATGTTAGTAGGCGTACTTTGCAAACCATGCGTGACAATAAGGTTATCGCTTATAAGAAGACCGGACGCAAAATCTACTATAAGGCTTCAGAAATAGAGGCTTATCTGGAAAGTATTAATGGATAATCCCCTATATCGTATGGAATCAATTGAAAAAGAGAAAACGGAACTGGGGAAAGCACACCTGAAATTTGGAAAGATGTCCATCCATGAAGCTAACCATAGACTTAAAATGGCAGAGGAATCGGAATTTCCATTGACCATCTTTCCAAAGTTTATCCAGGATACTATTATTGAATTACATGAGCACGGGAATTATAACATCGACTATACATCGGTAAGTATTTTTACAGCGTTGGCCGGGATTATTGGCAACTCGTACCATCTGCGTAAACATATTGAATGGATTGAAAACCCATCCATGTGGGTGGTGTTAGTCGGTAAGTCAGGACAGAATAAAAGTGCTCCCTTAAAAACAGCTTTTAAAGCCATCAAAAACTTGCAGAAGCAATACGACCAGGAATATGAAGCAGCCATCGCCAATTATGATCCTGATTTAGGTGAAAAGAAACCGACTAAGAAAAAACTGTATTCTACCGATCCGACTTTTGAGGCTCTCATCAATATCCATAAGCAAAATCCCAATGGTATGATATTGATGCCCGATGAGTTTAAGAGCTTTATTTTGAATTTGATTGGATATAGCGGAACCTCAAAGCAAAGTCAGTTTCTATCCATATGGGATGGAGCACCAATTTCACTGGATCGTAAAGAAGTTGAAAGTTCTTCGTTGAGTATGCCTTGTGTATCAATCATAGGCAGTATACAGGACGATGTGATTGCATCATTTAAGGCCAAGGATATAAAAGATGGTTTCTTTGAGCGAATTCTTTTTGCTATTCCGTTAAAAATGGAAAAGAAATTAATTGGAAAAAAGAACCCTGATGATTACATGATAGAGAAATTTCATTCCAGGATGAAAGCTTTGATGGATAAAGTTTATGAGAGTATTAATACGATAGAGTTACCATTATCTGAGAAGGCAGAGGACTTGTTTATTGATGAAGTAAACAAACATGTAAAGCCATCCAATAAGGATGCTACTATATCAGGAATCCTGTCAAAACTGGATAGATATATATTACGATTTGCACTGGTCCTTGAAGTTTCAAATAGCTTTTTTGAAGGGCAAGCGATTAAGTACATAACCATGGACTCAATGAAAAAAGCCATTATGCTTAAGGATTATTTCTTTTCCAATGCATTAAAGCTAAACCATATGGTTTTAAATGTGTATGAAGACAACTCAAAGGAAGGTAAGGTGTTTCAGGTTTTAAAGAAGATTGGCAAACGAGAATTCACCAACAAAGAGTTTATTGAGATGGCCATTAAACTCAATATAGCCAAAGAATCATACGCTTACCAATTGCTGAGCAATACAAAACTGGCACATAAAAAGCAGAAAGGTGTGTACGAAACTGATGTACTCAATTAATCTTACTACAACGATATTGATCCAGGAAAAAATATAGAATACTGTAGAGTTTGCGGAGTTGTGGAGTTTGATTGATTCACAATGCTTTATGTGTGGAGTTTGAGTGGAGTAACTGTGGAGTATGGAACAGTACAAATAGTTCAATAATCATTTCAGAATTGATGAAGTTGTGGAGTGAGTGTAGTTGTATGGAGTAGTAAGTGCTTGAAAAACAACAATCCTCCACAACTCCACAAACTCCACTAAGACAAGAAAAGTTTCTTTTATGTCAGATATCCGCTATTCATTGGAAAAATACAAAGGACGATCAACCAGGTATCATTGTCCGAAATGTCAGCAAAGGACTTTTACCAGGTATGTAGACCACCACACCAACAAGCATTTGTCAGATTATACAGGTAGATGTAACCGTGTGGAAAAATGTGCATACCATTTTACACCTAAAATGTACTTTGAGAAAAATGGATACGAATCAAATGATTTTACTAAGCCTGTTTTTAAACCAAGACCGATCACCCAACCTCCTTCATGTATTGACAAAAAGCTAATGCTAGCTTCGCTTACCAACTATCACCAAAACAACTTTGCTATCGGCTTGACTAAATACTTTCCTGAACACTTGGTTTTAGAAGTATTACAGAGATATTACGTTGGTACAGCCAAAGGGAATAAAACGATTTTCTGGCAAGTCAACAGATTGGGACGAGTACGAACAGGTAAAGTGATGCAATATAATTCAGCTACTCTAAAGCGGGTTGGTTATATTAATTGGGTGCATCATATCACTAAGCAAAAGGACTTCAATTTAAAACAAGTATTCTTTGGCGCTCACCTGCTTATTGATAAAACAAAACCTGTGGCCATTGCCGAAGGTGAAAAGAATGCCATATTCGGAGCATTGTATTATCCACAATATAATTGGATTGCCGTTGGTTCTATTGAGATGCTTAATGTTCACAAAGTAAATACTCTCAGCGGGTATCAGGTAACTTTATTTCCTGATAAGGGAAAAGCTTTTGAAAAGTGGTGCAAAATTGCCAAGGCCGCTTGTTTTATAGTTTGTGTAAATACCGTTCTGGAGAATACTAATTTAAATGAAGGCGATGATGTTGCAGATTTAGTAATTGCCGTCAAAAAGGAAAGATATCAAGATAGTAGTGCGAGTGTAATAGATTCGTTCAAAAACAAGAATGAATACTTATGTTCACTTATTGATAGATTTAAATTGAAGGTATTAAATCATTCAGATCTTGCATGAATTTTGAGAATAGTTTGTTCTACGGTATTGAAGAATGTTGTATTTATTGCCCGTTCAAGCCAAGAATTGTCCGATAACTGATTGAGAAATAACGAAGAGCCATTAAAGACACTTGTAAGTCCAGAATTTATTTGGTTCTTGCTTTAAACTCTCCTTACGTTCTTAATTATTTTATAAATTCACGAAATATTTAAGAATGTAAGGAGATGAGCGATTTTCGTTGTATTAGAGTATTATTATTGTCAGCTTTTGTTATAGTGCGAAGCTATATCGCATTTGGTCAGGAGTACCAAATATCTTATCTATCGGTAGAAGATGGCTTGTCGCACAATGAAGTTACTTCAATCGTTCAGGATAATGACGGTTTTATGTGGTTTGGAACCAGAGGTGGTCTTAATCGATACGATGGATATCAGTTCAAACACTACAAGCCTGATTGGCAACAAACATCCAGTATACAGGGTGCTTCAGTGGAGTGTCTGTTTCGCGATTCTAATGGTCACCTATGGATTGGAACCCAAACCGGAGGATACAGTTATTTCGATTTAGTGAAAGAGAGATTCGTGGTGCCACCAGGTTCGGGTAAATTAAATAAGACTCCTGTTATTTCTTTTGATGAGGATTCAAAAGGTAATATTTGTATTAGCAGTTTTGGTAATGGAATCGTTAAGTATAGAGCTGAAGGTGATGTGATTGAGTCAATTAGTAGCGGATTATGCAGGTCGGTGACCTGTGTTAATGATACCCTCGTATTTTGGGGGACACAGAGTGGATTAGGCTTCGTGAGCGCAGATAAAGTAGAAAAAACGATAAGGTTTAGTAAGGGCTATCACGATCCAATGAAAATAATTGCCGATCGACAACAACCATGTATTTGGATGGTGGGTTGGAATTTAAATTTGACGCGCTATAATTATTCTAATGGTTCCACTACCAACTTTGTGATTCCTGATTTGCCAGATAATGAAGCTGGTATCTCCTTGATGCAGGATAATGCAGGTGATTTATGGATTGGGACAAAAGGTCAAGGCTTGTTTAAATTTAGCGTGGCTGATTTAACGTTTCATAAAGTAGAAATAAAACCAGATGTTGATAATATCTCCCATTCAGACTATGATTTTATATTGGATATCTATCAGGATGTAGCTGGTGATATTTGGGTTGGAACGAATGGAGGAGGGATCGTTCGATTATCAGCCAACAAACAGTTTTATACCTATGACGCAAATAATGACATTGGAGGGCAACACATAACTTCAGTTCTTGAAGATCGTGATGGAGTATTGTGGGTTGGGACCAAGGGGAAGGGCTTATTTGTAAGTAACGGCGAAGGAAAATTCTCTAAGGTTTCAGTTATACAAAATAAAATGAGGAGTGAATTTGAATCTGAACATGTTATTTCAATTTATCAGTCTGAAAATGGATTGATTTGGGTTTGTCTTGAATCTACTCTATATGTGATAAAAAATAACATTGACGGATCAAAAGAATTGCTTCCTGCTTCTACCTTCTTTAATTCACCTTCCTTACGTGTGCGCAAACCTGTTGATCTGATAGTGTTAGGTAATCAATTGTGGGTTGCCTCAGAAGTGAATGGATTATACTTGTTTGAGAAAGAAAAGAGTGAATTTGTATTAAAGAAAAAAATTTATGCAAGAGATCACGAAAGACAATTGGTATCCCATAGGGGCTTGGTTTTGAATTATGACCACCGAAATCGATTATGGATAGGGACAAATCTGGGGTTACACCTCTATCAGGCCGAAAAGAACTCTTTTATTGCTGTTGAAAACTTGATTGATAATTATACAACTCTTGACAAAACGATACTATGCCTTCATACCGATAATAGTGGTCATGTGTGGTTTGGTACGCCAAGCAGTTTAAATCAGCTTGTTGAAGAGCCAAATGGAAGCTTCAAACTAATGGAGTATACTAAGAAAGATGGTTTGGCTGATGATTACATCAATTGTATTTTAAGCGATAAAAAAGGAAATATCTGGTTGAGTACAAACGCCGGCTTATCTATGTATAATAAGCAGAGCAGAACCTTTAGGAATTACGATGAGTCAGATGGAATTGGTGGGTTGAACTTTTCAAAAACATCGGGCTGTATTGGGCACGATGGTCAAATGTATTTTGGTGGATTTAACGGTGTAACTTATTTTAATCCGGAAGAGGTAAAGGATAATAATTATAATCCCCCAGTTGCAATAACAGAGTTCAAAATATTAAACAAGCCTTCTGTGGTCAATCCTAAAGGCGCTTTTAAAAAGAGTATCAATTCGCAACAACGAATCCATTTGAATCATCTGCAAAATGAGTTTTCCATAGAATTTTCTGCCCTGGACTATAAAGCCCCTCATCTTAATCATTATGCTTATTGGTTGGAAGGCCTAGACAGCACTCGCGTGCTTTTGGGTAATAGACGTTACGTTTCATTTTCGAATTTAAAGCCTGGTGATTATACATTACGTTTGTATGGTACCAATAGTAATGGGAGTTGGAGTGATCGGGAAAGAACTCTCAATATAAGTGTTTCTCCCGCACCCTGGAAGACTTGGTATGCTAATGGTGCTTATGTCCTGTTGATCGTTTTAACTGTTTTTGTGATAGTAAAGGTGGCAAGACGGCAGGAACAGTTAAAACAGGAGGTTGAGATACAAAAAACACAGCGAGTGAACCAAAAAAAAATGAATGATGATAAGCTGAGGTTTTTTACAAATATTTCACATGAAATACGTACCCCCTTAACCCTTATACTGGCACCTGTTAGTGAGTTATTACAAAAAGACTTTTCAAAACTTGGACAAGATTATGTTAAAAGTAAAATTGAGGTAGTATATCAAAGTGCGTCCAAATTACAGGAGCTTGTTAATCAACTCCTGGAGTTTAGAAAGCTGGAAGCTGGTAAGGCACAGTTGCAGGCTTCAGAAAACAATATGATTGAATTCGTAAAACATCTAACTGAGCCATTTGCAATATATGCTGAAAGCAAAAAAATTGGTTTTAAGACAAATTATAAATTAAAAAATCCAACACTCTATTTTGATAATGAGAAAATGGCAGTGGTGGTGAATAATTTGTTATCCAATGCTTTTAAGTATGTTGGCCAGACGGGCGAAGTTTCTGTATTATTGGAGCAGGATGAACAGCATATTTTTATCCATATTTCAAATAATGGCAGTGGCATTCCTCCCTCCAGCATGACGTCTATTTTTGAGCGTTTTTATCAGCCACCCGGACATTCACCTATTGGCAGTACAGGTATCGGACTGTCTCTGGTGAAGAGTTATATAGAATTGCATAAAGGAGAAATAAATGTAACAAGTACGCGAGGTGAATTAACCACCTTTACCATAAGCTTACTAAAAGGTACAAGTCATTTGTTAGCAGATGAAATTACAAAATCACCGACAAAAGAAAAACATTTTGAAGGTATTACGGAAAAGTTTTCGAAAATGCAAGTACGTCAGCTCCCAAAAGCTATTCGTGGCGACAAAATATTAATTGTGGATGATAATGAGGAAATTATGAAGTATTTGCATGGGCTTTTGGAACAAAATTTTGAGGTAATTGATGCAAAAGATGGTTTAGAGGCCTATGAAGGTGTTTTAGAGCATAAGCCTGAGTTGGTTATCTCAGATGTAATGATGCCTCGAATGGATGGCTTTGAGTTATGTCAGAAAATTAAATCAAATGAACTTGTTTCCCATATACCAGTTATTCTCTTAACGGCTAAAGGTGAGGGAAAAGACGAATTATTAGGCACTCGTCATGGAGCAGATGCTTATATGATCAAACCTTTTAATCCAATACTACTTCTTGAAAAGGTTAATCTGTTAATAGAATCCCGACGCAAGTTATCGTATAAATTTGCCGAAAAAGTGGTACTGGAGCCCAAAGGTGAGGTGATTGAGAAAGATGATGTAAAACTATTAAAACAAATCATTTCTATTGTTGAGGAGAATATAGATAATGTTACATTTACAAAGGAAGAGTTGGCAACAAAGATGGCAATGAGCTATATGACTTTATATCGAAAATGTAAAAAAATGATAGATATAACACCTGGAGCATATATTCGCTCAATGCGTTTAAAGCGAGCTGCTCAGTATCTTAGAGAAACAGACATGACAGTACTGGAAATTATAGATAAAGTAGCCTACGCTGATGCGAAGAGCTTTAGGCGAGGCTTTTCGAAAGAGTTTGGTATGATTCCATCGGAATATAGAAAAAAGTATAAAGCAGAATAATTAAATTGTTTTAGAATTATATAACATTTGCAATGTTTATGTAGTTTGATTTTTGTTTCCCAAATAATAGCCTATAATTTACCTTAGCTCTTTCTAGTTTAATTATAGGATTTTTAATTTTAACTTATTGAGGTCAGTAGTTAAGGACATACTAATTTAGCTTGATAAATCTTGTCTGCATCTACCATTCTACTGACGAAATTGTTAAATATATTCTGTTTTGATTGGGACCTATTTATTCGATAACAAAATTCACTAAGGTATCGATCTATATTAGATTCGCTTACCCATGAATAGGTTGTTCTAAGCCATGATTTAACTTGATGTATCATTGTGTGTAAAGCCTTAAAATTCATACCATGGTCACTTTCTACTTGCTCTATATTGTACTGCTTCATTAAAGGCCTGTAACCTTTTCACTTATCAGTTACAACATTAGCTTCGTTTGAGATATGCTTATCGAACAGCCTTTTTAATTCCTTAGATGAATAATTATCAATCTTCATAGAATACATTCGCTTAACTTTACCGTCTTCCGTAAGCTCAACAGCACAAACAATCTTCTTTTTCTTGGTATGATAACTTCTGCCAACAGCTCCTGTTTCTTTACCTCCTACAACAAATTCATCAATGTGTCCATTTCCATCTATGGGATAACTTTCACTTGACTTCATAGCTTCACGAACCTTGTGCATGAATAGCCGTGCGGTCTTTTCTGTAATGCCAAAACGAACGCTTATGTGACTTGCTGAAAGACTTTTGGTTGTCGTAGACATTTCAAAGCAAATAAAGAAGGCTTTACGAATACCAAATTTGACTTTGTGAAACAAGGTATTAGCTGTTGATGATTCAGTATGACTGCATTTATTACAAGTTCTTGAATGATTACCTCTAATCTGACATCCAGTATGATTGCATTTGGTGCATTTAAATCCCTCTGACCACTTAAAATGAGCTAAGTATTCTTTACAATCTTCATCACTTTTAAAACGTTCAGCAAACTCTAGAAGGTTTTGACCCCGAAATATATCCATGTATCTCTTGATTTTAAAGACTACTAATATATGTATTTATCTACTGACCTCAATTAACTTAATTGGAGCTTATTGATTCGTAACGAGTTGAAACGTCTCACCTTTCATTGTAGGATTTTTGAAGTCTCTTATGCTTTGGTGGGTGTACAAATTCTACATAGGTTAGCCAGAGCTTTTATAGCAGTTTTAGCTTAATGCTGTATTAGTATTATTACTTTATACGTTGATTGTCTTCTTTTTGAAATCAAATGATTTCTTGGTTTTCCCTGATGATTTTGTCCTTTTTATGCTGAATTCGACAATAATTTTAATGATTTTTTAATCTAATGTGGTTTTATTCCTTGACCCTTGGGTCGAAAATAAAATTGTTTGCGTAGCAAACGCCACTTGATACCTCGGAGCTTGCTCCGGGGTCATTCATTAACTTTTGTGTTCCTATTTTAGTCAATGACGCAAAAGTCAAAAAAATAAACTACTGAAAGTACATAGCAACTATAAGGATATGAATTTGCCTTAACGATTTTATCCATATTATGCCATAAAATAAACGCGGTTTTTAGAAAATATATTCTTGATATGAGAACCTGAGTATAACCATTGGCTTTCTTGAGGTTCATATAGTATCAGAGGTGATATATAATATTAATGGGTTTACAATGGGTGTAAATGGCAGATAAAGAGAGTGTAGTGGTTTTTATGTGTTATTTTATGCCTCTTTTATGATATTTAAACTTCGGTTCCATTGTAAATTATTTACCCTTTATTGGTGTAGAGTAAGACTCATAAAAGTTATCCATTGAGCATTTTTGTGTTCTAAATATTATTTAACGTTTCAATGAGCTTATTAATGGGTTTTAATAATTGGAAATTTCGAAAAGTAAATAGTTCTGAAAAAGAAAAGCACATGACGTATGTGTTATACATTCTCTTTGTGGTATTAACTGTTTTTTTGATTGTGCTAATTCAAATTGTAAGTAGTTGAACTCGTATAACTAAAGATTAATTTTTATGAAAAAAGAAAGAAAAGCCAGAGGTAGTTGTGTATTACGATTAATGGCTTTTGTAGTTGTACTATTCATGGGCGCGAATGCATTTGCTCAGGAAGTTACCATTAATGGTAATGTAACAGATACAGAAGGATTGACAATACCTGGCGTTAACGTTTCTATTAAAGGAACTACTATTGGAGGTATCACCGATTTAGATGGTAATTATGTGATTACCATTAGCAATGTAAAAGAATCAGTTATTGTCTTTTCATTTATAGGAATGAAAACTCAGGAGATTGCTTTTGCTGAACAGACCCGGTTGGATGTGGTAATGGAGTCGGATATTAACAATGTTGATGAGGTGGTTGTGGTTGGATACGGTACGCAAAAGCGTATTAGTGTTACAGGTGCTGTAAATACCATTAAAACGGAAGACCTTGCTACAGCATCATCATCATCGGTAGCAACCGCTTTGACAGGGCGAATGCCAGGTACGGTTGTCGTACAGTCCAGTGGCCAGGCAGGAGACGGGGCAAGTACAATAAGTATTCGTGGATCTGAGGGTAATCCTTTGATTTTAGTCGATGGGGTAGAGCGCGGTTTTCAGGATCTGGATCCTGATGAAATTGAAAGCATCACTACCTTAAAGGATGCATCAGCAACAGCTGTTTATGGTATTCGCGGTGGTAACGGTGTTATTATTGTCACCACCAAACGAGGTAAAGATGGGCCAGCAAAAATATCGGTTAAAACCGAATTCGGATTGATGCAGCGTGGCGATATTTTGAGCACTTTAGATGCTTATAACTATGCTGTTTTGCATAATGAAGGTCGTATTAATGACGGTGATATTCCGATTTATTCAGATGAAGATATTGAAAAATTTCGCACAGGTTCCAGCCCTGTTACTCATCCCAATAATCATTGGTATGATGATTTAACCAATAAGTTTGGTCATCGTCAGCGTTATACTGTCAATATTTCAGGTGGTCACCAAAAAGTACGTTATTTTACCTCCATTGGTTATATGCAAGAGCGTGATGCCTACAAGGATTTTAATGTTGGTTACGATGATGAATCCAAATATAAACGTTATAACCTTAGAGCGAATTTAGATATTGATTTGACCAATACCACTGTTTTAAGTGCAAGTGCAGCAGGTCAGTTCGGAAACCGTCATGAACCAGCCTTAGGTTGGGAAGGTTTTACTCGGGAAATGTTTAAAGCACCAGCTGATGCTGTATCTTTTGTAGATGGTAAAATAATACGTGTAAACAATAATGTGGTAAATGCCACGCCATTACAGCAAATTTACGATTCTGGTTATCGAGAAAAGTATACTAATAAGATGCAGTTTTCAGCGACTATTCATCAGAACCTTGAATTTATCACTAAGGGTCTAAAGTTTGATGGAACCTTCTCATACGATCATGGATATAGCAATACCTTTACAGCCAATAATAGTGTACCGGTGTACGAAATTGTTGGTGACTATGACCCGGAGGGTGATTTAAACCTAAAACGTTTCGGTTCAGAAACAACCTTAGGTAGTAATAGGAATACAGAAACTCAAACCAAAACGGTTAATGTTCGTCTAAAGCTTAACTACAAGCGTTCATTTGGTCGCCATAACGTTGGGGCAGTAGGTGTTTTTACTACTAATGAAGTTGGCTTTTTATCTGGAGGTGACAACAATAAAAATGCCCCAACATATGTTCCTAGGAAATATGTTGAGATGGCAGGTCGATTTTCTTACAATTTTGCCGATAAATACTTTCTTGAATTTAACGCTGGTTACAACGGATCAGAAACGTTTGCTCAAGAAAATAGATATGGCTTCTTCCCTGCTATCTCTGGTGGTTGGGTGTTAAGTAATGAGAATTTCTTCCCTAAAAATGACATTTTATCCTTCGTGAAATTCAGAGCGTCTTATGGTACAACTGGTAATGACGGTGGAATTGGACGCTTCGGCTATTATGATACTTATTCTATATCCTACTCTGGTGGTAACCTATTTGGTTTGAATCCTGTTGGTCAAGGTCAGGCCTTGCAAACTGGTGTTGGTAATCCCTTAATTGCTTGGGCAACCAGTTCTCAACAAAACCTAGCCTTGGAAACACGTTGGTTTGATGGTAAATTAAAATTACAAGCTGATGTGTTTAATACGGATAAGAAAGATATATTATATCGATCTGAGAATGTTGCATCTATCATAGGATTGCCAGAGAATGTACCCGGCAACATTAGAGAGGAACGTGTTTGGGGTTACGAATTACAAGGAGACTATTCTGTTAATCTTGGCAAGCTAAAAGTGAACATTTTTGCTAACCTAAACCAAGTAGATAAAGAATTGGTGTATACTGATGAAATTGCACAGGATTACGAATGGCAGGAAGTGACCGGAAGGCACCCGAAATCCATTTATGGTTTTGTTTCAAAAGGATTTTATTCACAGGATGATATCGATTATCTAGAAGCTAACGCATGGGTCGGTGACGCTCAGGTAGCATCATCGTCATATGTGGGGCAGGGATTGCAGGCCGGTGATTTAAAGTTTGAAGATTTAAACGGCGATGGTATTATTGATGATTTGGATAAAAAAGTTTTTAGCAACTTAACCGTGCCTCAATTTTCATATGGTTTTGGTTCGAATTTCAGTTATAAAAACTGGTCATTAAATGTGTTTTTTCAAGGGGTAGGTGATGTTACTTACAATATTTCCAATTTTATACGTGAGCCTTTTATTTCTGGTATTGGTAACGGAGCTCAAGAAATTTTATTAACGCGCTGGACCCCTGAACGTGCTGCAGCAGGTGAAACAATTGAATACCCACGTATCTCCGCAACGGGTAAACACGCGCACAATTATCAAAATTCAGATTTTTGGTTTAGAAATGCCTCCTATATTCGATTAAAAAACCTTGAATTGGCTTATCGCTTAAAAGGTAAAACTTTAAAGAATATGGGTATTTCGTCCGTTCGTATTTATGCCAGTGGAACGAATTTGCTGACTTGGACTAATCTTGATTTTGTTGACCCAGAAACAAAATCAGGTGCTCAAGCACCAATTGGACCCAATAGAGTGTATACCATGGGTCTTAATGTTTCATTCTAAAATTGTTTGAAATGAGAAAGATAAAATTTTATATAAGTAGTGTAATTGTAGTGTTAGGTCTCTTGAACTTAAACACTGGTTGCAATGATTTTTTCCAGGAGCCCATTGAGGCTAACATTAATCAGGATACCATTTTTAACAGCATGATCAACGCTGAGAAATTGTTAAATTCGGCTTATGATCAGGTGCCTTATTTATGGCCAACGAATGCCTTTTCCAATAGCACGCGCAATCTAAGTCGTATCAAAGGTAATATTACGGCAACCATTTGTGATGAGGGTGTAACCGGTTCGGTATGGAATGGAGCGAGAGTTTTTTACTATGGAGATGCCCAATTATCGGCTGATAATGTAGGTAAGGATGCTCCTAATATTGGTAAAGACCCGGCCGTACGTTATCAGGAACATATTTTTGAAGAGCCTTACAAATTATTTAATCGAGCCTTTACGTATATTGAGGGGGTTTCTAACACGCGTGGAGCTTCAAGTGAATTTGTAAAAACAACCAGGGCTCAGGCACAAATGCTTAACGCCATTGGTTATTTTGAGATGATTAAACGATATGGCAGTGTGCCCTGGGTGGGAAAAGCTCTGACCCCAAATGATAACCCATCTGAAGAGCGTCCGCCTTTAGCAGATATCATACAGCGAGTAGATGACATGATTATGGAGGCTCTGCCTAACTTACCAGAGAGTTATAACGATGCTAATCAGGGACGAGTAACACGTGCCAGTGCCTACTTTTTGCGTTCGCGCTTGTGGTTGTGGGCTGCTAGCCCCTTGTTTAATGCTGATGCGCCTTATATGCAAATGGACAATCCTGCAAATAATAATTTGATCTGGATGGGAGGATACGATGCTTCGCTTTGGCAAAAAGCTGCCGATGTAACACGTGAGGCCATACAGTATTGTGAAGGAGCAGGGTACACACTAGTCAATACAGGTCAACCTATAGAGGACTATACCTTGGCCACGCGTGAGGTTTTTGGAAATACGGAAGCCATTCTTTTTTCGAGAAGAGTTGCTAATTTTAACAATAGTAAAAGTGCGAGTGGATGGTATGGTCGCTTTTTACCTCCTCGAGATGGGGCCAACAATAACGGTGCAGGTTGGAACAATCCCACTCAAAACATCATCTCGATGTATGAGACCATTGATGGAGCTCCTATTAATTACAGAGCCGAAAACCCTTGGGCAACTATGGAGCCTCGATTTCAGGCATCAATTGTACACGATAAAGCGGATTTTGGTGGCTTAACCATTAATGCTAATATTTACAATAGTATGGATGCCCCAGCTGTTTCTCCAAAATCTAATAATTTGCTAGTTAACGGATGGATTACGGGTTTCTATATGCGTAAGTTTATGCACGAGGATCTACAAACAGCTAACACAAACTTAAGATACGATGCACCGTATATTTACATGCGCTTGCCAGAGCTATATCTTAATTATGCTGAAGCCTTAAACGAAGCAGATCCTGGTAATGGTGATATTGTTACGAATCTTAATAAAATTCGAATCAGAGCCGGTGTAACACCACTTGCTGCAGCATCACAAGATGTTATGCGAGAAATGATTCGTAAAGAACGTGCCATTGAGATGATTTTCGAAGATCAGCGTTTCTTTGATGTTAAACGCTGGAAAATAGCAGCTGAAACCATTGGTGCTACTAAGTTTGGTGTGCATCGTATAAATGAAGATGATGTAGCGAATGGTGTAGTAGATGAAAGTGGAGTGCCCTATGAGTTTGGAGACTATATGATTAAGGAGTGTCCAACTACCGTACAACGTATCTGGAAAGATAAATTATATCTGATGCCTTTTCCTCGTTATGAAATCAATAAAGGCAAAGGTCTTGTTCAAAATCCTGGTTATTAAAAGAGCAATCGATTATGAAAATATATAAATATACAAGGATTTATATCCTGCTACTGTTATTCATCGCATCTGGTGTTAATGCCTTTGCTCAAGAGGTATCCGGATCAATAAAGAGTAGTAAAAATAAGGTGCTGACCGGTTACCTGATTAAGAACCCTAAAAACGGTGACGAAGCAATTTCTGGTAAGCTAGGTGAGTTTATTATTAATGCTTCTACCGATGATTTACTGGAGGTATACTTTGAAGGGCAAAAAGTAAACGAACTACTTGTTAAAGGCGAAGGTGCTGTTTATAGCTTGCACGATAACCCTTTTGTCAAAACGGTTGATGGAGCCTACGGTAAGGTTAACCGTTTGGCCAGTTCATCAGCTATGGATGTTTTAACTGCTGATAAAATAGAAGCGACTAGCTTTACGAATACTGAGCATGCCACTATTGGTCAATTGGCCGGATTAACCACTTTAATGAGTGGGGGAGAACCTGGTAGTAATGGTTTGTCAATGTATGTTCGTGGTTTGAGCTCTTTCAGAGATGCAGCTCCATTAATCTTGGTAGATGGTTTTCCGAGTAATTTCTCTCATTTAAATAATTATGAAATTGAGAGTATTACTGTATTGAAAGATGCTGTGGCGACGGCTATGTATGGTTTACGTGCTGCCAATGGTGTTATTTTGGTGACAACTAAGCGTGGTTACGATGGCAAAACGTCTATTAAGGTAAATGCCGACTTTGGTACTTTAATGCCAACAACGCTGCCTGAATACGTTGATGCTTATAATTACTCAAACATGGTAAATGAGGCTCATGATAATGATGGTTTAGCCCCTCGTTATTCAAACGACGAGCTTGAAGGCTACCGCCTAGATAACGATCCTTATAATTATCCGAATGTGGATTGGCAGGAAGAGATGTTGAAGAGTGCTACAGATTATATGAATACCAGTCTTGAATTTAGAGGGGGATCAGATCGCGTTAAGTATTACTCTCTCATTGGTTACATGCATGCAGATGGGTTGTTTAAGCATACCGAAGAGAATCAGCAGTATAGCACAGCCAATAACTTTAATCGTATAAATTTCCGAACCAATGCGGACATTTATTTAACATCGAAATTTGATTTAAACTTAGGTATCGGAGGTCGACTTGAAAATAGGAACGATCCAGAAGTTGGTACTGCCAGTTTGTTCAGCAATATTATGAGCTCACCAGCTAATCGTTATGTATTGTACAACGAAAATGGTAGCTATGGTGGCTCTAACCAGTATCGCGCTAACCCGATGGCACAGATTGCTGGAAAAGGCTACACTGATTCACATACCCGTTTTGTAAACTTTAACCTTCGTTTAAATTATGATTTAGATGTTATTGCTGATGGTTTAACGGCTAGTGTAGAAGGATCTTACATTAATGCTTTTACGGGAAATGAGCGTTTTACAGCATCTTATGAAGTGTATGATCGTCAATTGACCCAGCAAGAGGATGGATCATTGGGAGTAAGTTATATACCTTTTGGGCAAGAGAAGACTATAACTTCTTTAGCGCGCACGGTATCACAATACAGAACAGAAACTTACCGTGCTTATTTGAACTATGATCGTGCATTTGGAGATCATGCAATTAATGCTATGTTATTATATGACTATAGTTCATATGTTCAACAAAATAATGCTGAGCCATTTAACTTCCAAGGTCTATCATTACGTGCTAATTATGGTTATAAAAGCACCTATTTTATTGATATTGTAGGGGCTTACAATGGTAATAATTCTTATAATCCGGATAATCAATATGGCTTTTTCCCAGCGATAGGGGCTTCATGGGTTATGAGTAATGAAGCTTTCTTAAGCGATATGGAATGGTTGAGTTATCTTAAGATGCGCAGTAGTTATGGTATTACAGGAAGTAGCTTATTAGATGGTTATGGGCGTTTTTCTCATGTTTCGGACTATTCTAGTGATGGTTCATACCGTTTTGCTAGAACAGGTGGCAATGTGACAGGTTTAAGTGAATCTACTGGTGTGAATGATAAGTTGGAGTGGTCAAAAAATCATCAGTTCAATATTGGATTTGATGCTGTTTTATTCCAAAAAGTGAATCTTTCATTTGACTATTTTAATCAAACAAATACCGATATATTGCAATCTATCAACCCTGTGGTGACAGATATGGTTGGTTTTGCTGTGCCCCAAGTTAATTACGGTGAGGTTAAGAACGCTGGCTTTGAATCAAGTCTCTCTTACGCAGAAACTTTAGCTACGGGTTGGTCGTGGTATGTGGAAGGAAATATTGGTTTTGCTCAAAATGAAATCACTAAATTTTACCAGCTAGAAAATGACCCTACACCAATGGTGGGGCAATCTATCACTGCTATTTATGGTTATATTGCCGATGGGTTTTACCAGGATGCTTCTGACATTGCATCTTCGCCGGTGAATACTTTGGATCGGGTGCAAGCGGGCGATGTTAAATATTTAAACATTACACCCGGGGATAATATGATTGATGAGTATGATCGTACTGTCATTGGAAATAGTTTTCCTCAGATGCACTATGGTATGAACCTTGGTCTTGAGTATAAAGGAATATACATATCCGCATCTCTTGATGGTAGTCAGCGTGATCTAATGATGAACGGACATGATATCTATCGTCCATTAGGTTCAGGATATGGGAATGTATCAGAATATGCGGCAGCTAACTATTGGACACCCGAAAGAAGCAACAGTGCATCATTACCTCGTTTAACTGTACAGGATAATTACAACAATTATGTGGCCAGTACAATGTATATGCAAAATGGTAATTATTTGCGATTACGTACTGCTGAATTGGGATATAAATTTAATAGCTCTGTTTTAAGTCGTATTAAAATGTCCAGTGCCAAGTTGTATATACGTGGACACAATCTAGCCGTGCTACATAATATTGATGGGGATATTGATCCTGAAGTACGCTCAGGTCATCCTTTATTAAAATCATTTAATATAGGTCTAAACGTACAATTTTAAAGGGTAAGAAAATGAGGAATTTTAATAATTTTATAATAATATGTATCTGTTGTGTGGTCGCTTTAAGTAGCTACTCTTGTTCTGATAATATGGAATATGATGTAGATAAGGCTTACACAGATGAACTGGTATGGACAGAGTATTCTCTTGTTAAACGCTACTTAGCATCAATTTATAGCAAGACACCAGGTACTTTTGCTTCTGTTGAAGGGGCGTTCTTAGCGGCATCAACAGATGATGCCGAACATGCGAACTTGAGTAGTGATATAGAACGATTTAATTCTGGCGCATTAAGTGCTTTTAATCATCCGAACAGTTCTTGGTCGGTTAATTATAAGGGAATTCGTTTAGCTAATTCGTTTATTGCCAATTCGGATACACTTACTTTTTACAAAGATAGGTGGAATGACTCTTATGATGCTAATATGGAGGATTTAACTTGGTGGAGAGGCGAAGCACGTTTCTTAAAAGCCTATTTCTACTTTGAGTTAATTAAACGCTATGGTGGTGTGCCAATTGTTGACGAGTGGGTTGATGAATATACACCTGCAGATCCTACAAAAAAGTCATTTCATGAAGTGGTTGAATATATTGCAGCCACTTGTGACGAAGCATTAGTGTATTTACGTGATAATGCTGGTGTGGCTAATTCAGACATGGGTCATGCAACTAAAGGCGCAGCCTTAGCATTAAAAGTACGCACCTTTTTATATGCGGCGAGTGCTTTAAACAACCCAGATGGTAGTTATAACCGTTTCTTAGACAGTTGTGCTGTGAATGCATCGCGCCTGTTTAACATGGGGTATAGTGTTGATGGAGTAGATTATACCAGTTTATTTACGCCAGGTTCTGGTTTGCACTTAGAAAATACCGATGTTATTTTTGATAGGAAGCTAGCTTCTGCTAATAGTCTGGAGAAAAATAATTATCCTATTGGTTTCGAGGCTGGCAAAGGCTTAACGAATCCAACGCAAGAACTAGTGGATGCTTTTGAAATGGCTGATGGTAGTGTTTTTGACTGGAACAATGTAGAGCACGCTGCTAATCCTTATGCAAATCGCGATCCACGTTTCTATGAAACAATTATTTACAACGGTACACAAATGGATGTGGGTAATGCCAATTTTGCCCGCAAAGTTGAAGTTTTTAAAGATGGTTTAGATGCCCCAGTTCAGGAGTTTAGCATGGGGACACGCACTGGTTATTATCTAAAAAAATACATTCATACCGATTTAGATTTTATTGCAGGTAATATAAAGCAACATAACTGGTTCTTGTTCCGTTATGCCGAGGTGTTACTGAATTATGCTGAGGCTATGAATGAGCTTTACAACGATCCGGATGTGGATCCTGAGGGTTATGGTATGACTGCTCGTGATGCTGTAAATCAAGTTCGTGCGCGTGCTGGTATGCCCGATGTGGTTGCTGCTGATGCCAATGAGTTCAGAACAAAGTTACGCAACGAGCGTCGTGTAGAATTAGCATTTGAGAACCACCGTCACTGGGATGTGCGCCGTTGGAATATAGGCGAGCAGGTGTTTAATCAACCAATTCATGGCGTGGATATTGAGCGTAGTTTGATTCCTCGTGACGAAGATAATGATGGAGCGCAAGATGAAGATGCTGACGGTAATCTACTGTGGGACGAATCTTTTAGCTATTCACTAAAGCAAGTGGAAGAACGAGTGTTCGATAACTATATGAACAGGTATCCAATTCCACGGGGCGAAGTATTTGGAAGTTTTGAACTGGAGCAAAATCCAGGATGGTAAACAAGTAAGTTCCGATTTATTGCGGATTGAATGAAGATCCGCGATGAAAGAAACGCTATTTAAAATTAAAAGTATGAGAAAAATAAGTTTAAACATAGGCCTCTTGATAATGGGTTTAGTTGTTCTGTTTTCATGTACAGAATACCAAATTCCTGAAGAGGTTTTGATAGATGGCGATAGAGCCAATGTAGTGGACAATGCTGTGACTGTTAAAGGACCCAATAGCATCGAAATTCAATATGCTTTATCAACAACAGAAGAAGTTGATTATATCGAATGTACCAGCGATTTAGGTACACATAATATTTCAGTTAACTCAACTACTAAACGTTATGAGTTTTTGGATCCTGCCTTAGAATATACTTTTTATTTGTCAACTGTGTACACCAACGGTGTTAAATCGGAGGCCATTATGCTTAGTTCTACCGCTGGAGAGTTTGTGCCGAACGTAGTTACTAACTTAGAGGCTGTGGTAATCGATAATAAACACATTGAAATTAAATATACATTATCTGATAGAGAAGGAGTTGATTACATTGAGTGTAAAAGTGATTTAGGCACAACTAACATCTCAAACGATCAGACAGGTATTCTTTATCAGGATATTGAGCTATCAGGCCTTTACAACTTTAAATTAACAACTGTGTATCTAAATGGTGATCGTTCAGATTACCGTAGTATTAATGCTCGTGTCGAGGTGCCAATTGTGAAGCAAATATTGCCTGTATTGCATTATAATTTTGAGAATAGCTTAATCAATGATGGGACTGTTGGTATTGCAGGTAATTTGAGTGTTGCTTCCGGAGGTACAGCAACTTATATAAGTCATGGTTCGGGCTCTGCTTATGAAGGAACTATTAATCCGGCAAACCATTTGACAAGTACTTGGGGTGGTATTACTGGTAATTCAGAACGTACGATTACAGCTTGGGTTAAAATTTCTAATAACACGTCTATCGTAAGACCAATAGTAGGTTTTGGTTCCAGACCAAAGGGTACAGAAGCAAATGGTAAAAGATATAATCTGGTAATTTCTAAAACAAATCAATTAACGATTTCTATACAAGGAGTTGGAAGTACGTTTACCGACCCTCTAATACCTGGTGTATGGACATTTGTAGCCGTTACACATGATGGAACAGATTATTTGTCAGGTTCTGTTTTATATGTTGGTAATAGCAATAGTCTTGTAGGTGAAAGAGGCACAGATGAAACCATTGTCATTAACACTGTTAATAATTCAAATCCTGAAAATACACTAATCGGGGGACAATGGAAAGGTGGTGATTTATTCCATGGCACATTTATCAATGATGGAGGCATAGATGACGTGCGTGTTTATGATTTTGCATTGACCGAGCAGCAATTATTAGAAGTAATGCAAAGTACTGCGGGGCAATAGACATATTTTTATTGAACTTAGCTAGTAACGATGATACAGCCAGAAGTGAATATTATTTTAGAAATAAAAGTAATCATTCTTCATAACAATTGCGGTTATGGTATGGTTGGTTGAAACCAGCAATGTGTGTTCATATGGAAGTTAATGCCATATGAACACAGTTGGTTTTGGCTTTTTAAATCTCACCGAAGATTAATGAAAACTATTACGTATTAGGTGACACTTGTTGCTTATATATTTATAAGATTGAAAGACTTTTAAAAAAATGAAAAGAATATATTCCTTTGTTAATCAAAGACTAAAATTGAACAGTAAGCCCATACATTTACTATCTGTTTTTGGTTTGGTATTAATTGTTATTTTGAATTCATGTTCGGAAGATGCGAATTTAGATATTGAAAATGAACCTCCTCCTCCAGTGAAGGAAGATGATGTTTGGTCAATTAGCCCGCAAGACCAACAAGCTTTAAATGTTGTTTATTTCAAACCACAAGATTACCCTGTTAATGATGAAATACTAGGTGATATATCTGACATGTTTTCATTTATACAAGTCTGGTACGCCAAACAAATGGAAATGCAGGGTTTTGGTTCAAAAACATTTGGTTTATTAACTAATCAATATGGAACAGTTAAAGTACATGTGTTTGATGCACCTGAAACAAGTGAGTTTTACAAGGCCCTTAAAATGTCTGATATTAACAAAATAGTAAAGGGTTATTTTGATGCGAACCAAGGTATGGAGCTTAGTGAGCATACTATAATATTAGGTCTTGGAGGTAGTGGCGTAGGTTTTGCTGGTTTGGGTAAATGGTGTCAGGCTACAACACCCGACAATTTTGAGGTAGTTCCGAGTGGGGAGGTGTTAGATGGCTTAGATCTGTTGTATAATGAAAAATTAGGTGGGATAATGCATGAATTAGGGCATGGATTAAATTTGCCACACGTAAAGAATAAAGCTTCCGATAAGCCGATGTCTAACTTAATGGGCAATGGAAATCAAACCTTTAAAAATAATCCACAAAATGTATACTTAACAAAAAGTAGTTGTGCCATCTTAAATGTCAATTCAGTTTTTAACAAAACTGATAATGGTATCATTTACTATGGAGATCAACCTGCGGTGCAGAAAAATGAAATAAATATTGATAAAGATTTAGCCAATAATAGCATTCTGTTTGATGCCTCCTTTATAGCGGATACCAAAGTTACTAATGTATATATTGGATTCGACTTTGTTAATGAAAGTGCTTCACCTCCAAACGATAATTACGACGAAATTACTTATACGGTAATACCTACACTTTCTGAGCATGGAGTGTATAATGTTGAATTTGTAGTTCCATACGAAGATTTGTTTAATGGATATCAGACTATAAATAAAGATGAATGTGAAATAAGTTTAAACGTAATATTTGAAAATGGTATTAAAAAAGTGATTGCCAAGCATTCTTATACCACTGATATTGCTTCGATGATTCCAAATGATGATATCATTTATAATTATAATGCGAATTATTATAATTTATCAGACCGTTCTGCCTGGACAGCTCAATGTAATTCACACTCCAATGACGAAGAAAAAGCCCATTTATTACTAGATGGATTTTTCGGAAGCTACTGGCATTCTAATTGGCCTTATAATATTGCGGAACATGGCCCTCATGAAATTACAGTGAATATGGGCACGGTTATGGAGATGAACGGTGTTTATTTATTTAGCAATAAAGATGGTAAGCAATTTAGACCCAAGCATATTATCATTCAAACAAGCAATGATAATGTTACCTGGACTGAGCAGGGTAATTATCAGACCGAGTCCTTAGCCGCTGCTAAAGAGCTAAGTCTTTCATTTGCCAATAGTGTGTCGGCTCAATACTTTAAAATTATAGTTGACCAGATATGGACTGATGCACTCACTGGTGCCGAAAACCTTACTGTGTGTGAAGTTGATGTCTTTTAGTAGATATTTGATGAAGTATATACAATGAACCAACTTATTTAAACAAATATGTTGATTGAATATAAGATAATCTGTTTGTTCAAGCAAGACCCAATGTGTTGAACGTGCTATTAATAGAAACTTAAAAATTAAATATTATGAAAAAAAATTACATGTTTAAAAGTAATGTTGTTGGTAGTGGTTACCGTATCACTACTTGATGTTAATGCACAAGATCCTGTTTTACATTATATCTTTGATAATAATTTGGATGCATAGATTTTTGGGCAGATCTATGCATTCAGATATTAGGTAGAATACAAGGTATTTACAGTTGCTTCTTTGAAATTAACCATTTGCTAAGCTAAATACGCACTATTGAGATGCGATAGGCCTGATAAGTCGATAAAAGTGTTAGAAAAGAATTTTTTAAGATTAATTCCAAAAAAAACAAGTATGAAAATAAAGATTTCGATCTTATTGGTGTGCTTTAACATCGGTATGGTGCTACAGGCTCAATGGTTTAAAAAGGCACATCTAAATACTAATAATGAACCAAATATCATTTACATCTATCTCGATGACCTAGGTTACGGAGATCTTGGAAACTTTTGGCAGAATCAGCAAACAGGTGCTAAAAAAATGCTAAGCCCACAAATGGATTTGTTAGCCAATGAAGGGGCTATGTTAACACATCACTACACTGCTGCACCAGTATGTGCACCGGCCCGTTCATCGCTTTTAGAAGGGCTGCATCAAGGGCATGCCAGTATACGCGACAACCAATTTGATATGCCATTAAGCAATGGTTTAAATGTGGCTCAGGTGCTTTCAAAAGCCGGATATAAAACCATGCATATTGGTAAATCAGGACTGGCAGGGAAGCGTAATTTAAGTATAGATCCTTATCCCGATCCAGCGAGCTTAGAAGCTCACCCTATGAAAAGAGGCTTTGATCAATTCTTTGGCTTTTTATACCATAACCAAGGGCACCTTCATTACCCTGAACCTACGAATACTAAAAAGTATTGCTATTTTACCGATGGTTATAACATGTTGATGGACAATACTGAACTTTGTTATACCACCGACGCTTTTGCTGCAAAATCTAAACAATGGATAAGCGAGCATCGCTCAAACAATCCTGAGCAACCTTTCTTTTTATACTTGGCATACGATGTGCCACACTCAGCTTTACAAGTGCCTACGCAGGCTTATCCAGCTGGTGGCGGATTAAACGGAGGGCTTCAATGGACCAATGCCAACTCGCCTACTCCCTATGTAAATACCGCCTCTGGAACCAAGGATTCATTCATTCATCCTGATTATGCTTCAAAAAATTGGACGGTAAATGAAAAGAAACATGCCACTATGATTCGACGGGTTGATAATGCCGTGGCTGATTTATTACAACTATTAAAAGACTTAAACATCGATGAGCAAACAATGATTGTCTTCTCATCAGATAATGGACCACATAGCTCCGGTGGACAAAAAGCTCAATCTTTTCAGTCCTATGGTAATTTTAACGGTATTAAGCGCGATATGTGGGAAGGTGGTATAAGGGTGCCAACCATTTGTTACTACCCTGGTGTTATCCCTGCAGGAATTGAAGTTGATTTTCCATCGGGACAGTGGGACTGGTTAGCTACTTTTTGTGAACTGGCAAATACAACTGTTCCAGCCTATACCGATGGCGTTTCTTTGATGCCATCCTTAAAACAGGAAAATGACAAGCAAGTTGATAAAGGGTATACCTATCACGAATACACGGCAGCCGGTGCAACACCTAAATATTCAGATTTTGAACTATCGAAACGAGGAAGGAAACGAGGACAGATGCAGGTGATAAGAATGGGAGACTACAAAGGTGTGCGTTACAACGTACAAAATCATAGCACCCCTTTTGAAATATATAATGTAGTTGAAGATGAACGTGAGGAAAATGACCTTGCCTCTAGTATGCCTGTGCTGCAGCAACAAATGCTAGATAAAGTGTTGCAGGTACGAAAAGCAGAAGTTGTTAATCGACCATACGATAAAGAATTAATTCCAGCAGTAGAGCTAGAAAATGTTAAAAGGGGCCTTCTCAAATCTACTTACAGTGGAAAGTACGCTTGGGTGCCTAACTTTGAGTATTTATCTCCTATCGAAAGTGTTATTTGCGAAAGTCTGGAAGATATAAATAGTGATGAACAGGATTCAGAAGTAGGTTATTATTGCAATGCTTATGTAAATGTGCCTCGGGATGGTACCTATACCTTTTATCTCAATTCAGCTTCCAATTGTCATATTATGCTGCATGATATACACTTGTTAGATAATGATTTTCATTTCTCAGAGAATGAAATATCAAGCGTTGTTAACTTAAAAGCAGGATATCACCCTGTTCGAATTTTTTATCAGCAAAATGAGCTCAAAACTCCGTTAATTGAACTGTTTATGAGCGGGCCAGAGATGACTAAAAATCCAATTTCTTTTTTTTTTGAAAAACTGACCTCTAGTAATCCGATGTCAGAAGCTTCGAAAATGATAAATCTTTATCCATTGCCTGCTGGTGATATGCTAAATATTAGCCTAAATAATAGTTTTTCAGGGAGGTATGAAGTAATTGTTTATGATATTACAGGGCATATAGTCTATAGTGATGATAGAGCCGAATTAGCAGGAAGTAAGGAGCTTAGCATCTCGGTTAAGCCCCTTAAATCTGGAGTTTATGTATGCAAAATAATAGCACATACTAAAGGAGAGATATTTGAGAAACAGTTTATTAAGGCTTAAATTGTTAATGATGGTTACTTGCTATCCTTTCCTTTAAATGGATTATTATGAAAGGTTATACCATTTGTATTTCATAATGCGCCAATATAATGCCATAACATCATCAACGTGCCTTTAAAAATGGAATGCACTAAAGGCGTATTTTGATGAGTAAACGGTATTAAAAGTCTGTCTGGCAGAAAGAGTAATATAATATTCAATATTTTTAAAAAAAAATAAAGATGATACAAGCAAAGAGTTGTATTCAAAGTTTATCACTTACGTTTATTTGTCTTATGCTGTTTTCGTGCAGTAATAAAGCCAAAATATATAGTGCTGAAATAAAAAATGCTGAAAATAATACAGAAGAGATTCGACCAAATATACTCCTTATTAATATTGATGATATGGGATGGCGTGATGTCGGTTTTATGGGCTCTGAGTATTACGAAACCCCCAACCTGGATGCCTTAGCTGCAGAAGGTATGATCTTCACCAATGCCTATGCCTCAGCTTCGAATTGTGCGCCAAGCCGTGCCAATATGATGAGCGGACAATGGCCGCAGCGTCATGGAATTTATACGGTATCTCCTTCAGCCAGAGGGAAGAGCTCCACTCGTAAATTAGTTCCTACAAAAAACAATGATTATATTCCTGTAGACAATATTCTCATACCCGAAGTTTTAAAGGAAGCAGGATATGTTACCTGTCATGCAGGGAAATGGCACTTGAACGATGATCCGACCACAAAAGGTTTTGATGTAAATATTGGAGGCAACCATTCCGGTAATCCCGGCAGCTACTATCCTCCATATAAACGGGTACCTTCATTAACGGCGCCAAGCGATGATTATTACCTTACTAACCTTATAATGGATAAAACACTGGATTTTCTTAACTCCGTTAAAGACCAAGCGTTTTTCCTTTACTATTCACCCTATGCGGTACATGCCCCTATTCAACCTTATAAAGAGCTACTGGCTAAATACGAAAACAAGCCTGAATGGAATGGGCAGAATAATGCCAAATATGCTACCATGGTTGAGAATCTGGATACACAAATTGGAAGAATGATTGCCAGGCTGAAGGAATCCGGACAACTTGAAAATACCTTTATCCTGTTTATTTCCGACAATGGAGGACACTACAAATTCACCAAACAATGGCCTTTGCGTTCAGGTAAAGGGGCGTATTACGAAGGTGGAATACGAGAACCTATGTTTGCGTATTGGAAGGGTAATATTCCGGCAGGTACTAAGTCTGAAACACCAATAAGCAATCTGGATTTTTACCCAACCATACTTGAAGTTGCAGGTGTATCAAAACCAGTTGGTAAAGTGTTGGATGGCCAATCAATTCTACCGTTACTGACTAATCAATCAGAAATGGATAGCCGGCCGCTTTATTGGCATTTTCCAATTTACCTCGCGGCATATGTGAAAAACGATACCACTACTTTCGACCCTTTATTCCGCACCCGTCCTGGCTCTGCCATTCGTTATGGAGATTGGAAGCTCATTCAGTATTTTGAGAATAACGACATTGAATTGTATAATCTGAAAGAAGATTTGAGTGAGCAAAACAACCTGGCTCAATCCAATCCGGAAAAAGCAGATGAATTATTAGGCATGCTCGAAAAGTGGCGTGAAGAAACAAATGCGCCCGTGCCAACAGAATTGAATCCGAAATATCAATCTAATTAATTTACTATAATGAAGACTATATCATTTATAAAGCCGATGTCTTTGATGCTACTATTACTCTCTTTGTTGAGTGCATGCAATGTTAAGAAAGTGCGAGAGAATAGTAAACCAAATGTCATCTATATCCTGGCAGATGATCTGGGTTATGCCGACCTGAGTTGCTACGGGCAAACCAAATTTACAACACCTAATATAGATAAATTGGCTGCCAAAGGAATCAAATTTACACAGCACTATTCTGGTAGTACCGTATGTGCCCCTTCACGCTCTGCCCTAATGACTGGGCAGCACACCGGGCATACTTATATCAGGGGTAATAAGGGACATAGTAACGAAGGCCAGCATCCTTTGAGAACTGAAGATTTTACCATTGCTGAATTGTTCAAACAAAACGGTTATGCTACTGGTGCTTTTGGGAAATGGGGGCTTGGTTATCCTAATTCATCGGGAGACCCTATTGCAAAGGGATTTGATGAGTTTTATGGCTATAACTGTCAGCGTAATGCACATAGTTATTATCCATGGCATTTGTACAACAATAATGAAAAAGAAATCCTTGACAATAATGCCGGTGATAAAAAAGGGACTTATGCTCCAATCCCTATTCACGAGAAAGCGATGGCCTTTATAGAAAAACA
>NZ_VKDE01000021.1 GCF_007097485.1 Carboxylicivirga sp. M1479 | reverse complement strand
CTCAATAATCTGCTGTGCTTAATATGAAACTTAGATTTTATCTATCTGTTTATTAAAGTTAATGCAGCAGATGGAGCTTTTTGCCTAAGTTAAAAATCACGTTTGACTCCTAATTGGTTTTCTCATATTTAGGTATTCCACAAACTAACGATTTGTTTAAATTTATTTTCATTTGTCAGATGGAACTCTCAAGTTTTTTTTATCCTCCTGTGTAAAGATTTAGATAATTAAATTTACATGGTTGTTTCATTGTACTATAAGTTTTGTAGCTTTTTAAATAATAGCAGTTTGGGATTCCATTTGTTTCACTCTGTCAAACACCAAAGCTGCCGCCCCAATAAAACCAGCCTTATTACCTAAATTGGCAGTTTCAACCTGGGTGAATATACTTGTTTCTTTCATGCATAATTTTAGAGCTTTGTTTCTGACCTTTGTAATGTAGAATTCTCCAGCATCGGATAAACCACCACCAACAATAACTTTTTGAGGGCTAAAAACATTGATAAAGCTTGCGATTCCTTTGGCTAAATAATCTATGTGCAAGTTAAGCGCTTGCTCAGCAGATTTTTCACCTTTTTTATACATTTGAACAATGTGTAATCCATCCACCTTTTCTGGGAATACTCTGCCCTCCGCATTACAGAAATGCTTATAATCTCTGATTAATGAAGTAACAGACGCATGTGCTTCCAGGCAACCATTAGTTCCACAATCACATTCTTCACCTTGAGGGTTAATTATAATGTGACCCAGTTCTGCTCCACGGTTACGATGTCCACCATAGAGTTTCCCATTCAATACTAGCGCGCCGCCTACACCCGTTCCAATCGTTAAAAAGACGGCATCATCTACATTATCTGCCGCACCAAAACGCACTTCAGCTAAGCCCATCATGTTAGCATCATTCTCAACAAATACGGGCATCGATAACTGCTTTTTTAATAAGCCTCCTAAAGGAAGGCTCTCCCATTCTGGTAGGTTTTCAGCTCCCCCCAATACTAATCCATTATCGATTATACCAGGTGTACCTAGTCCAATACCTTGTAGTGAAAGGTTATTAATTTCAGCATATTGTATAAGCTCCTTGGCGCAAGCTATAATGTTCGTTATTACCACATCGCGCCCTTGGCTTGATTGAGTTGGTTTGATTGCTTCATTTACAATTGTTCCATCGTCAGCCACCAAGGCATATTTAATGTTTGTTCCTCCTAAATCTATGCCAATTGCGTAATTCATATTCCCTAAAGTTTAATTATAATTCGAGCATCGTTTTTTGAGACTCACCTTTGATTTATTAATAACATTTGTTTGTTTATAATCTATTAATGCAAAGATAAAAGGGGGTGTGTTGAGACTGAATCAGTGGAGTTTTGTAGCTTTAAAAATGGTTGAAAAAGCTATTAGAAATGTTGAATTTAGCGAAGTTTATCAAGGTACAGACACTAAAAATATAATTTTATTGATGGGTGTTGCCATTTATTAAAGTGAACTGAATTGATATACTTTTGGACAAAACCGAACCGTCTTTAGGTTACGATTTTATTTCTTTACTATCGCATAAAATCATATCAAATAACGATGAAGAGAACTGTTAATTTATTTTGCCTTTTGCTGCTACTTATTCATCAAGCATGTCAGCAACCAACAATGGTTAAACAACCCAATGTGTTGTTTATAGCTATAGATGATTTAAATGATTGGACAAGTAGTTTGGGTGGACACCCTCAGGCTATTACGCCAAATTTAGATCGATTAGCGCAGATGGGTACGACATTTACTAACGCCCATGCATCCATGGCTGTGTGTGTTGCTTCACGAAATTCATTATTGAGTGGAATGCACCCAACAAGCACGGGATGGTATTCCTTGGTCAAAGATCATGATGCGATGGCTCAGTCTTATAATGAAGTGATGGGTGATAGACAGATGTTACCAAGCAAATTTAAAGCTAACGGTTATAATACCTGGTGCGCAGGTAAGATTTTCCATAAAGGAGCTACTGATTTTGAGTTTATAACAGACGATCTATGGGACGATATTTTACCGGAATATAAAGAAAAATTACGAGCCATTGATTACGAAAGGGGAGGTGGCTATAAAGGATATAAATTTTATCCTTTTCCTAAAAATGGCAGCCAGTTAAAGAGCTATTATAACGATAAAATTACTTTTGGACATTCGTTATGCGGTGGCCCATTGGATGAAGAAGATATACCAGAAGGTAAAATGTATGACGAGCTAATTGCAGATTACGCAATCGATAAGTTAAAGCAGCGACATGACGATCCATTCTTTTTATCGCTTGGTTTTGTAAGGCCTCATGTGCCTTATACTGCACCTCGTCGTTATTTTGACCTTTATAATACAGCCAATATTTCAATCCCTGAATTGAAGAATGATGATATGAATGATATACCTAATTACGGTAAAGCGATTGCCTATAATTATGGTACTAATATGGGAGATTATGCTGCTGTTAAGGGTATGGGTAATGCGTATGATAAACACTTGGTTCATTCATATTTGGCTTGTGTGTCATTTGTGGATGATCAGCTTGGACGTGTTTTAGATGCCTTGGAAAACAGTGAGTATGCTGAAAATACTATTGTCGTGTTATGGTCGGATCATGGTCAGAGTTTCGGTGAAAAAAGAAACTATCGTAAGATGAGTTTGTGGGAAGAGTCAACGCGGGTACCATTGTATATCTCCACACCAAATAATAGAAATAAAGGGAGTGTATGTTCACAAGCTGTAAGTCTTTTGGATATTTATCCCACCTTAATGGATTTATGCGGATACACCAAAGCAAGTCATCTGGATGGAGAAAGTTTAATCACTTTATTAGATAATCCTTCACAAAAGCGTGAGGAACCTGTTTTAATCTCATGGAGATATAAAAATTATGCGGTTCGCAGTGAGCGGTTCCGTTATATTCAATATCGCGATGGAAGTGAAGAGTTTTATGATCATTCAATAGATAAGTGTGAATACACTAACCTTATCAATAATCAAGCCTATGCACAACAAATTGATTGGCATCGTAAACATTTGCCAAAGAAGGTGGCTTTGCCAGTTGGGAGCAAAAGCTGGACTGGTGATGAGTTAGAAAAAACACTTGATGAATGGCAGCTAAATGATAATATGCCATCTTGGCTACGCTAAGTCATATTCATTCAGTGTTTTTTAGGTGTTGCATCTTCATTCGGTAAATAATAATGCAAGACCTAATCTTTATCGGTTGCGTATTTTCTCCAAGTGTTCAGTTGGTAAATAATCAAAGTATTTTTTAAAGCTGGTTGAAAAGTAAGATGGAGAATTAAAACCTACCATATAGCTCACTTCAGCCACAGAGTATCGGTTTTCTTCTAATAATTCTAAGGCTTTATTAAATCGTACTTTTTTAATAAAATCTGTTGCCGATGCACCTGTAATGGCTTTGATTTTGAGATGTAGGTTTGAACGACTCATACCCATCTCACGCGCAAATAGGTCCACAGAGAAATCGGCATCTTGCAGGTGTTTCTCAACAATTTCTAAGGCTTTATCCAAAAGTTCTTTGTCCAGATTATTAAAAGCAATGGATTCAGGGTTTATATTGGTCGATTGTGAAAATAGCTCTTTGAGACGCTTGCGTGTTTTGATGAGGTTTTTAATTTTAGCTTCAAGTAAATTCATCTCAAAAGGCTTAATCACATAGTCATCAGCTCCAAGTTGATGCCCTTTTATCTGATCGTCAACTGAAGTTTTAGCCGTTACCAAAATCAATGGGATATGGCAAGTTTTAACATTTTGCTTAATCGTTTTACAAAAACTTAAACCATCCATCTCAGGCATCATAACATCCGAAACAATTAAATCGGGTTCCTCTGTATAAATAAATCCTAAGGCTTCTTTGCCGTTAAATGCGGTTAATATATTGTAATGAACTTGTAGGTTATCTTTTAAATACTCGACGATATCTTTGTTATCTTCAACCAATAAAATTGTTTCTGTTTTTTTATCTTCTTTTTCCTCACTTATTGCAGTAGCTTCGTCAAAACTTAATTCAGGAGCGTGGTGTTGTATCTCTTTTGCTTCATTCTGTTCTTGTACATTATCCAATAAATAGTAACTATCATCAATGGGGATACGTACTGTAAAAACAGAACCTTTGCCTTCTTCACCTGATGCGCTAATATGTCCATGGTGCAATTCCACCAGTCGTTTTGTTAATGCTAAGCCAATGCCAGAACCTGGTTTAGAACTGTTCTCATCAATGCGATAAAAGCGCTCGAATATCATCGATAGCTTTTCGCTTGGTATGCCATTGCCTGAATCTTTTACTTGCAAGACGACCCATTTATCTTCACGATACAGGCTAACACCAATAGTACCACCGGCAGGCGTATATTTGAAAGCATTTGAAAGTAAATTAAAGGCAATCTTTTCAATATAGCTCTGATCAAATAAGCAAAGTAGTTTTTCTTCTTTAGAATCAAATGTATAAATGATGTTGTTTTGAGAGGCAGCCAAGGCAAAGGATAAATAAATTTCATTGATAAAACCAACCAATTCATCTTTCGCTACATTCAACTGTAACTCACCTAATTCTGATTTTCGAAAATCCATGAGTTGGTCGATTAGGGTGAGTAAGCGTTTAGCATTACGATAGATGGTGTCGTGTTGCTTATTAAGCCATTCATCAGCACCTTTACGCTCAATTATTTTCTGCAAAGGTGAAATAATAAGAGTCAAGGGTGTGCGGAACTCATGAGATATATTGGTAAAGAATTGCAACTTCATCTGGTTGACCTCGGTTATTTTATGTTTTTCCAAGCGTTCAACTCTTAACTGTTGCTGGGTTTTTAATCTTTCTTTTAATAGCTTATAGGCTGTGTAAAGCAAAGTAAAAAATACAATGAAATAAGCTGCAAATGCCCAGTTATTAAGCCACCAAGGGGCTGCCACATTAATTTGTATGCTTGACAACGATTGGTCATCAACCACACCATCAATAACAGCCCGTACTTTAAATGTATATGAGCCAGGTTTGATGTTTGAATAATAGGCTTGTCGACTCACTTCACTGGTACGCCAATCGACATCATAACCTTCGAGCCTAAACTGATAGCTTATTTTATTGGCATCGATATAATTAATTGCTGTAAAGCCAATTGTAAATACATTTTGGTTGTGATTTAAATTTAATTCCTGGGTATGGTTAAGGCTATGTTTTAATAACTGGGGGTTTTCGCCAGGTTTTATGGTTTGGTTGAACAAGCTAAACTCAGTAAAAATTACCTCATTGTTAAATTGAGTCTCCTGAATGTTTATAGGGTTGAAAAGTGTAATACCATTGATGCCTCCAAACAGTAATTCACCTGTTGATGCTTTACAAAAGGAGTAATTATTAAACTGGGTATCTTGTATACCATCGTTTTTGTTGTAGTTGATAAAGCGTTTGTTTGTTGGGTTGTAGCAAGCTAATCCGCCATTTGTCGATATCCAGAGTAAACCTTTATCGTCTTCGAGTATACCGTAAACAAAATGATTGGGTAAACCATCGTTTATACTGATGAAGTTACGCTCTATTTCGTCAAATACACACAAGCCACTTCGTGTGCCAATCCATATACGTCCTTTGTTATCTTCATAAACGCAGGTAATTTCATTGCCTGGCAAACTCATTTTATTATTTGCTGTCGCAAAAAAAGACTCAAATGAATTGCGTTCAGGATAAAATATATTAACCCCTTCGAAGGTGCCGATCCATATACGTCCTCTGCTATCTTCAAACAAGTACGATATCTGGTCCGATGTTAATCGTTGGCCATTACTATCAATATGAAAGGGAGTGAAGGTTTGTGTTTTCTCATTAAATAGATTTAAGCCTTTCCAGGTACCAACCCAAATTTGATTATTCCGGTCTTTTAATAGTGCATAAATATTATCATCTGAAATATCTCCCACTTTGCCTTGTGCCCTGAATACGATGTTCTTTTTTGAATGAGTATCATAGTAATTAAGACCTGCATTGTGTGTGCCAATAAGTAATTTGCCATCACTGCCATACTCTATTGATTTCAGATTGTTAGTGCTAAGTGAATTAAGATCTTTTTCATTGTGCCTAATAACTGTGATTTTATTTTCTGAACGATCCCAGTAGTTTAAACCATCATCGTTGGTTAGGATCCAAAAATTACCTATTTCATCTTCCTTAATGGCACTTACAACATTATCACTTAGCGATAGTTGACCACCATTTTGGTTAAGAATATCGAATTTGATATTTGATGGATGAAAATAATCAACACCACCAAAGAAAGTCCCTAACCACATGCCTCCATCAGCGTCCTTATAAATGGAACGTACTGAATTTTGACTTAAGGAATAGGATCTATCAAACTCTTCCATATAATTTGAGAAGTTACCTGCCTGATTATCAAATATGCTTAAGCCCACAAATGTTCCAATCCATAAGTGTCCCTTATCGTCAAAGCAAAGAGAACGAACGTTGTTATTACAAAGGCTATTATCGTTGTTAATACTATGCTTAAACTGCTGTAACAGGCTAAAATCAGATGCTACATGAAACACTCCCTCACCTTCGCTTCCTAGCCAGTATGAGCCATCAGTGTCTTGCACAATTGCTCTAATGGGTGATTTATTTGTGTCTATATCGAGCGAGCTTAATGTTAAGTCGTGCTCATTAAGTGAGAATAGCCCATTTTCGGTGCCAATGAGTACTGTATTATCATTGGCAAAAATAGTGCTGATTTTGGCGCCAATGTTTTGATCAGGCCATAACAAACGGAGTTCTTCAAATTTATCATGGCTTTTAGTATACCTGAAGAGCTTTCCACTGTATGAGGCCGCCCACAAATCGCCCGATTGACTTTGAACAATACTGGTTATATAACGTCCTTGTTTTTGCTGAAAGAGTGGGTAGTTGATGAATTGTTCTGTTTTCTCGTTGTATTTACTAACGCCGTTATTGCCACCAATCCATACCCATCCATCTTTGTCAACAAAAAGTGAGCGAATGTAATTTGATGTGACTGAAGAATGCTTTTCATCGCCTCTGTAAACTTTAAACTCATAACCATCGTAACGATTAAGGCCATCTTGAGTTGCCATCCAGATGTAACCTGTTGAATCTTGTACGATTGAAAATACGGTACTGTGCGAAAGACCATCCTTATTACTGATGTTTTTGAATAGTATCGTACGGTCATTGGCTTTGATGACCACGACCACCATTAGCCAACAAATTAGCAGGCTCCACCATTTTCTGTTATTCATTTTTCCCTTATTTGTTAGATCTTTCAAATATAATTGCTGTTACGCTCTTTTAATCATTTTGTTCTAATTCAGCACCATTGATTTGCTCAGATCTTTGATGGATGAAATATTGATTTTAATATAAGATTTATGAACACAAAAGGAGAATACCCATCGGGCATTCTCCTCTTCTTCATTCTAAAACCTATAAAACTCAATACTAAAACTACTACGAACCATAGCCCGGGTTTTGCTGTCCTAAACCTGTATTTACGTCCATTTCTCTTTGCGGTATTGGATAAAGCTGGTGCTTACCATCAACAAAGTTTTCTGCTGCAGGATATGGGTATTTACTATGAACATCGATTGCAGCCGCTGCTGCCTCCTGAATTTTTTCGTCCATAATATTCCAACGTATTAAATCCCATTTACGCCATCCTTCATAACAAAGCTCCCAGGCTCTTTCTTTGATTATATTGTCTCTGAAATCGTTTTGTGTGGTAGATGAATCCCAAGGATCGAGATCTACACGCTGGCGCACCAAGCGAATGGCCTCAAATGCATCTGACATTGCTAATTCTCCTGGTAAATCATTTCGACACTCATTAATCGCTTCAGCGTACATTAATAATACGTCGGAATAGCGCAATAATACCCAGTTAACATCTGTGTCATTGGTATATTCTGGTGCACTGGCATTCCATTCGCGGCGCCATTTCCCTGGGAAAATCTTCTTCTTATCACTGCTTTTAGTATAGTATTTACGGGTATCGTCGGCCTTTACTTCATAATCAGCAATTGCCACTTGGCGACGTGCATCGTCAAGAGAGTAAGAATCGTAAAAAGCCCACATTGCATTAATAAAAGCGTTGGCACGGCCATAACTACTTTCGGCACTTGTTTTAGGGCCAATGTAAGTTGAAATAAAACCTCCGTTTTCAGCATTGATACCCATAGGTGAAAAAGCAATCTCAAACATGCTTTCCATTGGTTCTATTGTACCTTGAGCATAGTTGCGAAATACCTGTTCGTAATCGATATTAAGCAGGTGCTCATTTGATTTAATAATTGTGTCAGCTTCCAAGGCAGCTCTTTTAAAGTAATCCAAATAGTCGTCTGGTCGAGTGATGTTTCCATCGAGTTGTAATGAATAGCCTGCTCTGCCCATCAGAACGCGTACCAGATAACCTCGAGCAGCTCCCTGGCTCACACGTTCATCAAGTGCTTTTTCTGAGGCCCAGGGAAGTTTGGCCTTTGCATACTCTAAATCGGAAATGATTTGATCGTATATAACTAATCGATTTGTTCGGGTTTGGTTAAGGTCTTCATTGGCAGATGTTGGTGCTGTTTTAAAAGGAACATCACCCCACATTCGCACCAAGTCAAAATAAACCAATGCTCTTAGAAACTTAGCTTCACCAATGTGTTGTTCCAGAGCACGTTTTTCTTCTTCCGTTCCATTGGTTAACATCTTCATTTTACTAATACCATCAATGGCATAGTTGGCACGTTCGATAACAAAATAGTAATCGCGCCAGGCTCTTTCAAACATTGCAATAGAGGGGTGAAATGTGTAATGTCCTACCGTTCGCTTACTCCCATCATCTCCAGTTCCACGAATTTGTGAAATATCCGTATCGCATGGAAAAATGGTTGAAACCACTTGTCCGTATAGGTTCGTAGTTCCTAATAAATCATAAACTCCAATCACCGCCATGTTGGCTTGCTCAATGCTTTCAAAAAATGTGTTGCTCGAGTAAAAGGAACGTGGTTCTTCACGCAGGGCATCTTCACACGATGAGTTAAAGGCTGCTAGCACGACTATAAGGAGCGCTATATATGAACTTTTTATATTTTGCATTTCTCAGAATTGTTAATGATTAAAAACTTAGGTTCATACCAAATACATACGACTTGTTACGTGGGTAAGCACCAAAGTCAACACCAGGTGTGATACCGCTACCATTTTTTGTACTTACCTCAGGGTCAAATCCGGTATAGTTCGTGAAAGTGTATAAGTTATTGGAAGTAAAGTACACTCTACATCTATTGACCTTTACTTTTTGCAACCATCTTTTGGGCAAATTATAGCCCAATGAAATATTGCTTATTCGTAAAAAGGAAGCGTCTTCAATGGCCCAAGAATGTGGTCTCATACCATTCAGGTTCAACTCATCTATTCGTGCTACATCTGCTCCCTCGTTCATTTCTGCCAACAAGGTAGGGTCGGTAACGGCCAGGCCATTCTCATCAATGTCGGTCCAGCGGTTATTGACAACTGCTAATGCATTTTTATTGCTTCGGTCACCTCCTGAATAAAATAGTTTACTGGCATTGTAAACGTCGTTACCCCATGACCAGTTTAGAAAAACACTTAAATCAATGTTTTTGTATGAGAATGTATTGGTTAAACCGCCATAATGAACAGGATTAGCATTACCAATTACTTTCCTGTCATTGGTATCAATAACGCCGTCAGGTATTGGATTACCATTTTCATCAAAAGCACCAGCTATATCTTTATACTTCCAACTTCCGGGTTGAGCCGGGTTATTAGGATCATCAGCAATGCCTTCTTTTAAGGTATAAGTGCCATTGTTAGCATCGTATTCAAAATCGTTTACACCATAAATACCTTCTGTTTCCCATCCAAACATTTGACCTACTGGATCGCCTACTTTAACAATGTAATCGCCGGTAATGTTAGAGTTCCAACCAGAATCGTATAAGAAGAACTCCTGATCTCCCACTAATGATGTCACCTTATTTTTATTAAATGAGATGTTAAAGTCACTTGTCCATGTGAAATTTTGAGTTTGAACATTAACGGTGGACAAAATAAATTCCATACCACGATTTTCTGTTGCGCCAATATTCATTACACGATTAGCATAGCCTGATGAGTAAGGAATGGTTGCATTCAGCAATAAGTCTGACACCTTGTTTTGGTAAAATTCACTGGTGAGCTGTATCCGTTGGTTAAAGAAGCCCATCTCTAAACCAAAATTTAATGTAGTAGTAGTTTCCCATTTCAGATTAGGATTGGCCAAACGGTCAGGTTGAACACCAATAACTGCAGTGCCATTTAATGGGTAGGTAACTCCACTAAGTGTTGATAGAGAATTGTAATCACCTATTCTGTTATTACCCGCCTTACCATAACCCAAACGTAGTTTTAGGTTTGAGAACACATTTAAATCTTTAATAAAGGCTTCTTCGTTAGCCCTCCAGGCAACCGATGCTGCCGGAAAGTATCCCCATTTGTTATCGGCACCAAACTTTGAGGAGCCATCGGCGCGGTAAGTAACGGTCATTAAGTAACGTTGCTTATAACTATAAAAAGCACGTCCGAAAAATGATATTAAGGTGGCATCGTATTCGTAAGAAGCTGGTATATCAGGTGTCGCTCCTAATGATAAGTCGGCCAAGCCAATGTCATCATTCGGAAAACCTGAGGCTCCTGCACGAAACCATCGACCTTCGCGGTAGTTATTTTCGTTACCCGCTGTTAAGTCAATCTTATGCTTATTAATTTTTGTCTTATACATCAACAGGTTAATGTTGTTGAACGACATTATTTCATCGTTACGTAAGGAACCTTGTATGCTGTTGCGTCGGGCAGTTATTGATCGTGAACCATCGAATATTTCAGTACGTCGGTTTTCATCGCGGAGACCACCACTTATTTTTGCAAATAAGTTGGGTAGAATTTCGTATTGCATACTAGCGTTCATTGCTAATACCTTGCGTTGGTAGGAGCGATGCTCAGCATAAGCCGATGCAATTGGGTTTTGCATTACATTTCCATCATCATTTTCCAGAATCGGATCTTCATCCATGTTAATCAAATCTTCGTCTTCTCCTTTTATTCCAATGGTAGGACGATATTGTATAATATGTGATAAACGATTAAACTTATCATTACCTGATGAGGTACCATTACCGTACTTCTCCTGCTTGGTATAGTTAATGTTGGTTGATATTTCCAAGCGATCATTAGGTGTTAGATCTAATTTCAATTTGGCGTTATCACGTTTAAATCCACTGGCTACCATAATACCTTCATCGTCGAAATGCGAATAGGCCAGATTGTAGCGCACTGATTTAGTACCTCCATTTACGCTTACCTTGTAATTTTGAATATAAGCATTGTCTCCTAGGGTTTCATCCTGCCAGTCAACACCTGGGCGATTAGTATATAAATCATCGTGCTGTTCCCATAAACCATAATTGTTGGCATGTGTTTTATAAGCCTCGGTAAGTTCTGGGTTGCCCTCTTCATCCAAATCACCTGTAAAAGGTTGACCTAAGGTTTCACGTTCGTAGTCCATCTTAACAAAATCGTATGGATTCATAACGTCTAAGCGCTTGCTTAACTGCTTAATACCATAATAAGCATCGAAGTTAACAGTTGTTTTTCTAACTGTACCACCTTTTGTTGTTACCACTACTACACCGTTGGCACCTCGAGCACCATAAATGGCTGTTGAAGAAGCATCTTTAAGAATGTCTATAGATTCAATATCGGATGGATCTAAAGCTGATAAACCATCTTCAGAAGGAAATCCATCAATCACGTATAGCGGTTCGTTACTTTGAGTGATAGAACCTCCTCCACGAATTCGAATGGCTATGCCTGCACCTGGTTCTCCCTCCGAAGTTGTTATTTGTACACCAGCAACACGGCCTGCCATGGCTTGAGCTACATTGGCAACAGGCATTTTTTCCATATCTACAACATTAACCGATGCAATGGCTCCGGTTAAATCTTTTTTCTTCATGCCTCCGTAACCAATGGCTACTACTTCATCTAACTGGGTAAATTCTGTTTTCAGAATTACATTTATCAACTCCTGATTTCCAACTACCACTTCCTGGTCATCGAAACCAATAAAAGAATACAATAAAACATCTTGCGATGCATTGTTTATGGTGATGGTATATTCTCCATTGATATCGGTGATAGTTCCTGTACTAGTGCCTTTAATTATTACATTAACACCTGGTATTTTATCGCCGAGTTCATCCATTACGGTTCCTCTGACTGACTTTTGTTGCGCTATGGTGTTAGCCGACCACAAAAGTCCTATCATTAGAAATAAAATTTGAACAGTGATTTTTTTCATAAAACGTTGAATTAAAAATTACATCCAAAAATACCCTTAGTCAAAAGCTTAGCACTTTGCTAATATCCAATTCACCCTAAGAGTTCATTAAAAGGCTGTCAATTTTGTTGAAAACATTTTTAATATGGTCTAATTCCTGCTTTACAACAGATATGGACCAATTGGTCGGTTAAAAAATGTTGTGCAAAGAAATTGTTTTTTTTCGAAGAGCAAGTATCATATTTAATCGTGTTGTGGCAAAATTGTACATAAGTGTGAGTAGGCATTCTATTCAGTAGTGAAATCATAATATACCAAACCGTATCTTTGAACGATACAGAGACATTGCCGAAGGGCTTGGAAGTGTCGCTGAATGATTTAGAGGCATCTTCAAGGAGCTTGGAAAGACCATTTAGAAATCGAATTCAGGTTAGTAATAAACAGCCACACTAGGCAGATTATCAATTAATTCTTTCACACTAATTTCTTTATTGTCGTTTTCTAGTATTAATGTACTTCCTTTGATTTTACGCTGATAATTTTTGCCATTAAATACTAAGTCCTTATCGCCAAAACTAATGCAACTTTCATTGCTTTTTTGCAATAATAATTCTGCGGGTTTACTGCTATCCAACTCAGCCTGAATACTCCAGCCATTAACTTGGATGGAGCCACTTTTTGTCACTTCTAATTCATCGAAGCCTTGCGATTTTGGCCCCACCTGAATAATGGCCAGGTATCTCGTTTTGTTACATATATCAGTTTGGGCTACTCCATGCCAATGATTTTTAAATTCAATACCTCTTTTTGCACCATTACCCAGCCAGTCGTTAGCAGGAGAAAAAAAAGTATCGGTCACCGAAAACTTCAAATTCTCTTTACTAAATAAATGACATAGACCTTTGCCTGTTTTGTTTTCAGTAAAGAATGTATTGTCATCTTGTTGAATAATATCACGCCCATTCAAAAGCCATGACCACTCTACTGGCTCCTTCGCTTCCAGCTCATCGTAAATAACAATAATGTTATCATCCAACAGGCTAATGTGTCTTCGGAATGTAGTAACACCAGGATGACCAAAACCATTTTCTTCTGTTATTTCAATATCCCATTTCTGAAACTGCTCTACAAAAAAGTCGCGTAATAATTGGCCTGAGTATGCATTTGAGGCATCACCCAAAGCATATGAATAGTTTTCACCTGTAGCAAATCGTGCGATCCAGCCAAACGATGACGGTGTCATGGTTTGACCAATACCATTGGCTAAAATAGAGTTGTGCGATCTGGTATGTCGATAGCTCAGTGTAGAATGGGGATCAACAAAACTAGAGTAGTATCCTGTTTTAAAGAATAGTGCTTGACCACCGTACTGTATGTTGAATGCATTTTGACTGGCGTGAGCGTGTCCAGTAAGTCCGTAAGGCGATGAGCGAAAGGCAAGCATTAAGTTTTCATCGGTATTTTTGATGTTTGAATGCATAGTAACCATGCCAACATCCTCAAAACAAGCTGCCCTGCCAACTTGGGGTGTGTCTATACTCTTATTCGAGTTGGCCATTTGCATGGCAAACCAATAAAGGTTACCATCATCAGCTAATGATAGTAAATCCAGTGTTGAGGTTTTGCTTCCTGACTTTTGGGCTAGTTGCGAGTAATATTGTCCATAGCTGTCATTAGTTACGGCAGATAGAGCCCTTATGTAGCTTAAATTATTCTCAGACTTTATATCAGCTAAATCGCCAAAACCTCCAGCTACATGGCCAACAGGTGAAGTATAAAACATATATCGAGGCGAGTTTTGATACCAAGGGTGATTAAAATAGTTGACGCCAGTTAAGCGACTTAATATTACTGGAAAGGCAATTAGCGATTCCGTATTGGCCGAGAAGTAACCATTGTCTGGTACCCATCCACCATCGTTACGACTACCTACCGGTGCACGCATCGACCACACTTCATAAACATACCATAACCACTTGTCGGCTTCGGGGGTATGGTTTATTAAGGCCAGGCTAGTCATAAAAAAATGGCGAAAATGGTGTTGCCATAAATGATTGTCAATGGCAAAAACCTCTCCTCGGTGCAGTATGTGATGGTATGATTCCTCTTGCTTTTCACTCAGATAAGAGATGATTTCCTGCCGCACATCAGCACTCAAGTGATCGTAAAAAACGTCAAACATTTGGGTGGTGATGTTAATGTAAAAACCTTCTGTAAAATCGTTATAGGCCCCTGCATCAATTATAAGACTGTATTGTAGTTTCAAGTAGGCATAGCGTCGCATTGCTTCCTGCTGATAACGTTGGTCACCTGTGAGTAACCAGGCTTTGATCACACTATCAAACAAACGGGCATGACTACGATATTTTTCTTTTGTCCTTTTCCCTAAAAAGCGGTGGTAATCCTTATCGCTTAGTTTCTTTTTTTTCTCGTCGAGCACTTTCTCATTGTCATATACCAGCGTTGGAGGCAATGTTTTGCCAATTAGCTTTTCGGCTTTGGCTAAAAAAGATTTCAAACCAGGTGCGCTCATGTCAAAGTAGCCGATCTGCTCTGGAGAACAGTATATACGCGGGTGTTGGTTGCCGATTTTGTTTTTTAATGATTGGAACGAAGGAATCACAAATTCACGTTCGTTGCCTTTGACATCAAAAGCAATAATTTGAGACCAGGTCCGCTTACCATTGGTTTTGTGAATGTTGGCATATTGCCAATACCATTTTCCTGCATCTAGTTTCGTATGCGGATTAAAAAGAGTCCATTCTTTTACTGGCGATGTAATAGTTGTAGCATCTTGAAAAGTGGAGTCTCTAGAGATCCGGCATTGATAAAGGTAGTTTGGATCAAAGCGATAGCTGTTATGTCCAGATTTGCTGGCTACAACCGGAGCCCAATAAAGCCATGGAGCGTTGAGGTCTATTTGACCACTTTGGGGTGAAGGCTCCATTCTCATTAGAGGCATTAATTCGTTTTTAGTGATATACTGACGTGCATCCTGAGCCCAGCATGTTATGGATAGGAGGAGAGCTATACTTGCGAAAAGGCTGTAACGGATTTTCATTAGATTCATTTTTCAGTGCACTTAAAATTAGATGTGCAAATTATGGATTTCTTTTGGACGGTAAATTTCTGAATTAATACTTCTCCTTTAATTCGGTTGAATTTATGATCTCTTCTCATTCCTGTCTATTATTTCCGAGACCAAATAAATTGTCATTGATGAAAAGTATAATGCATAGTGTTTGTTTGTGATAAAAGCCTTGCTAATCAGTGTTTAAGGGCCGCTTGTGCGATTTTGTAGAACTTGTTATTCAACAAGAACAAAAGGTTTTTCAACCAAAATAAAAGCAGCTAATCATATGTAAAAAGCTTATGGATAATAGCAAAGCACAAGGTGATTCTTCTGTAATATGTTTGTATTGGATAAATAATAGAAACATTAACCAAGCAACATTACGAGTATCACTTATTATAGATATGATTAATGTAATTGCAATTGTAACGAAAGAAAAAAACAAACATATGAAACACGCATTATCAAAATTATCAATTACTCTATTAACTGCAGGATTACTAATGGCCTGTCAGCAACCAAAACAAAACTGGCTCGATAAAGCCATTGATACAGCTGAACAACAACTTGTGCTGGCTGCAGAAAAGTATACACCTGAACATAACCCTCGATCGGTGTACCCTAATGGGGAAGTACGTTTGTGTCACCTTCAAGATTGGACAGTTGGTTTTTTCCCGGGTACATTATGGTATGCCTACGAGCTTAGCGGTAATGAATCTTTAAAAGAGCAAGCGGCCAACTACACCAAGGCTTTAGATTCAGTAAAATACATTAAACATACACACGATTTAGGTTTTATGCTTTACTGCTCTTATGGTAATGCCTATCGGATAACGCAAAATGAAACTTACAAGGATGTATTATTACACGGAGCTGAGTCATTGATCTCACGTTATAATGAAAACGTAGGATGTATTCGCTCGTGGGATTTTGGTACGTGGCAATATCCGGTGATTGTTGATAACATGATGAATTTAGAATATTTAATGTGGACTGCCAATAGTACCAACAATCAATTGTACGCAAATATTGCCACTTCGCATGCCAATAAAACAATGGCGAATCATTTTAGAGACGATTACAGTTCCTATCATGTGGTAAGTTACGATACCGTTACTGGTAAGGCGATTGAAAAACAAACACATCAGGGTTACTCGCATGAGTCAGCATGGGCGCGGGGGCAGGCCTGGGGTGTGTACGGATATACGATGATGTACCGTTTCACCAAGGATCCTGCTTATCTGGAGATGGCACAAAATATTGCAAAGTTTATTATGAACTTAGAAACAATGCCAGCTGATAAAGTACCCTACTGGGACTATAACGCCATTAATATCCCAGATGCACCGCGAGATGCTTCTGCCGCTGCTGTTACGGCATGTGCACTATTGGAGCTATCGGAGTATACTAACGATGGTCAAAAGTATTTTAGTTATGCCGAGGATGTATTAAAAAGTTTGTCATCGTCTGATTATTTGGCAGAAGTTGGAAACAACGGTTTATTCGTGCTTAGGCACAGCGTGGGTGCTTTACCTAATAACTCGGAGGTAAACACGCCAATTAATTATGCCGACTACTATTACCTAGAGGCTTTATTGCGTTATAAATCGATGATAAAGTAAGCTGACATTATGCTTAAATTAAAACGACTATTATTCATATTTCTTGTTGCTGTGTTTCCTTTTATCGGTGAGGCACAAAAAGCAAAAGATGCTTTTGAATTGCTCAACCTCAATTACCCAGGTCTCGAAGCGGTGAAAAAGCATGTTGGGAATAACGATTTTAAATTGGCGCAAGAAGCCTTATTGGCTTACTATCGTCATCGTTTAGTTATCCAACACCCCGAAGTAAACAGAACAGATCGTGAAAGCCAAAAAAAGCCTAGTGCTTCAACGTTTGAAAAGGCTGATAAGGGTATGGATCATCAGTTTTTTGTGCATAAGGGATATGGTTATTTTGATTATGGAGATACCATTAATTGGCAATATTGGCCTGTAAAAGATAATGAAGTACGATGGCAGCTTCATCGTATGTATTGGTGGATTCCAATGGGACAGGTGTATTGGTCAACAGGAGATGAAAGGTATTCCGCTGAATGGGTGTGGCAAATGCGCGATTGGATAAAAGATAACCCAAGGGGCTTGTCTAAGGAAAACGATCGATTTGCTTGGCGCCAGCTAGAAACGGCGCGTAGAGTACAAGACCAAACAAACCTTTTCAATTATTTCATAGACTCTCCTCATTTTACAGATGATTTTTTGATTGAGTTTCTAATCAACTATCATACGCATGCCGAAAGGATTCGCGAAAAGTATTCCGATAGAGGCAATCACTTGTTGTTTGAGGCCCAGCGCATAATCTATGCAGGTGGTTTTTTTCCTGAATTTAAACAGGCATCAGTATGGCGAAAAGAAGGGATTGACATTCTCAATACCGAAATTGCTAAACAAGTGTATCCAGATGGTTTGCAGTATGAATTGTCGTTGAATTACCATGTGGCCGCTATCAACATTTTTTTAAAAGCCTACTACATGGCGCAGTTGAGTAATATGGCTGATGAATTTCCAGCTAGTTATGCGCAAGCGGTGGAAAGTATGATTATGGCTACCATTAATACCTCATTCCCTGATCATAGCTATCCAATGTTTAGCGATGCTAAGAAGGAATCGAAAAAGAACATGCTGAAAAATTATAAGGCATGGACAAAGGTATTTCCTGAAAATGACGTGATCCGTTATTATGCTACCGAAGGCAAAGAGGGGCATGCACCTGAATATCTGTCAAAGGCATTAAAATATGGAGGTTTTTATACTTTCCGAAACGGTTGGGACAAGAAATCAACGGCTATGATATTAAAAGCATCACCTCCGGCTTTTTGGCACAGTCAGCCCGATAATGGCACTTTTGAACTGTGGGTTAATGGTCGCAATTTTATGCCTGATGCAGGTTGTTATGTGTATGGCGGTGATGATGAAATTATGAAGATGCGTAATTGGTATCGTCAAAGTAAAGTGCACCAAACGCTCACCCTAAACAATGAAGATCTATTTGTTGATGCCCAGTTAATCGACTGGATGACTTCTCCTGAGTTGGATAAACTGGTGTATGAGAACCCCAGTTACGAGGGGTTAACGCATCAACGAACAGTCTATTTTATCGATCAATCATTTTTTGTAATTGTAGATAAGGCTATTGGACCAGCTAGCGGTCAAATTGATTTACATTATCAACTTGTTGAGGGAGATGCTGTAGTTGATGTTGCAAACAAAAGAGCTTACACAACATTTAGGGATGATAACAACCTGCTGATTCAATGTTTTGCTAATGCGCCTGTAACGATGCTCGAAGAAGAAGGAAAAGTATCCTATGCTTATCGTAGGGAACTCAAACGACCAGCTTTCGCATTTCAGCAGTCAAAAACTGACACATCAAATACACAATACATAACGGTTATATATCCTTTTACTGGACAAAAACCACCTAAAGTAAAAGCTGTTTTTACCAGCGCAACAGATGGGAGTCAGCAAGTAGAGGTAATTGTAAATAAGCAGAAACACCTGTTAGAAAATTAAGAATTATGAACAAATTCTATTCATACGCTTTAGCGCTGATGCTTACCGCTGTTGTATGCTTACCACAGTTATCAAGTGCACAAGAACTAAGCAAAGCCAATGCCCCTACATGGGTGCATAATGCTTTAGAGGTGGTCGGTAAGCAGGCCAAAGGCATGTTGAAAGATGTGAAAAAGAATCAACAAACACCTCGGTCTATTGAGCGTGGTTTACGTGCATCATCCGACTGGACAAGCGGTTTTTATCCTGGAATATTATGGTATTTATATGAGTACTCGGGTAATGAAAAATGGCGCCAAGATGCTGCAACCGTGACAGCATATTTAGAAAAAGAACAATATAGCAACCACGATCATGATATTGGCTTTCGTATTTACTGTAGTTATGGTAACGGCTACTTACTGACAGGAGAAGAGCAATATAAGAAAGCGGTTGTTAATGCAGCGAAAGCCTTAAGCACGCGCTTTAATGACAAAACACAAACCATCATGTCGTGGAATGCGAATGAGGAGCGTGATTGGAAGTATCCAGTGATTATTGATAACATGATGAATTTGGAATTGATGTTTGAGGCAACACGCTTTTCTGGTGATCCCTCTTTTACAACAATAGCCATTAAGCATGCACTTCAGACTATGAAGTTTCATTACCGTTCAGATTTCTCATGTCCGCATGTAGTTGATTATGATGTAGAAACAGGAGCTTTTCGTCGTATGGATTACAATAATGGCTTTAGTGATCCTAAAACAGCGGCCTGGAGTCGTGGTCAGTCATGGGGGCTTTATGGTTTTACATTAATGTATCGAGAAACGGGTGATACCCAATATTTGGCTTTTGCCGAAAACATAGCCGAGTATTTACTTAATCATCCGAATATGCCTGATGACATGGTGCCTTATTGGGATTACAATGCACCCAAAATTCCTACTATGCGCGATGCTTCAGCGGCTGCTATAATGGCTTCGGGTTTATTGGAATTATCGACCTATTCAAAAGAAGGACATAAGTATTATAAGGCAGCTGAGCTTATGTTGCAGAGTCTTTCATCGGAAAAATACCTCGCTAAGCCTGGTAGTAATGGGCATTATGTGATCAAGCATGCAACTGGTAACTATTTAAATGGTAGCGAAGTGGATGGTACACTTATTTATGCCGATTACTATTATACAGAGGCTTTGCTTCGTTATATCAAATTGAATAATAATCAATCGATTTTTTCTTATGATCCAAGGCAATAGAAATAGAATAGCAGCATTCTGCTTGGGGTTTGTCATGTGGATTGGCATTCAAACGATTGATGGCAAAGAAATTCAAGAAAACAGAAAACCTAATATTATCATTTTATTTGCCGATGATCTGGGTTATGGTGATTTAGGGTGTTATGGTTCAAATTTAATTGAAACACCCCACATCGATCAGATGGCTATGGCAGGTATGCAATTTACTGATTTTTATGTGTCAGCAGCCTCATGCACTCCTTCACGAGCTTCGTTAATGACTGGTGTATATGCCGCACGTATTGGATTAGAAAAAGTAGTGGATGATTTATCTACTAAGGGTTTAAGTAGTGAAGTGCTCACAATAGCCAATTATCTAAAGCAAGATGGGTATAAAACCGCTCTTTTTGGTAAATGGCATTTAGGTCATCATCCTGAGTTTATGCCACGTCAGCATGGATTTGACGAGTTTTTTGGTATTCCTTATTCAATGGATATGTGGCCTTTTCATCCTAAACCATCACATAACTATCCAGCTATTCCATTATATCATAACGATGAGGTAATAGAATATAACCCTGATGTGAATACGCTTACCCAGCGTCTCACCGCTAAAACCCTTGACTATATTAAGGCTAACAAGGATGAAGCATTTTTTGTGTACCTGCCTTATCCTTTACCACATGTTCCCCTTGGAGCATCAAAGCAGTTCAAAGGAAAATCAAAAGCCGGTTTGTATGGCGATGCAGTAATGGAAATTGATTGGTCGGTGGGTCAAATTGTCCAAGCACTTAAGAAGCTTAAGATTGAAGAAAATACACTCATCCTTTTTTCATCAGATAATGGTCCTTGGTTATCGTATGGTGATCACGCTGGAAGTGCCGGAGAGTTACGCGAAGGTAAAGGGACTACTTTCGAAGGTGGACAAAGAGTGCCTTTTATTGTGAGCATGCCCGGAACTATACCGCCTGGTTCAACCTGCACCAAGTTAGTTAGTTCGCTAGATGTTTTGCCCACCATATTGGACATTACAAATCAGTCACTACTCAAAACTATTGATGGAAAAAGCATTTATCCCTTATTCTTAAACCCGCAAGCCGAAACAGTAAATCAGGCATTCTATTTTATGAATGGACGACGTGTGGAAGCAGTTAGGTTAGGGCAATGGAAATTGCACGTGCCACATCGCTACCGGGTAGTGAATAAAGTGGGAGGTAATGGGCAGCCTGGCAACCAGGATAATTTTGGAGGATCAATAGGCCTAACACTTTATAACCTTGAGATTGATGCCGCTGAAAGCAAAAATGTAGCCCATCAGCACCCCAAAGTAGTTGAAGAGTTAACGCAATTAATTCTGGACTTTGAATACGACATTATAAAAAATAGTAGGCCGGCTGGCATAATAAAAATTGAAAGATGGTGAATAGGTTCTTTTCATACATTAGTCTGTTTCAGATAGTTTGTGTTGTTTGCCTTGTAACCTCTCTAATAGGTTGCGGGCAAACAAATACATCTGCCCAAAAGCCCAATATCATCTTTATCATGTCAGATGATCATGCCACCAATGCTATTTCGGCATATGGTTCGCATTTAGCAAATGTGGCGTCAACACCAAACATTGATCGTTTGGCTGCCGAAGGAGCTATACTGAATAACTGTTTTGCCAATAATTCCATTTGCACGCCAAGTAGAGCTGCTATTTTAACAGGGCAATTCAGTCATGTTAATGGCGTACGTACCTTAAGCGATCAACTGGATACAACAACAGTACATCTAGCACATCATTTACAAGCGATAGGATACAATACAGCATTAATTGGCAAATGGCATCTTCACTCCGAACCACAAGGTTTTGGCTACTGGAACGTGTTACCTGATCAGGGTTTATATTTTAATCCTGAATTCATTGAAAAAGGACAGGACGAGCATAGCGATTTTCATAATCGAACAGCACAAACGCATGAAGGATATGTTAGTGATATAATCACTGACTTAGCGATTGACTGGTTACAAAAGCAAGCGAAAGATCAACCTTTTATGCTAATGATGCACCACAAAGCTCCTCATGCTTTATGGGAGTACCACCCTAAGTATAAGGACTTATTCAAAGATGTTGAAATACCAGAACCAGCTTCTTTATTTGAAAATATGAAGCACCGTTCTGATGCTACACGCGATGTGGGAAATACATTAATGCGTTTAGCTCAACGGATGAGTGGTCAAATTAAAATTTCATCGGTGCATAACTATGATGAATGGCCAACAGGGAAACTAAATATTGATGGCTTAGATCAGAAGCAAATTATTAGAGCTGTGTATCAAAAATACCTGAAAGATTACTTGCGTACAGTGGCCTCTGTTGATGAGAGTGTGGGGCGTGTACTTGACTACTTAAAGGAAAATGATCTGGAAGATAATACCATTATCATTTATACTTCAGATCAGGGCATGTTCCTTGGTGAGCATCAGTACCTCGATAAGCGATGGATGTTTGATGAGGCTATTAAAATGCCATTTCTAATACGATATCCTAGAGCTATAGAAGTAAAAACAGAATTAAATTCCCTGATTTCCAATGTTGACTTTGCTCCAACTTTGCTTGATTATGCGGGTGCTAATGTGCCAGATAACATGCAAGGAAGGAGTTTTAAGTCACTGCTCGAAGGAGATGAACTGACAGATTGGCCATCATCCATCTATTACCGTTACTGGATGCATCGTTCGACCACACCAGCGCATTACGGAATAAGGACTGCCGAGTACAAATTGGTTTTTTATTACGCGTTAAATCTGGATGCTAATAATTATGGTCATCCTGATACAAAAGCTGCTTGGGAGTTGTACGACCTAAAAAATGATCCTTTGGAAATGAATAATGTATATGGGCTTGCTGAATATCAAGATGTCATTATCGACCTGAAACGGCAATTGAAAAATACAAAAAAACAAATTGGTGATACTGATGAGCAGTACCCTGAATTATTACAACGATTAAAAATAACTAAGTAAAAATAATAACTATGAAACACATTGGAAAGATATTATTTGCATTTGGATGCTTCGTTTTTTCGATAAATACCTTAGCGCAAGAGGCTAAAAACCTACCGTACAAAGCGGCATGGGCCACCGACCTTGAAGATTGGCATGTGGTAGATAACAAATACCAATCAAAAACATGGAATTGGAAAGCTGCTGAAATAGTAAGCATTACCGATAGTAAGAAAGCTAATGACGACTGGTTGATCTCGCCCGTCATAAATTGCTCAGGTAAAGGAACTAAAAAAGTGGTATTAAATGCCGGGTGGAATAAGGCACAATCATCAAACGTTAGCCTGTATTACTCATTGAATTATAATGGCGATGTAGCTGCTGCAGACTGGACTTTAGTGGACGAAAACATTATCCCTGATTCTCATCCATATGGATTTAAATCGGCTGCTTACTGGGCGTATAGTCAAAAGCTAAAAATTAACGCCAATAAAGTTCACTTTGCTATTCGTTATCAGTCTTATAGACAAGCTGGGGAGAAGCAAAATGAGATACGTATCCGTCGTTTTAAAGTACAAGGAAAATAATTTTTAATCACTCAATAAATCTAATTTTTATGAAAACAATTACCAAAATTAAACAATTAGCTTTAACAGCTATAACCCTATTATGTGTCAGCTTTATGGCTAAGGCTCAAACCACAATGTACAGCACTAACTGGAACGATGGTTTTGATAACTGGACAGTTGAAAGCGTTCACCAAAATACAATTGCCTGGGATCACCGAGGTTCTAGCGATGGTATTCAAGCTGGTAACTCACTCGATATGCAAAGTGAAGAATGGATTGTGTCACCGGAATTTGATTTTTCTGACGGTTCAACATTTACAATTATTTTTGACCGTGCTCAGTCTGATAATGCTAGTCCGGCAGGTAAACTGGATATTATATACACAACCAACTGGTCTGGCAGTGTAGCTAGTGCCGCATGGCAAACATTGGATTTAGACATAACCAATGGTTTAACTGTTGGATGGAATGGTGGTGATGGATATGTAACTTACACCAAGGCAATTGCCAGTACGTCTGCAACCACTCGTTTTGCTTTTAAATATACATCTGATGGTTATGATGATAATGGAACCCCAGATAATACAGAGGATGATATTAATCGTAACCGCGTTAGGGTAAAAGATTTTTCAATTACTACATCTGGTTCTGTTTCTGCATGGCCATTACCTTATACAGCGGCCTGGACTGATGATTTAGAGGACTGGACCGTTGTATCGCACAAACATGCATCTAAGGAATGGACTTACAAATCAGGGGGTACTGCTTTTATGACAGACGGTAAACAAGATCAGGATGATTGGTTGATTTCACCAACAATTGTTTGTTCTGGTTCTTTGCAAAAAGAAATTTCGTTTAAAGCAGGATGGAAAAGTTTCCAATCATCAAATATTTCACTTTACTATTCTCTTGACTATGCGGGTGTTCAGGAAGATGCTACTTGGATTCCGATAACTGAAGAATTAATACCGACAACACATGGTTTTGGTTTTGCTACTGATTTACTTTATAACTATAGTCATGTGATGGATTTAGATCAAGCAGCTGTAACTTTTGGTATTCATTATGCTCCATTTGGCGCATACGGTGATAGTCAGAATGAAACTCGTATTAAGAATTTCAAAGTTAAGGAGTATGTTGCTACATCGCTTGACGACCAAACCATTACTGGGTTTAAAGTATTTCCAAACCCTGCTACAGACATACTAAATGTTACTAATGTGGATAATGCTACCGCTGAAATTTACAATTTAGCGGGTCAGTTGCTTAAAAAAGTTGTTGTTAGCAATCAGCAAATTAATGTAGCCAATCTTCCTGTAGGCCAGTATATTATTATGGTGCAGCAAGATGATAAAGTAGCTGTTACTAAATTTGTGAAAAAGTAATTAATCAAATATAAGTTTAAGGCTTCCCCTTAGGGGAGGCCTTTTGTTATTTTAAATGTTGAGTATGAAACTAAGTGCAACCCTTTCTACAATCGTCATTCTTCTTCTTACTGGTCTAACGTCATTTTCTCAAGAGTATAATTATCAATCTACATACTCGCAAAGCACAAAGCCAGGGCGACTAAAGCTTTATAACGATGCACTTTTTGTTACTCACCCTTTAACTCACCAAGTATTAAAAATTGCACTTGCTGATGGGAGTATTCTAGCCGAAATTGGACAAGTAAATACTCCGGGAAATAGCAATACCTTGCTCAACAATCCGTCAGATGTTGATGTTGACACCCAAGGAAATGTTTTTATTGCCGATAAAGGCAATAGCCGCATTGTACAGTACGATGCTTCTTATACATATATCAACGAAATTAACCTCGCACCCAAAAAACCCGAAAGTATTACAATAGGTCCCGATGGCAAGTTTTACATTTGCTACTCAGGCGATGGAGTCGGCATCTTAATCTACAACCAATTAACACTTGAGCGAACCATTACTAGCTTATCCAGCGATAAGTTTAGAGACCCTAAAAAAGTGAGGTTTGCTCCCAATGGTCAATTACATATTGTTGACCGCAATACCGGAATCATCAAAGTCTCTTCTTTTTCTGGCAATCAAGCCATCGTTAGTCAGCTTATAAAAAAAGAAAACGGTACAGCTATTATTGTTAAAAATGAAGATTGCGCTTTCTCATCGCAAGGTTCGATGCTTGTAACAAGCAATGAAGATAAAGCAACTGCGAACTTATACCAGGGACTTTATCGTTTTAACATGCAAGGGCAGTTTGTCGATCGCATAGGACTAACAGGCTCAAATTCCAGCAATGATGGTTTTAGCGGACCCATTGGCCTTGATATCGATGCCAACGATGATCTTTACATCGCTGACTATAACAACAACCGCATTCAGGTATGGAAAGCAACTGATACCCAAGCACCGTCTTTTCTCTCGTTCTCCATTGATCATAACACCATAAACGAAGTATCTATTTCTCTTTCGTTAAACGAGCAGTCAGAGGTGTATGGACTGGTGCAAGAGAATTCATTGCCGGCTCCTGCAGTTGATGATATTATCAATCCAGCTCCTGACGAAATTTCTTTTACCATTAATTACAATACACCAGGCCAACTATATAGTCATACACAAAACAATTTGTTGGAGGGCAAAGAGTATTTGATTTATTATGTAGCTAAAGATGCTGCCGACAATGTAAGTGATCGTTTGGTTTCAGAAGCCTTTTCAACACTTGCCCAAGTCAATTACTTAGTGTGTAATTCAAAAGCAGAAAATCAGGTGCAATTAACTTTGAATGCATCATTAGCCGGCTCGGCATGGTACGTAATAGAAGCTTACACCGGGCAGGCACCAGGCTATCTAACAACTGAGCAAATAAAGAATACTGCATCAAGTGAACGAATTAATTATCCTAAAGCAATAAACGATTTATTGTTTGATGTTGTTGGTTTAGCACCAGCAACAACATATCGCATATCTCTTTTTATCGAAAACAATGATGCACTTAGCTCTGAAGTAAAACACTATATATTTAGCACCAATGATGATTTTGAGCTTATGTTACAAAACTATCGTCAATGGTGCGTAGGTGACGATGCCATTGACTATGATCAAGCATTATTATCAACACGTTACCAAGCCATATTGGCAATGGGTGAGTTAGCCATTGGAAACCTAGCTAATTATGATGTCAATAATCCTGGTGAACAATATGATCTGGTAAATAATCGTGAGCACATCGATCATATCAGGGAGCTCATTCGCGAAACATTATTTCCCCTTACCCTATTATATAATGTGCCAGGTCCGGTATCAGGTGCTAATCTTTATTTTAAAAATACCCAAACCGAGCACCAAATTATTGATTTATACAAATACCTCATAGCACGAGGGTTTGTTGAGGGCTGTGATAGTGAGTTTAAAGGAGGAGGTGTTTACCTTGGATTAACTGGTTATTTTTATGCTTCAATGTTGATGAAGTACGAATTGGACAAAGCGGGTCTATTGGATAATGTGAGTAAAAACATGCAGTGGTGGACACGTTGGGATCTGGCAGATATTGTACCTCAACCTTGGACTTATGAGCAAGCATCAGCTTTAAAGCAGGCCGATTTAGTTCGCACATTCTATAACAATCACCTGATGACAATTTTGACCTTGCCCGATGCACAATTGGATAAACCGGCGCAAATGTCATTACTGGCTGATATTTATAACGAATCATGTGAAATATCGTATGGCTGGGGTGGCTTTATCAAACCCGATTATACTGGTTATCATCATCATGGCATTTGGGGGAATGCCTACATCACCGAAGCACTGCATGTGATGGCTCAAATGAGTATGATAGTAAAAGATACCCCCTATGCTTTTAATACTTCGGCAGTAGATAATTTGAGCCAGTCTATGTTAGCTTATCGTTACTACTGTAACACCTACGATAATCCAGTGGGTATTTCGGGACGATTCCCAACTAATCAAGGAGATTTGTTATTGCACACCCCTGCTTTTGCTTATTTACTAGACGCAAGTAATGGAAGCTATGATACCGAACTGGAGGGTGCATTTAAACGTTTGATGGATGCGCCACAAGCTTACCTTGAGCAAACATTAGCAAGCGATGTGAAATCATCCATTCAGTTCAGAGGAGGATTAGGCGGTTTGCAACAATCACTTGCTTATATAGATGGTACTGGAGCAGAGTTAGCACCCCAAGGCAATCGAGTATTCCCATATGGCAATATGCAAATTCAACGTCGTAATAACTGGATGGTAAGTGTTAAAGGCTTTAGCAAATACGTATGGGATTATGAAAACAATGGTGAGCAAAATTGGTTTGGGCGCAATCAATCGGCCGGAGCTCTTGAAATATTCGCTTCTATAGATGAAGAATCAGAAAGCGTAACAGCCGAAGCAAGTGGATGGTTTGAAAATGGCTACGATTGGGATCATGTGGCTGGTGCTACCGCCTTTGATTTGCCAAACTGGACCGACCATGATAAGGATTACACCTGGGCTAAATTTTCGCCTGAGTATTTTGTAGGAGGAGTATCGCACCAACAGCATAACGGTGTGTTTGCCATGAAATATGTAGATGTGCGTGAGACAGGATGGGTGCAACGTGATTATAAGCTAAGTGCCAATAAATCCTATTTCTTTTTTGATGATCAGATTATTTGTCTGGGGTCTGATATCAATTCCATTCATCCTAGCTATGAAACTCACACTACTATATTCCAAAGCTATTTGCACAATGTGGATACACCATCCAATATTAACGGCAATGTTAGTACAGGAGCCAATCTCAGCTACTTACATCCTGATAATAGTTCGGTTTACATGACTGATGTAACTGGTAATTCATTTTTTATGCGCGATGGTTCACAGCTGAATGTAACTCGTTCGTTACAAACCTCGCGTGACAATCGTGATAAAAATGATACGCAGGGTAACTTTATCAAGGCTTGGCTTAATCATGGGAATCCAACAAGTGCTGGTTACGAATACATGGTGTGGGTACAAGCACCTGATGGAAGCATTGAACAAGTGGCTACCAATCCGGATGCCTACTATACAGTTGAGCAAAAAGATGCAGTGGCTCATATAGTTACACATCACCAAAAAAAGCAAACAGGATATGCCATTTTTAAGGCCGATGAGGTAATTAATAAAAAGCATATTTACAGCACCAATAACGATTGTATCATTATGATTGGCGATGAAGATGTAAAGACAATAAGCTTTAGCATTGCACATCCCGATTTAGGTTGGCTGGATAAAGATGAAAGCTTGTATCAGGTGTGGAGTGTAAAAGATAACAACCGTTGGCTAAAGCCAGTTGCTCAAGCGGTTGAAGTTACTCTTAATGGTCAGTGGACATTGAGTCAGAGTCATTCATCCGTTACCTTTGTTGAGTACGATGCTGTTAATAATCGGACCGTGCTTTTATTTGATTGTTACAACGGAGAAAGTATTGATATAGAATTAATCGATGATACGCCCACTTCTATTTCCAATCAAACAGAGGCAGGCGTTCGCATCTACCCTAACCCTACTAATGGACCTTTTCAGCTTGAAGTAAACGATCCGATTGATGCTTTGGAAATTATTAATAGCAATGGAAAAACGGTTTTTAGTTTTAATGAGCTCTCAAAAGGCCATCATACCATCAACCCTCAATTAATTAGCGGTACGTATTTAATCCGTCTATTAAATAATAACTCAACATCAACTCACAAGCTTATTGTTTTGTAGTTAAGGAAAAAGATAGTTTTATGAAGCGAGCCAAGAGAATAGCTTCTTATACGGGAGGATGACAAAATTGGTAAGTTTCATACGGTAAATGAAAATAAATTCAAACAGATGAAAATAGTATTAAGTCTACTCATCCTATTATTAGGAGTTAATTTAAGTGCTCAGGAAGTTATTTTGGCCGATTATTTCGATATTAAAACCAACAGTGGTAATAATGAGCCAGTAACAGGTCAAATACACTTGAAAAGTAATAAAGATGTATTAACAAAGGCTATTCCGGCTTCCTATACATTCGAACTGCTTAGTGATCCTTCCGGACTATTTATTCTGACCAGTAAACGACAAAATATTGGCCAGATGCAAGGTTTGCTTGTAGGAGAATTAAAACTCAAAAACGAAAAAAAAACACCAAAGCAGCCAATTGATTATAAGCTAACTATTGCATTAAAAGATGGAAATACAACGATAGCCGAAAAGCACATCATGGTTCATGTTGTTGAAAGCACTATGTGGGAGCATCTGGCAGAGTTTTATAAAAAAGAAACCATTAACACTAGTCGTTTGTATGGGCGAAAAAAGCTTTCTGATAGTAAAATCGAAACTCTGTTGGATGAGATTGATGCCAATAATGGACAAATGCCATCTGTCAGTCCTGTCTATACCAAATCAATTGACGAAATTAAAAAAATTGAAGTAGAGTGGGAGAAGCTAACTAGCTACATTGGTGCATTGGGTTATGCTTATGCCAACAAGCAATCTGCCTGGTATAACTCGCCTAAACTGTATAAGGGTATTGTAAAAGCGGCAACAGCTTTTATGAATAGTGTGCCTGTTTTTGGAAGCGAAATTGACAATCCAATGGGTAATGAAATTGGGGACGGTTTACAAGGGCTTGGCGAAAATGGTGTTTTGTCACACGGCTTTGTTACTCATCAATGGCGTTTGCTTGATGGGCTAGGAGCGCCACTTGTTCACATCATGCCAGCTTTGCGTAAAGACTTAAAAAATGAACAAACAGAGGCATTGGCTTTGCAAGAGGCTACCTATCGCTTTTATCAGGCTTTTTTCTCGGTTACACCTAGTCGTAGGGTAATGAATAATGATGAGCAGCGTTGGCGCAATATTTCGGATACTTTGTATTCTGAGGGAGCCTGGAGCGATGCTAACACCTCCCACCGCATGCGATCATTAATGGTGATGGGTGTTGTTTGGAATGATTATAATCGCCCCATTACTTATGTGCCTTATTGGTACGACGATTATTATGACAATACGGCTTTTGATGGCCTTTCCTTTGCTAAAGGATGGAGTCCTAGAGGTATTATCCGAGACATTCGTTTCTGGTGTTCACGTTTATCTGTTCCATCGCATATGTACGATCAATCGGGCTTCCACCCTGATGGTACTGTGTCGCACCATACCGGACATAGTGCTTCTGATATTGCCATGGTGGCCTATGGCTTTGAGTGGATGAAAGAAATTAATAAAGCCATTAAATACTTCCAGTATACACCTTTCCCTATTGAAGATAGTCAATACCAATTTTTGGCCGATCGCATTAATTATACTTATCGTCGGATGATTTACAAGCAGCAACTTGATTATGTGGTGGCTGGCCGTAGCAATTACTCAGATATGCAAAAGTTTGCCACTAAAACATTAACAAGTACCATTAATGATCTTATAAAGGGCAAATCATCAACAACACATATTGAAAATGAAGCTAGCTTTATTGACTTAGGCAAAAGCATTAAAAACAATACGCATAAACACAGTGAATCGGTAGCTTTTTGGAATGGTGATTATGTGGTACATCGCCAGGAAAATACAGATAATGAGTTTTTCTTTTCAGTGAAGCAAAAATCTTTACGTACCTCAGGAGCCGAAGATTTTAGTAAAATACGTAAGTCGTGGCATGCTGCTAGTGGCGTTTTCCAATTGAAAGTGGATGGAGATGAGTATGCTTTATCTACTTTACAAGCATATGACTGGCATGTACTACCAGGTGTTACTGAGGAATGGCGTAGCGATCCTATGCCCAAAGGAGCAGCTAGTTCAGCCGGCCCCGGACTCAATAATTATTCGGGAGTATTGGCCAATGGTAGCCTGGCAACTTCGGCCTTTCGATATGTGCCAACACCCGGTGGAGTGCATAAAAAAATGCCTCAATATGCTTCTGCTACAGCCTATAAATCATACCACATGACTGAAAACCTTGGTGTAGCTCTTGGGTCGGCTATCACACGAAAGGATGCAGGTCAAGGCAAAAATATAGTGACTTGTATTGATCAATCCCGTCAGTCAGAAGTGCTTTATTATAGTATTAATGGAGATAAACATCAGGCACTTAAAACGGGCTCTAATCATGATTTAAATTTGGTAATGGATAAGCCAAGCTGGGTTTTTCATAAAAACAAAGGCTATTTGATTATACCTGATACCCCGCAAACGCTCCTGATAAAAACTGGCTCATACATCAATAAAACCGATACAAAGGCCAAACCAGGCCATAACTATGTAGTTGCTGTAGATCATGGTGTTCATCCCAATGAAAAGACCAATGCTTACCACTATGTTCTGTTGGCAAATGTTGGTTTAAAAGACATGCCAAAAGCTTTAAAAAGCTATTTAGCTAATTACAACACCATTTCTATTTCAGCCGAAACACACGGAGTGTATAATACTCAAAATAAAATGGCACAGATAGCTTTCTTTAAGGCTGGAAAAATATTTCTTGATAAAGAGAAAAGAGATTGGATGGAGGTTGACCAAGCTAGTGTTGTCATAAGAGAAGAGAATAATCACAAGCTTAAGTTGTCGTTTTGTGATCCTTTACACTCTTTAGAAACAGAGTTCGTGAAAATTACAGTGCCACGCTTACTGAAAGAGGGAAAATACAAGTATAGTTTCCAAGGTATTGATACCATTAATGGTGAATCAGTTGATGTTACTTGCGATGGTAAGGAATCGATAATTACGATTCATTTACCCGATGCCAGAGATGGAGCTTATTACAACTATCGGGAAGCGATATTAGCTGGAGCACCAGTTATAATTGAGATTCCAAAACAATGAACGTATTAATTGAGTGCTTTTTAATGTGAATGCCCAGATGGACTGCGTAAATACATTATGCATGAACATAAGCCTATAAGTTTTATGATTAAACATTTTAAAATGCTAATAAAAGGGCGAATAGCTTCGCTAATTGTCATCGTCCTTTTTATCACGGTAAATACATGCCATTCGCAGAATAGTGCTTCAGAAATAAGCCAAAAATATCGTTCTTGGATATTGGGTAGTGCATCCATTGATTACTCACACGCCTTAATCCAACAGCGCTATAAAGCCATTATTAAAAATGCCGAAGAGGCTGAGCGTAAATATCAGCGTGATAAAAACAAAGATGGCATACCAGATGTGTTGTTGAGCGCACCTTTCAATGTTTCAAACGATAAGAACAAGGTGTCAACTTTGCTTAGTAATTACTTATTTCCCTTGTCATTAGCATACCATTTGGCACCGTCAGAAAAATATGGATTAAGTAATACTTATTATCAAAGCGAAAAAGTAGAACAACAGCTACTTGAAATATTTAACAATTTACACGCCCATGGGTGGACAGCTGGTGTCGATATTGGCGTGTTGCACATGGATAAATACCCACAAACAGGTTACATTGGCTATTATTCGGGATTGTCTTTACGCTGCCTAGGGTATGCTTTATCCGTTTTCTTAAACAAAGAACTATTGCAAGAGTATGGTATTTTAGATCGTGAGTTGGCGACGCTTGACTTTATATCTAAAGAAGTAGGTCCCGAATACGAAACCCCCATTTTATGGCAACAAAATGGGTTTAATACCGATGCTGTGCGTTCAATGTTTAATGTGCGTTGGTGTTATATATTATCCATGAAAAATAGTCAGGATCAACAGCAAGAATTGATCTACTTTTCAAAACTGCTCAACAAGTCATTGCAAATTGCAGATGGATGGGCAGATATGATTAAACCCGATTTTATGGGTTACCATCATAAAGGAGCCTATTTAACTGCTTATGCACCCTTTGGATTTCATGTTGCATCTATTCTTGTAGCCCATTTGGATGGAACCACTTATCAAGTGAGCCAGCAGGCCATTAACAATTTATCACAAGCCGTTTTGCATACGCGCATCTATTGCAACAAATACGATGCACCTCGAAGTGCTGCTGGACGATTCCCTGATAAACTGGGTAGCTCTGTTAAGAATTTACCTGCATTTATGTATTTGTCGCACTTGACCTCGCCATATCAGCATGAGCTTAAAGGCGCATTTAATCGCCTGTGGGATGAGGATTTTGATGGCTTTAAAAATGACTACCTGAACAATGTAAAGTGTGGAATTTCCTACACTGGCTCCATGGGTGAAATAGAGCAATCGCTAATGTTGGCAATGAGCGATGTGGTGGCTGAGGAGGATCCGAATGGCTTTTGGTATTATCCTTATGGTGGATTAGGTATTTATCGCCAAAACGATTGGTTGGTATCCTTTAACGGCTGCAGTAAATACATTTGGGATTATGAGTCGAGCAAGGGTGGCGAAAATCAGTTTGGTCGATTCTCAAGAGCAGGAGTATTGCGAATAATGGCTGGTGGTAGTCCTATCTCGGCCGAAGGTAGTGGATACCATAACTCAGGGTGGGATTGGTGTAAATTGCCAGGTGCAACAACAGTTGACATGCCTTTTGAACTCATGAAGCAAAAGAAATATAAGAATAGTCACCGGCTGTTTACGACAGAAAGCTATTTAGGGGCCGTACATATCGATGGGCAACATGCTGTGGCAGCAATTAAATACAATGCGCCAGTAAGTTATGATACACCGCTAAAGAAGCTTAAGGCTGATAAATCATTTTTCTTTTTCGAGGATTATATAGTGGCTATGGGCACGAATATTCAGGGGCTGTCGGATGGCAACTACCCAGTGCAAACCACTCTTTTTCAAAATGGGCTGCCAAAAATCAACAGTCCTTCAAGCCTCAATGGCGAAAAACTGACAAAAGCCTATCATCAGGAAATAAAGGAAAAGGAGGTTTTCCTAAGTGACGCTCAGGGACATGCTTATTATATTCCAAAAGCTGCTCATTTAATAGTTGAACATAAAATTCAAAGTGCCCCAAGTGACGATGGCCGAAGGAATGGAAGTGGCTATTTTACCAACGCCCGCCTGATGCATGGGAGTGAGCCAGAAAAAGAATCGTATTTGTATTTTATACACGTTAATGGTGGTTCTGAAGGAGCAGAAAAACTTGTCTCTAGCCACAAGTATTTATTCTCAATAGTACAATATAACAAACATGCACATATTGTTCGTTACCTCAAAAACAAGGTAACAGCGTATGCTTTGTTTAAAGCTCAGGTGAGTTTGAACGACGAGATTGTTGAAGAAAGTAATGTTGCCTGCCTGGCAATGATCAAGAATATAGATGATGAAAACATAGAACTGGTGGTTCAGAACCCTGAATTAGGCAAGATAGATGAGGTAACAAGTTATAATGAGATAAACGAAAAAATTGGCCATGCCTCTAGTAGCGTACAAGCCGTTGAATTAACTCTTAAAGGACAGTGGCAAATGAATCAGAAATCTGATGAGGTGTCAATAGTAAAGCAAGATGAATTACATACCGTTGTAAGGTTTAATTGCTTTGATGGGCAAAGGGTAATCAGCTGTTTAAAGAAGAAATAATACTGGAAAAAATAGATCATATGCGAATCATAAACTTTTTATTAGCGATAATAGTGATAGTGGGTTGTCAGTCACCTAAAAAAAGTGAAGACGCCAAGCAAAGACCAAACATCCTTTTTATTATGACCGATGACCATACCACTCAAGCAATGAGTTGTTATGGCAGTGAGTTGATAGAAACACCCAATTTAGACCGTATTGCCAATGAAGGAATGCGCTTTGACAACTGTTATGTGACCAATGCTATTTGTGCGCCATCAAGGGCAGTAATTATGACTGGTAAATTCAGTCATGTCAACGGAGTAACCGATAACGCCAAAGTATTTAACGGAATGCAGCAAACCTATCCGAAGATATTACAGAAAGCCGGCTATCAAACGGCTATGATTGGCAAGTGGCACCTAGGCTCTAGTCCAACAGGTTTTGATTATTGGAGTGTACTTCCAGGACAGGGTAACTACTATCAGCCTGAGTTTATTGAAATGGGTGATACCATTACAGTGGATGGATATGTGACGGATGTGATTACTGATAAAGCCATTAAATGGCTCAAGGATCGTAACGATCAGCAACCTTTTGCCATGGTGTATCAACATAAAGCTCCACACCGTAACTGGATGCCAGCTCCACGACACCTTGGAGTGTTTGAAGATAAGGTGTTTCCTAAGCCAGAGACCTTGTTCGACGATTACCAGGGGCGCGGATCTGCTGCTCGTGAACAAGAGATGGAAATTGGCCAGCACATGTGGGATGCATGGGATTTTAAACTGGCCTCGAAAGAAGAGTTGGATAAGTTTGGAGCTAACAACACCCTTGCCGCTATTACAGATGCTAAGCACCACGATGTGGCAGGAGCTAATAAGCGTGAGGATGACCTAAAGAAATTATATCGTGTATACAGCCGCATGACCAAGCAGCAACAAGAACTTTGGCATAAAGCTTACGCCAAGCGTATAGCTAAATTTAAAGAAGACCATTTGAGCGATAAGGAGTTGCTAGCCTGGAAGTACCAGTTGTATATGCGTGATTATATGGCTTGTTTGTTATCCTTAGACGAAAACGTAGGACGTTTGTTAAAGCATTTAGAGGAGAGTGGAGAGCTGGATAATACCATTGTGGTTTATACCTCTGATCAGGGTTTCTTTTTAGGAGAACACGGCTGGTTCGACAAGCGCATAATGTACGAGGAGTGCTATCGTATGCCTTTACTCGTTCGTTATCCGAAGGCCATAAAAGCAGGCACGCAATCAAGTGCCTTAGCGATGAACCTTGATTTTGCACCTACTTTTTTAGATTATGCTGGCCTTGATGTGCCTAAGGATATGCAAGGTGTTTCCTTACGTCCTGTTTTTGAAAACGAAGGCTTGGCCCCTAAATCCTGGCGCGAAGCTACCTACTACCACTATTACGAGTACCCTTCGTGGCACTCGGTTAAACGCCATTATGGTATGCGAACAAATCGTTATAAATTAATTCATTTTTACAACGATGTGGATGAATGGGAACTTTACGATATGGAAAAAGACCCACAGGAATTAAGTAATGTTATTTATCAGGAGGAGTATAAAGCCATTGCTCAAAAGCTGAAAGAACAGCTCAAACAATTACAGGCACAATATAAGGATGACACTGCTGAAGCAAATGAAATGTAGCTTCAAGAATTAGCATTCAGAATTCGATTCTGTAACATTCTTTTGTGCATATTTTGTAAGTTTCAGATTGTAAAAATCAATACACTCTTAATAATATGAGAATGACATTAAGCACGCATTCAGTTCGCTGCATTAAAAAGAAATGATTCAAGGGCATTTGCCATTCAATACGTATTGAAGACAACCGCAATACATAATTTTAAACTAGAATTGCTGACAGGAGCGACTGAAATTGTCACAGTAATACATGAGTAGTTAACAGGAGGTCTAAATCACCAACAGGAAGTCTAAATCATTAACAGGAGCATCAAATACTCGTGATTTGATGCTCCTGTTCAATATTAGTGCTTCCTGTTCAATGTACGGTTCTTCCTGTACGTGATTTAATAGTCATGTAGTTTTTTAGCTTTTCGAGACTTGAGATGAGAACACACTTTACTGACCAGGCACGGATACTTTCTGAAAAAGACCTGGATTAATACACTTTAAGTAGTCGTAGGATGACCTTATTGATCAGAAGGACGAACTATTTCATATATTTTGTAATTGTCGTAAAGCCCTTTGGCGGGTACCATCACTCGAATGGCTGTTTGACCGCCTTTTAGGTATCCACCCTCCATGTCATCGATATACTCAAAGCTAAGTTGACCATCGATGTACCAGCTGATTGTATTTTCATACTTTACAATCTTCAAATGGTGTGGCTGCATCTTATTTAGCAGTGTAAAGTCTTTACCTTTAATCGTTAAGTGACGACCTGGGCATTTGCGCATGTTTGAGCTTCCTCTGCCAGGGGCAAAGAACGAAATGCGGTAGTTGTATAAATCACTCTTTGTATATTGAGCAGCTACACCCCACCGTTTTTTCAAATCTTTTTCAAATACTTTTTGACCATTCTTACCAGTGCAACTAAACATGAGCATGTGCAAGGCATTGTCGCTAAGACTCTGAAAATCACATTCGATAATGTAGTTGTCTGGTGTTTTAAACGTATTCCAATACACCAGATGTCCACCCCTAAAAATTCCATCGTAATAATAATCTTTTACAGCATCGCCTATGTCCTGTCGCATGGCTGCTTCTACATAGTGGTAATAATCTTCTCCAAGGCCACTAAACGCTTGGCCCTTCGTCTTAAAAAACTGATTAGCTGCTTCAAAGTATTTCGAATAGAGCAGCAGTTGACCGTTTTGTATGGAAGCTAGCCCTGGGCCTTCCATCACCCAATCGTTAAGGCTGTTTGAATTAGAAAAATCGCAGCTGTAAACCAGTTTTGTCTGGTATTGTTGTGCATGACCGCAAAGTGTTAGTACGAACAATGCAAATAGTAGTAGAGTGAAACGTATCATCATTATTTAGAATTTAGTGAGATGAAAAAGCCGAATTGCATACTCGCAAGTCGGCTTTTTCATCTTCTCTTGGGCCAGGTTATTGTTTTCTTAATGGTAAATCAATGCTTTTGCCATCTTTACAATAGAAACTTAATTGAGTTACACCATTGGCATAACTGTACGACACAAGTTCATAGCTGTAAGCAGCAGGCTTCCAATGGCCATTCAGCTTAATATTGACAATGCTTCCCTGTGACCATTCATGCACAATATCGCTTGGCATAACCGACATGTTGTGGTTCCATTTTTTAAGCTTTAAATCGGGGTTAGCCACAGTTAATACTGCATTATGATTGTTCTGCTTTACATAGACCATTAATGGCGTATCAACGCTAACAATAATACCTTTGTTTAGAGGTGCATCGGCATTAAATATAGCATAGCCTGTTGCCTTGCTATTAATGTGCTTTACAATGTGGGCCGATGCATCTTTCTGCAATACCTTATAGCCTTTATCATTGTGCCTTGATATTGCCTTATCCATATCGTCATTCATTAATACCAAGTACTCGTAGCCCTTACCTTGTGGTTTTAGACCATGATTAAACCAAGCTTTAACATGAGGTGTGGTAATGGGTACATATTTCCCGCCACCAATTTTTTGTAATGATTGCTGTTCATTTTGCTCCAATACAACATTGTACTTTTGAGGTATAATGTAATGAATGCCCTGCACATCGGTTAGTACGCCACCTTTAAGGTTTTGCTTTAGATCTAAGGAGTTAGCAATTGCTTGTCCATTTAAATAAGTTGCTTTATTCTGTATGCCATGCTCGCCGATATTGGTTTGAAACAAGGTTGTAATAGTGGTATACTCATCGTCAATATTACTTATATCTGAGCCTAAGCATACAATTTCATCATCGAAAAAGAAATAAGATTTACGAGCTCTGAAACTGTTGTCAAAAAGGTGTTTGTCTGGCGATGGATGAACATCATCGCGAAGCTCCATGGCAAATAAACCATTATTCCCTTGTGCCGATAAACCACGTGCAAAAGTTGTTTCAGTGAAACTACGGTGAAAACCTTCTTTGTATTTCTCGCTTGGCTTGTTTTTAAAGTATACTTTGTCGATGGGTAAAGCCTTGGTAGTGGCACCTGGCAAATAAGCCCAGTGGAAACCGCTGTTTTGCTCCATGCCTGCACCTTTCATACCCGATAAAGGAGATGACTTAAATAAAAACATGGCGCCATGGCTGAGGTATCGCCCCAGGTTATTTTCACCCTTACTACCCGTTTCGTAATCCCATACATATTTATCATAGCCTTTAACAGTGGCTAACCAGTTATCGTGACGATGAACCGATAAACTTGAGTAGGGAAGACTATAATTACCATTGTTAGGTAGCTGAGTTTCATCTCCCATTTGGCTATTTAATCCCACCATAAGATTAATTGTGCCGTAGGTGCCCGAATAAGTTAAAGCCGGTGTTAGGATGCCTTTTACATTTTCTTGCGGACTAATGGAATATAAATAGTTGAAAACAGCTGCCATGTGCTGGTCTTCAATGTTTTTGTCATTTAGGCTCATAAAGGCATAAGCCGGCAACATAAAGCGGTCGATACCCGTATTTTTATATGGAAAACGGCCACCAACACCCATGTGTAAATCTAGGCCGTGAGCAATTTCATACTGGCGTATCAATGTTTTTTTAATCAGCTCTTTTGTATCTGCTGATAAAGCAAAATCAGTGTTATTCAACAACCAGCTTACCATGGCCATGGTGTTAACAGCTGATACCCCATAAGCATTAAGATAGGTTCCACGATGATGGAAAATAGAGTAATCGGGTTTCACGGTGTCTGAATAGCCAGGAGCAAAGGCAGCTACATAATCCATGTAAACTTTAAACTCGTTCAACATTTGTGCTTTTTGTTGGCCATTGGGCATTAGCAATACCGTTATAAGCTTAGCTAAAGCACCGCCTCTCACCATATCCGTATTTTCCCCTTTCGATTTATCACAATCAATAATGTTACCAATGCGAGTGTGCCATGCCAAACATTCTTGGTGTTGTTGCAGCATTTCTTGCGGTAGATCGTTACGCATTAAAAATAGCGAAACTGCGTAGGCATTGAGTCTTATAATGTGGTCAACGGTTCCTAAAGCACTACCAGCCTGCCATCCCTGGTCGGCAAAGTAGTTATACAAATTCACAAGTTTCTCCTTTGACTCAATGGTTTTGTTCATGCGGTAATCCAAGGCAAGTGGGAAAAGTGTGCTCTGCATTACTGTTTGAAAATTTTGCCCATTAGAGGTGCCATGCTCATCGCGACAGGTAAACAAAGGGATACCATTGACAATGCCATTTTTGCTGTGTAGCTGAAGGGTGTTATAAGCCGAATTGGCTTTTTTAGTTTGGCGTGCTGATTCTTTTTTTAGATCGATGGCATGATTGCGCCATTCGGTATCGTCGCCACCAATTATCATGTATTCCAAACGTTCTTCAATGGCTTGTGATAGGTCAACGGATGAAGTTTGTGAGGAACTGGTATTTAAAAACTGCTCGTACTCTTTATAAGGGGCTAATATCTCATAGCTGTCTGATCGTACATTAGCTTTTGCATTAACAAACACGTGGTCGGAATGACGTTTATAAGATATAAACTCCAATAGCTGAAAGTGGTCGATATAAAGCTGTCCTTGGGATGCTCCAGCTTGGGGTTGCGCAATAATGCTGGTCATGCTATCGCTTCCGATGTAGTCACTCACCTTGGCATCTTCGTTAAACTGTACCCATACAGCTCGCCATCCTGTAAAATTTAAGTTGATCGCGAAACGGTATTTGGGGTTTTCTTTGGCCGACTTTACATCACTACCCACCTGAAATAACATTTGACCTTTTGCGGCCTCTTGCTGATAGATCCACATTTTGATACCACCGTAGTAATCTTCTTTGTAAAAGGCGGGCTCGTAATTTTCGGGCTGACCACCAACATTCTTACTGGCTGCCTTTTTTAATCCTTTTAATTGGTCAATACTTAATACATCGCCTTTTTTCCAAGTCCACAATAGGGAGTGCCGCCCTTGTTTCTGATGCAGGTCAGATACCTGTAGCTTTCCTTTTTTTGTTGACCAATTGCTGTATTCAGCGGCTTGTTCAAAGCCAATTTTATGGATAACAATGTCTTCCTTGATTTTTATTTTCCCTTTTTCAATAGCTTTTGTTGTAAAGCTTACAAAAAGCAGTAATAATGTAATGGATAGTAATTTATTCATAATTATTAATTAAAATCTTAGTTAGCTGTGTGTTTTAAAATTTTGGTGCGAAACACTTTACCGGCATTTACACATTCTAAAATATATATGCCATCATTTAAGTTACCGATATCAAACGATGAGGTGTTGGTTGCGTAAATCAGTTGCCTTCCTTCAATGCTGTATAAGATAGCTTTTTCAGCCATTGAAAAATTTAGCTTGTTACTAGTAGGATTTGGCCATACCCGATGCTGTTCATCAGCATTTGGAAACGTAGAATTTACCGAATCCATTTTTAATATAAAATCGTATGTTTTGGCATCATGCGTTTCTACCTCTATAACAGTTGATGTAGCATTTTTTGATATGATTCGAACGTTAGTGGGGAATTCATCAGCCGACCATGCTCCATTTATTTTAAGCTCTAGTGTTTGTGATTGAAAAGGGCCAAACAGATCATCAAACTTTTTTATATCTCCAATATCATTTAGTTTTCTGCGGTTAAAATCGGGGTTGCATAAGCTTATGATCTTTGTATCAGTAGCTTCATCTGTTACCATTAACATTGCCGGCAATGACGAGCTGTTAATAAAATCATCGTTGGTTATTTGATTAGGCTCAAACAGGGCATAACCAGTTTGCTTTTGTTCGGTATGTTTAACAATGTGAGCACTGTTATTGTGCTGAATAATTTCGTAAGTAGGATTGTTTATAAAGCTATTTAGTTGTGATTGTGTTGTTTTCATAAAAATAGCGTACTCGTAATTATTTTTATTATCGTGTTTGAACCATGCTGTTAAAACATCACCATTACTTTCTTGCCGGCGCATTGTTTCTGAATCATTATTGTTGTAGGTAATGTTCAAATTACTATCGTCAGGAATGTAAAAGCCTTTACCCTGATCATCAATAATTGTGGCTGCACCATTTATTGGTAAATATGAGTAATCAAGTTCATTAACTTCTTCTCCGTTTATCGCGTGATTATAGTTTGATGATGAGATAACGTTTTGCAGCAATGTTGACTCTAACTTTTGAGGCTGCATAGCTGAGATATTAGATCCGAGGCACACCATCATATCTGGTTGAAAGAAAAAGATGGATTTTTTAAAACTCAATGAAGTGCTGTAATGAACATCTTGATATTCCATTGCCCATACACCTGCTTTATTTTGTTGTTGAACGCCTCCTACAAATGTGTTAGGCGTAAATACACGCTGTAGACTGGTTTTTAATCCATCTAACCCTAAATTAACACTTGTGGTTCCAGGTACTCGGCACCAGTCCCATCCATTATTGTAGTCATGACCACTATAAACCATCGACGGGTGCGGGCTTGTATTATTTATTGTTTCCATTTGACCATAACCATCGTACCTGCCGTATGTATTTTCATTACTACCACTTTCAAAATCCCAAACATAAGCACTGGTTCCTTTAATTGACACATACCAATCGTTGCCTCTGAAAACCGCCATGGCAGCATAAGGCTTCATCCAAAGACCTTGAGGATTTTCGGCTTTTGTTTGTCCGATTTCAACAATGTCAAGTATGGCTTCAATTTCGCCTGGTGTGTTAAAGTACGATATGTTTAAGCTTGCACTGTTTATAATTTCGTTTATTGGTTGATGCTGTGGTTGCCAGTATCTCATGGTTATTGAGGCTAGCTCTTCATCAATTACGCCATTTTGCATGCATTGCGCCATATAGGCAAAAGCAGTGACCATTCGTGCTGCTTTGTCAAGTCCGCTTATTCGGCCTGAAATACCTTTAGGAACATCGTAAAAACCAGTGATGTTGCTATAGTTTAATAAGTAGTTTTTTACAGTTTGTTTCGCATCATTATTCGCGTCAAATTCAGTATGACGTAAAAAATATAGCACTTGACTCATCACATGAACTCCGTTGTTTGAGTAGGCATTCATGTATGGTCCACGGTGATGGTAGCCCATACCATCAGCCTTTATACCACCTGTCCAGCCTTCAAAAGGCTGAAGGTTGCCATTTAACCATTGTGTATAATGGTTCATGTATTGTACTTTAGCTGGATCATCGTTTTCCATCATTAAAATATACATTAAACGCATGATGGTGGCTGAACGAAAATCATCAACACTAACTTCGAGTCGGTCATCTAATGGAGCGAAAATAATGTTGAAATACGTAAGCCAATGCAGCGTGTCCATCTCTCTGTCTAGAATGCTAGCTCCATTTTTCCATTCAATGTTTTTTAAATCATCTTTTAATAGATAAACAGAATAGGCCCAGGCTGCAGTTCGTAATTTTTGATGATCGGTTGTTTCCATGGCACTACCCTTAGCCCAGCCTTGATCGTGCATGTAATCCAATAGCAACAGCAGCTTTTCTTTGCTTGACTGATTGTGGTTGATGCGATAATCTAAGGCTAACTGTAAGCAAAGTTTTTCGCCAATGTCTCGGCCAAATTTGGGTCCATGTGATGATTTGTTAGTAAACAATGCAGGTCCAAATATTTGTCCATTTGGAGCTTTATAAATATCAAGTTCGTTAAAACGATTTACACCGCTATTGATATAGCTGTTACGTGCTGCCAGACGCTTTAGCATCTGCTCGTTTGAGGCGTATTTGTTTGTTCCTAATAGCCAGTTTTCAAAACGTGCGTTAATGTCTGAAAATGTTTGTTGCGTTTTATTTGGCACATCGTTGGGAAGCGGCAGGGTAGGATTTGGATACCTTTGTTCGTATATCCAACTTGCCCACTCGTCTTTAACCTCTTCGTCCATCTCTGACTGGTATGGATGTGCATATTGGTAGCTTGGTGATCGTTTGTAACTAATACTCGACTTAAATTCAACAATATCAAAATAGATGCTACTGTTTGATGTTTGTGTTGGACTTATGATTTCCATTTTAACCAATGGAGTGCGACTAGATATTGCAATATCTTCCCAAAAACGAACCCATAGTCCTCGCCAACCAGTGAAATTTATTTTGTAGGTAAATTCACATCGTTTATTATCTGTAGCATCATAAAAGCAAAATTGTATTTCATCGTTAATGTTGACATCACTGTATATCCAAACGTGCATGCCTGCACCTTTTTCATAGCTAACTTCAGACAATTGCTTATCGCTAACGATAATTTTTGAATTAGTTTGCCAATTCCATTTTAAAGAATATTGCCCTTGCTTATACCTTTCATTTGTTATTTCAATTGCACCGCCATCTTCTGTTTGCCAGTTTGAGGGCAATCCATTTTCAAAGGTTTCGCAATTATCAAATGTATCGGTCTCCTCAAAGCTTTGAGCAAAGATGCTATTGGTGATAAATGAAAAAAATAACCCAAAGTAGATATATTGAAGTTTCCACATTGCCTCTGATGTTAACATGATTTGTATCGAATGCAATAATATACACTGCACAACAATTCAGCATCAACAATCATTGAATTGAGTTTTAAAATGGTTGAATTATCTATCTATAAGGTTTAATTGCTGATGACAGAACTTATTTTCACAAGCAATTAATTAGTATTGCTTGTTGTTGACAACAATATTTTTATCAGATATCAACGGAAAGTACATCTTTTGTTTGGGCTGTAGTTTTATTACACTAAAGCAAATAGTTTACCTGTATGTTTCGTACAATATAAAAGCTGATTGTTCAACTTTATGAAGATTACTGTTATTAAAGTAAAGAGAGTTATTTTTTTACCATTTGTATGAAATTAATACCAGTTCCTAGAATTTGGATCTTTTCCCTGACAAACTACGGGCTATATTTTTTTCAACATCCTTTAACCCACGAAAAAACAAAAGCACCTACATTTCTGTAAGTGCTTTTTAAGGGGTGGGCCCACCTGGGCTTGAACCAGGGACCCCCTGATTATGAGGAAGCTTAAAGTGATTTTCATCAAATTTCATCAAATACCATTTGCCTGATATACTGCATTTTACATTTTTAGCATTGACTTAAAGTTGTCATTTTGCTACCTTTGTATGACAATTTGTTGGACCCATGTTGGACCCAAAGTTAAATTCATGATTAGTATTAAACCATACTTAAAAACCAAACAACTTTCTACAGGTAAGTATCCAATTTACCTAAGACTAACTCATAATAGAAAATCAATATTATACCGTACTCCATATTCCGCTTATAAGAACGAATGGGATGGAAAACAAGGTAAATTTACCAGTAAGTCAGGTGACTACCTTGAAAAAAATAAGCTATTACTAAAACTTCAAGAGAGAATCACAAGTATAATTACAAAACTAGAGCAAGAAAAGGGTTACTCCACCATAGAAGAAATTGACAGAAAGTTAAAACTTCAAGCTAATTCTGGCAATAAAAATCTTTTGATGTTTATGCTGGAGATTATTGATGAACAAAAAGTATCAGGTAGAACTGGAAATGCCAGAGTTAATGCAGATACATTGACTTCGCTTAAAAAGTATTGCGGCAAAAAAGAACTTGTTTTCACGATGATCACTCCAGAATTTCTTGAGAAATATGAAGTATGGCTTCGATCCAATGGCGGTACCGATGGCGGCATAGGCGTTAAAATGAGATGTATTCGTGCTGTCTTTAATACAGCAATTAAAAGAGGACAAATCACAGGCAACTTATATCCTTTTAATCTATACAAAGTATCTAAACTGAAATCTACTGGAATAAAAAAAGCATTAAACCTTTCCGATATTCATAAAATTGAGAAGATTGATTTAACACAATACCCGACACTGATTGACACCCGCAACCAATTCATATTTAGCTTTTATACTAGGGGTATGAATTTTGCAGATATGATGACTTTAAAGTGGCAGGATATTTCTAATGATCGGATTTACTATAAACGCGCTAAGACTAAACGTAATTTCCAAATCAAAATTCTTCCTCCAGCAAAAAAAATACTGAATTTTTACAGAAAAAAGAAAAGTGAAACAGGTTATGTATTTCCTATACTACTCGAAGAGAATATGACACCTTCCCACCTTGAAAATAGAAAGAAGAAAACCCTTAAGCGCTATAATAGAAGACTCAAGGAACTAGGTGAAGTTTGTAAAATTAAACAACCATTAACAAGTTATGTAGCAAGACATAGTTACGCCAACTGTTTAAAACAAAAAGGCGTTGCAACTGACATAATTAGCGAATCCATGGGGCATCAAAACATTGCAATTACACAGGCATACCTTAAAGAGTTGGACAATTCTTTAGTTGATGATGCGATGGAAGTATTACTATTTAATTATAGTTAATAATTCCTACACAAACTGCATACTTTGTATGATGTTAAAACATCAATACCAATGTTTTTGTATATCACAAATGCCAAAATGCACGATGTCAATGCGCTAGACCTAATCTCATATGAGCCTGGAAGCTTTTATGTTCTTGATAAAGCTTACATTGATTTCAAGAGGCTTTATCATCTTCATGGGCAGTGAGCATTCTTTGTGACAAGAGCCAAAGATAATATGCGATTCAATCGAATGTATTCCAATCCTGTTGACAAAACAACCGGAGTTAAATATGATCAGATCGGCAAACTGTAATCCTACTACCCAAGCAAGGATTATCAGAAGAACTTCGAAGGATCAAGTATTATGATTGTGAAACGGATAAGGAACTAACCTTCCTTACCAACAACATGGAACTTAAACCCACCGAAGTAGCATATCTGTATAAAAAACGCTGGGAAGTAGAATTGTTTTTTAAGTGGATGAAACAGCACCATAAGATTAAATCCTTTTGGGGAACAAATCTTAATGCTGTAAAAATCCAGATGTATTGTGCGATCATTTCTTACTACCTTGTTGCAATAATTGGTAACAGATTGAAAGTTGACCGCTCAATCTACGAAATTCTACAAAGCCTTAGTATTTCTCTACTAGACAAAGCTCTTGTAAAAGAGGTGCTTACGAAATGTGATTACAAAAATGTCAAAGAACTTAAAAATAAACAATTAATAATCAGTGGGTTTTAAGCGCCCACTAATGATGCATTGTAATTAAGAATAAACCACTTTTAAAATAAGAATGGCTATACTTAGAACACATAAGTAGCTTTCTAATTGAAATGATGAATGTGATTAAATTACATATATGAACATTGAAAGGTTTTTTATATCCATAAATAATATCAACATACCTTCTCATATACTACAACATCACCTCTTCAATTAATTCTTTCAAAACCTGCTCACTACAAGGTAATTCATCTCCATTCATCAACTTAATACTTTTCGCGCTCTTCGAGAAGCCAACTAAATAGATTTTATTAACTATGTAGCTTCGATGACAACGAATAAATTTACCTTCGCACAATTTACTCTCGAATCTCTTAAGAGGTTTACTCACAACAATCTCATCTCCATCATTCAAATTAACTTTACAATAACTTCTTTCGGCGTTGATGTATACAATATCATGAATATCCACTAATCGTACTATTCCTTTAGGTGTCAAAAGACCAAGTTTCTTTTGAAAACATATCTTATCTGGATTCTCACATTCTTTATACATCATTATATATGACGGTTAAAAAAGGGTTAGGCTGGTAGAATCGGGAATTTTATAAACCTAATATGGTTAATATCCAATCAGCACTAAATGGATCTTCTGTAGGATCAATTTCCACTGGGTCCTCTTCATCTGTTTGTATTTGATAATTGGAAGTAGTTATAACACTATTATTGTTTGTTTGAGCTTCAGCACGTAGATTAATACTAGCACTCCCTAATAAGAATAATATGGCGATGATAAAACGCCCAATACGCATTGTTTTCATATGTGTGTCCTTTAAGAATTAAATGGACCACAAAAGAATAGCATACTTCAAGGGAATAAGAAAATGAAGCATGGCAAAAGGCGTGGCAAGTCTTAGCGTACACATATACAACATTATATAGAACCAGCATTATAACATCCCAAGCAATTTAATAGCCGTTTAGGAGCATTAATATTGGCCTTCTTATGCTGACGGACATTACTAATATAATGAGTAACCCAAATATCTTTTTTCTTACCTTTGTTAAATATATTATAACGATTGAGTATTGATGAACTGTACTCTATGGTAGAATGATGGAGCGATGGGAAGAGTAATTTTTATAGTGTACCTTATTTTTATTTGCACATTTTCAGAGTTGATTGCACAAAGAAATGTATCCGCCCAAATTGCGGATATTGAAAGTCAACTATATTATTATCCTGAGCTAGCCGAAAAAAAACTAATTAAACTAAACCAAAAAATCTCTATAGCCCAAAAAAACAAATACAAAAATGAGATTCAACTTTTAGATGCCTTTCTCTTCTACCAAAAAGGAAAACCTGACTCTGCTCTTATCACTATCAAGGAAACACTCACGGAGTTTATTATTAATGATAATTCTGAAGGACAAGCTAAGTGTCACTTAATAATGGCCTGGATATCAGAAGGGGTTGGGTATTGGGAACAAGCCATTGTCAACTACTACAAGTGTATCAACTTCTTAGATGATCGACCATGCATCTATTCCGGAATTGCTAATATTGGTATTGCACGATGTAATGGATATTTAAAAAAAGATTATACCATTACATTAAATAAGGGGGTTAAACAATTAAAAGAATATGGGAGTTACCCTCATCAATTATTTGCCGAGTACTCTTTTTGGTCTATTTTGAAATCAAAAGAATCAGGAACAATTCAGAAGCTTAAAAGCATAGCAGACAACTACATCAAGCTTAATCTAAATAATAAAGCCGCTAATATTTATAGAAGAATTGGTCATCTTTTTCAGCAAAAAGAAGAGTTAGACTCTGCAGAGTATTATGTAGATAAGGCATTATCTGCATTAGACGATGACTTTGTAGGAATAGCTAAGGAACCGGGTATTTTGCAGTTGAAAGGGGCATTACGTTATTTGCAAAACGACATTGAGGGTGCAGAAAATTACCTCTATCTCTCAATTGAATCTTACGATAAATATGGGTTACATGAAAAGAAATATTACCCTTACAAACTACTGTGCCGCATCGATACGATTAACAACAACTACAATCAGGCATTTGAGCATTTAAGTAAGGCTACCAAATATCAAAACCTTTTCACATCCAAGCAGAAGCAACGTCTAGCCCTAGTCCTTGAAATCTCAGCTGAAGTTGATACGTTAAAAGAAGACATTACAACCCTAAAGTGGCAACGTACCACCATCTCCTTAATAGCTATAATTGGTTTCCTTCTATCTACGCTCTTAGTTTATTACCTCATCAATCTATATAAAAAACGCCAAAGAAAGATACGTGCCAAAAACCGAGAGCTTCAAGCCCTTGTTGTTGGTATGAATGAAAAAATTCTCATGCAAAAACGTTTAGGTGTTGAAGTGGAAACCATCCCTAAAAGTAAAGTCACGATAAAAACCATTTCAACTCATTTCGACATTTGCTACCGTGAAACTTATCAAACATTCTTAAGCGATTACCAACAACTATCGAAGGCTGATGCACGGTATGCTTTAATGTTTGCATTGGGTATGTCAACCGATGCCATCTGTCAAATTCAAAGTGTTCAAAAATCGACAGTGCGAAAAGCTAAATTCCGTATTAGAGAGAAGTTGAATCTTGATACTGAAGTTGATTTAGAACAGTTTTTCAAACCATCATTCGAAAGAAGCATGGCGCTTTATCAGTGCTAATACCCCTCGCGTTCCTTCCACTAACGATGATTTGCAATCAGTGCGTACTTTACTTTTTACTCCGTAACACTTCAATTGTGCTATTTGTTTTCCGTATAACCCTTTTCCGCCTCCATACATACTACAATAACTTCCAATAAAACATAAGCGAATATTTGACTTAGCATCACGTTACGTTATAGTTAACCAATTCTCAATCATTACAACTAATTGAAGATCTGAAACAATTAGATTAGCAATAAGAGAACCAGGAAGCTCTATGTTTTTTAGAACACATTAAATCTGATTTCAGGAAAAGAACACCAAAATATTTTTTTCTTACTTTTGGATTACACCCATCACTTAGGTCAACTCACAAAAACAGTTATTTTGGAAACACTCATATTCCTGCTCGTCGCGCTTGCATTAGCTTTAATCCTTATCAACTCAAGTGCTAAAGCCAAACATAAAAAAGAACTCTCTTCATTACTCAAGCACCATTCAGCAGAGAAGAATAACCTGCAATCCGAAATTAAGAGCCACGAATCGACCATCACCACTCAAAGCAGACAACTGGATGAATTAAGTAAATACCAGCACATCGTCAACATAGCCGCTTTTGCAGATGGTTTGAAAGATCAAGCAAATAAAGAATACGCAGAGGTCATCACCGAAGTAGAACAAATTAAAAGCATTGCTAGATCCGATGCCAAAGGCATAAGGGAAAAAGCCAATACCATATTGCAAAATGCCAATGAGCAATCAGGCACCATCATCGCCAATGCCAATGCCAGAGCCGAGGAAATTGCCGGTGAAGCACTCGAAGCCAAACGCAACGCCGATCATTACGACAACACCATCAAAGCCATGCGTAATATTATCAAAGGTTATGGTGATGAATATTTAAAGCCTACCCATTCCTTATTGGATGATTTAGCTGAAGAATACGGCCACAAAGAAGCAGGTGTGGAACTGAAGAAAGCACGCGAGCGCTCAAAATTCATGGTAAAGAATGAATCGGCAGCCACATGTAAATACGTTGAAGTACATCGACGTCGTACAGCGGTAAACTTTGTGATGGATGCATTTAACGGAAAAGTAGATTCCATACTGGGACGTGTTAAACATGATAACTTCGGTAAGTTGGAGCAGGAAATAAAAGACGCCTATAGCATAGTTAATAATAATGGTAAGGCATTCCGTGACGCCATCATTACAAAAGAATACCTCGATGCAAGGATAGAAGAATTGCATTGGGTCGTACGGGTCATTGTGTTGCGTGAAGAGGAACGTGAAGAACAAAAGCGAATCAAGGAAGCCATCCGCGAGGAAGAAAGAGCTCGACGGGAATACGAAAAGGCCATCCGTGATGCTGAGAAAGAAGAGAAGATGCTTCAAAAAGCCATGGAGAAAGTACGCAAACAGTTCGAAGATGCCTCAGAGCAGGAAAAGCAGAAGTTCCAGCAACAACTCGACGAACTGCAATCTAAGTACGAAGAAGCTGAACTCAAGAACCAGAGAGCCCTATCCATGGCACAGCAAACCAAGCGTGGCCATGTCTATATCATTTCCAACATAGGCTCCTTCGGTGAAGACGTCTTTAAGATTGGACTGACACGTCGCCTCGAACCCCTTGATAGAGTCAAAGAGCTTGGCGATGCCAGCGTTCCATTCAGCTTCGATGTGCATGCCATGATACACTCTGAAGATGCACCGGCACTAGAAAAAGAGCTGCACAGGACTTTTGTCGATAACCAGATGAACAAGGTCAATGCACGCAAAGAATTCTTCCAAATCAATATCTCATCCATTAAAGCCGAAATCGATAAACAAGGCATCGAAACCAAATGGACCCTCAAAGCGGAAGCTGCTGAGTATCGTGAGAGTCTGGCTATGAAAAGCATAACAGAAGTAAATCCTAACTAAAAAGTGAACCATGACAAGACCGCATTTTTATCTCAACAATACAATTCGTACAGTAGTTAAATTCCCGAAAAGGGGATTCATTCCTCCAAAGGAAGAAGAAGATAGAAGTATTGATCCATTAAAGTATGAAAACAAAAAGCAGACATTCTCAACATGCCTAAATTCATTTAGTGAAGACCTTCGTCAACGACAGGTCAACAGAACAATTGATATTAATGAGCATGTTGATTATGTAAAGATTTATTTTCATGGCGTTTTTACAAAAGATTTAAGAGAAAAGTATGAAGCCATTTATGGCCTAGTAGCAGTTAAATATGAAGAGTTAAATCATACTGTATTATTAGCTATCAATGAGCGGAGTAAATTTGAATTATGGAAAGAACACATTAACACTTTTGCAAATAGAGAAGAAGGTGATATTGAGTTAGATGAGTCTAGTTACCTGCTTGTATATATTAATAACTTTGAGCTATTAAAATCGAGTGATATAATTAAAGGATTTTCAAATCAGAGTGTTCTAATTGAGTTAATTGACAATACTGTTATTTCTAGTTCTATCCACAATATTACAACTAGTTTGTTGCAGTACTTATCTGAGCTAAAAGGAAGAAATTCAGACTTTACTTACTCTTTAGAGGAGAACCATTCATTCATCAGCATTCAAAATGCCCCAGATGATTTAATTTCTTTATTGGCTGCAAATTTTGATAATATATATAAAATACAAAGCCATACCTATAAAGTAAAACCTAGTAGTTTTGGCGTTAGACAAACGATAGCAGGCTTTACTGTTAATGAAAATAAGGCAGCCCCTTTAATTGCGGTAATCGATACAGGTGTGGAACAAAATTCCGTATTAAAAAATACAATAGTTAATTATAACTACGATTTAACAAATAATGGGAATCCATTACCTATTATTGATTCTAATGGCCATGGAACAGGCATCGCTGGTCTAATCGCATTAGGAACAAGCTTCTTTGACAACAACCAGTCTCAATTTACGAGCGATGCGAATATTGTCCCAATAAAAGTAATAGATGATAGTGAAGGTGTTTATAGCCTAATAGAACTTGAAACAATTATTAGAGATGCTGCACAAAACGGGGTGAAACTATTTAATCTATCAATGACATCAACAACAAGTAAGTTGTACAACGAAATTGTCTCCGAGTATGCATTTCTATTAGATAAGCTGGCATATGAATTAGATGTATTATTTTTTTTAGCTGCAGGCAATTTGGGTTATGAAGATATGCAAGAAATGCAACGAGTTAGTGATCCACTTCACACATACCCAAATCACTTTTATAATCCGAATAAAGTAAGTTTTGAACATGAATGTGAATGCTGTAATATAAATTCTCCGGCTGAATCATATAATAACTTAACAATCGGTGCAATTGCTGAGAATTTTAATGTAAATGACTCTGATCTTACCCACTCAAAAGAACTACCTTCTTATTACACTAAAAAATACCATGCGGATTATAGCAAAGTGATTAACGGGTATCATATATCTAAATCACTTATCAATAAAAATATCCATAAGCCTGATGTGGTTTTTGCTGGTGGAGATGCTATCTTAAATTCAGCTGGAATGGAAGTTTTAACAACGCGTTCTGGCTTATTAAGTGAAAGAAGTTACGGCACTAGCAATTCTGCTCCGCTAGTTACCAACATTGCCGCTAAGATAAAAAAAGGATACCCTAATATTAACACACAATCTATCAAAGCGCTAATCATTAATTCCGCATCTCTGAATTACAATTCGGAATTCCTTAGTCCAATAATTAATGAGTTAAAACTTAAGTATTCAATTGATAATTTTAGAAAAACATCGTTGAATACCCTGACAAATAAGCAAAAAGCTCTTTTATCAAAGCTCTATAATAAAGATAGATTGCTAAAGTTTCTCACTGGACACGGTGTTCCAAATGAAGAATATGCCTTATCGTCTAACGATAATTGCGTCACATTGGTTATTGAAAACACCATTAAATTAAATAGCCATAAAGGGCTGGTAATTACTCTTCCAAAATTCTTGGAAGAACTATCTAAGCGACCTAGAAAGAACACACTCAGGATTACTGCAACTTTATGTTATAGTTTCATGCCTATTTTCAATAATGCTTTAGCGTATTGTCCTTTACACATTAGTTTTGCATTGTTCAAGCCATTAAATAATGATCTAGAAACAAGTATTGATATTCTGGCGGGTTATACAACGCATGAAAAAGCTAATGATCCAGATAAAAAAGCGTTATGGGAGTATGCGAAACAAGTTAGAGAGTACAAGAATAGTGTAACCTGGTCTGAGGACTATTATCCACTTGAGAAAAAACCATCCTCTAATAGTCAGAAAATTGATTTCTCCGTTAGCTCTCCACATATTATTGATAAAGGCAATAAGTTAAACCTATTAGTCCGTTGTGATTGTAAAAAGAATATAGACCCCTCTATTTTAGAAAGATTAAAAAGGGAAGAGCATAAGTATTCTATCGTACTCCGGATTGAAGAACAGGAAGTTGATGGTATGTTATCGAATCAACTCTACGACGAAATTCAATTAGTCAACGAACTATCAGCATTAAACGCAATCGACCTAGAAGCAGAATTAGAGTAAAAACCGCTTCAGGTTGTTCTATTAAAGCTATTATCAAACCTGCAAATCATTCTTCCCTTTGCTCATAGGGGCAAAGGGAAGTACCATAAGCGAGAATGGAGATAGGTTTCATAAGCGATCATACTTCCAGCTGTATACCACTTTGCTGCAGCTATTCTTTTTTTACGCGTTACCTTTTGACTGTCGTAGTTCAACGTTCACACTAGCCATATACTCTGCAACGTAGCTTGCCACTTTGTTGCACCTAAAATCGCAACCAGCGGACAACGTTCAACTCAAATCTCAAATTACATTTTGGCAATTGATAATTGTCCAATTTAAAAAGCATTAGCTTCTGCTACTTTCTCTCGCTTCAACAACTCCTTAAGAATAGCCGTATCAATAAAGAAAGAATCCGATGAGGTCGCATCATTATTGAACAAAGTACGTTTAATAGCACTTAAGATACATTTCTGCACAAGGTAATACGACATACCTTGAGACAAAGCAACAACCTCGTTTAGCTCCTTTTTTGTTCTAAAAGTAAATTGAGTTTTTGAGGAGGTCTTCTCAATCAACTCTTGTATCTGCTTTTTAGTCGGCAAATCAAGATTAACTTTCAAATCAAAGCGTCGTAGCAAAGCATCATCCAACATCTGCATCTGGTTGGTAGCAGCTATTATCAAGCTATTCTGTGGTAAGTAATCAAACAGCTGAAGAATCGTATTAACCACACGTTTCATCTCACCATGATCCTGACTGTAGTCGCGCACCTTACCCAATGAGTCAAACTCATCCAAAAAGATAATACAATCCTCATGTGTAGCACGTTTAAAAAGCTTCGCCAGGTTCTTACTCGTTTCACCTAGCTTCGACGATACAATAGCACCAAGATTGACCACATACATCATCTTATCCAGCTCACCAGCCAGTACGTAGGAAGCCAAAGTCTTTCCACATCCCGATGGCCCATGAAATAACAACTTATTTGATACGGGTAAGTCAAACTTATTCAAGACCTCAATACCATGATGCTCTTTCACAAAATATTCTAAGTCCGTTCGTATTTCTGATGAACATACAAGATTATCAAAAGTATAATCCGAAGTAAGCTTCTCAATGATCAACTCATTAATCTCACGATCATCTTCCTTGATAAAGTACTTAGCACTACCAGTCTTGGTAAGACCTTTCGTATGCTGAGAACGCAAGCCCTCCTTTAAGATAGACTGCAACTGCAAAGCAAAATTCGTCTTCTTCGTCTTACGCGAATAGGCAATGAGTTCATTCAGCACCTTTAAAAGATGCTCCTGATCATTCTCTAGTCCATACTTAGCTATTTCTTTTATGTAATCAAATTGGCTCATATAACTCTGTAAACTTACATAAAAATATAACTCATAGCTATGCGCTTTGTTTATTTGGAATCTATTAAGCCAACTTTCTATGAATTAAATTTATCTATCATGCTGCGTATCAAATGTCATTTCTCCATTAGATTGTATTTCAAAAACAATATTTCCTTTCCACCTTGTTGACCAAACATTATCACAATAGTTTCTGTATTTATTTGATGCATCTGTTGATGGTTTCTTGCCAACGGAAACAATAGTAAACTCTGGGTTCATTTGTTTAACTGCCTTTTGATGGTAACCACTATCTCTACCATGATGTGAAGCCTTTAATATTGTAACATCTTTTATTAGGTTACTATAGTTTTCCAATATATAATCCCAAGAATCTTTCTCTGCATCACCTCCTAATACTATCTTTTTACCACCATATTCAATTAAAAGCACATAACTCAAGTTGTTAGTGTTAGAATTACTCAACAAATTGGTATCTGGGGCCAATATTGTTATCTTGTCCTCTCTCCAGAAATTATTTGATTCTGCTGATTTTGGCCCAATAGTGCGAATGCCATCTAAATCTTTTTGTTTCGTATCTCTATGTTTCTTATAGAATTTCCAATCCTCTTTTTGTGTATCTGATAATTTTGATTCTTCCTGTGTTTGGTTATTCTTTGAGATCCATAAGACCTTCATCCCTTTAGCTTCATTTAATTCTTTCAATCCTGTCATATGATCCATATGCGGATGTGTTGAGATGAATCTAAAAACACCATTTATATGATTTTCAGTCAGGTAGTTAATCGGATTCTGCAACTCTATCTTGTATTCTGCTTTTACTAGCAGCTCCTCATTTGAATACCCTCGCAACGAGTGATAAGCCCTATCAACATCATCAAGAAGACTTATAGCTTCATCAAGCAATTCTGCGTAAGAAGTCTCATCCATATCTTCTGTCATATTTATATCAATAACAGCAACACGCCCGCTATCCTTAAACTCAACAATTATGCAATCTCCGTGTCCTACATTTAAAAAATGAATCCGTATCATAATCTGATATTACTTTTCAATTAAAATTAAAGTGTTTCTATGCTCTCCAATAATCTCTCTGCATATCCATATGCTGGTATTTTTATCCAGGAACTAGTAATAACGAATAGCCAAATGCACATCAGAAGTAACAAAGCTATTTCAGAAATCCAGAAGCTTGATGAAAACATATTAAAACAAAGGAATCCTACATTTAATCCTGCAAATACATAATTAATTAGTAAAGCAATTGAGATAAAAATTAAACTAATTGTTTTTAATCCCCATAAATTCCGTCGAAAACCATAACTCATGTTCTCTTTAAATAATAATGCATACTTCTTTGTATCTCTAGTTTGAGAAATCAAAAACTTCGTCCATGATTGATAAATTTCAGAAAGATTGACTAGAGATGTATTCTCAAAATCCACATCCTCTTTCTCTATTGGATCAAACTTTAAAAGCTTATTATGATATTTTCTTTTGGTGATATCATCAATTGTATTATCTCTGAAATGCAATAACTGTATAGTGGGCATCCCCCCCCAACCTTGCCACAACTTATTTTCTTTTTTTTTACCCTTGTCTCTTCCAATATTTGACATCATATACACTAAAGCAGAGGACACACCTAATGTTGTTAAGATCTGAAAATATTCTTCATATTTAATTGAATATGTTATACCAAGTATAACTATGGGCAACAAGAATATAACCACCGGGTAAATCCTTGCATGTAACGAATATTTATCCATTAATCTATTTTTCTTATGGATTTATAAAAGTTTTAATAGCTCAAAATATGAGATTTCATATTTTGAGCTTTAAACGTAATCTTTGTTGCTATTTCTAACGCTTTTTAAAGTGAGTAACTACACTTACATTAGATTTGCATAAACTTTTCTAACAGAATTTCCTTATCTGAAATGATCTCCAACTTAGGTCTCCCGTATGTAGAATAATCAATCAAGATATGTCCTCTTGATGTTTTTACTTGGTTACATTGGGAATCACGAGTACTCAAATTATTATTTCCAAGACAGTAATCCGAACTACTGTATCTAGTATCCACGGTACGGTTATCATCGTCACCTGATGATTTTTCAGAAACAATATTTAGTCGGTTTGTTTTTTTATTCCGCATGTTATCAAATAGAACTGTGCTAAATGATGACTTTAGTCCATGATGTGGAGTAATCAAAAAGTCAACACCACCAGCTAATTTGTTTTTTAGATAGTAGTTTCTATCTATTAGCTCTTTCATACCCATTTTTTGAATATCGCCAGGCATGAAAATTCTTTGATGATTAATCAATAAGAAAACTGCAATACTAATATTATTACAATAACTTTCTCCACTAAGCTCATCAGACCCGTCCACATCTTTTGCTGGCAAATAATAAATAAATTCATTTTGATCATGAGTTGCTCTTAAGGGAGGCTGCCGACCTACAAGCATTTCCTTTAAAATGTCAATGTTTGGATTTTCATCAAACAGATCCCAGTTTACCTTGTGGTTATCGTCCATACCATCATTATCATTTGGGCAGGTAAGTAGTTCTGGGAAAAAGGCATCCCTAAAATCACTTATAGCAGAAATGTGGTCATTATGAGGGTGACTAATTAGTAATTGGTCAATATAATACTTTGAACTATCAGTTGTACTTTTTGTATAGCGCTGTCTCTCATACAGAGGAAGTAAAAAATCAGTTATTGGATTATAATCCTTTGATTTTCCTATATCAACTAGTAGCTTCTTTCCTGAGAACTCAGAATAGACGGATAAAGCACCGCCGACATTGAAGATGACTTGTTTCATTATTAATATATCAGTTAGTAAAAGTAGTTACCAAGTTAGGTTTAGTGTCCACTCGCTGGCGCTGATTTGCAATCAGTGACTCCGCTAGCTTCAAATTACCTATTGCCAATTCATTGCTGGGGCATTTTATTAATCCCCCTTCTTATGCTTATGCGGCTTCAATGATGGCGTATTGCCCGGTGTTTCTTTATTATCTCTCTGTCGCCTATCTGGTTTTCCGGTAGATTTAGCTTTTCTTTTTGGTCCTGGCTTAATTCCCATAGTCCTATCTTTTAATTAACGTTAATTTTTAAAGTTAATTTCTCTCTTATTCCTAGATTTCTACAAGCTCCGCTAACTTAGATGCAATATCTTTCATTGAATCCTCTAAAGTGCTTAAACCACTTCTTGAGCCAAGCAATGGACTGACTTCACGTAGTTCTTCATATGTTGTATCGTGTAAGATGGGGATAAGTAAATCACGTGATAGGAGTGCCGAAAGTTCTTTATCAGCAATACCTTCTCCTTTTATTCGCTTCAAAAATGAAGGAGTCACCAATACAATACCAATTCTTGATTTAGCCAATCCTTTATCGATTTCACGAAGCAAGGATGAGCCAAGCAAAACATCCTTTTCGCTAAACCAAACCAAAACACTGTTCGACTCAAGTAAATCGTGTAACTCCTTAGCGGCTCCTTTTCGGTCATCCCATGCATGGCAAAGGAAAACATCTCGGAGGTCAGGTATTGATGAGCGTTTCTCTACATTTTCGCGAACTGGTGTAAGCGTTCGAATCTCAGCAGGTGTATATAGTACTATCGATCCAGCCTTGGACCAACTTGCTCTACTACTTCTAGTTTGTCCACTTCCAAAGTTACGACTGCTAGTATTATTACTTAATGATGAATAAGGTGAAGTGTACGAGTTATAGCCACGATAGCGACTGCCACAAGCAGGGCAGGCAGCTGCTGCACTCGCTGTTCGATGCCCTCTTGAAGGTGCTGTACATCTTGCCATAGTTTGAATATTTTAAATGAATTAATTTTTAGATAAAAAAAAACTGAATAAGTCTAATTTCCCTCGTCTCCCTTCGCTGGCGCTGATTTGCAATCAGTGCCGATCATCTCCCTATCTTAAACCACACGTCTCACTCTGGTTAGCAGGTACAAGCTCAGTTCCAAAAACAAGTTCAATTGCATTACCCATGCGATTATGTGCATGGCAAAAAGGAACAATATACCAACTGGTGTCATTCCCCATCGTTTTTTTAACATGAGCGCCAACAGCTGCTGTACTAGAGCAACCAGCAGCTCGGCATTGATTAGCCATCTGTCCACTGTAATTATGCCAATGTCTCAGCCAACTGCCACATCTACAACTATATTTAGGTTTACTTGTACCATTAAGATTACTCACTTTCATTTGGGTAGTTTTATATTTTTGCTAACCATAAAACTAACGTCCAAATGCTAATTCCCATAGCCACATTTTGGCAATTTCGCCCAAACCCAATTCATCCTCGCCCGACACCCAAATGCACTTTCCGCAAGCAGTTAGATTTCTTCCAATGCCCTGCACTTAAAATCGTTTGATTGTAATAGCCCTAAAAACACCGCAACAGAGGCAAAGAGAAAGGAAATTAGCTCAGGACAAACTCATAACCAACACTCTACCATATTGGTCATCATTAATAAACATTAAAAATCAAAACATTGCAATAATTACTATTGCAAACCATCAGCATACAAATAACATAGGAATTAAGTATATTCATCACTCCATGACGAAACCGAAAAGGCATGAGGCTTTGTCATATTAAGTAGTCTAAAAACTATAAATCATCATGCCTGGTAGGAAGTAACCCACTTCCATTAATAACCTTAAACTAAACTCACATGTCAACAACAGGTGAAAAACCAGGAAAAGGGACATATACTTGCAAGAAGTGTGGTCAAACAGTTGTGTTAGATGATAACACAGACACCTTGCCTCCATGTCCTAAATGTGGTCATACAGAATATAGACCATAACTGTAATTTGCGGCCACCATACCGCCTAGCACTGGGAGGGTGTTCATGCACTCTCCTTTGTCACATTACTTTTATTTCAAATCTTTCTGCCCTTCCTTTTTTGATTATCTAGTCTCCTATATCTTTTTTTTCCTACTTTCCTCTCTGAATTCCTGTACATCAACAACTCCCTCATAAAATGATTACTGAAATTTTCAAGTACATTGCTCTTCTTTAAGTTCTCCTCAGGTCGTTTTTCAAATTCGTGAGCAGCTATCCTTTCAGTCAACCATTGCAGATAATTTTGCATTTCTTTTTTAATAATCCTCAATTGCTTAGAATTATATGAGGATTTCAACTTTCTGAATTCTTCACTTGAATCATAATCAAGTGGTTTTAATACTACTTTGGGTTCATCTTTATTTGGTGATATAATTGATTGTCTGGTATCAATTAATCCTTCTGCGATGTTGGTATATTGAGCTTTAAGTTGGCTAACGATTTCTTTTATGACTTTTCCATAATCATTTTGAGTCAGTTTAAAGTCCTTAAGCCGGACAAAGTAACGCTTCAATTCATACTCAACATTTAATACCATTTTCTCTTTTGGTGCATAAACATTGTAATGGCCATTTTTTGAGGATTGAAAAAGTACGAATCCATTTTTATACATAACATTATTGATTGTGTTAAGATCATAAAAGCGGTATTGCTTATTTACGGCTTGAAGAAAAGTTTTTAGTTTTTCCTTTAAAAGCATTTTCTGACGCTCTTCAACTGAAGTACTCGGGCGATGAAGAACTTGCAGGTTTGGTGGTTCAATGAAGTCAGTTATTGGGATGGGGTGACGTAATGTCTGTCCTGTTTTATCATTAACTTTTATATAGTCTATTTTCCTTCCTTCGTCAAGTTGTAAATTAAAAGCCTTTAGAATATCCAAGTATTGCTGTTTGTTCTTAAGGTTGGAGGCATTCATTAATCTAAAAACAGACTGAATACTGTCCTTTAGTTCTTTACCTGTTCCTGTCAGAATCAAATTAACTGTTTTTCTTTTTGACACCTGCTTTTGCAAATCGTATTTTTCTTCCAGCTTAGTGATAAATTGTTGGGTTTTGCGCTTCTCATTGCTATCCTTAACTTTCTTAAAGTTCTGTGCATCAATTCGTGTTGAAACTATATGTAAATGCGTCCGGTCAATATCCTTATGCTTGTATACAAAGAATGGTTGATGGGTGTAACCTAGATGATCCATGAAGTTTTGAATCTCAACTCTTAACCCAGCTTCTCCCAGGCGCTCCATATCTTCCGGCGTTGGGTTGACCGAGATATGCAAGCACTTGTTTTTGGCACGATGATTTCGCTCCTCAATGCGCTCCAAAACTCTTTGCCGATAATCACTTGAAAAAATGGATGCATTAATACCATCGTAGGTTTGGCTCATAAATAAAGTGGCTAGCTCCTGGCCAACCTTTTCTTCATTATAATTCAGAGCGGCTTTTGTGTTCGTTGCTTGGTGGATTACAATAACCATTTTAGATTTTTGTCAAATGTTTTTCAAGGAGTAGATAGCACTTATTTAATTCTTCCTGAACCTGGTTTAAAACTACAGTATCGTGCTGTTCGAGCATATAGTTATTATTGGCATTTAAGCGTTTGGCTATTTGATTCACATTATTACCTAACCGATTGAGTTCCCTGGCCAGTTGGTTGAACACTTTTTGAAATTCGAGCTCGATGACAATGCGTTTGGTTAATCGTTTTCTGAAAATACGATGACGGACAAAATGGCTGATGGTTTCGAACCCTTCTTCCAAAGCCATCGTTTCTGTTTCGAAATGTTCTGTTGGTGTCAGACGAACTTTTACCTGCCGTACCCTCAACTCACTTTTTCTTTTTTTCGACCTCATCTTTTCTTATTTGAATTGTTGTTTTCGTTCTTTCCTCGAAGAGCAGGCCAGACGTTTTTGGGGACCAAAGACACATCTGGCATTTACTTCGTATCAGCTATTTTTCTATTGGTTTTATTAGTTAAGAGTAATATTGCTGCGCCTCATCTTTTAAATACACTATTGCTTTTTTACATGCGTAAGCCACTCTTCTAAAAAGGTCTTGGTTTCAGCAAAAGGAAGCGGAATAAAATGGTCTCTCGCGGGGTGGCAACTTGATGGGCATTACCGTTTTGACAAACAAAACTTATGTACTTTTATTAGCTAATGAGTTTTTGATATTAAATATCCAATAAAGCAGTAAAAAAGCACATGTGTTTTGGTCAGAATAGAAGTCAATGCGCATCAAGCGCGGGTTTATGCCGAACTCTTTTGCAAGAAACCAAGACCGACAAAAGCTTTGATGAAGCATGTAAGAAGCATGACTATTAAATATTATTTATCCTTATTGCGGAGCATGTGGTCAAACTCAGCTTCTGCATCCAATTCTGATAACGAAACACCCATTAACCACTTGTCGATGACTTTTTTGAAGAAAAACTTCTGACGAATATTGGGGTTGGAGCCGGTAGGAATTAACTTTTTACTCAACAACTTGTAGATTTTACTTTTTGAAAGTCCTGTGTATTGTGACAGTTCTTCAACGTTTAAAACCGTTTTATTGTCATAAAGCAAGCATTTGATTTGCTTTAGTTCACTTAATACCTGGTTTGATAATAATGTTTGCTTGTCCATGTTGTAATGTTTTTTGATGATAAATGACTATTCATACTTTGAATTCTCATCACCAAACATACACCGTCATCATGTTGTCTATCAAGAAGGTAATTGTCATTACGGAGTAGATACGGATTAAATACCCCTATTGAAAAAGAATATTCCTGAAGGCCTTCAGTTTTACTTCAAACTCGTCTTCTTTTTCATTTATCCACTCTGAATATCTAGACCGTAAACTAGCCAAGTTAACGTCTAAACCATTTAAAGTGAAAGTGTCTTGAATAAAAGTAAATAGTTGGTCTTTTTGCTCTTTGGAATACTCATTAATTCCACCATCAATCAATAAGTACAAAATGCGAAGTAATTGTTTATAATCTGCTGCAATTCGATTATCTGAAACCAATTTGAAATCAATCTTTTGTTTTGGGCGTAGATTATTTAATACCAATGCTAGATTACTCCTATCCATCTCTGAAAAACCTAAGTCAGATATTTCGATTCCGTTCAGATTACTTCTTACAAATCGAAAAGAATAGTCACACCGGGACTTTTTCAATCTTTGAACTTCATAAGAAGCTCCAATGATTAGTAAAAGAAGAAATAAACCAACTTCAACTACAACCGAATACATTAAAGCATCATAGTAGGAGAAACCTGTTGCCCAGTAGGCGATAAATGAAATTATGAAAGAGGTTAGTAATATAAATATGACTATTGAAGTATGATTTTGTAAAATTCGGAAATATAGAAGACGACTAAAAGCTTGATTTAGCCTAAAAAGAAATTGTCCCAGATATCTTACCAAAAGGTCCATTTATAAAAATGTGGATTAAAGAGGTTTAATTTTATCATCAAGTTAGTTTAATCCAATGTTGTAATCAAGCTTTACAATTTTTCACTTAAAGATATATGCTGAGAAGTTTTTTCAGAATTTGTTGGACCCGTTAAAAAAGAAAAGCACCTACATCTATGTAAGTGCATGATAATAAGGACGGTTTCATCTGGGCTTGAGCTAGGGATCCCCTGGTTATGAGTCGTAATGATTCAGTTCTCATCTTTTATCATCAAGTAACATCTAGTCCCCAGACTGATTGTATTTCAGTACAAATTGCCTAGAATATCTTATTTCGGTTTTCATCTTTTATCATCTATTCTCCTTTTTTGTATGCAAATTGTATGTGCAGGTACATTTGAGGATAAGAACGAATTTGATCGTTCCTTTTAAATTGTTTCGTAAAGCTTACTTTTTGAAAGAGAGTTTTTAAAGCCTTTTTAGAATTCAACAGTATATATCCAAGTTCTATTTCTTCCTTCGCTAGTTTTAGCTGAAAACTTTCTGAATATGGAAATATAATACCTAAATTATCCATGTCTTCCGTAATGAAAAATAAGGTGAAACCTAGTACTTGAGCCTTAGTAGATACAGGACACAAATATATATTGCAGTCTTCTTTTTTATTTCCATATTTATCAACAATTTCTTTTATTGTTTGTGTAGTAACAAAAGGGTCATTTGCAGGAGTAAAATAGCTAATCATCATCTCCAAGATCTTCTTTAGCATTTTCTAAACGCAGCATACTTTCTTGATACATATCAATTTGAAGAGAAGTAAAACCAATGATTTGAAATTTCTTACTAAGTTTTTTATCAGCTGCAACTTTTGCAATTAACATATCATCATAACCTGCCCCAAATATTAATAGATCATTTTTTGACGGAGGGTAGTTTCTTTTACAAAACCCTCGGATGTGTTTTATTGTACTAGGTAATTTGCTAAACTGCGTTTTTTCATGGTTTGTGTAATATGATAAGATGAGAAAATCATTAGTTGAGCCGCAAATTGCTATTTGGTTAGATAGCACAGAAAGGATAACATTCTTATTTTATATTAAAATAAAAAATATTGGTAACGGCATGGCCAAGCATGTAAAATTTGAGATCATTAAAGATATTGAAATAGAATCCCCAAGGCAGCACCTGGCAGATATCCCTTTTTTTATTGATGGAATTAATTATATTCCTCCAGGTTACGAAGAAGAATATTTACTACTTAGCACAAAAGTTGTTGATGTTGATAAATTAGTTAATGAAGATATTATCTTGAAAGTGACTTATTTTTCAGTCGTAAACGAACTAAAAGTGTATCCTTCCCTGAAAAAGTGTACTACCTTATTGACTGATAAAAATGAAATGTTTGACTTCTTCTTAGAACATCGTAAAGGTCCACTTCACAAAACAGTGAAAATAATATTGGAATAGTCTCTCAAAACCCACATATTAGATTTATGCTTGTTTTTATTTAGTGAAATGTATCAATGAAAATTAACAAAACTATAGCCATTTTGATGATTTCATTGGGAGTTTTATTCCTACTGTACAAAAAATGCTGGCTTTTATGGTTTTGGAGGATATATAAAAAAAATTATGGGAGAATTCAATAACCAGTTTAGCACTAATAATTATTGGTTTTTATTTATTAAAAAAAAGACGAAAAGCTAATTAATTCCATATATGGGATATTTTAAAAGTCTCTTAAAAATCAAACAAATAGAGAAATATCTATAATCACATTAAGCTCATGATTAGAATAAAATTTATATTTTAGTCATCTAGACAATCACATACATCCCAGAACACTATGAATAAAAACACAATTTACAATTGGAGCATATTAATTCTATTGCTCTTTGCTTTAGCTGCCTGTAACAAAAATAAAACACAGAAAGATAAAGCGACCACAGAAGTTAGCTACACAGAAGAACAAGCCAAGGAGGTTAGTTTCGTAACCAGTGGCAATATTCACTTCGACGAAAACATCAAAGTGATTTTCAACAACCCGATTATTGAAGATAACCAGGTGGGCAGCTCAGCAAAGGATGCTTTTAGCTTTTCGCCTGCCATTAAAGGTGATGCTAAATGGGAAAACAAACGCACTTTGCTTTTTACTCCCGACGAAGCATTTGAATTACGAACGGCTTACCAGGGAACATTGCACTTGCAGGATATTGCTGAAAAGTTTAAAGCTGCTAAACTCGACGATCTGGATTTCGGTTTCAATGTTTTAGGACGCGACATAACGGCTTTTAATGGCGCATTGGAGTTAAAAGATCATAACAGCCCCAAGCTTTTAGTTTATCAGGGCAGTATTACTTTATCTGAAAAAACTAAGTTAGAAACACTGCAAAAAGCAACTAAGATCAAAGGCGGTAAATGCACTCTTAACTGGAGCCAGGTGGATGACTGGAACTTCCAGTTTAGCACTAGTGAGATTACCCGCACCGATAACAATCAAAACTTTAGCTTCGTCGTTCAAAAAGAAGACCTGGAGCTGGAGTTTGACTATACCGAAACCTTTGTGGTTTCGCCTCTGAAAAAGATGGAAGCCAACAAATTCAGGGTTGATGAGGATGGACGCAACCCGCGTGTGCGAGTGATTTTCTCCGATGAAGTAAGCATGGAACAGAACATTGATGGACTGATTTCTGTGTTGCCATCCATCGACTATAAAATTAAAAAACTGGGCAAAACAGCCATCATCGACGGTAACTTTAAGTTTGGCTCTTCATACACCATAACGGTTAACAAGGGTGTTAGCAGTCGCTGGGGCACCAAAACCGAGTCACAGGTAAGCAAGGAAATACGCTTTTCAGATATTCCACCGCAGCTGGAGTTTGCGTCCAATGGTATTATTCTGCCCACATCCAATAAAAAGAAGATACAGTTTTACACCACGAACCTAAAGCGAGTACATCTACAGGTTAAAAAAGTGTTTACCGAACGTATTGGTGATTTTGCCCGATCGCAGAAGCTCACCAGTTCGCGCACGCGTAACAAAGGATTTGAGAACAACTACGAAAGTAATATTGGAGTCATTGTTAAAAATCAAACCATTGAAATTGGCACCACCCAAAACGAGTGGTTACTTAATGAGTTTGATTTATCCGATCTGTTTGGAAAATATGATGACGGTTTATTCCTGATCCGCATCAACTTTACTCCCGAAGATATGATGAAGGGAACGGAAGAAGACATCCTTCAATATGTAGTGGACAAAGGCCAGATATACAAACCGGTGTTCTTAAGCGATTTGGGCATGACATTAAAATGCACAAGCAATGGCACAAATGTTTTCGTCACCGATATAGTGAGTGGAAAAGCCCTGTCGGGCGTGCAAGTTACCTTGCTTAACTGGCAAGGAGAAGTTGAAGCCAGCACCACAACCAACAACCAGGGCTTAGCCAACTTTAGCAATCGTATCTATTACAATTACGTAAGTGCCAAACACAAGAACCAACAAACACTATTAAATAAAAACGAGATGAGCTGGAGCAATTCTGGCTTTGACATTGGCGGTGTTCATAACAATCGAAACAAAACCAAAGGCTTTATCTATCTGGAACGAGGCGTATACCGTCCGGGCGACTCCATTCACGTGTCTTTCATCGCCAGGAATAGCGACTCAAGCTTCCCACATAATCATCCGGCCCAAATATCTGTTCGCGATCCGCAATACAATACCATTTTTGAGCATACCGAGGTAAATGCCATCGATGGTATGTATGTATTTAAGTTTGCAACAGACAACAATGCACCTACCGGAACATATAACATAAACATTCAGGCCGGAGCCTCTTATTTTAATAAAGAACTGAAAATAGAGACGGTGGTTGCTGAGCAATTAAAAGTACAGGTAAAACCACGTAAAAGACAGTTTATTTGGACGGATAAAGTCGTTGATTTCGATATTAATGCCAAGTACCTGTTTGGCGCTCCGGCAGCCAACCTTAAGGCAGAAGCAACCATTGAAGTGTTACCTTTTGAAATGACCTTCCCAAAATACCGCGAGTTCACATTTACACGCGAAGATGTGGAATTTAAGGCCAGCACACACAATGTACTTAAAAATGAATTAGATACAAAAGGCAATCACAGCGCCTCGTGGTTTGTACCTTCATTGGGGAAAGTACCTTCATCCTTAAAACTAAAGATTACTGCTAAGGTATTGGAAAAAGGCGGTCAGCCCAACGAAGGCTGGAATTACACCAGCCTGCACGTTTACCCTAACTACGTCGGCATTAAAGACCCAAGTGGGTATGGTTATTATAAAACCAACCAGGAGGTCAAGTTCCCGGTTGTTTTGCTCGACACTAAAGGACAGCCCGTAAGCGGCAGTACCCTGCAATATAAAATTTACCGCAACGATAAGCGCTGGTGGTACCAGTACGACAACCGCAGCAGTTATCGATTAAAGTATAAAGAAGATAATCAGACATACCTCGAAACAGAAGGAAGCATTAAATCAACCGATGGAGTGGCAACCATTGGCTTCGAACCTTCTGAAGATGGCGAGTACCTGATTGAAGTGAGCGATGGCGGCAATGGCCACTCAGCCTCCATCTTCTTTAGTGCCTACCGCTATGGCAGCTCGGATGGCAGCGATCGCAACGAAGGAACTTTGGCCATTAAAGCTGATAAAGAAAAATACAGTCCGGGCGAAACAGCAAAGATAAAACTGCCTAATCCAAAGCGCGGTAATGTGTTGGTAACGCTTGAGCATGGCAATCAGATGCTGGACTGGTTCTGGACAGATCCTTCAAAAACAGATGCTGATGAGCTGGTGATAGATATTCCGCTTGACAAAAGCATGTTGCCAAACGTATATGTCACGGTATCAGTGTTGCAGCCGCATGATCAAACCATTAACGACCGTCCGATACGCATGTTCGGAATCATCCCAATATATGTAGAAGATGAAAATACGAAGATCAAGTACCTGATCAGCACATCCGATAACCTTGTGCCCAATGAGGATTTCACGGTTGATATCAGTACCGGAAATGGTCAGCAGTCACAATTTACCATCGCTGTTGTTGACGAAGGCTTGTTGAGCTTAACCCAGTTCAGAACGCCTCGCCCATGGCGCGAATTCTATAAAAAAATCGGTTTGTTTGTGGATAGCTACGACATTTTCTCGCAGGTAATCAGTGCCAACAAAGGCGATGTTTTTCAAACCTTCTCCATTGGAGGTGCCGAAGAAATGGATTACCGCGAGTCGCAGGTTGATCCGGTTGATGGCAAAAAACGATTTGAACCGGTGTGCATGTTTAAAGGTCCGCTTATGACAGATAACAATGGTAAAGCAAGCGTATCGTTCCACATGCCTAACTACAACGGGGCTGTGCGTGTGATGGTAATAGGAACAAATCGTGGAAACTTTGGTAACGCAGATAAGACTGTTCCGGTTCGTTCCGATATTATTATGCAACCAAGCATACCCCGCATGCTTAATCCGGGTGATGAGTTTACTTTGCCTGTAGCCTTGTTTAATCTGAATAAGAAAATTACACAGGCCGATTTTACCATCAGTACTGAAGGGCCTTTGGAAGTCATCAGCGCCAGTAAATACAGCATTGATTTCTCGCAAAATCCGGAAGCTGACATTGAATTTAAAGTTCGTGTTAAAAAAGCAGTTGGCCAGGCTAAGATTGAGATCAAAGGTCAGGCGGGCGATATTGTGGTCGAAAGTAAAACCAACATCAAGGTAGTACCTAATGCCACGCGCCAGTACAATAAAGAAACACAAAAAGTAGTCAGAGGCAGCAGCATTGAAATGACTGTCCCAAAGGTAGGTTTGGATGGTACTAACAATGCTTCCATTGAATTAAGTGCCTTCCCTAATATGAACTTCAACCATCGCCTGAAGTGGTTGATTCGTTACCCATATGGTTGTGTTGAACAAACAACATCGGCTGTATTTCCGCAGTTGATGTTGAAATCAATGGGTTACTTCAGTACCGCAAAAGGAAAAGACATTGATAAGAATATTAATGATGGTATCAAACGTCTTCAGCGATTTGTAGTGGCCAACGGTGGCTTCTCATACTGGCCGGGCGGCACATCTATCTCCTTCTGGGGCACCAACTACGTTACCCACTTTTTGGTTGAAGCCAAAAAACTGGGCTACGCTGTGCCTGACTATTTGTACGACAATGGCATTAACACCTTGCGCAATTACGCCAAAAAGCATAAAGGGAATTTGATGACACGCGTCAACCGGGTATTTATCCTGGCTTTAGCTGATCGCAGTGTGATGTCGGAGATGAACCTGCTGATGGAAAATAAAATTGATAAAATGAGCAGCACGCAAAAGTGGATGTTGGCTACAGCTTATCACTTAAATGGTGTAGAGGATGTGCGTGAGCAAATTCTGGCTAAAGCCGACCACACAACAGAAGAATATACACCCGATACATACAGCTACGGTTCAAAACAACGCGATGATGCCATCATTCTTTATTGCGCCACATTGATGGGTAAAATGAATGATGCCGAACTGTTGGCCAAAAGCACTGCCAGGAAATTATCTACTATGGATTACCTGAGCACACAAAGTTCCGGTTACATGTTATTGTCATTGGGTAATTACTTTAAAGCGGCCGGCATCGAGGTTGGCAATGGTCAAATCATGAGTGGTAACATTATGCTGGCCAATGGCGATAAAATTGCATTTAACAAAGCCGGTAGTTACTCCGTGAACATACCCGATAACTTTGAGCAAGCCCTTAAAGTGAAATTGGCAGAATCTTCTGACCTTGAGCAGGTTTATGTCACATTATCGTGGAGTGGTGTGCCTTTCGAAGATAAGACACCTGCTGTTGAGAAGAACCTGAACCTGGACGTAAAGTGGTACGACGAAAATGGTAATGCCATTAATCCACAAAACCTAAAACAGGGCACCACTTTCTATGGTCGATTTAGTGTTAATAACACAAGCGCGCTAAGTTCGCTTAACGAATTGGCACTGGTGCAAATCATTCCATCGGGCTGGGCCATTGAAAACACCCGTTTGAACGGTACTTTATTACCCGACTGGGTTCGCGAGTGGAACATCAACCAGGAAGAATACCTGGATATACGTGATGACCGTGTGATGTGGTTCTTCGATCTTTATTATAAGAAGAAGCTCGATTTTGTTGTGAAGCTGAACTGTATCCACACAGGTCAGTTTGTTTTACCTCCAACATTAACTGAGGCCATGTATAACTGTGATTTCAAAGCCACAACAGAAGGAATAAAAGTGCATGTTGAGTCATTTAAATAAAAGAAGAGCATTACGATGGTTGGGAATCACAATCCCAACCATTGTTTGTTTCTATTTAATCATTCCCTTTTCTTCGCCATTATTCAAAGAAGAATACAGCACCATTGTTAAAGCAGATAATGGCAGCTTATTACATATTTTTATCAATGACAATGAGCAATGGTACTTCCCTCCCGATACGGCGGCTGTGCCAGAAAAACTTAAATCGGCCGTTGTAGCTTTTGAAGATGAGCAGTTTTACCAGCACTGGGGCATCAATGTAAAAGCCATACTGCGAGCTATGTGGCAAAACATACAACATGGACGAATCGTAAGTGGAGCCAGCACCATTCCCATGCAAATTGCTCGCATGTCGCAACCTAAAAAACGGACCTACTTCAATAAGCTGCGCGAAATAGGTCTGGCCATAAAACTCGACCTGCACTATTCAAAAGAGGAACTGTTAAAGTTCTACCTCGATCATGCTCCCTATGGCGGTAATGTGATCGGTTACCGCACAGCTGCCTTTAAATTTTATGGCAAAGATGCCAACTTACTAACCTGGGGTGAGGCCGCCACACTGGCTGTACTGCCCAATGCACCGGGCATGATTTATCCCAAAGGCACTACAGCTCCGCTGCGCAATAAGCGAAACCGTTTACTCAAAAAGATGCTGGATAAAGAAGTGATAAGTGAGCAGAACCATCGACTGGCTTTGCTCGAAGATTTACCCGATCGCTTTATTCCATTTGAATCACATGCACCTCATCTGGCACGTCGTTTAAAATCAGCCAATCCCAATCAGTGGCTACTGCAAACAACACTAGATGAAACCATTCAGAAGCGGTGTGTGCAATTGGCCGATAAATACCGGAAGATTTATGCGCCCTACGACATCAACAACCTTTCGATATTGGTGGCTGACACTAAAACGGGTGCTATAAAAGCTTATGTGGGTTCACCCGATTTTTTTGACGCCCAGCATGGCGGTCAGGTTGATGGAGTGATGGCGCCCCGCTCTTCTGGCTCCATCCTAAAACCATTTCTTTATGCGCTTAGCATTGATGAAGGCATTATTCTGCCACAAAGTTACATACGCGATCTGCCAACTTTTTTCGATGGATTCTCACCACGTAATGCCAACCGCGAATTCCAGGGAGTAGCCACGGCACATGAATCATTGGTGCGGTCGTTAAACATTCCGGCGGTGCGACTACTAAACTACTATGGTGTCTACCAATTTTACAGTTTCCTGAAGCTGGCCGGAACGAGTACCCTGTTTAGATCCGCTGACGAATATGGCTTGCCACTAATTTTAGGAGGTGCTGAGGTTAAAATGTGGGACATGGTGAAACTTTATCGCGGACTAGCTAACAACGGTGTTTTTAGTGAGAATTACCTACTACAGGAAGAGCAAACAAACAAGGCTAGTGCACAATTGATCAGCAATGGTAGTTGTCAGCTCACATTAAATATGCTTAAAGATTTGAAACGGCCCGGAAGTGAATATTTCTGGGAGCGCTTTAGCAGTTCAAGACCCATTGCATGGAAAACAGGCACCAGTTTTGGGCACAAGGACGCCTGGGCTATAGGTGTGATACCGGAATACACTATTGCTGTTTGGTGTGGCAATTTTGATGGCGAAGGCAATAAAAACATCGGTGGAGCGGCAACGGCAGGCCCCATTTTATTCGACATACTACAGATGTTGCCACTCAAATCTAATAATACTTGGTTTGAAGTAGCTGAGATGGATTATAAGCCAATGCGTGTATGTGCTTTATCGGGCTTCAGAGCAACAGATGCGTGCCCTGAGGTAGATACCTTAATGGTGCCTGAAGAGATGAAACCACTTCGCACATGTGATTACCATCAGTTTAAATATTACTCATTAGATATTCAATACCAGTGCTGCTCGAATTGTTGGAACGAAATTGGCCGTGTAAAGAAAGTTGTAACAGTTTATCAACCAGATATTGCCTTTTATTTGCAAAAAAAAGGTCAATACATTGCGCCAGCTAAAAGTCATTATCCAAAGTGCAAAGCCTATACAACAAGTAACTCCCTTAAGATTATCTACCCTAACCCTAATGCAAAACTGTTTTTACCACGTGACTTTGATGGACACTTACAAGGGGTGGTATGTAAAGCCGCTCATCAAAATCAAAACACCAAGATATATTGGTATTTGAATGAGCAATTTATTGGCCACACATCGGGGGAAAATAAGATGGAAATGAAATTTAAAAATGGCTGGAATCACCTTAAAGTAATTGATGAGTATGGTTCTGCAGATGAACAACATATTCTTGCAACTTTAAAAGGACGATCAGAGACTTGACTTCCCCATCAAAATCTCTGATGAAGAAGTCATAACAATTCTTTAACCTTTGACAACAGCCAAAGGCTCCAACTCCACTTTAACTTTTACCAAGTCCGTCTGATTAGCCATCACCATATCAATATCCTTATAGGCTCCAGATGCCTCATCCAAATCCTTCTGGTGACGGATTCCATGAATAATACCTTTATCGTTGAGTCTCTTAACTTCAGCCTCAAGGCTTAATTCACGTTGTGCTTGTTTTCGCCCCATTATTCGACCGGCCCCGTGAGAGCAGGACTCAAAGCTTTCTGAATTTCCCAATCCTTCAACAATGTAGGACTTGGTTCCTTGAGAACCTGGGATAATACCCATTTCACCTAAACGGGCTCTTGTGGCACCTTTTCTGTGCACCAATACATTTTCATTGAAATGATTCTCCCAGCCGGCATAGTTGTGTGCAATATTGATTAAATCATCAAATGCTACTTCACCTTTAAATACTTCCATAAAAGCATGCTGCACCCGTTCCATCATTAATCTACGGTTCGCATATGCAAAGTCTACACAGTAATTCATTTCATTGACATAGGCATGTGCTTCGTCCGTTTCAATTGGTAAGAAAGCCAAATCATAAGAAGTCGGAACAGATGAATGCCAACGTTCATTTAGTTGCTTTGCTTTTTTATTATAGAAATCAGCTACTTGTTTCCCTAAGTTTCGACTACCCGAATGAATCATCACCCATATGTTACCATCCGAACCATGCTGAATCTCAATGAAATGATTTCCACCACCTAAGGATCCAATCTGCTTCGTTGCTTTCACATAGTGTCTTTCTACTATCTGAGACAGTTCATCAACTTGTGGCATATACTTTTCATCCTGTGCCTCCTTATGCCAATCAAAACCAACTGGAATCGTTTTTCGGATATGTGACATGATTTGTTTTAAAGTATCCGAATCTGCATCCTCCAAATTCGTTCGCATGGCACACATACCACAGCCAATATCTACACCTACTGCATTAGGAATTATCACTCCCTTCGTGGCTAACACGCCTCCAATGGGCATTCCATAACCAGAATGAGTATCGGGCATTAACGCCACATGCTTATGTACAAAGGGTAAGTTGGCTAAGTTTTTAGCCTGTGAAAGTGCATTTCCTTCAATGTCATCCAACCACATTTTTATTGGTCGGTTTTCCGATGATATAATTTGTTTCATTTTACTTCTTAATTGTAATGTAGAATGCATTATTGCATCCTACATTGATTCAATATTAGTTAGAAGGCGAAAAAATATCTTTTAATTGGTCAATAATCTGACCACCTCCTGATAAAGATATGTTGTTTATCTTATCGGCAATCTTTTCAACGTACTCCATTTCTTTCAATTTGAACAACATTTTATTGTCCTCCATCAATTTGGCGGTATTTAACAAACTTCGGGTTGAAGCCGTTTCTTCACGCCTGGTGATGATGTTAGCTTGAGCCTTCTTCTGAGCAATCAATACCTGGTTCATTATTTCGCGTACATCACCTGGTAAAATAATGTCACGTATACCACCATCAATCAAAGCTACTCCAAAGCTAGTTGCCTTTTCCTTTACAGATGTCATAACAAACTTTGATACTTCTTCTTTCCGTTCGAGTATCTCATCTAAAGTTAAAGTGCCAACATATTCTCGCAATGCTAACTGGATAGACACATACAATTGCTTGATGTAGTCCTGGTTATCAGTTAAAGCTTTGATGGCATCAACCACCTTATAGCTTGCAAAAAAACTCATTCGTAAAGCGGCTTTATCCTTCGTCAACAACTCCTGTCCGGATACCTCCATCTGTGCCTGACGTAAATCGGCTTTTTTGACAGCTACAGGTGTGTCATTTTTCCAGAAATAGTACATGCCAGGGCTTAATTCTTTTTCAAATTGGTCATTGATGAATAGCAATCCTTTTTCATACGATTCAACCCTGTAGAGCCTGGTATATGCACTCACTTCCGGATGAGATAATATAGACTTATCTATCGAATTAATTTCTTCGGTACTTGAAAGATCTATTTTTTCGAAGGTATAATTGGTTGGACCTTTCCAATAAGAATGTCTTCCTGCAGTTAGAATACCATTGAATACGCCATTCTTATAATTCAAAACAATTTCATTATCAGACACCTCAATTACAGTTAGCATCTTTGCCAATTCTTCATCTTGTAATAGGATGTTTAGTTCCATTGTTAATGATAAGGGTTCAGACATATTGCATATGCCCACCTTATCAGAATAGCGTACCCAGTATTTTCCGGCACTTAATACTTTTAAATAGTCGCCATTTCTAAACACTAAACCTACTTTGCCTTTGTTTATTCGTACTCGTTTCATTTTAAGGTATATTTAGTTTGTTATTATTCATTTAAAAATGAAAGCAGACTGACAGAGCCATCCATGACAACGGGAAGAAGAGATGAGAAACTTCAGAATAACTAGTTTGTCTGTTGATTGTGTATAATTGTATTAATCTACATATCAGCAGAGAAAGTAATTACCATTAGTAATTCAAGCATCTTATTCACTGGTTAATCAAGGATTGTCGCACCCCAAAGAGTTCGACCAGCTATTAGTCATTCTACTTTCAAGTAACTGTTAATCGAGAGGTAGTTAACCTCAGTTTCAGGAGTCGAACCTGACCGCCATAAGGCTTACCATCGTGAGGGATGCTGCTCTAACCAAGCTAAGCTATTCTGATTAAAAGTCAGAAGGAGGATTCGAACCTCCGACACACATTGTGGTATGAATCAGTAGAAAAGCAAGCAGGATATTGAACTTTACCAAGCCAATACTATGAAGCTATACAGAAACTTACATCTCGTCTTGCAGGTTGCCTTCATCATTTCTTCATCTCCATATTTGGAGAAATATCTTAATCACTGAAAGTGAATCATCTTCAAAGAACGTTTTTATCACATTGACAATACAAAGATTAGTAGGTACTACGCAGCCTTTTTGCGTAGTTGATATTTTTTCATATTTTTCTGTAAAAAATGAATTATGCCTGCCAATAGAAATGCACTTATCCGCTATACCACCATAGATAAATGTCTTCGAAACCGCTATCGTCAATGGACCTTGGAGGATTTGATTGATGCCTGCTCTGATACTCTTTATGAATACGAAGGCATTGATAAGGGCGTGAGCAAACGAACAATACAAATGGATATCCAGATAATGCGCAGTGAAAAATTAGGTTATAATGCGCCGATAATTGTGCAGGACAAAAAATACTACACTTATGAGGATCCTGATTATTCCATAACCCAACTACCATTATCCGAACAGGACCTTAATAAACTGGGAGATGCCGTTGAAATACTCAAGCAGTTTCAAGGCTTTAGTCATTTTAAAGAGATGACTGGGTTAATTCAGAAGCTGGAAAACAAAATCTATACAGAAAATACCCAATCGCGTCCCATCATCCATATTGAACGTAACGAGAATCTCAAAGGGCTGGAACACCTTAATGGCTTATACCAAGTGGTTCTTAGAAGGCAGGTGATTAAAGTGGAATACCAATCATTCAAAGCAAAACGTTCTGGTCGTATATATTTCAATCCATATTTACTTAAAGAGTTCAATAATCGATGGTTTCTAATCGGTAAACAGAAAAAAGGAAATACAATTATGAACCTGGCATTGGATCGCATTCACTCGTTTGAGGTGTTAGACAATTTTAAATTTAAGGATGATCCTGAATTTAATCCTGACAACTATTACAAAAATGTTATTGGCGCAACTGTCAATACTGGATTGATACCTCGTACGATAAAAATCTTTGTTAATAACTACCATAAACCTTATATATTGACCAAACCCTTACATTGGTCACAGTATATTGTTGAAGAGCGTTTGGATGGGATTATAATCGCCATTAAAGTAGTACCTAATTTTGAATTAGAGCGACTAATCCTTGGATACGGAGATAGCATAGAAGTTCTTAGTCCACCATCTCTTCGAAAACAAATAAGCAAGGTTATTCAAAATGCGTTTGAAAATTACAATACCCATAAAGAATAAAAAAAGCTTCAGTTTTGGGCTCTTAGAAATGTTAGATATTTAATTATTTGACTTTATAATTTGGAATATTAAACAATTCTAGTTTATATTTGCAACGCATTTCACCCCATGTATCACTTAAAAGAAGGGGAAATTGTTATGTTGGAACTTAGATCACATATCCGCAAATAGATCAGAATGGTTAGTTGAGAACTAATCACACTTCTTGTTTTCTGATCGCTTGAATAAGACATATCTCTTATTCACAAATCACATTTTATTTATTTTATCTGACTGTAGATTTTTTGTATTCGATTGTCATGTATTGTTGTGTAGTAAACTCAATTGAGTAAGCATTCAATAAGCATGTCGATTATCGGAGCTTTATCGCAGTCAGGCAATTACCTTGACGGATGAGCAAGTCTAAGATAAAAGGCAAAGACCTTAAAAAATTAAACTACAAATCAGATAGAGCTAAGAGTCTGGCAATTAACATTATTAATAGCGACTTTAAGCATTTATCAAAAATCGATAAATTGGAGATCCTTGAAGCTGTTCTTTTGAATCCTAAAGATTATTTAGAACATACGTCTCTTTCCAAAATAGCTGAAGAACTAATTGGTAAAATCAAAACAAACAATGGCACCATATATCAACTAGACGCCTTAGAAAAGCCATTTAATGTCTATGGCAAGAAGCATATTACGCATGATACCATAAGGCAAATGGAAATCGCTATGCAATTGCCGGTTTCGGTATATGGTGCTTTAATGCCCGATGCACACGTGGGTTATGGTTTACCAATAGGCGGAGTATTGGCTACAGAAAATGCCGTACTACCATATGGAATTGGACTTGATATTGGCTGTAGAATGTCATTAAGCATCTATGATATTCCAACTGAATTTATTAAGCGAAATAGTTATCAGATAAAAACAGCCTTAAAAGAGTATACACACTTCGGCATTGGAAAAATTGAAAAACACAGTTTAGACCATGAAGTTCTGGAGAGAAAAGAGTTCAATGAAATAGACATTCTTAAGCAACTAAAAGGCAAAGCTCAAAACCAGCTAGGCAGCTCTGGTTCCGGTAATCACTTTGTTGAGTTCGGAACTGTTGAGTTACCAGGTAATAATGCATTTAACCTTAAAGAAGGTCAATATGTTGGTGTATTGTCGCATTCTGGCTCAAGAGGAATTGGGGCAGCTATTGCCGGTCACTATACCAAGCTGGCAAAGCAAACTTGTTTATTACCGACTGGTGCTCAACATTTGGCTTGGCTTGATTTAGCTTGTGAAGTTGGTCAGGAGTATTGGCTGGCAATGAATTTGGCCGGTGACTACGCCAAAGCTTGCCACGATGTAATTCATTATCGGTTATCAAAAGCTTTAGGTATAAAGCCGGTCTTGAACATCGAGAACCATCATAATTTTGCTTGGAAAGAATGCATTAATAATCAGGAGTTAATCGTCCATCGTAAAGGCGCAACACCTGCAGCTGAAGGTCAAATGGGTATTATTCCAGCGAATATGTTGGATCCTGGTTACATCGTTTCTGGAAAGTGCAATATAAATGCACTCAATTCAGCATCACATGGAGCAGGCAGACGTTTAAGCAGGAAACGAGCCAAGGATAGTTATACCGGAAGTGAACTTAAGAAACTCCTCAAGCAGAATAAGATTACACTTATTGGAGGAGGAACAGAAGAAGCACCAATGGCCTACAAAAATTTGGAAGATGTTATGGCATCTCAAAATGACCTTATCAATGTTGAGGGTAAGTTCTATCCTCAAATAGTAAGAATGGATAAACAATAGAAAAATGGAAACAATACTATTACAGATAACATCAGGGCGAGGACCAGCAGAATGTTGCTGGGTAGTTGCTCAGGTTCTGAAGTATATGATTGACGAAGCCAAGAAGGCGAATATCAGTTACAACATCATGCACAGAGAAAAAGCCATTGAGAATGGAACGCTTTACTCTGCCAGCATACAACTAGAAGGTAAAAATGCAGAATGTTTCTCAAAGCATTGGACAGGAACCATTCAGTGGGTGGGCCAAAGCCAGTTTAGAAAACATCACAAACGTAAAAACTGGTTTATTGCCATCAACAGGATTAATTTCTCGAATGAGCAGTTTGAAATCAATGATAAAGATATCAGCTATCAAGCCATTCGCTCTGGTGGCCCAGGAGGTCAACATGTGAATAAAGTGAGTACTGCTATAAGGGCTAAACACATTATAAGCGGACTAAGTGTACTAGTTTCTGAAAGTCGCTCACAACTGCAAAATAAAAAGTTGGCTAAACTTAGGCTTCTTGAGCTGATAAATCTTGATCAAATAAAACAGCAAAAAAATAACATACAGGCCGAATGGAAGAATCATTCTGAAATACAAAGGGGCAACCCAGTAAAAACCTTTCATGGCAGTGATTTTAAAGCTCGGAATGATGAATCAACCTATAAACACAAACGACGCTCCTTAAAGCAAAATCTAAGAAAGGAGCTATTATAATAAAACAAATACTATGAGCACATTAGCAGACCAATATTATATAAAAGCATTGGATCAATATTCGTATAGCCTTGAAGAAGCTATTGAAAATTTAGGCTATGCATTAAGTCAGGATGATGAACACTCCGGAGCCAATTATCTGATGGGTAGATTACATCACGAGCAAATGAATAATTTTCAAAAAGCGGAAAGTTATTATTTAAAAGCGCTGGCTGGTAATCCTGATGATTTGAATGTTTGCATGGCATACATTCTATTATTGATTATCATGAAGGAATATGATAAAGCCCAAAATTTAATTACATATGCGAACAAACTAACAGGTGTTGACTTATCAAAAACCTATAGCTTTCAGGCCTTAATTTATGAATCAAAGCATGATTACGAAAAGGCAATTTCTTTGTATAATGAGGCCAGATTAGAAGCATACAATGAAGATTGCATGAATCATATCACCAGCGAGATCAAAAGGGTGAAGGCAAAAAAGAAGTATGTTGAAAAATCAAGTAAGGACAAAAAGAAGAAAAATCAGGATTAACGCACGAGACTGTAAAATGAACTCTGTCATAGATAAACAATAGGAAATTATGACATTTTAAAAAATAATTATTTACATTCATCACAATAATTATAATAAACTTGAATACAATCTAAATTTTTAACATGAAGAAAATAGAGAAGCTTTATGAGGTTCTTGGAGAGCTATTATATGCAATTGCCAAAGCCGATGGTATAGTACAAAGCGAAGAAAAAGAAAGACTTAAGGAATTGTTTAATAATCATGCTTTTGGTTCCGATATAGTTTGGTCATTTGAATATGAAGTGTCAAAATCGACCCCCATTGACGAGATATATAATAAGGTGATAAATTTTTGTCATAGTTATGGACCTGCTCCACAGTACGATGAATTTATTAAAGCGATGAAAATAATTGCAGAAGCAGCAGATGGTATTCAGGAAGGCGAAGCAAAAATTATCGAATCATTCTCAAAAGATTTATTGGAAAGATTTCAAAGAGACACCGATAAATTAAGAAACTATCAGAAGGACCTTTCAGAGTAAAGAAAACTAGATCAGTAATACTATGATGCGTTCTGCTTAGCTGAAAATCATGTAAATTACCTCTTCAACATCAAGCTCAGATCAACTTTCAAGCACGGCAATCATAATGATCACAAAACCATTCAGCAAGACCGTGAAGCATAGGCCTTGACTAATATGACATTTTGAACAATAAAACAACGTAGGTGAAATATAGGCCTAAAGATTTCTACGCATATTATAGAGATTGCTACAAGCTCGACTACAAAGAGTTTGAGGTGAATAATATTCTATCGCACAAGCATTCATTCAAATGGTTCGTATCTAAAACAGAGGAATTGTTAAGTGGAAAGCTTCCTATCATTCCTTATTTCAATACAAAAACAGAAGAACTCGAAAAAGAAATTGAGCTATTCAAATTAGAAAAGAAACTATTTTATGGGTGCTTTTTTCTTATTGGTAAGAAAGAAAGCTCATTCTCAAAAGACAAAAGGGTTTGTGCTCCTTTATTTCTTTTTCCGGCCGAAATTGAAACAATCAATGAGGAGAAATATCTTAAAATTGAACGAGATAATTTGATAATCAACAGGGCTGTTCTCACGAAACTTGAGCCAAAGGAATCCAATTTAACGAAAGACAACTTTATACAGGAAGTTTCTGATCTTTTAAATGCCGATTACAGCGATTTCATAAGCCTAAAAAGTCTTTTTGATAAATACTTTTCCAATATAGACACCAATGAATTACTGCTTTATCCAACTATATGGCCTGTAAGTAAAATCAGAAAAGATCTTTCGGAAAAAGAGTATAGCGAAAACCATTTTAAGATCATTCCTGCTGCAGGAACGGTGTTTATCAAAAAATCAGAATCATCACTTAGGGTACTTAACGACCTGTCTGAGTTGGCAAAGAGTGATGCGTTCAATTCAAGTATTCAAAACCTGATTAATGAAGAGTGTACTGAAACAGAATTTGGAACAAGCCTATATAAGTCAAGATTAAATACCGACCAGTACAAGGCTCTTCAAAACGCCTACAGATTTACCAATTCTGTTATTGTTGGTCCTCCGGGAACCGGTAAGACCTATACCATAACATCCATTGTTTCAGATGCAGTCCTCAACAATAAATCGGTACTGGTCGTTTCAAAAACCAAGCAGGCGGTTGAAGTACTCCGATCGATGCTACAGGATGATTTTAAGCTAAAAGAAAACCTGATTCACACAACTGGAAGAAACTATAAATTAAGCCTGAAAGTCAAGATCAGGAAATATCTCAGCGGTATTTCAGCACGAAAAGACTTTGCATTTAAAGAAGTTGTCATCCATAAATTATTTAATGAACTCAGCCAGCTTGAGGAGCAATTCGAACACTTTGTTGAACATGAGCTCGAGTTATCTGATCTTGAATTTGCTAAAGGTTTAAACCTTTTGAATAAATGGAAACGGTTTTATCTAAATATCAGATCTTTTAATGGTGATAAACTGTGGCAACTTTTCAATAATTTAGACAATGTACTTCTTCGTCTTGAAAGGGAAATAAGCTATTTTACAAAGGGTAAAATACAATCTAATATCAACAATAACTTCAGGTTATTCAGAAAAGATATATCACGATTCCTGGATGCACTTGAAGCAAGCAGCTTTTCTGAGTATAAGCGACTCCTGACTGAAGTTAAACAGGAAAATATTTTAAAAGCCTTCCCCATATGGCTGGCAAATCTTTCCGACCTGAATTCGGTTCTTCCATTAGAGAAGGATTTATTTGACCTAGTAATAATTGATGAAGCCACCCAATGCGATATCGCCTCAGCTTTACCTGCCTTATACCGGGCTAAAAAGGCTATAGTTGTTGGTGACCCCAACCAGTTGCGCCATTATTCTTTTGTTTCAAGCGCGCAACAGTTCTCGCTTCAAGAAAAGCATGGCTTGCCTGAAGATAAAATTCTCGATTACAGGAACAGAAGTATTCTGGACTTCTTTATTTCAAAAGTGGCTGATCAGCAACAGGTATCCTTTTTAAGGGAGCATTTCAGATCAACACCTTCATTAATCGAATTCAGCAATAAGCAATTCTATGACGGACAATTGGAAGTGTTAAAATCCACCCCCAGGCATATTGCTAGCAATCAGCTTGAAATAGTAAATACAGAAGGAAAAAGGAATGACAGAGGAGTAAATGAAGTGGAGGCAAATGCTGTCATTGATAAGCTTGACAGTCTTATCAAAAAACACAATTATACCCCACAAAAACCATCTATAGGAATCATCTCACCTTTTAGCAAGCAGGTTGCACACATCAACAAGCTGTTAAAGGACAAATACGGTCTTGAAGAACTTAAGATGCATAAAATACTCTGTGGATCTCCGTATAATTTCCAAGGATCTGAACGGGACATAATACTACTTTCTTTTGCAGTATGTGATTTATCACATCCTTCGGCATTTATTCATGTCAATAAACCGGAGGTACTCAACGTAGCCATTACTCGTGCAAAATCCTATCAGGTCATTTTCAAATCCGTTGCAGATGAATCAATGAATAAGGAGAGCCTGCTATATCAGTATTTCAAGTTTGCCGAAGAATTTTCGCATATCAACGGTCAAAGTCCTGAAAAAGATAATTTCCAAAACGAAGTATATCATGAACTTGTGAAGCTTAAATATGACTCTGTACACTGTGGTTATCCCCTTGCAGGAAACATGCTCGACGTCTTGGTTACAAATCAAAACAAAAACTACTTTATCGATCTTATTGGCTATCCTGGGATGTTCAAGGAAGCCTTTACTTTGGAGCGATATAAAACACTTGCAAGAACAGGTGTAAAAAGCTTCCCTCTTCATTACTCATTTTGGAGAAAGGACAAAGCTGCTGCTATCAAAATAATAAAGAAAGTAATAAAGCGACGAGTACAGAGCTAACCTCTCAACAACCTTGCAATGTCGACGAACAAACGCTTTAACCAATTTAATTATCATGCATCTTGCTCCAAAGCCTTTCAACTTCCATCTGATACTTACTAATTAGTCAAACCTTAAAAACCCTTGTATTTTGATGAGCTACAATTTTCAAAAGAAGTACTTCCCAATCATTTAACATTTGAAAAAGGGTAAAAAGAATCTGCTCTTTAATTCTATTGAGCATTTTCTTTAAATTGAAG
>NZ_VKDE01000020.1 GCF_007097485.1 Carboxylicivirga sp. M1479 | reverse complement strand
AACTTAGATTTTATCTATCTGTTTATTAAAGTTAATGCAGCAGATGGAGCTTTTTGCCTAAGTTAAAAATCACGTTTGACTCCTAATTGGTTTTCTCATATTTAGGTATTCCACAAACTAACGATCTGTTTAAATTTATTTTCATCTGTCAGATGGAACTCGCCAAAATCAATTATGCTCCTGTGTGAGAAGCTATTTTCATGGCTCGTTTCATATTTTGATTTGAGTTATTCTTTTTAGAGCTATTCAACGTGAAGAAACGAAAAGTGTTCCGATTTAAGGCATAATAATTTAGATTTGTAATGGATCTAACTAAGAAGACAACTATGAGATTAATAAATGACTTGAGTAAGAGATATCGGATAAAACAACTATTAGGCAATTGGGGTCTGTTCATATTATTAAGCTTTACCATATTTGCCCTGCCGCTTTTAACATCTTTTGTTCATAATAGGTTGTTTGAAGTGTTTATAACATTGATTGTTGTTGTATCATCATACGCTACCAGTGAAGAAGATAACCCGAAAGTAATGATCCAGGTTTTTATCGCAATTATTGCTATTTGGATTACCAACATAGCTAATTTTCAGGTTATTCACTATTTGTCAACTATCTGGCTTGTTGTGTTCTTTCTGCTACGGGTGTTTCGTTTTGTTGGGCAGTTATCTCGTAAAGAAAATGTTAATGGCTTGGTTATTATTGAAGCCATAAATGGTTATCTTCTTATAGGTGTGGGTTTTGCTGTTTTGGTTAATATGGTATCTGCCGAATTCCCTGGCGCTTTTAACTTTTCACAAGGTAATTCAGCCAGTCATGTCTACGATTCGTTTTATTATACTTTTGTTTCAATGACCACCTTAGGGTATGGTGATTTATTACCCGTTACACCTGCAGCTAAGTCTTTAGCTTTAATGGTTACCCTTTGCGGGCAGTTTTATTTAGTGATAGTGATGGCATTACTCGTTGGTCGCTTATTGAGTAGTGCGGATAAAGATTAAATAAGCATATCTACTACTTCTCCATCTGTTGTTGTATAGCTTTTCATCAAGTTGGCTGTAAGGCAGGAGTGAACGGGTAATATTGCTATTTGATCGCCAATTGATACGTTATCAAAATGGTTTTGTGGCATCTTAATAATGCCATGTTCTTGTGATAGTTTAGCTACATAACCAATTTCTTCCTGCACGTCCCATTGTAGCTTATTTAATTTAACAACTGTGCCAAAGTGTTGGCGGTCGTTTTTAAGTATCATGTCTTTCGAAAGATGAACAGCTCCACCGTGGATGATTACCTCTTGGCGGTTCTTGTGTTTGGCAACAACAGGACAGGCCAATGCAACTGCAATATCATTGTGAGAGCATGAACCTAAATGTGTTTGCATATCATCAAAAAACACGCTATTTCCTGGACGTATCTCATCAAAGCCATCGTAGTTACTGAATAAGGAACAGGATGGCGTATCTCCATAGGATATTTGGGTGAGTGGAAAATCGTTGGCCATAAAGGTTTTTAAAGCCAAAAGCTGTTGTCGCGACGACTCCATTATGCTGCTAATCTCTTCCGTTGAATTAGTTTTGTATGTATGCCCAGCGTGACACAGAAAACCAATGAAAATAAGGTTCTTGCAAGTCTTTAGTTGGTTCAGCAAAGTTCGCATACAGTCATAATCTTCTGCCTCAATTCCGGTTCTGCCATATCCTGTGTCTGTCTTAATATAAGTTCCAACAGGATTAGTAAGATTTTTTTCGAGGAATTGGATGGTTTCCAAGGATTCAACAACGATGTTGAGGTTGATTTTACCCGCTAACTCATTAATAGTTGACCATTCCAATATGTTACAAGGAAATGCAATGCTAATGTCATTCCAACCGTTATTAGCAAAGTATACTGCCATTTTTACCGATGAAACAGTGATGCATTCTACACCATAATCTTTAAACCAACTGCCAATTTTAGCTGATTGATGTGTTTTAAAATGTGGTCGATATAAAGTGTTTGAATTTTTGGCTTTATTAGCCATGTGTTCGATATTGGCGAGGCATTTTTCTTTGTCGAGTAATAAAGTTGGTTGTGTCAGCATTATTGTTGTTTTGTGCAAATATAGTGAATGAGTGAATAATCGCTTGTTCTTGGAACGTGAAGATTTAATGCTAGGCTTGACAGGCCCTTACTTTCCTAATTTGGTCCAAATAAAAAAACCGGCTCTGTAGGAACCGGTTTTAGTAGTTTATGTAAGTGTTATGCTTATCGAACAATGGTTTGCTCACGATCCGGACCAACAGATACTATTTTAATTGGCACCTCCAGCTCTTTCTCCAGGTAAGCAATGTAATCTTTTAGTTCTTGAGGAAATTGATCTTCCGATCTAAGTTCTGTTAAATCCTCTTTCCAACCTTTCAGCTCTTTGTATACAGGCTTAACGTCATCGTTCATTTCAAATGGGAACTCTTCAGTAATGGTGCCATCTGGTAACTCATAAGCTGTCGCAGCTTTTATGGTTTCAAAGTTACTTAATACATCACCCTTAGTCATAATTAATTGCGTTACACCATTAATCATCACCGAGTATTTAAGAGCTACTAAATCAACCCATCCGCAACGGCGAGGGCGACCTGTTGTGGCACCAAACTCATGACCTGCTTTTCTAAGCTCTTCTCCTGTTTCGTCGAATAGCTCAGTTGGAAATGGCCCACTACCAACACGCGTACAGTAAGCTTTAAAAATACCATATACTTCGCCAATTTTATTCGGCGCAACTCCCATACCTGTACAAGCACCAGCACATATTGTGTTTGATGATGTTACAAATGGATAAGAGCCAAAGTCAATATCTAACAAAGTACCTTGAGCACCCTCAGCTAAAATAGATTTTCCCTCTTTTAGGTATTTGTTTATTTCATGTTCGCTATCAATTAAGATACAACTTTTAAGAGTTTCAATACCTTCTTCTAAGCCTTTTTCAAACTCTTCAATATTGTACTCAAAGTCGTACATTTCAAGCATTTTTACATGCTTTTCTTTTAATGCAGCGTACTTTTCTTCAAAGTTATTTAAGATATCACCCACACGTAAACCATTACGACCGGTTTTATCCATATATGTAGGACCAATTCCCTTTAAAGTAGAACCGATTTTTGTTTTACCTTTTGAAGCTTCAGAGGCTGCATCTAATATACGGTGTGTCGGTAATATTAAATGAGCTTTTTTAGAAATATATAGATTCTTAGTAATGTCAAATCCCTTTTCCTTTAGCTCATCAATTTCATGCTTGAAAGTGATTGGGTCAAGCACAACACCATTGCCAACAATGTTAGCTTTATCGTTATGAAATATTCCAGATGGAATATTGTGTAACACGTGTTTGAAGTTGTCAAATTCTAAAGTGTGACCTGCATTGGGGCCTCCCTGAAAACGGGTGATGACATCGTATTGAGGAGTTAGTACGTCAACAACTTTTCCTTTGCCTTCGTCCCCCCATTGGAGTCCTAGTAAAACATCAACCTTCATTCTCTTTTGTTTTAATGTTATGCTTATTAAGCCTTTTAGTATGTTGTAGACTTGTTTGTTAAAGTCCAAACACGAAAAATCGGACTTCCGATTGCCTCAGAATTCCGATGTGTAAAAGTACACATTATCCCTTTAAAAGCTATTGACAAATACGCTTTTTTTATAGAATAATCTTAATCCTCAGTTTGCTTGCTCAAACAGTCTTTGCATGTACCATAAACATAGAGGGAATGATGAGAGACTTTAAAGTCGTTAAAGCTTGCGGCATTGTTTAAAACCGTTTGAATTCCTGGGTCGCAAAATTCAATTACTGAACCGCAATTGGTACATATTAAATGATCGTGCTGTTTTGATTCAAAAGCCTTTTCAAATTGGGCTATGTTTTTTCCGAATTGGTGTTTTATAACCAGCTTGCAATCAAGTAATAAGTCTATTGTGTTATAAAGAGTTGCTCTACTAACGCGGTAGTTTTTATTCTTCATAAATATGTAAAGCGACTCAATGTCGAAATGGCCTTCTCGACTATAAATTTCATCCAATATAGCATAGCGCTCAGGAGTTTTCCTGTGTCCGTTTCGTTGAAGGTATTCAGTGAATAACTGCTTTACTACATCTTTGGCTTCTACCTTATTCATATATAGTCTCAATTAAAATAGAGCCTAAAAATAAGGAAAATCAAGAGATAAAAAAATTCCTGTTTAGATTAATTATAAATCAGCCTTAATGCGTTCCTGGCGTGTTACGTTGTGTACGCCTTTAAGTTTCATAATATTCAGAATGAGGTTGTTTAAATCTTCAGTATTATGGATGTATAAGTAGATGGTGCCTTCGAAAATGCCATCGTGACTCTCAAAGTTTAAAGAGCGCATGTTGACATTCTGATCTTCGGATATGACTTTGGTAATTTTACTAACGATACCCATTTGGTCTATACCTGAAAGGTTAATCAAAGCGAGGTATGATAATATTTTATGAGACTCCCACTGAGCTGAAACAATTCTATTTCCCTGACTTGACATCAGTTTAAGAGCAATTGGACACTTTCGGCTATGTAATATTATTTTGTCATTATCATCCTGAAAAGCAAGTATATCATCTCCTGGGATAGGGTTGCAGCATTCCGAAATTGTGAAATCATCCTGTTCGTCATTATCCGATAGTACCAGCTGTTTCTGCTTTTTACTGCTTTCGGTCTTTGGTTCTTCCTCTTTGTTGGATGTTTTTCCAAAGTTAAGTTTCCAATAACGAATCCACTTATTGCTTGTTTTGGTGCTTAGTATTTTATTAAGCTCATCTAACTGAACGCTACCTTTGCCAATTTTAAAGTATAGTTCATCTCGCTTCGAAATCTTATGGAAATCAAGAAGCTTTTTTAAAATACGAGAATTAATCGTGAGCTTCTTTTTTTGTAAGGCATCTTCGAGTATTTTTTCACCTTTGGCAATAAGCGACTTGCGCTCTTCTTTAAAGGCGTTTTTAATGCGAGTTTTGGCTTTGGCGGTGGTCACAAAATTTAACCAATCGTATTTGGGTTGTTGCTTTTCAGATGTAATAATTTCCACTTGGTCGCCACTTTTGAGTTGATGACTTAGTGGAACGAGCTTGAAATTTACTTTTGCTCCAATACATTTGTAGCCGATATCGGTGTGGATATCAAATGCAAAATCTAAAGCAGTGGCTCCTTTGGGTAAAACGCGAACTTCGCCCTTGGGCGTAAAAATCATTATTTCCGAAGCAAATAAGTTGAGTTTAAAGTCATCCAGAAATTCCAATGAATCGGCATCTGGATTGTCCAGTAACTCTTTAATCATTTCTAACCACTTGTCAAGCTCCGATTCTTTTTCTTTCTGACCTTTGTATTTCCAGTGTGCGGCAAATCCTCGTTCTGCAATTTCATCCATTCGCTTAGTACGAATTTGGATTTCAACCCATTTGCCGTTGGGACCCATTACTGTACTGTGTAAAGCCTCGTAACCGTTTGCTTTCGGTGTTGATACCCAGTCGCGTAGTCGGTCTGGCTTAGGTTTGTAAATGTCGGTAATCATGGAGTAGATTGCCCAACATTGGGTTTTTTCTGGCAAATGACTTTTGGGCGTGAAAACTACTCTGATGGCAAGTACATCAAAAATTTCTTCAAACGGCAAATCCTTTTTTTGCATTTTGCTCCAAATGGAGTAAACTGATTTGTGTCGCCCAACCACATCAAATTCGTATGCTTCAGCTTGTAAGCGGTTTTCAATGGGAGCTTTAAAATGCTGTATGAATTCAACGTGCTGCTCTTCGCTCTCTTTTATCTTTTGACTAATGTCGGTAAATACCTGTGGTAATTCGTACTTAAGACTTAAATCTTCCAGTTCCGTTTTAATGGCATAAAGACCTAGTCGGTGAGCTAAGGGTGCATAAAAATACAAGGTTTCACCAGCTATTTTTAAGCGTTTATGCTCAGGCATCGATTTTAGGGTTCGCATGTTATGTAAGCGGTCAGCCAGCTTAATAAGAATAACGCGAACATCCTCAACCATTGTGAGTAATAGCTTTCTAAAGTTTTCTGCCTGAATAGAAGTAGACTGATCAAAAACCCCTTCTAATTTGGTAAGGCCAGCTACAATTGAAGCTATTTTCTCCCCAAAAATATTCTGTAAATCCTCAACGGTATAATCTGTATCCTCAACAACATCGTGCAAAATGGCGGCCACCACACCTTTGGTGCCTAAGCCAATTTCCTCAGCGGCAATACGTGCCACTTCTATGGGGTGTAAAATATAAGGTTCGCCAGATTTACGACGCATCCCCTTGTGGGCTTCATGTGCCAGCTCAAAAGCTTTATTGACCAGCTTAATGTTATCCGGGGTTTGGCAACGCGGGCAAGCCTCAATGAGCTTGTTGAATTGCTCACGAATCATTTTATCTTCTTCTTCCCAATCAGAATTTGTCATGCACGTACTCGTTAAAGCGAACTAAAATACTTAATTCCTTTCATTGAAGCAAAGGAATTGCGTGCGTTGTTTAGTTGGTCTAATTGGCTTGTGTAGAGGAGTTGAGGTAGTATTTGTGATCCTTTAATGAATAATCCTTGACTTATTGACCAGCAATTACGCTAATAAAATCTTCTTCTTTGAAATATTTTTGGGCTAAGCATTGCAAATCATCAGCTGTTATTGTGCTTAATACCTGAAAAAACTCATGGAAATAATCGGGCGTAATATCTAGGTCAATCAATCCACGATAGTTATCGGAGGTGGCAAACGGACCATCAAAATTTCGGACCATGTCTCCCAATAGGAAGTTGCGCACCATTTCAAGTTCTTGTTCCGGTATTTTCTCGTCTCTGAGTAAACGTAATTCGTTGAATATTTCATTAACAGCAATGTCTCTGTTTTCCGCTTTTACATCTGAACCAATCACTAAAAAACCAGCGTGCTTATAAGTCATTATAAAAGAAGAAATGCTGTAGGTTAAGCCTTTTTCTTCGCGAATATTGGTCATTAATCGTGATCCAAAAAAGCCACCTAAAATGGTGTTTAGAATCTGCATGCCATGAAAATCGGGATGTTGCTTGTCAAACAAGGGTATTCCAATTTTAATGGCCGATTGAACAGCATCTGCTTTTTCGATAAATATTTGATGTTTTATTTCTTCTTTATTATCTGGCCCAGGATTACTCAGTGGTGCTTTATCAGACCATTGTTGTCCAAAATGTTTATTCAGTAGCTCTTTGATGTTACGGCCTGGCTGACCCGAAATTATGATGTGCGTCCCCTGAGGAATGTACCCATTTTGATGAAAGTCAATCACATCATCTTGAGTAATGTTTTCAAAATCATTTAGTGTAACAAAATTACCATAAGGGTGATTTTTGCCATAAAGATTTTGTGTGAAAGCGCGCGTGGCTATGGTTTTAACTTTATCACTTTCAATAAGATATTCTTGTTTTCGATTGCTTATTAATGTATCAATCTCTTTCTGATCAAATACAGGGTTTTTAATAACATCTTCCAGTATTTCAAGTGTTTGTGGCAGAAAGTGGCTCAAGCTAACTAAAGTAACCACTGCATGGTGAAAAGACGCTTGTTGACCTATGAATGCTCCAAAAAAATCGATCTTCTCTGATACCTCAGCTCCAGGCATGTTTTTCGTTCCCTCGGTAAGAGCTTTGTTGGTAATGGATGCCAGCAAAGGTTTAGATGCATGAACAGAGCCTGCAGGAAAAAGAAAATCAAGTTTAGCAACCTCTTGAGAGCCAGCTTGCATTAAATGTACCTTAATGCCATTGTTAAGCTCAAATGTCTCGATGGGTAAGAGATCAAACGAGGTGATGTTTTTAAATTCGGGAGCTGTATTGCGATTGATACTCATACTTTATTGGCTAGAACGATAATATAATGTGGAGCTGTTGCTTGATGTAAATGTTTTTTGAGCACAATCCAAAATACCTTGCGATGTAACGGCTTGATACTTTTCTACCTCATTATTGATGTCTTCGGCTTTGCCAAGCAATTCAAATGAGGCGAGGTTCATGGCTTTATTGAGAAAGCTTATTTCGGAAAACACGAGTGTTGATTCGATTTTATTCTTCACTTTTTGTAACTCGTAATCTCCAATGCTTTCAGAGCTAATTTTATCCAATTCATTAAGAATTGACAATTCAGCTTCTTCTATGCTGGTGCCTGGTAATAAGCGACCTGTAACGGTAAATAATCCAGGATGATGATCGCCAGTGATATAGGCGTTGACCTCGCTGAAAAGCTGTTGCTCTTTCACTAACGATTGGTTGAGTCGTGCAGATGGACCATTTGATAATACGTCTGACAGTAAATCAGTGGTGTAAAAGTCGTCATCCATGCGACCGCCAATATGAAATACCTTATGGATCATATCTGCTGGAACCTTACGCTCAACATCCAGCTTTCGTTCTTCTATTTGTTTTGGTTCAACAGGTATGTTATCCTGACTTAAAGAACGGAATGGAATAGGGCCAAACCATTTTTCGGCCAAGCGAAAAACTTTATCAGGATCGACATTACCAGCTACGCACAATACAGCATTGTTGGGTGCATAGTGGCTGTAAAAAAACGATTTAACATCGTCTAATGTGGCATTTTCGATGTGCGAAAGTTCTTTACCAATAGTTGGCCATTGGTAAGGGTGTACTTTATATGCTAATGGACTTATCAGTAATGGAATATCGCCATACGGCTGGTTGAGGTAGCGTTGTTTAAATTCTTCAACCACCACTTTGCGCTGTACTTCCAAACTCTTCTCCGAGAAGTCAAGCTCCAATAAACGATCAGACTCAAGCCAAAAACCAGTTTCAATATTGTCAGCGGGCAGGGTTAAATAGTAGTTGGTAATGTCGCAACTAGTCCATGCATTATTATCGCCACCCACCATTTGTAATGGGGCATCGTATGATGGAATGTTTTTACTACCACCAAACATTAAATGCTCAAAAAGGTGCGCAAAGCCTGTTTTGTCAGGCGTTTCGTTTTTAGAGCCAACATTATACAATATGTTGATAGCAGCCAATGGAGTTGTTTTATCAACATGACAGACTACGCGCAATCCGTTGGATAGCGTTCTTTTTTCTATGTTTATCATTAGAAATTAAAACGTTGGTGAGAAGTAATGTCTTCTTTTGTTTGTTGGTATTCTGCCAGTAACTCGGTAAATACCTGATTGACGGTTTTTACTTCATTAATAAGGGATGCTACCTGACCAATTTCTAATTCGCCTTCTACCAAGTCGCCTTCGAACATGCCTTTTTTAGCACGCCCCTTACCCAATAACTTTTGTAGGTCAAGTGTTGAGGCACCTTCTTTTTCGGCTTCGTGAACTTGCTCAAAAAAGGCATTTTTAATCAAGCGTACTGGTGCAAGCTTTTTTAACGATAGAAGCGTGCCTCCCTCATTGGTGTCAACGACTAATTGCTTAAAAGCGCTGTGAGCTGATGATTCTTCAGTGACAGCAAAGCGCGAGCCTATTTGAATTCCATCGGCACCTAATGCTAAAGCAGCAAACATGCCTTTACCTGTTCCAATTCCGCCAGCTGCAATCAATGGCAATGATGTTTGCTTACGAATGGTTGGGATAAGTGTTAGTGTTGTTGTTTCTTCTCGTCCATTGTGTCCACCTGCTTCAAAACCTTCGGCAACAATGGCGTCTACGCCTGCTTCCTCACATTTTTTAGCGAATCGGCCATTGGCAATTACATGAACAACAGTGATGCCTTTATCTTTTAGGAATCCAGTCCATTTAGCTGGGTTGCCTGCTGATGTGAATACGATTTTTACGTCTTCATCAACAATAATTTGCATCAATTCATCAATACTTGGATAAAGTAATGGCACGTTGACCCCCCAAGGTTTGTCAGTGGCCTGTTTCATCTTTTGAATGTGCTCTCTTAGTACATCAGGGTACATAGAGCCTGCGCCCAAAAGACCCAAGCCGCCATTGTTACTAACAGCTGACGCCAAGCGCCAGCCACTGCACCATACCATTCCACCTTGAATAATGGGGTATTGAATATTGAATAGTTCTGTAATTCTGTTTTTCATATGAATATAATTTGTATTCATTTGCCATATAAAACTCGCCAAAGTCAATCAAAATCACTTTTGTGATATTGTCGTGGCTCGTTTTATTGCCTCTTTTGAGTCAATAACTAGATTACAGTTTAACTATCAAGTCTTTTTTTAGTTCGATTGATTTTCTTTTTAAAGGCTTTCATTTCTCCTTCAAACATGTCGTAAGCAACATATTTGCACTCCAATGGCCCGTTGTAAAGAGTATACTTTGAGTCAGGACGTAAACCAACTTGTTTTAAAGCATCAAAGTTTGATGTAATAATCCATGCTTGCCAATCGGTATAGTTTCTCTTCAGATGAGTGCCGATTTTTTTGTAGAACTCATCAATGTTATCCTTGGTTAAGCGTTCGCCATACGGAGGATTGGTAATCATCATACCACGAGGAGCTGTAGGCATATGGTCTTCCATATTGGAGCGCACAATTCTTATTTGACGATTCAAACGGAAATCCAATGACGCTGTTTTGGCCATGTCTACAGCCTGCGCATTATTATCGCCACCAACAATGTTCACTTTTGGATAACGAATTTTGCTTTCGGCTTCGCTGTATACTTTTTCCCAAAGAGCTTTATCAAAATCTCCCCACGACATAAAGCCAAAGTGCTTACGCTTGTAGTTGGCTGGCATATCGCAGGCCATCATAGCTGCTTCCATTAAAATGGTACCAGTTCCACACATGGGGTCAAGCAATGGAATGTCTTTGTGCCATTTGGCAATTTTAAGCATACCAGCTGCCAATGCTTCATTCAATGGAGCTTTGTGATTTGGATCGCGATAACCTCTACGGTGTAACGATTCAACAGAGCTATCTAATGACACAGTAAATTGGTCGTGTGATACGTGAATATTGATTTGTAAATCAGGCTTCTCTATGTTGATAGATGGGCGTTTGCCACTTTTTTCTCTAAACTGATCAACAATGGCATCTTTTGATTTTAAAGCCAGAAATTTAGAGTGTTTGAAGAAATCTGAAAAAGCAACTGCATCAATGGCAAAAGTGCTATCTTCATTGATGTATGCCGACCAGTCGTAGTCGTAAATGTTTTTGTAAAGCTCATCTTCGTTTTCGGCCTTAAATGTAAATATTGGCACTAAAACTCGAAGAGCTGTTCGCAGGTGTAAGTTGGCTTTGTACATTAGTTCCTTATCGCCAGAGCAAGTGACAGCTCTTTTAATAGGTGTTACATCTTTGGCTCCAATTTCCCTCAATTCCTCAGCCAATACTTCTTCTAAACCATGAAAGGTTTTAATTAATAACTTCATGCGAACGCTTTTTTCAATAAATCTTAAAAACCGTTATCCATTTAATAACAGTCTGTTATAATTATGTGCTTGTGTTTGTAGTAATACCAAACAAAACAGGCCGCAAATGTACGAAACTAATGGTTAAGAATCTATTTTGTGCTATCTATTCGAGTGCTCTTTTTACAATTCTTAACTACTGTAGTCTTATTAACGTTTGAATACTGTGTTTTGCTTCTCTACGTTTTGTTCCAATTTCATATCCATAAAAGAGCCTGAGAAAATAAGCCCTCCAATAATACCCATAAATATGTATATCACTTGTTCGCCCATGTGGCTATTACTAACCTGAGTGCCTAAAAACAAGGTGCTTAATCCAATAAAAGCCTTGCTTCCTGGAACCAGCATGATTATGCCAGGTATTAAGTAAACTAAACGAGGCGCCTTGGTTAGGTGGGCAAATAGTTTACTAATGGCTACGGCTACTATGGTTCCTATAAAAATACTTACCAATATGCCTGTAAAGTCTAAAAGCGTAGTTGTGTAAAAACAGATGAAGCCAGTGGCCACGCCAAGCGGAATGTCCTTTAACCGTACTTTAAATACGGGCATTAAGCTTAACGAAAGGAGTGGTATGGCCACGAAATTAACCCAGGTTGGAATGTCGTTTGTAATTTCGTGCGGTTTGAGCTCAATGAATAATGGCAATAATGTTACGCCTAATAAAACTCCAAAAAACTGTTTGAATAAGGAGACCAGTGCATCAAACAGTTTGGCTGTGCCCGAAACCAGGTTACGTGATGTGATCTCTTCGAGCGCTGTTGTGATGGATAAACCAGGCACGAAAATGATAATGGACGCCAGTATGGTCATTGAAATATTGATATCGGGATATACGGTTGATATTAAGCCAATAACAATGGTTGCCATAAATGCCACTAAAGATTCTAAAGTACTCCTGATGTAGCTTGATCTTTTGGCAAGTAAAGTTATGCCATATATAAGTGCGCCAATTAGTGTTGCTACAATAACGGATATCCAATTGGTATTTAGTACCACGCAAAACGAACCAGCCGAAATCATGAATGAAAATAATTCCACGATTTTGCTGTAACCAATCTTGACATTATTGAGTTTTTTGATTTCTCCCTGTGCATTTTCAAATGATAAGTCGTTGGAAATAACATTATCCGTGATTTCTACGACTCTGGAAAGTGCACCCAAATTAAGTTCACCAGGAGGAACGCATTCTACATGGTTGTAGGTATGCTCATCCTCTTCGTAAAAAACATAGTTAATCCATGTTGGTGTATCCATAAAGCTTCCCTTGACACCCTTTTTTTTAGCGATTTCGCTTAGGTAATCTTGCGATTTGTAGGATGGTACGCCATAGGTATGTAATGCTTTACCAAGCTGTACTATAAATTTATACTGATGAGGAATCTGCATTGAAAGAAAATCTTATCTGATATTTTTGAGCCGCAAAGTTAGATAAGTTTTAATTAAAGCTACTTGCTCAAAAACTGATATTTGTTGGCTTTTAAAATTAATTTATATATTTGCATCTAGATAAATAGATATGTTAATATATAAAATATAAGAGTAAGATGAGTTTAAATGTGATACAAGATCCGATTGATTCGGACAAAGTTATAATAGAGCAGGAGCTTGTAATACCTGAGATTGTTGATGAAATAAAAGAGGAAGAGCCTGTAAAAAAGAAGAAAAAGAAAAAAATATACGACACCAAGCAGGAGCCAAGAAAGGCATTGGGTACTTTCTTTCGGAATCATTTTAAAATGCTGATAAACCGAATGAACATGGCTGATAGAAAAGCCATGATAATGGTAAGGATCAATACTGCCATTATATCTTTGCTCATTGTTTTTAATCATAAAATAGATGCTTACGTTGATAACGCTAATGTTATAAGTATTGTGCTATTAGTAGGAGGAGGAGTTTCTTTAGTTTTGGCTTTATTAACGGCTAGCCCTATTGGAGCCTACATTCACCGTTTGTTTAAGTATCATCGTGAGATGAAAGAGAAATACCCTGACTTTAAGCACAACAGTTTTATGATGATGAAGCGCGTTGGTTTGGATGAATATGAAAAGTCGATGGACGCTGTGGTGCGAAATCAGGATTTGCAAATTGGGAACCAGGTGCGAGCCAGCTTTATGCTTAACCATTATGCCATATGTAAATATCAATTATTGCAATGGTCGTATAATTTATTCCTATTATCGTTTTTTATAAGCATTGGTATTTTCCTTTTTGGATACTTTTAATCTCTGACAAGCGGTTGATCGCATAATTTTTAATTTGAATTGGAAAGGCTTTGATTATATCATACTTTCGTATGTAAATTCAGCCTTGATCATGGATATTAAAAAAACAATTCAACAAAAATTCCCAATACTTATAGAGCCATCGTTATTGGTGGAAATGGAACGTTATTGCACCACCAAAACTCTTAAGGCGGGTAATAATTTTATAGAAATAGGGGATGAAGTAGTGGCCATGCCTTTGTTGCTCGACGGTGTTATAAAAGTGGTGCGAGAAGATACGGCTGGCAACGAAATATTGCTGTATTATTTAAATGGTGGAGATACCTGTGCATCAACCTTATCCTGCTGTATGGAACGGGCTAGTAGCGAAGTGCGGGCCAGTGTAATTGAAACGGTTACAGCTATTATGGTGCCCATCCGTTGTATGGAAGACTGGATGAAGAAATACAGTGGTTGGCGTAGTTTTATCATGCAATCGTATCGTTTGCGTTTCGAAGAACTTTTACACACCATCGATAGTATTGCGTTTAAAAAGATGGATGAGAGACTGGTCGAATACCTTATTCAATTGTCGGAAGAGAGAAATACAAAGGTGCTGTTAGGAACCCATCAGGAAATAGCGGATGATTTACACACTTCGCGTGAAGTAGTTTCGCGCTTACTGAAGCAACTTGAGAAACTTGGTAAGATTCAACTGTCAAGGAATAAAATTGAAATGCTTGATTTGTGATTGAAGAGTTTAGTGTTTGAAGTTTTAGTACCCCTTATTAAAGTCAAACCCAATAAAAAATAATAAAAATCCCCTTTATGTGACAATAGGCACAAAACAGCATTTTTTGTGGCATTAGTTTTGCCACCGTAATCAACGAAATAAAAACAATAAAAAATATATCATGGATTTAAAAGATGCTGTTGTCATTGACGTAAGAACAATCGAGGAATTTCAAATGGGTAATGTTCCTGGGTCAATTAATATTCCACTGGATACTATTCCAAATCGTTTGGCCGAAATCAAAGAAATTGGTAAGCCACTAATTGTTTGTTGTGCATCAGGTGCTCGTAGTAATTCTGCTTGTGGCTATTTGTATCAGAATGGTGTAACCGAGTTGTACGATGGCGGACCGTGGACGGCTGTTAATTCTCAATTGAATAATTAATAAGTATCGTTCATCAAGCAAACACAACACAAGATTATGGGATTATTTGATTTATTATTTGGCAAGAGAAAAAAAGAAGTGCTGGAAGCAATGGAGCGAGGCGCTAAAATTGTTGACGTTCGTTCTCCTGAAGAATTCAAATATGGCAAGGTAGACGGTTCGTTGAATTTTCCGGTTGACCGCTTAAATGCTAGCAATATCAAGAAATTAAAAAAACTTAACGCACCTATCGTGGTTTGTTGTGCATCGGGTATGCGCAGTGCATCAGCAAAAGGTATTTTACTGCAAAATGGCGTTGAGGAAGTTTATAATGCAGGGGCATGGCATAAACTTAATGGGTGGCTCAATTAATAATTTCTACAACAAAAGGACAATCGTCCAATTGAATCATCACAAGCCTACTATCAACTAACAAACTATTAAAGAAATGAAACGAATTATTATAATCGGCGGATTATCTGCCGGACCATCGGCTGCGGCCAAAGCACGACGTGAAAATGAGGATGCTGAGATCTTGTTATTTGAGAAATCGAGTAATATCAGTTATGCCACATGTGGTATTCCTTATGCTTTATCGGGCGTTATTAACAGTCGTAAAAAGCTAATTGTGGTTGAGGCCGAGTTGCTAAAAAATCGCTTTAATGTGGATATGCATCTTGAGGAAGAGGTATTGGAGATACTTCCAGATGCTCATAAGATTGTAACATCAAAAGGAGAATATGAATATGATAAGCTGGTATATGCTGCTGGTGCACATACCTTTATTCCTCCGGTTAAAAATATACAAATAGCTAATAACTGGTCACCATGCCGTAGTTTGGAAGATTACGACAAAGTGATGAAAGAAGCTATTCCTGAATCGGCCAAGCACATTACGGTGATGGGTGCAGGTTTGATTGGTGTTGAGGTGGTTGAAAATCTTCGCGAACTGGGTAAAGAAGTGACTCTGATTGAGGGTGGTTCGCAGGTACTGCCAATGTGGGAGAAGAAATTTAGTCATTTTGCCCGCAAAACGATGCAGGAGCATGGTATTGAGGTAATCACTGATACCTTTGTTAAGGAGTTTAAAGTTGATGGAGGTACCATTACAGAAGTGAAAGTATCGGATACTAAATCAGTAAAAACTGATTATGTGCTGATGAGTGTGGGTATTCGTCCTAATACAGAAATGCTAACAGCTAAAGGTGCTGAGGCAATTGGTAATGGAGCACTTAAGGTGAATGAGCGCATGGAAACAACATTGCCCGATGTATATGCAGCAGGCGATTGTGCGAGTATCAAAAATATTCAAACAGGAGAACACGACTATTTGCCATTGGGTACACATTCCAATAAAGGCGGTCGTACGGCAGGACAAAATGCAGCTGGTGGTTCTGATACTTTTGAGGGAGGTTATAAAACAGCCATCATTAAGGTGTTTGAAAAAACATTGGCACGTACAGGTATGAACCCTGCCTTTATGAACCAAAAAGGAATTGAGTTTAAAACCAATTTAATTTTGGCAGGCGCTACACCAGGTTATTATCCCGATCAAAAGGAGATGATTATCGAAACTTATTATGCACCTGAAGACGGAACAATTTTAGGTTGCGAAATATTTGGAGAGCATGGTGTTGATAAGCGTATCGATGTGATGAGTACAGCCATCTATGCCAAGCTAAAGATATCTGATTTACCAAAATTAGACTTGGCCTATGCACCACCGTTTTCGCCGGCTAAAGATCCGGTTGTTGTATCGGGGTATGTATCGTCTAACGCACTCAATGCTAACTACAGCGAGGTAAGTGTGGACGAATTGAAAGAGATTATTGCTAAGGAAGATAAGGGAAGTTATCAGATAGTAGATGTAAGAACGCAAGGGGAAATTGCGAAGCTAGGAAAGATTGAAGATGCCATTGAGGTGCCTGTTGATGCTTTACGAAATAATTTGGATAAACTGGACAAAAACAAAACCACCTATGTGTATTGTGCCAAAGGCTTAAGGGGGTATTTATCGTTTTTGATTCTCCAGCAAAATGGTTTTGAAAAGCTTCATAACCTATCAGGTGGATACACCATTTGGAATTACATGAACTAATCACTTCGATCTAAACTGGGGTACAGGAGATAGTGTTGAGGTGAATAAAAAGGCGATTGCTTGTTGAAGCAATCGCCTTTTGTATTTTATTGAGATCGGATTTTTAGTTTAATCCGCAAACATCAATGCCTTGATTAAAAACGATATCGCGAGGAATGCCAGCTTTGGCAATTCTATCCAGGTCAGCTTGTAAGGCAGGACGAATATTGCCCATTTCGGCCAACATATTTTTAGCCTTGTTGTAATCGCCATTACCTTGCATAATCAATAATTCAGCCGAAAGACTGTTCATGGCTTCAGTCATTTTATCAAAGTCAACCGTGTAGTACCCTGAGGCTTGGTCGTAACTAAAAGCACCTTTTTCCTGGAAATAGTTGAAGCGCATCATGTTGGCTTTACCATGTGCACTGGCAGCACCAAAGCGTACCGAACGGAAAATACCTGCCATAAAAGTCACGTAATTGTCCATTAAGTCTTTGTTTGTTAGCTCGCCCATTTCAGCAAGTTTACTTACCATGTATAAGCCCAGTATGTCGGCTTTAGCTTCTTCTACCGATGAAGCAGTTTCCTGCATCGCTTCGCGCACACTCTGGTTACCGTCTAAGGTCATTTTGATACCTAAGCCATGTGCCACCTCATGAAACATGGTGTTTTCAAAGAAAGCATCAAACTTCACATGTTTTTGTTGCTCTGGAGCAATTACAACCTGACTGATAGGAATTAGGATGTTGTCGAATTTAGCACGCATCGAGTTTTTCAACTGTAGCTTACGACTTCCTTTTTCAATGTGTACTTGCGGATCATTTGGTAGGTTAATTGCAATGGTTTTACTTCCTGCGTTACAGTCGCCGGCATAGTATAAAGCATCGTAGGCTCCCAGGTCACTATCCGTTCCTGGCACTTCTGCTTTGTATTCAGCAGGTACAGGTAACGATTCCTGAAGTTGAGGTAATAAGGATGCAAAACGTGTTAGTTTACCCGACCATTCTTTGTCTTTAATTAAGATGAATGATTCAAAAGCGGCTTTGCTTCCGTATAGTGCATCTTCATAGGTTTCAATAGGACCGACTACAAAATCAATGGTATTGGTTTTCATGTCCATCCAGGCCATGTCACTTGCCAAATAGTCGTTTGATAATAAGGCTTCGGCACGTAATGTCAGGTAGTTTCTCAAGCCCTCATCTTCGGCCAATGCAGCAGCTTGGTTTAATAATTCAGCAGCTCTGCTTAGCTCTGTTTTATACTTTTCGCTGTATGGAATCGCTTCTAAAGAATTGCCTTCCTTACGCTGAACAACGGTGTACAAGCCCGACTTGATGTCGCTGTCAAAAGCTGCAAATTCTTCCTTGGTCATATCCGCTGGATAGAATTGAGCACCTGCAGGTTTTTTGTCAATACCCTCAATAAACGATTGGTTGTTATTTAAACGTTCCCAAGGACCATAGTTGATCTGTACAAATTTCTTTAGGTATTCGTTGTCAATATTGTTTAGGATGGCAGCTCTGTCGCCCCAAGTTTGTTGCCAATACAAATCTTCCATTATTTGAGCTGTTTCAAATAATATTGGTAGCATTTGCTTTTCTTTTTCGCTTAATACGCTTAAGTCGGTGCTTAGGGTAACGGGTATAAATTCTTCCACCTTTTCCTGTATGTTTTCAACAGAACTGGTGTAGATAGGCTTGGGTTGGCAGCCTGTAATTAATAAGATTGCCATTAGTGGCATCAGTAATTTAGTCATAAATAGATGAATTGAATGTGATTGTTTAGATGCACAAAATACTAATATAGTATTATCTGAACAAGGATGATTGTCAGGATTGAATGGCTTAATCAATTATGATACTTCAATAGCAAAGTAGTTATTTGCCCATACATCATGATGTTTTTCCTTTATCAAAGGTATGTTTATGAGGTTTCTACCTGTTGTTTTTGTTTTTTACCCTATGCTTAACGAGTACTTAAGCCTATACTTAAATAACTTTAAGCATAGGCTTAATTATATATTTATGCTTGAGATTAGTGATGAACATACTATTGAAGCGTCATGTTCATGCTATCTCTACTTCTATTAAGCAAAGATGTTTGGAGTCCAACAATGTTCTTTTCAGGTTTACGCTTTAGTGGCGCGCAACATCTCACGTTTCCCCTTTGGTCCGGGCAGTCTTTCAACTGTGAATCCAATAGCTTGCATTGTTCTTCTGACAACACCCTTGGCACAATAGGTGGTTAGTATGCCATTTTTATTCATGGCATCGTATATTTTCTTAAAGATGGCTTCGCTCCACATTTCGGGCTGTACCTCGGGAGCAAAAGCATCGAAATACACCAAATCGTAAGTTCTGTCAAAGGTGATGGTGGTTAAATCGCTTTCTTCCTTGAGTAGTGTAAAATTGGACTTTAGTGTTTCTGGCGTATTCCAACTTAACTGATGAAGCTGATTAAATAGTTCTTTGTTCTTTTTATCCTCGGCAAAATTCAGTTCCAATGCAGCCTCCTGTGTAAGAGGGTATTTCTCTAGTGCATGGTAAAAAATAGTTTTACCTGCCTGATGAAGTGCTGATAAAAAAGCATTAAGTCCCGTTCCTAATCCGATTTCCAGAATGCTCAGGTTTTTTTGTGTGTGGTATTCTAATGCCGGCTCAATAAACACATGCATCGATTCGTTGCGTGCTCCGTTTACCGAATGGTAGTGCTCATCCAATTCGGGTACAAACAAGGTGTGCGAACCATCGGCCGATATTTTTAACTCTACTTTACGCGATTTATCTTTTAACATTGTATAGCTGCTTAATCGAGTTCTTCTATTTTAATTTGTTGCCGTTGGCGGGTGGGGAGGAATGATAAACATTTTTTATTTGTTTTCTTTTTTGTACCGCCCGATCGGTGTAATACACTGATGTACCAAGCTACCAAAGTAAGTCCCTTTACAACACTGGATAAGCTGATGGCCCACCATATACCTAGCATGCCCAGGTATTTTTCGGCCGAAAGAATTAGAGCTGCCGGCACCCGCGATCCTGTAAAAACAATGCCAATAATAGATGGAGGCACTGTTTGTCCAATGCCATTAAAAGCGCCTCGGGTAATAATTTCGATAATCATAAACACTTGCGAAACGGCCAGTATTTTCAGGTAAACTATGCCCATTTGTAAGGGCTCTGGCTCACGTAGGAATAAAGAGAATATTTGTTGGCCAAATACGATAAACGATATGGTAACAATGGTGCCAAGGAACACGCCAATACCCAAGGTGGTGTAATAGCCTTTTTTAATACGGCTCCAGTTGCTAGCACCATAATTTTGACCCGTAAAACTGCCCAAAGCGGTGGCAAAGCCCGATGAGGTCATCCATGAAATGGCTTCTATTTGTGCTCCTACACTTTGTACTGCTATGGGAATATCGCCCCATTTGGTTATCATGCGTGCTAATATAAGAGCGAAGCAGGCGAATAATGAACTCTCGGCAGCAACAGGCATTCCGAGTTTGAATATTTTGAGCGATATCTCTTTGGTTAGTTTAAAGCGCTTAAAATCCGGATCGATAACTTCTTTCTTTACCACGAAACGGATGTAGAAAATCCCGAAAACAACTACTTGAGCAATAACAGTGGCCCACGCAGCTCCTTGAATGCCAAAGGCTGGAATAAAACCAAAACCAAAGATTAATAAAGGATCTAGCAGCATGTTTAGCCCAAGGCCAACTAACAAATAGTAAAATGGTAAACGGCTGTTGCCAACACCATTGTATATACCCTGAAAAGTGGGGTTGACAAAAGTGAACACAAAACCCAAAGAAACAATGCGTAAATAACTGATGGCACCATCTTCAACCACGCCTTTTGACAAGCGAAAAACGCCGATCAGTTCTGGTGTAAATATTAATGCAATGGCGGCTATGATGATTGATAAAACCAGTGCCCAAAACAAGGAGTGACGAGCAAAACGTGCTGCCATCTCTTGCTCTTTGCGGCCTAAAGCTTGTGATACACCCACCTCAGCACCTACACGTGTAACTAACAAAAGCGACATGCCAAGCCATATGAAGAAACCAGCTCCTCCTACCGAGGCCACCGCATTACTACCTAAATGTCCCAACCAAATCATGTCGGTAAGGTTATAGGCCATTTGCATCAGTGAGGTGCCAATGATTGGTAAAGCTAATTTTACCAATTGCTTAAAAATAGGTCCTTTTGTTAAGTCTACGCTTTTGTTCATATCGGGTGCAAAGATAATTCTAATTGACGGATGCGAAATGATATTATATACTTTCCAATTAGAACAGTTGTTTGTTGCCTAGTTTCACGTATAAACCAAGGCGCATGCACGGCAATCCCATTTAACCTTACAACGTTCCATGTTACTCATCCGACATCAGCAACGTAGCTTGGGACCCACTTTTCTTTGATTTTGAATGGACAGAAAGTTGTATGACCGTAGGGAGTTCTTTCTGTCTCAAAACAAAGAAATTAGTGGGTAAGTGAGTGATGCAGTCGGCGGGCTTCTTTGTATACTTTCTTCGGCAGAAGGAAGAAAGTATAAGCCCTTGCGGCTAGAGTAAAATCAAGTTCTTTTCTCTTAAAGAGATGAGTTTCACGTAAAAGATTTTTAAATGTGAATTGCCCTGAAGGCACATGGTATTTTTAGGAAGAGATAAATAAGTAACTTGCTGGCCAAATAAATCACATGTCACGTAAAATTATCCATATCGATATGGATGCTTTTTTTGCATCTGTTGAGCAGCGCGATTTTCCAGAGTTGCGTGGTAAACCTGTGGCTGTGGGAGGAAGTAGTGAACGTGGCGTTATTGCAGCGGCTAGTTATGAGGCTCGCAAATATGGTATTCGGTCGGCCATGGCTTCAAAGATAGCGGTTCGTCGTTGTCCGCAACTTATTTTTCAAAAGCACCGTTTCGAAGTGTATAAGGAAGTATCGCAACAAATACGTGAAATCTTTTATGAATATACCCATTTGGTTGAGCCCCTTTCTTTGGATGAAGCCTTTTTAGATGTGACAGATAATAAAAAAGGTATTGAGTCGGCAACCGAGGTAGCTCGCGAAATAAAGCAAAAGATATTTGATCAAACACAATTAACGGCTTCAGCAGGCGTAAGCGTCAATAAGTTTTTAGCCAAGGTGGCCAGTGATCAGCGCAAGCCCAATGGTATTTTTATTATTAAGCCGTCGGGAGTGCAAGCTTTTATTGAGCAGTTGCCAATCGAAAAGTTTTTTGGTGTTGGCAAAAAAACGGCTGAAAAAATGCACCAGCTAGATATTCATAAGGGCAAAGATTTATTGAGGTTTGATTTGCCGAGAATGCTTCATTACTTTGGCAAGGCCGGTCATTATTTTTACGATGTTGCGCGTGGTGTTGATGAGCGACCTGTGCGCCCTAATCGTGAGCGTAAATCGGTGGGCATTGAAAATACCTTTAGTCGAGATTTAAAGGATGAACAGCAAATTAAGCATGAGGTAGAGACTTTGAAGCAGGGTTTGTTGAAGCGCCTTTCAAAGAGTGGGAAAGGGGGTAAGACTTTAACGCTGAAAGTGAAATTTGATAATTTTGAACAGATAACTCGCTCTAAAACCATTGAGCAGGAAATAGCAAGTAATCAATTAGCCAGGCTAGCAGATGACTTGTTGAACGAAGCGCCGATTAATCGTCCCATCCGCTTGTTGGGCCTAACGGTATCTAACTTTCAGGAGGATGCTACAACTGATGCCTTACAATTAAAAATTAATTTTTCAGACTAGCTTTTTTGAGCCAGACTTTCTAAGATTTTTGTTTTGTTCTCAATATCTGAGGTAATACCATTAACAGAAATGGTAGCTCCTGAAATGGAATCAATGTTTCGGCCGACTTCTAATTTTTCATCTTTACCATCATAGCCTATAAATTGCTTAAGCCACCCTTTGGCCGTTACTTCATGTCCATGGCTGGCCTGATAATTAAAAACCTTAACCAGTACCACCTCGTGTTTATGGTTGTAGAAAACCATGTAATCGAAGTATTCTGAATCTCCTCCAATTGGATTTGCACTTGGCGCAGAACAGCCGCCGGCTCGGCAACTGTTCACACGTCCAATGTAGCAATGTGTTATTTCTGAATTAGTATTATCACTCTGTATATTAAAAAACTTACCTTCCATCTTACTCGATACCTCGGTTGGTATGTTCATTTCCAACAGTTCTGGGTTGATGAGCTTGCAGGTTTTAATAAGCGTTTTGTGAATGGCTTTGTGTTCGTAATTCACTGAACTACCACCAATGGCCATAGCGCTTGAGGCAAATAAGAGTGTTATAAATACTAACTTTTTCATATGATTATAATTTGCTTTCATTTGCCATATGGAACTCTCAAGTATATTTTATCATCCTTCTGTGTGAAAATTTGGATAATCAAATTTACATGGTCGTTTCATATGTTGTTAATTTGCTTTCATTTCTTAAAACATGATACCAAATCCAGCGTTGAACGTTCTTGAAAACTCATCATCGGCAGCTGACTTAACAAACTGCACATCGGCTTTCAATACAGCATTCTGTGTCATTTTCCAGGTTAAACCTGTGGTAATGGCACTCTTATCGTACGCATCGTTTTTAGCAAGGTTACCAGCTACTTTGTTATGCGTGTCAAATTGTTCGTAACGAATAAACGGTATCAAATCAGTTGTAACCTTGTCAAGGTGTTTGAATACATTATAACCTGCTTCAATATAAAGACCATTTAAAGAGCTTCCCAAGTCGCTACTTGTAAATTCGTTGTACTGCTCAGTGTTTGAAAGTGAGGTGTAGTAGTACTGCCCTCTCAACTGAAGACCGCCATAAGTATAACGGGCATCTAATCCAATCATGGACATGCCAATAGTTGATGAGTCTGCAGCTGCAACAGCTTCTTTGTCACTTTTATCTATTCCATCATATAAGGTGCTTTGCGAGTCGCCAAAGTAACCTGACAAGCCCACATTCAGACCTCTAATGCCAAAGTACTCTACTTTACCTGTGAAGTTTGGTGAACTAACATAAGCCTCTGCACCTTTCTGACGTCCTTTACGCAATCCATTTTTACCACTGAACTTTCCAGATCCATCGTAACCATTAAAACCACCTACAACATATGCTTGATAGCGAATAGAGGCTGGTAAAATGTTACCAGTGAAACCGGCTCCAATTTCTCTCCATGTTGTTGGAGCAATATATTTATCAACTAAAGGACGTTCAACTCCGTTAAAAGTATTCGGCTCATGGTACTCATTTACAATACCCATTGGTATTAGCATCAAACCACCTCTAAACTGAAAGGCATTATTAATTTTGTGCTGAATAAAGGCTTGTTCTACATAAACTTCTTTTACATGTTCAAATTCAAGCTCTGTTACAAATTGAGTCTTCTCATTAAAGTTATAACCAAATAGCATAACTACTCGGTGAACATCTAACTGACCATTATTATATGTGTCTGAATTGAGTGGCTGGTTATAATGTACTTCACCATATCCTCCAATCGTAAGACCTTGATTTGAGTTTAAAAGTCGTTGTGCTGTATTTTGTTGTTGTTGGTTGGCTAGGTCATTTTGAGCAAATCCAAGTGTACAAGCAGCTACGAAAGCTGTTAGAAGTAAAATTCTTTTCATTTTATAATCTGTTTTCCCGTTTTTATTTAACATCAAAAGTGATTGTGAGTGTTGCAATTAATTACGATGCAAAATTGCTTAAAAAAACAGAGGTGTGTAATCCCTAATAATGGGTAAAATGAAGTTTAAAGAGGTCCGTGCTTTTGAGGGTGATGGTGTTGAAAGAGTCTTGTTGTTAGGTGTTTAGTGTGGGTGGTGGTGGTGTTTGTACTTCGCTGTTGATTCTTCTATCCCTACAATTAGGGATAAAAAAAGCTCCCTTTATGATTTAAAGGAAGCTTTCTGTATTGTTGGTAATAAGCTTAAAGCTCATTTGTTTCTTTAGAAATGTTTAGGAATTGTTCCATCATGTCTTTTCTTAAACCTTTGTAAAATGCTTTAACCATTTTAGGGTTGTCTTTTCCATCAGGATGATTAGCTTTTGCTACTAAGTCATTTCTAAAACCAATAGCTTTAACCATTACCTCTGCAACCTTATCATTATTAACATCATCTTTTATCAGTTGTTTCACGTATGCCTCTGTAATTAGCTCCGATGCTAAAAAGTTGATGTCTTTTTTTAATTCTCTTACACTTGCCATATACTTATGATTTAATGTATTAAAATGCTCTGCAAATGTAAGTATTTATTGCTTAATACGAAACGAGCCATGGTAATTGCTTCGCCTACATGTCCACATAGAAGCATGAATGGTTTTGGCGAGTTTCATCTTATAAATAAAGGTAAATTATACACAAATGAAATATATAATTTGAGCATGTGAATCGTTTTATAAGCAATAAACGGCAGTTTACTATGGTGTTAAGAACGTATGTATAATGGTTTGTATTATTTATTGTTGAGTTTGTAGTTATTAGATTGTAAATTGGTTTGGAGAATAATTTGCAACAATAGTTAAACAATAAATATCTTTGTTGGTTATTATTTAAGTCAGATCATTATTGACCATTTGATCTGTAATAATTTTAATTGAATAATAGAATTTATAACTTAAAAACTAAATTATGAGAAAGTTGTTTTTTACTCTTGCATTAGTTGCAGGTGTGGCATTGAGTTCAAATGCACAAGAAGTAGGTATTCGATTTGGTGGTGTTAATGGTGGTGGTGGTGCCGCTATTGATGGTATCTTTTCATTGGGGCAGTTTAGTCGTGTTCATGCCGATGTTGGTTTCTTTGATAGTGCAGTAGGTATTGATGCACTTTGGGATTTTCTATACCGCCCATTACAGGTTGAAAAATCGACCTTCCACTGGTATGCGGGTGTTGGACCATCAATGACTATTGGAGATAACTTTTGGTTAGGTGTTTCAGGAGAATTAGGAATTGAATACCGATTTGCTGGCGTGCCAATTGCTTTAGGTGCCGATTGGCGTCCGACGTTTTGGATTATTGATGACACAAGGTTTGGTGCAGATTCTTTTGGTCTGAACGTGCGTTGGGTATTTGGATCAGCTAGTAAATAGTATATTTTATAAAAATATTATTTGAAAGTTCATTGGTGTAGCCAATGAACTTTTTTTTGTGCCATCAATAAAAAGTGGTTGTTCATCTACAAAAGAATGATGTTTACCAAAAAACATCTTGTTTGACGAGTATTTACATAGCTGTTTTATAAGCCTTTGTTATCTTTGATACTGCAAAACTGCTAAACCCTAGTGTATTGAGAGGAAAAGTGTATCTGTTGAAGACCTGTAGTACGTGCAAGCGAATTATGAAACAGGTTAAGGAGTTCGGAGAGTTTGAGATTATTGATATAAAAGTTAATGCTCCTAGTGAAGCTGAAATTGATGAATTAGCAAAGAAAGCTGGTGGTTACGAATTAATTTTCAACAAGCAATCTCAGAAGTATCGACTACAGGGTTTGAAAGAGAAATCGTTGTCGGAACTTGATTATCGAAAGCTACTACTTGAAGAATATACTTTTTTGAAAAGGCCAGTATTTTTAATTGACGATAAAATGTTTATTGGCAATGGCAAAGCAACAGTTGATTTGTTAACAAAATATTTAATGTCAACAAAGAAATAATTAAGATATCCATTACTACCTAACCCAATTTTAGAAACCACGTAGTAATAAAAAGGCTTCCGTTCTGGAAGCCTTTTATTTTTTAGTTTAATGTTTCTTTGAGTTTCAGGATAACTTCGTTTTTAAGAGGATCAGGCAAGTTGTTTATTCTTGTTAGATGGGAGCTGCCTGGCGCAACGGCTCTTAAAGTATTTTCCAATCCTTTGTCATTAATTGAGGTAGCTCCCCACGGATCATTCTCACCAATAATTGCTATAATTTGCGGATCGTGAAGTTGAAGTTTAGTCATGAGTGTATGCATAGTTGGAATAAATTTAAGCGTATCACCTCCGGGTGCAAACATGCTACTGCTAATGGTGTCTTGCGAAAAGCCTTTTAAAAGTGGTTTCAGTGCTCCTGGTACATAAGCATAATAACCAAGTTCCTTGTAGGCTTGATAGAAAAAAGGTTTAATATCTTCCCAACTTTGATCAGATACATAAGCGATGTCGCTTCCTTTACTAAGGTGATCAAATAATACTTCTAAAGGAGCATCAAGTGATGGAATGCTCTCCATCTTACTTCCCCATTGCCAGAATGAGAATGGGTATTCTAGTACAACCAATTCAAACGCTTTTTCATAACCCATTCTAAATGTTAAGTTCTTGCGCTCAGCATAATCGATGAATAATGGCATAATTTCATCACGCTTCTCCAGGATGACCTTTTGGAAATTAGTGATTACTTGCCTTTCTTCAGATGTACCTACCGAATTAAAAAAATCGAAAATCCGTTGGTCTTCTCTTGCTAAGTTAACAGGTGCTACGTATGGTACACTCAAATCAACATCATTTGGGAATAAAGCTCGGTGGAAAATTGCCGTCTGTCCTCCTTTGCTAACGCCTGTTGTTGCCCACTTAGAAGTATATAGCTGCTTAAAGAATTGTATAATTCGGTGATGGTCATTCGCAGCCTGTTCCACCGTTAAATAAGTCCAGTCTAATGTGTCGGGTTGTGAGTCTGAAAAATATCGGTGCTCCACAATAATTTGATTTGACTCAACTAACTTGGCCAATTCACTGGTGTAATTTCTGTTGGCTGAATAGCCTTCGGTCACCATAACCATGGGAGCATTTATGTTCTTGTGAGAAACCCATATTCGTTGTTTAAAACTACCTTTGTTTGGATTGTTATGGTCAAGTGGTTGCTCAAACCTTATTAGCCACGCTTTGTTGAAAAGGGCTGAGTCTGCTTGGATTTCCTCTATTTCCATATTTTCTATAGTGGCAAATAGTTGTTCTGGAGTATTGATCGTTTTTGTGCACGCTTGAAGCGTTAAAAGGCACCCGATGAAATGTAACAAGTGTCTCATATTAAATAGTATATTGTTCATTTTTTTTCTTTTTTATAATACTCATTACTAACTTTTTTGGAAAGCTATTTATTGAGTATGATATACTATAAAGCTAACAGCTGCGGTTTGCTTTTGTAGATTGCAATATCATAATTCATATAATGAGCGTGTAAAGTTTTGTTGCTTAACTGGTTTAGCTTTATTCTATTATGAGCTTAATAGACAATTAATACAAGCACTTCGTATTGTTAAGTTGTTCGCCAACTTAGGCAAGCATGATTCGAGCCTATGTTTTTGCCGTAATTCAATTATCTATGAAATTAAATTGTGATTGTAGCTGAAAGCTACAATTAGGAATAGTGTCCAATCAGATGAGATAGTATTGATTGGGAGGTTGAATCAATTGATCCAGCACTCGTAAAGCCCTTTGCCAGACTTGTTGAGTGTGTTGTAATGTATAATGGTATAGTTCATTGTTATTATCACACGAGCAAACATAGTCAATTTTGCAACTATTTAAAATGAGGATGCTAATTTTTAATAGTTATAAATAAATTGATTTCTTAATCTTCATAAGTGGGTGATAGTTAGTTGTGAGCAGTTTTTAAATAATAATTTAGTTAAATAATGCTATAATTTCGAAACCTTATTGTAGTTTTGGCAGTAATAATCTATAAGCTTAATGTAAGGGATTGGACGGTAAAAAATCTTTGGTTTCGCTCGAAACTATTTATTACAAAATAAGCAAGGATGATATTGGGGTGGTGTTAAGGTAATGTTTATTGCTTTTAGTTTTGTTATGCGTGTAATAGTTTAGCTACACGCTTTCATTATGTATTATCTAATATTGATACTATGCGGAAGTGCTTATTTGTTTTCTGTATTTTTTTATATGTCTTTAGTACTAGTGTTCTTGCTCAGGTTGATAGGGAGTTTTGGTTTGTAGCTCCAGATGTGACTGTTGACCATGGAGATGATCCAATTGTTTTTAGAGTAACTGCGTTAGCTACCGATGCTAATGTTGTGATTAGCATGCCTGCTGATGGCGGACGAGTGATAAAAGCCCTTAATGTATCCGCCAATACTCAAGAAAGAATAGACCTTGATAAAAATGTGGTTGAAAACCACCCTTCAAATAGCATCAATAATAAAGGAATTTTAATTACTTCAGATGCTGATGTAAGCGTTTATTACGAAGTAGCAAACGGTGTTAACCCCGACAAATTTACACTGAAAGGTGCTAATGGGCTTGGGAAAGAGTTTTTTGTGCCTTCTCAAAATACCTTTCAAAATAGACCACATGGTGTTATTGCAGATGAGAAAGTTGACATTGTAGCTACGGAGGATAATACAATCATTGTAATTACTCCTACTGCCCCTATTGTTGGGCATGAAGCAAATGTTCCATTTACGATAACACTCAACCGAGGGCAGAGTTTTTGTGTAGAAAACCCAAATGATTCGTCACCAGGTTCTTCGTTGGCTGGTACATATATTTCTTCCGATAAAGACATCGCAATAACAATTAGTGACGATAGTATTTGGCAAGGGCCTGGATATGGTCCTTATGACTTAATTGGAGATCAGCTCATACCAACATCAGTTATTGGAACTGAATACATTGCTGTAAAGACAAGTCCCGATAACCGTACCGTTAATAAAGTATATGTGTTAGCTACACAAGATGATACATACATAACAGTAATTTACAATTCGCGTAAGGTTACCAAAACAATAGATAGAGGAGAACAGCTAGATTTAGATATCGAAGGAAACGCTTTGTATATTGAAGCTGACAAACCAATTTATGCTTATCAATTGGCCAGTTTATGGAATCGGAGTGGTAATGAAATGGGAAGTGCATTATTGCCAAGTGTGAGTTGTACTGGATCTAACACGGTGAGCTTTGTGCGAACATTTACTTTAGAGTTCTGGATTCAATTATTGGCTCAAGGTAAAAACCTAAACTCGTTTGTATTTCGGGATCAGAATGGGAATATTAGAAATGATTTAGATGGCGTAACTTGGGAAAAAGTTGAAGGGACCGATACAGGTGATCCTGATGAGATATGGTATAGTGGCGTTATTCAGTTAGATATTACCACAGGTTCACCTCATACGATCGAAAATACAAGTGGTCTTTTTCATATGAGTATTTTAGACGAAAATCAGGGTAGTACGAGTTATGGTTATTTTTCGTCATACGGTCAGCTGCGCCTTGAAGGACCATCGCAGGAATGTCAGGGTAATCAGATAATATTACGAACTGCCAAGCCCATGAAATCCTACAATTGGTTTTCTGAGCATACTGGCGATGTTGTTCAGTCTACGGATGCAACATTTGCAGTGTCGGAAACTGGAAATTACTGGGTTAGTGCCGAGGTTAATTTCGGCGGTTGTATTCAAACAGATAGTCTCTATGTAGAATTTCTATTGCCAGAATTTGATTTGGGGCCTGATACAGTTGTTTGTCCCAATGAGAGTGTTGACCTGGAAGTGGCACACGACCTTGGTGCCTACGAGTGGTCTGATGGAACAAATACGAACGCAACATCAGTGATGCTGAATGAAGGAGAAGTTAAAGATGTTTGGTTGACAATAACTGATGAACTTAATTGTTCTAATACCGATAGGAAGCAGATATCGACTCATCCCTTACCAATTATTGTACTCGATAAAACAGAACTTTGTTTTGGAGAGAAAATAATTGCTGATCAAAACGGTATTGAAAGATTTGAATGGTCCTTTAATGGTCTCGTTTTAAATACAGATCCAATGCAAAACTTTATAACACCAAGTGGTTCTGGTCTTTATTCTTTAACTGTTTGGGGAGCTCAGGGTTGTCCAGTGAGTCAGGATTTCAATGTAACAGTTAATGAAATCCCAAGCTTTGATATCGCAGATCAACTGGGCTGTGTTGCAGCATTAACTAATGTTTCGGCACCGTTGGTTGGTAATGGACATACTTACCTATGGTCAAATAATTCAACGAGTGAAAGTATCGATATTAATTTGGCCGGTGATTATTGGCTCGAAATAAGCAATCAATATGGTTGCATGGCGCGAGATGATTTTAATTTTGACTTTTTGCCACCAGCTCCTTTTGATTTAGGGCCAGATAGAGAGGAATGCGCAGGTATAACCTTAACAATTGATCAGGGAGCTAATTACTCTAATTATGAGTGGCGATTTCAAAAAGATGGTGTAGGAGCAATCATTACCTTACCTACTCCTACGCCCGAGCATGCTTACGAGATAAATCCAGCTTCCGCCAACGATAATGGGCGTTATTATGTGTCTGCAATTGATGTTGAGGGCTGTGCAGTAGCTGACGATGTAGAAGTGAATTTTGTCGATGCGCCTGATCCACAACTAGGGCTGAGTGAGAACTTATGTGCCAATGAAGAAGTTACTTTGTCTGTTACAAGCGGATATACCAGTTATACATGGACCGTTGATGGTGTTGAAGATGCAAGTTTGATAGGCGCAGAAATTGAGGTTAGTAAGTCTGGTCTTTATCGTGTAGAAGCCAGTATTGGTGGTTGTACAAAGGCCAATGAGATTACCGTAACAGAACATGCTAATCCCTCAATTGAGCTATCTGCTCCAGCCAATATTTGTCCGGAACAAACAGGAGTTATTTCAGTGAATAACTTTACAGCAGCTGATGGAGATTTTGAATATCTAGTATGGAACGATGGTCAACGTCGTTTTAATGATTGGAATACTGCTCAATTGGAAATACAAGGAGCTGGCTTGTTTAATGTAACTGCCTATGATGAATATGGATGTAAGGCCACTGACGAAGCAACTGTAGGTGCTTTTGCTAAAACGGATATTGCTCTCCCTGGACCAGTTGAAACTTGTGAAAATGTTGAGCTCGTATTAAGTAATCCAATTGTAGATGCTCAATCGTATGATTGGTATCAGATTAATGCCATGGGAGATGTACATTTGTTAGCGAATGCTGACTACTCCACAAGTGCTGCGGGTTCTTATCGATTGGTGCTTACAGATGTTAACGGATGTAATAGTGAAGATACTTTAGTGCTTAAGAATTTACCGATACCAACAGTAGATCTAGGTCCCGATAGAGAGATGTGCGAAGGAGATTCAATCGTTTTGAAAACCGACCCTAGCTATGCCTCTTATAAATGGAATGGGGATAATAGCCTTAATGGAACCTCAATTGTTGTAACTGCCGATAATGCCTATCGGGTGGAAGTAACTAACAATGACGGTTGTACTGCAGAAGATATCGTTCAAATTGATGTTAATCCAATTCCTCATTTTACAGTAGCTGATGTATCGGAGTGTTCAGGAGATCTGGGTACTTTAGTTGCTCCTGCTGGCTTAAGTAATTATCGTTGGTCAAATGGTGCAGTAACACCAATGATTTCTGTCAAGAAAGGAACTTATCAATTACTTGCCGAAACAGATAAAGGTTGTGTTGGTACCGCTACTGCTCATGTGAATTGGCACCCGGTACCTGAAGTAAGTATTGGAGCCGATACTGCAATCTGTCCAGTGGATATGATTGAACTTGTTGCTACGCCTGGCTTTGCCTCTTATAAATGGCATAACAATGAAATTGGACAGAGTACTCATGCTAGTTTTTCAGATACTGTAAATGTTGTTACAGTGGTTGATGAACATGGCTGTATGGGTTTTGATACCAAAATGGTGCATGCTTTACCTGCTCCTGACTATGAATTATGTCCCGACACTTCTGTTTGTTCAAATGATTCTTTGTTGCTTGAGGCAGGTTATGATTACTTCGATTATAGATGGTTTGATGGAAGTAGAATGCCTACGTTTACTGTGCGTCAGCCTGGTATATACTCGGTTAGTGTACTCGATGGATGTTTCTGGTTAAGTGATACGACAACAGTCGTTTTTAATGAGACACCTGTAATTGCCCAATTAGATACCCTTATTTATGGGCAGATAGGTATTTTGGCCGAAGGCGGAACTGAGCCCTACGAATATGCGCTTAATGATGAGTGGCAAGAGGAGAATGTGTTTAAGCAGCTCGAGAATGGAACATATATTCTGCAGGTTCAAGATGCCAATTACTGCATGGCAACCGATACCGTTTTCTTAAATTCAATAGTTGATATTGATATCCCCAATTTCGTTACACCAAATAATGATGGATTTAATGATAGGTGGGAAATTGATGGATTGGATAAATTTCCTGACTCAATTATAAAGATTTATGATCGTTTTGGTAAGCTTATTATTGAATACAAGGCTTCTGAGCCCGGATGGAATGGAGAATATTTGGGTAGGCCAGTTCCCTCAGATGCCTACTGGTTTATAGTTGAGGTTATTCCTTTGGAGAAGATACTAAAGGGGCATATAACTCTTAAGAGATAGAAGGCAAATGGTACAGGAAATAGCAAAATATCAGATGCTTGGAGTTGGTCAGAAGGCACAGAGTGATAAACCTCACAATATGCACTTTTGTAGAATGTTGATGGTGTTGTTTTTCGTGAGCTTGTCTTCATTGACAATGGCTCAAAAGTATTATATAACCAACCAGTATCTTTATGATATGTATTTGATGAACCCTGCTGGTGCGGGCTTTTATAAAGGCTGTTATGAGTTTAGTGCCTATTATCAAAAGCAATGGTTTGGGGTTGATGAATCGCCCACAACTCAGGTATTAAGTTATCAGGGGCCACTGACTAAGGGTTTAGGTTTGGGAACTTACTTTTACAATGATCGGAATGGTTATTATTCAGAGATGGGCTTTCAAACATCCTTGTCCTATGAAGTGATGTTTTCACGTAAGAGAAAGCGTACAGCTTCCATGACTTTTGGTATGTCAATTAACGCTGAGCAAAGTTCTATTGATCAAACCCAATTGACAGACGGGGCAATTCTCGATCCTGTTTTTTCAGGGGCGAAAGAAAGTGGCTGGGGTTTTAATTCCAATGCAGGTATTTTATTTAAGTACAACGATTATTACCTGGGATTTTCGGTTACCAATTTATTGCCGCAGAATAATCCCATGTACACCCATGACGAAGAACCTGCATTAACATCTGATATTCATATTCATGGAGGAACATCGTATAAAATTTCTGATCGGGATATATACATTGAGCCTTTTATTATGTATCGAAGAAATATGCTAGTAGATAGTAAGTTGGATTTGAGTACAAAATTATTTTTTCCAACACCCGATCCAAATCTCTCATTTTGGGGTGTCTTAAGCTATCGACGTACAATGGATCATAACTTTGGTAAAAGTCTAGGTCTGGGAACAACAGGCGGCGTTCAAATTAATAATTTTATGGTAGGATTGGAGTATCAACTTGGATTAACCAGTGCTCAGGTAGATTATGGAAGTTCTTACCAATTGATTCTAAAATATCGAATTTGTAAAGATAGGTCCAAAGGTTCTATTCCTTGTTCCGAACGAAATCGGAATAAGAAAAACAAAGCCATCAAACGTCTTAAATTATAGTCCTCTCTTGATTGGTGTTGTTTAGAGTTGTAATAATGCTAATTTTGGTGCCTGGCAGACTTTTAAAATCAAGCTTGCATGCGCATTGGTATTCTCACATATTTTATCATTTCCATTATTGTCTTTAGTAGTAAAGGGCAAGAGGCTGTATATGCTTATGATGATAAAATAAGTGGCTTTGAAAATAATAGCGTTAACATTCCTGTTCTTAATAATGATTTTGGTCTACAGAATGGGGTAAGCTCTTTGGTTATAGTTGAGGAACCATCTAATGGTCAGGCTATAGTTGAAGCTGATAATACTATTACATTTATTCCTGATTATTCGTTTGTTGGAAAGGATGAGTTTATGTATAAAGTATGTAATACCGATGGTAGTTGTGATCAAGCCAGTGTTTTTGTAGATATTGAAAATGTTGATTTTAAACCTATTGCTGTAAATGATACGGTCGTTTATTTGCATGGAGCACCTGTTGAAGTTGACTTTCTTGGGAATGATACAATAAAAGGAGATGAACCACTCAGCATAACAATTTTTGGGGATTTGAAACAGGGCGAGTATCTCTTAAATACAGCTAATAACTTAGAGGTTGAGTTTGAACGTCGTTTTATCGGAGTTGATTCCTTGGATTATATGGTTTGTGATACCGATAATGATTGTAGCACTGCTCGTATCTATTTTCATGTTAAGCATGGAGGGGACATTGAATTCTACATTCCACAAGGCTTTTCTCCCAATGGTGATGGGATTAATGATACCTTTTATGTGCCCGATTTTTCTAATTATCAAGCTATTTCTATAACAGTAGCCGATTCGTGGGGGAATATTGTCTATCAAAATGAACAATATCAAAACGATTGGGATGGCATTGCTAACAAAGGTAGTTCAAAAGGAAAATTAGTTTTAGCAGGTACTTATTACTATGTTTTTAATATACAAGGTTTTGGTGAGCAATTAACTGGTTTTGTATATGTTGCTAAGTAATAACAGCATATCGTTTCTGCGAATGCTCAGCATTGTTCTTTTGCTGTGTCATGGAGTTGCGCTCGATAATGTATTTGCTCAGAGCGATTTTATATCGTCTCAGTATATGAATAGCCAGCTTACAATTAATCCGGCCTATGCAGGTGTAAGAAATGCGTTTAGCGTTCAGGCATTGTCGCGTCAGCAATGGATGGGACTTAAAGATGCCCCAACGACTTATGCTGTAAATGTTCATTCTCCACTCAATAAACGAATGGCATCATTGGGTGCCAGTGTTTTAAGTTATCAAAACGGGCCAATTCAGCAAAATGAATTTACTGCTATGTATAGCTACTTACTCCGGCTTAATCATCACTTATTTGTGTCAATGGGTGTAAGTGCACAAATCAATCATTACAATGTTGGTTTAAATGCACTGGAGGTAATTGAAGACAATGATCCAAGTTTTAGTCAAGATTTCGAAAACGGTTTTAAACCCAATTTTGGTGCAGGTGTATTCTTGTTTTCTCCTCGATTTTTTGTTGGGTTTTCAATGCCTCAGATTTTATCTAACAAATTGTCTATCGAAGAGACAGGTAGTGTGGTTCTAGAGCAATTTAGGAGTGCCTACTTTACTTTTGGTTATGCCTTTGATTTGGGTAAAAACGTGTCATTAAAGCCATCCTTTTTAGCACGATTAAGGCAAAATACATCTAATGCTATTGATGTGAATCTACAATTGATGTATAAAAACATGTTTTGGGTTGGTGCTTCTTATCGTTTTAATCAAACATTTGCAAGTTTGCTTAATGTGCAAGTGTCTAAAACAATGGCTATTTGTTACTCGTATGATTTTTCAATTGCTAAAGAGTTGAGGTTCGGAGGTGGAAGTCATGAAGTATCATTAATGATTGATAGCAATAGTTTTATAAAACGTAATCGCGACAGGCGTTTTAATCGTAAGAAAGTAACAAAATCAGATGAGGAAAAAGGAGTGCAGTCCATAAGGTATTTCTAGGTACAAAAAAATGCCAGCATCTGCTGGCATTCTATATATTGTTGTCATGAATAATTGCTTACTTAAGCGCAACAAGTATTACTTCATCTGAACTAAAATCTATATCCTTAATTCCTTCTATTTCTGAAGCACTTACTTTCCCATATGCTGTAAGATCAGTCATCCATTCTTCAATTTCTAATACAGCCTCATCGGCATCGGCCAATAGAAATGATTCAATGCAATAGAATTCATCCAAGCTAGTCATCCAAAGTTCTACTTCCATTGAGTAGTCTTCACCTATATTAAATGATTCCAAATCGGTCATCCAGTCTTCAACAACTAATAATTCGGCTTCTTCATAGTAAAAGCTATTTAAATCAGTCATCCAGTCTTCAATTACCATTTCGGATTCATCATTGTCAAATGAATTAAGATCAGTCATCCATGTTTCAACAGTTAAATCCATTTCACTTTCGTCGGCGATATATTCACTTGGTTGAGCAACCAAACTAATTGAGATAATTAATGAAAGGAACAATGCACTTAAAATAGATTTTGCGTTTAGATTATTTAAATTTTTCATGACAATTATTTTTTAGTATTTAACAACGCTAGTGATATATCAATCGTTGTGCCAATAAATATAAGCAACTACAATAGAGGTCTTTAAGGAGAAATAAGGATATTGACATCTTTTATTTTTGAACGATACTGAAACAACTGGGTGTTCGAAAGCGAACAAATTGATTTTGGAAGCGAATAAAGTCTTTTTAGGGCCTTATATGAGTGTCTTGTTTTAGTTATTTAATGTATAATTGCCTACATGTTTTTTTAATGAGTCAAACAGGTTGTGATGCTTCAACTATTTATCGTATTTTTGTATGGCTAAACAGGCTGCAGGTTGAAGTGATTTTAATTGAATGTAGTTGGTTGGTTAGGGCTTGAAAATAAGTTGCTTGAGGAATGTATTTAGTTGGTGCTAGGTAACTGAACGTGATGGTGAGATACTTATTGAAATTTATATAGAGAATTAAATAAATTAGATTGATGAAAACAGCAGAGATTCATACAGAAAAAGGCATCATGAAGGTTGAGTTTTATGAGACTGATGCTCCAAAAACGGTCGATAACTTTATAAAACTTGCAAAAGAAGGTTTTTATGATGGATTATCATTTCACCGTGTAATTCCTGACTTCGTTATTCAAGGAGGTTGCCCTCACTCAAGAGATAAAAGCAGTCCAAGAGCTGGTACTGGTGGCCCTGGCTACAGTATAGATTGTGAGTTGGATGGAGATAATCAGTACCATGATAAAGGTGTGTTGTCAATGGCTCACGCTGGTCGTAATACTGGTGGATCTCAATTTTTTATATGTCATGGACGTGAAAATACACAGCACCTCGATCGTCAGCATACTTGCTTTGGTAAAGTAGTTGAAGGACTTGATGTGATTGATGATATCCGCCAAGGAGATGAAATTGTTAAAATTGTAGTAAACTAAATAGAACTGACTAAGTATGAACTTTGAGATTTCAGGTAGTGTAATTGTAAAGGACGATACACAAGACATAAGTGCCAGCTTTAAAAAGCGTGAGTTTGTAATAGAAGTAGTTAATGAGCGTAACTCAGATTGGAATGACTTTGTTAAGTTTCAATTAACTCAGGATCGTTGTAATTTACTTGATCCTATACAAGTAGGAGAGCAAATTAAAGTAAGCTTTAATATTCGTGGCCGTAAGTGGGAGAAAGATGGTCGTGTTAACTACTTCTCTAACCTTGAGGCTTGGAGAATTGAGAAAGAAGAAGCTGCTGTTCCACCAGGAGCACCTGCACCTTCATTCAACGAAGCAGATATACCACCTGCCAGTCCAGAAGAAGACTTACCATTTTAATATTTCAAATCCTGAACCTTGTGTTCAGGATTTTTTTTATCAGTTATTTATTAAGTAGAGCTTAGAATGAAGGAGAGTACGAAATTTGAATGGTCGAAGGTAAGTTTAATTACCGTGGCTCATTTTTTTCATGATATTTATACCGCTTTTTTAGCTCCTTTACTCCCTTTATTGCGCGATACAATGGGTTTTAGCTTAACCTTTGCAGGTTTTCTGTCCGTGGTGCAAAGGCTTCCAACTTTACTTAATCCTTTTGTGGGAATGCTTGCTGAGCGTACCAAAGCCAGGTATTTTGTGATTTTTACGCCTGCAGTTACGGCTGTGGCTATGAGTTTAATAACTGTGGCGCCCAATAAGCTCACTCTTATTCTCTTGGTTTTAATCAGTGGTATCAGTAGTTCATTCTTTCATGTGCCATCGCCTGTTATGATGCGAAAAGTGTCTGGCAATAGAGTGGGTATGGGAATGAGTTTTTATATGGTTGGTGGTGAATTGGCCCGCTCGGCTGGTCCTGTAGCCGCACTTGGTGCTGTAGAGTTGTGGGGCTTAAATGGTGTAACTTACTTTATCCCAACTGGCATATTGGCTTCTTTATTATTGTATTTTAGACTGCGTAATATTTCTATTGCAGAAGATGTTAGTAGTAGTCATCGTTTAGATTATCTTAAAACGTTTAAATCGTTTTTTCCGCTTATTTCGAGTATTGCGCTTATTTTATTTTTTAGGGCTGCCATGAAGTCGGCTTTAACATTTTATCTGCCTATATTTTTAAAAAGCAGGGGTGAGTCTCTTTGGTACGCTGGTATTGCTTTATCAATTTTACAAGGAGCGGGTGTATTAGGAACCTTTTTTGCGGGGACTATTTCTGATAAGATAGGGCGACGTAGCACCTTGCTAATTGCTAGTATTGGTGCACCTACTTTATTTTTTGCTTTTTTATATACAACAGGCTGGCTGCAAATACTTGCTTTAATTGCATCAGGATTATTCCTGTTTGCCACAGGACCAGTTTTTTTGGCAATCGTAAACGAGTACAAAACAAAGCATAGTAGTTTTGTTAATGCCGTATTTATGACTACCACCTTTTTAATTGGTGCAATTATGGTAATGGTCGTAGGTTTAATGGGTGATTATCTCACTTTAGAAACAACTTATATTGTTGTAGGAGCTTTCGCCTTTTTATCTGTGCCCGTTGTACTTCGTATGTCCAAAAAATAAGCTGTTTCAGCTCAAATTATCTTCAGCTTACAAGAACCTACTTTCGTTAATGTGTGGTTTTTTAACTTGGATGGTATGTTCGATAATATGATCGAGTTGGTTGATAAACTTGTCCTTGTCGCGATTAAGGCCTCCTTTAAATACCAGATAGTTAGACGCATGGTCGCTTCTGAAAACGGTACTTTTCAATTCAAGGTGACTTAATAGTAGGCGCATCTCCTTTAATATTTCTAATTGTGAAAGGGCTTCAAAAGGATGTTTTAACCTATTCTTAAAATGGTCATATCCAAGCGGGAAAGAGATAACCAAAAGCGCCAATAAATCAGGTTGTATTCGATTTAAAAGTTTAGCTGAATTAATGGCGTGGTTTTGTGAATATTCTGTACCTCCAAGTCCGTTTAATATCATTACAGATAGCTTAAAGCCTGCAGCTTTAGCTTTTAAAGCAGCCTTTTCTTGCTCTTGAAAAGTTGTGCCTTTATTCATTATGGAGAGCACTTGATCGTCGCCAGATTCTAATCCAATGTATAATAAATCAAGTCCTGCACTCTTAAGTTCTTTTAATTGTTCAAGGCTAAAACTATTGAGAGTTCGTGAAGAGGCGTAACTAGAAATTCGCCTAAGTTTAGTAAAGCTTTTTTTTAGTAGTAAAATTGTTTGAAGAATCGTTTCAAAGTCAACAGCAAATATATCTCCATCGCCAATAAATAAACGATTGGCCGATGGGTGTAGGCCCGAAAGTAAATTTATTTCCTTTTGTATGGTACTCCATGGTTTAATCGAAAATCGTTTACTGCTGTACATTTCGCAAAATGTACACCTATTCCATTCGCAACCATGTGTTACTTGAAGTATAATAGAATTCGCCTCTGAGGGAGGGCGAAATACAGGCTCGTGATACACTAAAAAAGACTCATTCATCGCCGCAAAAGTAATAAATCAAAGGTGATAAAACATTACTTTTCTTGAAGTCCGATGTTTAATTTTAATACATCAAATTTCTGCAATTCTTCAGGTGTTAGAACTCCTTTAAAGTCAGTGTATAACTTGCGTCTGACTTCAAAAGTATATTTTTTATCTTTTTTCAAATGGCATATAAATTTACCCGAACTATTCGTTTTTGTGCTTGTTGATATACCTGTTTCAACATTAATTATATTAACAAAGGCGTTGGCTAGTAAAGTTGAATCAGCGTGGCTATACACAGTTGCTTCTACCATGCAATAATCAACTGCTTGAATTATCTGTAGGGCGTAAAGATCGTCTCCTCCTTGACCGCCACCTCTATTAGATGCGAAGAAACCAAATTTGCTATTGGTATCTAGTACAAGGCTAAAGTCATCGGCTTTACTATTGGCCGGATAGCCCATGTTGAACGGGATTGAATATTGGCCATTTATTTTCTTTGAAAAGAAAAGGTCGTATCCACCTATCCCAGGATGCATGTTGGAAGAAAAATACAAGACATCTTTACTATCAACAAATGGAAAGATTTCGTTACCAGCCGTATTAACATGTTTTCCAAGATTAGTTGCCTGTCCGATAAAACCATTTTTTATTTCACAAGCGTATAGGTCCATTCCTCCATATCCACCAGGCATATCTGATGAGAAGAATAAATATTGTCCATTGTTTGAGATGGTGGCGTGCGCTACCGTATAATTGCCTTTTCGAATAGGCAAGCGCTTAATATCTTTAGACCAACCTTCACCACTGGCTTTTGTTACAAAAACATCCAGGGTGTTAATTCCTTTTGTCTCAAAATTAGTGTTGCGGGTAATGTAAATGGTTTTAAGATCGGTTGAAAAGCTAACTGGTCCATCGTTGTACTTTGTTTGCAAATCTTTGCTAAATAATTTGGCTTCAGAACTGGTTTTGTCAACCGTAAATAAATTAAAAAAGGCTTGACCCGTTTGCACATCATTCCGTTTTGAAATACTTTTTAGTGGTCGATTAGATGTAAATACCATTTCGTTTTGGTAAAGGGCCGGACCAAATTCATCGTACTGCGTGTTAATAGTTAAGGGAATAGCTTTGTATCTATTCGAATCTCTGTATAATTCGTTGTAATATTCAATATAAGATAGGGTTAGAAGCTGATGGGGGGATTGGTTGTGTTGGTAATATTTGTGAAAGAAGACAGAGGCCTCTTGTTGCTTGCCTTCCTTAAGTAATTCCTGAGCTAAACTAAGGTATAGTTTCGAGTCAAATTCTGGGTGTTCAATACACTTTTTGTACCATAATATTGCTTCCTCACTGTTGTTTTGTTTAGTATAGCATTCGGCAATTTTGGTACTGCAATAGTAGGTGTGTTTACCCTTATTCAAAATCTTTTGATAAGATGAAATGGCTTTAGAGTAATTGAATTTATTAAATAAGTCATCTGCTTTCTGAAGCTCCTTTGATTGAGCACCTGCAAAAAGGCTGAAACCAATAAATATTATAATTAGGAATATCTTCATGTTAAAAATGCCTTGGGTGCTGAACTTTTTCTTTTGTGAAATTAAATTCATAACGTAACATTATTTCGTGAGTTCCGCTGGTGTAATTGCTTAATTCATTCGTGATCATTTCGTACGCATAGCCAATGCGAAATTGCTGATTGAACTGGTACTGCAGAATTCCTCCAAATGCATCCTGAATCCGGTAGAAACCTCCAATCCATAACTTTTCTTTTAATAAGAAGTTAAGGTTGATGTCCATTGACATAGGGGCAGCCTGAGTAAATTGTGCTAAAATACTTGGCTTAAATTTAATATTTTCATTCATGTCAAAAACATAGCCTGACGTAATGAAATAATGTCTGTTTTGTTTACCACTTTCCCCGAGTACCTCAATGTCACCATTATCAAGCTTGTTTTCAAGTAGACGTGGTATTGAAGCTCCAAGGTAAAACTTACTTGAGTAATAATAAAGGCCAAATCCGAAATTAGGAAGTACCTTACTATAGTCCGATCCACTGAGGGCTGGGTCGTTGGTTACGCTACCGGTGTTTAAACTACTTACATTATTCTGGTAAAAATTTAAGCCACCTTTTAGACCAAAAGATAGTTGGCCACTTTCCGATATTTTCAATCGGTAAGCATAATCAAAATATAAGCCTGTTTGTTTGGTTGGATCTAATACATCGTGCATTAATGAAAAGCCAACGCCAACCTTGTCTCCAACGGCCGAATGTGCGGTTATGGTTTGAGTCGATGGAGCTCCTTCAAAACCGACCCATTGATGGCGCGATGAGGCCATAATGCTTAAAACTTCTCTTGTTCCTGCGTAAGCCGGGTTATACGATAAAGTATTAAACATATATTGCGTATGCATTGGGGTTTGCTGTGCATTTATTTTTTTCGGTAATATGCACGCGAGAAACAATAGGCAATAGATAGTGTATTGACGGTAATCTCGTTTACCCAATGGTATCAACTTATTTTTTCTTTTAGTCATTTTTGAGTCCATTATCGCTTAATGTATACCGTTCCTTTAATTGTAATGCCCGATTGAGCTTTGAAAACATAAAAGTAAGTACCCTCACTCAGAACTTCACTTCCCATGCTTCCGGAGTTGGATGAGCCATCCCATGTATTGTCGTAATTAACCATGTTATATACTAGTCCGCCCCATCTGTTGTAAACGAATAATTCGTTGTTTTTAAGTTCATCAGATGTTGCACCTTTTATAACAAAGTAATCGTTTACGTTGTCTCCATTAGGAGTAAAAGTTTCGGGGATATCTATTTCTGCCCTGGAAGCGCAATCATCAAAGTTATCGATGTAATTTGGGATGCCATCGTTGTCACAGTCTTCGGCTCCTTCTTCTTTATCAGATACCAAATCATTGTCAGAGTCAGCATCTAAGTAATCGGGAGTTCCATCGTTATCGGTATCATGTGCTTGATCGTTACATAAATCTTGAATCCCACCTTCAATTAAGTCGGAAATACCATCGTTATCAGAATCCTCATCTAAATAATCAGGCGAACCATCCATATCTGTGTCTAGCTCGTTGTCACCACTATTTTCTGTGGCATCAGGTATGTTGTCGTTATCTGAATCTAATGGACTGACGTTTACTGTAACTGTCGCTTTAGTAGAAGCACCTTTGGCATCGGTTAATAAGTAAAAAATATCAAAACTAGTACATAAGGATCCAATGTTTGCCGTGAATTGGAGTGTTGTATTGTCAATGATTTCAATCACACCTGCTACAGTTGGTGAATCATCAGAAATGCTGATGCTTAAAACATCCATTTCAATGTCGGTACCCAGTGCTGCTAAGTTTATTTGTTCTGGCGTTCCTTCTGTTACATTTAATTGATAATTAACTGCAATAGGAGCGTCATTAACCGGAAGTACCCCAATGAATATGGTGTCTTGTTCGCAAAGTTGTTCTAGGTCACAAATTGAATAAACAATGGTATCATTTCCGTAGTAATCGCTGTTTGGTACGTATTTAATGGTTTGGTTTTGAGTTTGTAGAGTGTGGCTGCCGTGCTCTGGTTCACGAATAATACTCAGGCTATTAAAATTCAGATTCCCATTAGGATCTGAATCATTGGCCAATGGAGAAATAGTTATTTCCATATCCTCATCAACTGATACCCAATCTGGGTTGGTGATGGGTTTAGCATTGCCAGTAGTTACGGTTAAATGAACAGTGGCAGTGGAACATTCCCCATCAGTGTCGCAAATCTGATACTGATACGAATCAGAGCCGTAATAATTAAGATCTGGTTCATAGGTTATTGTACCGGTGTTGTTATTGATGCTTACTTCTCCATGGATTGGCTGAGTGATAATAGTTAGAGTTGATAAATCAATGTTGTTGTCGACATCAACATCGTTGTCAAGTACATTGGTTTCAATAGATGAATTATCAGATGTTACTCCTTCATCATCCACAGCTATCGGTGCGTCATTCACCGGATTTATGGTTAATTGAACAATTGCTGTTTCTGTTAGTCCTTCGTTATCGGTAACAGAGTAGGTAAAGCTATCCGAACCATTATAATCCTGATTTGGAGTATAGCTTATTGTATTGGTATTGACAGTTAAAGTTCCATACTGTACTTGCGTTTCGATGCTTAACGAACTTTCATCGAGTTGTCCATCTATATCATTGTCATTTTCAAGGATTTCAAGTTCAAGTGTATTGTCTTCATTAAGCGTGTAGCTGTCGTCATTAACCGTTGGAGCATCATTAATTGATGCAATTGATATTGTTACTTCAGCTTGATCGCAATAGTTGCCAGCATCGCAAATGCGATAGGTGAAACTGTCATCACCATTTTCGTTGGTATTAGGAGTGTATGTGATGGTTCCATCGTTGGTATTGACCACAGCTGTTCCTTTGGCTGGGCTGTCGACAATCACCAGAGAAGAAAATGTTAAATTATTCTGAGGATCAACGTCATTGTCTAAAACATTAAATATTTGAGCTTCATCCTCGTTGATGTTGTAGCTATCATCATTAGCCGTAGGTGCTTCGTTGGATACCGTTATGGTAATTGTTCCTACGTTACTATAAGCATTATTTTCATCCTGAATTTGAACATTAAAACTATCGTCTCCAGAGAATGTACTATTGGGAGTATAGGTAATTTCACCCGATGATGGATCAATGTCAACAGTTCCATTATCAGGACCTGAGGTAACAATTAGTGTTGATGCATCAAGATTTCCATCTTCATCACTGGCAAAGCTAGATAGACTAATTGTCAAAGCTTGATTTTCAGGTGTTGAGAATGAACTATTACTAATTTGTGGCGAATCGTTGACATTGTTAACGGTAATGTTGAACGATTGCTCAGTGAAAGTTAAATCATCTTGTGCTCGGATGGTTACTGCCAATGGAGTGCCAGAAGGAGTTACATCTGCCTGAAGTGGTGTTCCGGTTAGTAGCGCTGTACCATCTGTGTTGTCAGTTAATGTTAGCCACGTGCTGCTTGGGTCCGGTGGTGTCACTAAGGAAATTACGGGAATATCTCCATCAATATCGGATATGTTAATATTGTAAGTATAAACAGCATCCTCGTTTGTTGTTGTTTGAGGTGATGATTCAAAAACTGGTGCAGTATCATTGTCATCAATACTGATGTTGACAGCAGAGCTTAGATCGTGAAAAAGATTATTGCTGCTCTGGTTGTTGACCATTGCTGTAATTATAGCAGATTCGCCAATTAGGTCATCATCTTCAATACAACTAAATGTTATGGTTTGATCGCCGTAGTTGCCATTCGTGAATGTTAATGAAGCTGGTGAAAAAGTGATGTCTGTATTGTCGCTCGATAGATCTACAATAACATCACTTTGGGGCTGTGAGAGCAGCGTAACGTTAAATGTGTGATTGCTACTACCTTCATTTATTTGAAATGCGGACTGTGATATGACTATACCTGCCGTTTCATTATCATTTAGGTTGATTGTGGCGGTGTTATCAGCTCCTGTACTAATGCCGGCTTTGGCATTGTTTACCGAACTTAATTCTATTGTAATTGATTCGGTACCTTCAAGTAAGTTATCGGAAATTACATTGATAGGAATAGAAACAGAGCTGGAGCCATCCAACATGGTAATTGGACTACTTATGGTCTCATAATCGATACCCATGCTGGCCGAACCTGTGATGAGTAAGGTGATGTCTGCATTGCCTAAAACTTCCTGTGAAGCATTGATTGTGAATAAGCCAGATGTTGCATCTTCAGCTGCGTGGGTCGTTGGAGCAATGCTCAAAGTGGCAAGGTCATTATCTCTTACCGTTAGGTTAACAATTGATGATTGGTCATGGAATGCATTGTCACTACTTCCATTATTAACAGTTAATACAATAGGATCAGCTTCATCAATAAGGTCAGCATCTTCATTAACTACGAATGATACTTCTTGATTACTCCAATCGGCGTTAGTGAACGTTAATGAGTTAGGTGTAAAAGCTATGTCTGTATTGTTTGATGAGATGTCAATAACAACATTATTGGCAGGTTGTGCTGCTAAAGCAACATTAAAAATCTGATTAGTTACCCCCTCGTTAATATCAAACGGTCCCCCAGTAATAACTATTCCTGCAGCATCATTATCACTAACAGTAAGATTAATCGTTTCGGTCAAGTTATCAAATGCATCATCGCTATTGTTGTTATCTACAGTTATGTTGATTGGATCCGACTCGCTTAAAAGATCACTATCTTCCGCTGCAGAAAAATTGACTGTTTTAGCAGACCAATCAGCATTAGTAAAGGTTAATGAGACTGGAGAAAAGACTATGTCGGGGTTAACACAGCTCATGTCAACCTCCACAAATGTTAAAGGTTGTGCTGATAATGCAACCGAGAAGCTATTGTTAGTTGTACCCTCGTTAATTGTAAATGGTCCTCCTGTTATTGTTAACCCTGCTATGTCGTTGTCTGCAATGGTAAGAGTTGTACTATTGAGCGCTCCAATTATTGCATAGTCGCTGTCTTCTGTGTCAAGTGTTATTGTCACTGTTTCATCCGACTCAACTAGGACATCATCAATTATAGTAATTGGTACATCAATGTAATCTGAATTGGCCGCTAATTGAATTGCTGCAATGGTAAAATCATCACCAATGGTAGCTGAATTAGAAGATGTAGTAACAGTAATATTGGTTGGGCTTGGAAATTGTCTTGAAGTACTAATTCTGAACGACCCATTGGCTCCACCTTCTGTGCCATCCGTTGATTGTGAGATTGTTAATTCACCATCGTTGTCTGTAATTGTAAGAGTAATACTTTCCGATAAATTATCGAAATCATCATCACTATTCGGATTATTAACTGCTATGTTGATTGGTTCATTTTCACTAATGAGGTCATTATCTTCGGGAGCATCAAAACTAACTGTTTTGGCTGCCCAATCGCTATTTGTAAAAGTTAGTGTGGCAGGCGAAAAGATGATATCCGTATTTAAAGATGAGATATCTACTTGTACGTCAGTTTGCGGTTGAGCATTTAATGCAACAGTAAAGGAGTGTCCTGTCGTGTTTTCGTCGATAGAAAAGGGTCCTCCAGTAATAACTAATCCAGCAACATCGTTGTCTGTAATTGTAAGATTAATGTTCTGTGATAAGTTATCAAAATCATCATCACTATTCGGGTTATTAACTGCTATGCTGATTGGGTCATTTTCACTAATGAGGTCATCATCTTCAGGTGCAGGGAATGTTACTGTTTTGGCCGCCCAATCGCTATTTGTAAAAGTTAGTGTGGCTTGTGAAAAGATTATATCCGTATTTAAAGATGAGATATCTACTTGTACGTCTGTTTGCGGTTGAGCATTTAATGCAACAGTAAAGGAGTGTCCTGTCGTGTTTTCGTCGATAGAAAAGGGTCCTCCAGTAATAACTAATCCAGCAACATCGTTGTCTGTAATTGTAAGATTAATGTTTTGTGACAAGTTATCAAAATCATCATCACTATTCGGGTTATTAACTGCTATGCTGATTGGATCATTTTCACTAATGAGGTCATCATCTTCAGGTGCAGGGAATGTTACTGTTTTGGCCGCCCAATCGCTATTTGTAAAAGTTAGTGTGGCTTGTGAAAAGATTATATCCGTATTTAAAGATGAGATATCTACTTGTACGTCTGTTTGCGGTTGAGCATTTAATGCAACAGTAAAGGAGTGTCCTGTCGTGTTTTCGTCGATAGAAAAGGGTCCTCCAGTAATAACTAATCCAGCAACATCGTTGTCTGTAATTGTAAGATTAATGTTTTGTGATAAGTTATCAAAATCATCATCACTATTCGGGTTATTAACTGCTATGCTGATTGGGTCATTTTCATTAATGAGGTCATCATCTTCAGGAGCATCAAAAGTTACTGTTTGGGCCGCCCAATCACTATTTGTAAAAGTTAGTGTGGCAGGCGAAAAGATGATATCCGCATTTAAAGATGAGATAGCTACTTGTACGTCTGTTTGTGGTTGAGCATTTAATGCAACAGTAAAGGAGTGTCCTGTCGTGTTTTCGTCGATAGTAAAGGGGCCTCCAGTAATAACCAATCCCGCAATATCGTTGTCTGTAATTGTAAGATTAATGTTTTGTGATAAGTTATCAAAATCATCATCACTATTGTCATTATAAACTGCTATGCTGATTGGTTCATTTTCACTAATGAGGTCATCATCTTCTGGAGCATCGAAAGTTACTGTTTTGGCCGCCCAATCGCTATTTGTAAAAGTTAGTGTGGCAGGCGAAAAGATGATATCCGCATTTAAAGATGAGATAGCTATTTGTACGTCTGTTTGTGGTTGAGCATTTAATGCAACAGTAAAGGAGTGTCCTGTCGTGTTTTCGTCGATATCAAAAGGTCCGCCTGTAATAATTAATCCCGCAATATCGTTGTCATTAATTGTAAGTGCTATACTTTGTGCTTTACCATGGTATGCTGCATCACTATTGGCATCAACTACTGATATAGTGATAGGGTCATTTTCATAAACTAGATCAGCGTCTTCATTGGCAGTGAATGTAATCGTTTGAGCTGTGGAGTAGTTGGTGTTATCAAACGTGAGTGATGTGGAACTAAAACTTAAGTCTGAATTGTCTGAATTGATCGCAACTTCCACATTATTTGTCGGAGCATCTGACAATGCAACAGAAAAGCTGTTTCCTGAATCTCCTTCGTTAATAGAAGTGGGTAAACTATGGGTAATAATCAACGATTGTCCTAACAAAAAACTAGGCAATGTTATCGCGAATAAAGTCAGGCAAGCTGTTCTTAATAACTTGTTAATTGGGGTGGTGGTCTGCATATCAATATAGTTTTGAAAAGAAAACTAAAGACCTAAAGTTATTAAGGTTTATGGCATGTGCTTCACTTTTTTGATGAATGGACTAAATTTGATTACGAATGTTGTAACAAAATACTTTGGCCTCTTATATAACTCTTTGGGATTAGAGTATAGGAGCAATTTTGGTGTACCGAAATTGTAATTCAATGGGTTTGCTAGGAATGGTTTAGAAACTAAATTAGTTAAGCATTTAATCGTTTGAGTTCTGCTTTAACGGTTTTTATTTCTTCTTTTATGTGTTTGATTTCTTTTAGAACAAACGATATTTCATACCCATCGCGAATGGCTTCCTTATCAAACTTCTCCATGACGATATAATAGTATTTTTTGCCTCTAAACTGTACTTTTAAAGACTGATTGGCATTGTTAGCAATAAAGTCAATAACTCCATTGTCTTTGCCATTTTTATAGGATATAACTTCCCAATGATTTTCCCCATCTTCAAGGTGGCGGTTGTTGACGCCATCTTCGGGTACTTCTTCGCTTAATACGCTATTTTTATTGAAGTATACCTTTATTTGATCGTGATGTATTCTTTCAGTACCTGTGTACCTGCTGGAGATATAGAAATCGCCTTCAAGGTTTAAATGTGCCCTTAGGTATATTCTACCATATGAATTTTCAGGTTTCTGTCGTTTGTGAATTAATATTTTTTTAGTTCCGTAATCAGATGATTCGGTAAAATTTTTCATTAGCGGCACTAATTCCATTTCTTTTACCTGCAACATACTATCCAGAAAAACTAAATTCTGATTTTGTTCTTCAATGCTAATTTTCCGAAGTAAGTCGTTGCCCCTAGTAATGTACTCGATTTGATTGGGATATAAATATTCGATTGAATCTATTTCTAGTTTAGCATCATTAAATTTCTTTTGTGAGAATAATTGTTCTGCTTTGTTAAATTTATTCTTAGCTAATTCTTCATGGTTAGGACCACAGGCTATAAGAATAAGTGTTGACAGGACTAATGTAATTCCTAAATTTTTCATGCTAAATAATTTTGTTATTCAAAAATAGTAAGAATAATTGAAGAGCAGACAAGAAGCTTTGAAAAGTAGCATGAAACGAGCATGTAAATTTGATTATCCAAATATTCACATAGTAGGATGATAGAATTTACTTGAGAGTTCCTTATTGCAATTGAACGCAAATTATAATCATATAAAAAAACGGCTGCCTAATAAAGTTTAAGCAGCCGTAATTAATTATTTAATAAGCTCTAATTCTTTTACGTTAACATGGATGACAGATTTAATTGTGCCGTCTTTACTTTGGTATCCCTCGCTACTTGGGGTGCCTTCAAGTAGAATTTTTTGCCCTTTTTTTAAGAATTCAGCAATTTTAGTGCTTTGCTTATCGCTGCGCCAAAGAACAGATCTGATCCATTCTGTTCGCTCTACTTTTTCGCCATTGGCATTTTTGTAATCCATGGATACCGCCACATCAAAATTGATTGCTTTGCGATTTCCAACATCTCTAATCTCGGCATCTTTGCCAAGAGTTCCATTCAAAATAAGTTTTAACATTCTGTAGGGAATTAGTTGTTAATAATATGAATTATTAGTTAAAACTAAGAAGCTAAAATTTGAATGTCAACAGGCAATTACGATTAACGGAAAATTATTTTTAGTAATCTTTTTCGGTATCGTCTTTTATAAGTTGTTTGGTTGATAAAAGACCACAGGCCGCATAAATGTCTTCGCCTCTTGATCTTCTGATTGTGGTAATAATACCTTTGTCAGCTAGTTTGTCACGAAACATTTCCATGGTTTTAAAATCGCTTCCCACCAAAGGAGAATTAGGAATTGGATGGAAGTGAATAAGGTTGATGCGACACTTAACTCCATTCAATAGTTGTAGCAGACCTTTTACATGCTGAGGTGTATCGTTAACGCCTTTGAACATGATGTATTCAAATGATACTCTTCGTTGACGACCAAATTCATAATCTTTAACAGCTTCTATCACTTTTTCGGCAGTGTACACATTTTCAATTGGCATCAGCTGCTTACGTTCTTCATTAAAGGGGGAGTGCAGGCTGATTGCCAAATGTGCTTCCGACTCTTCAATAAATCGGCGCATGGCAGGAACAACGCCAATTGTTGATACATTAATGCGTCGAGGACTCCAGGCATAACCCCAGTCAGAAGTGATAATCTCAAGGCTCTTAAGGACTTCATCTATATTGTCCATAGGCTCTCCCATACCCATGTAGACTACATTGCTTAATGTTTCGCGCTCGGGTAAGCTGGCAATTTGGTTCAATATTTCATTGCAGCTTAAGTTCTTCTGAAATCCTTGGCGAGCTGTCATGCAAAACAAACAACCCATTTTACATCCTACTTGCGATGATATGCATAAGGTATTACGTGTTTCTTCGGGTAGGTAAGCAGCTTCAATAAATTGCTTATTGCTTGTTTCAAACAAGTATTTTTTTGTTCCATCAACTGATTCCTGAAAGGATTGCGGAGGTGTTAGTCCAACTTCAAAACGCGCATTCAATTCAGTACGGGCTTTCTTAGATAAGTTGGTCATGTCGTCGATGCTTGTGACATGCTTTTTATATAACCAATCGGCAATTTGCTTGGAAGTAAATGCGGGTAGTCCAATCTCTTTCACACATGCCTTTAACTCACTTAATGTTTTGCCGTATAATGCCTCTTTGCTCATTTTAAAAATATATTTCAGCGATGATATTATCGAATGGTATGCCTTTGTTAATCAGTATTTCTCGCACGTCAATTACCATTTGCGAACTGCCGCAAAGATAGTATTTATAATCGGTAGGCAGTGCTTCGGTTTCTTGCAAATAGTTGGTTAGGCGGCCAGCTATAACTTTATCATTTGTTTCTGTTGTGCAAAAACGTAGATAGTTAGCTCCTAATTTTTCTTCAAAAGTATTCTGAAAAAAGAATTTATCCAGGGTGCGAGCGCCGTGCAGGAGTTTGATGTTTTTTGTGTCTTTTGATTCAAGAATAGATAGGAAAGGGGCAATACCTGTTCCCGTCGCTATCCAATAAGCTGGGGTGTGTTGGCACAAGAATTTGCCAAATGCCTGCGAAATATATACTTCATCACCCTTTTTAGCCCTTGCTAAAGGAGGTGTTAATTCACCATCGGGTTTAATATCAAACAATATGCTTAAGTGAGCTTCGTTATTTCCAGATGCAATGGAGTACAAGCGAGGTTCGTCATCTTTATTTAAGGCTAGTGCTATCACTTGCCCAGGGTAAAAGTCAAATGATTTCTCTAATGATATGTAGTGCACATCATTAGCAATTAATACGTTGTCAACTACTTTGGTGGGGTAGAGCTGCTTGCGTTTATGCGTCATCGTAATGCTGTTTTGAATGTAACATTATTGCCATTATAATGTTTTGTGCGCGGAGTGGTAAAAATAACAAAGGCAACCCATCGTGTGAGTTGCCTTTATTTTTTATGCTTATTTTGAGACTATTTCAAATCAATCAAAACTTTTCCCGTCATATCTTCTGGTTGCTCAACGTTCATTAAGCTAAGGATGGATGGGGCCACATCGGCCAAAATGCCATCTTTCACTTCTCCTTTTCGCTCTGTTACCCAGATGAATGGAACAGGGTTTAGTGAGTGAGCAGTGTTTGGAGAGCCATCGGCATTAATGGCATTATCTGCATTTCCGTGGTCAGCAATAATAATGGCTTCGTAACCATTTGCTTTAGCTGCTTCAACGGTTGATTTTAAGTTGTCATCAACTGCTTTTACAGCTTTCATAATGGCATCGTAATCGCCTGTATGTCCAACCATATCACCATTGGCATAGTTAAGAGCAATAAAATCGTATTTCTGCTGATTTAGCTCTGCTACAATTTTGTCATTAACCTCGTTGGCACTCATTTCAGGCTGAAGATCATAAGTAGCTACCTTAGGTGAGTTTACCAAAATCCGTTCTTCACCATCGTAAACAGCTTCGCGACCTCCTGAGAAGAAGAATGTTACGTGTGCATATTTCTCCGTCTCAGCAATGCGTAATTGCTTTAAGCCATTGTTTGCAACTACTTCACCAATGGTATTTTTAACATTATCCTTATCAAATAAAATGTGCATGCCTTTGAAGTTGGCATCATAAGGTGTCATGGTGCAATAGTGCAAAGGAATAGTTTTCATTCCCTCGGCAGGCATATCTTCTTGAGTCAATACCTGGGTTAATTCGCGTGCACGATCGTTACGGTAGTTAAAGAATAACACAACATCGCCTTCTTTAATCTTACCCACTTGCTCGCCATTGGCATCAACATTACTTACTGCTTTAATGAATTCGTCAGTAACACCATCGGCATACGAGGTATCAATTGAAGCAAGAATGTCGGTAGTAGCTGTACCTGTACCGTTTACCATTAGGTCATAAGCTTCTTTAACACGCTCCCAACGCTTATCGCGATCCATTGCGTAGTAACGACCAATCATTGAGGCCACCTGGCCACCTGACTTTTCCATGTGCTGAAGCAATTCAGCCATAAAACCTTTACCACTTTTAGGGTCTGTGTCGCGTCCATCCATAAAGGCATGTACGAAAGCACGCTCTTCAATGCCATATTCCTTAGCAATATCAAGCAATTTGTACAAATGCTCCTGACTTGAATGAACTCCACCTTTAGATAGTAATCCTAAAAAGTGAATTTGCTTATTATTATCTTTAGCATAGTTATATGCCTTTACAATTTCTTCGTTTTGAGCAATGCTACCATCGGTACAAGCACGGTTTATCTTCACTAAATCTTGGTATACAACACGACCAGCGCCAATGTTTAGGTGGCCTACTTCGCTATTACCCATTTGTCCGTCGGGTAAACCTACATTTTCGCCTGAGGCCTGTAGTTTTGAGTTTGGATAATTCTTAACTAAACTATCGAAATAAGGTGTTTCACCAGTGAAGATGCCATCTGATTTCGAGTGATCTCCGTATCCCCATCCATCAAGGATTATCAAAATCGTTTTCTTGCTCATGTGATAATATTTAATTCTTTTTCTGTTTTTCTTTACAATCATTCGATAAAGCGGCGCAAAAATAGACAAATTAAAAGGAAAATAAAAGGTTCTGTTTATTCGCCTGGCATTGTTTATCTATCTGAAAGTAAACAAGCAATGGGGAAGATAGTTTATTGCTGGAATCGCTATAAACGTTAAAAAACTGTAATAAATACTTAGGTTTAAAAACCGATAGGATGCAAATGTGAAAAAACTATGTTATAGCGGATGGTAGCTGAGTATAATGCGTAATAAAAGGGAGTCTGTTGGGCCAATAAAGAAAGGTAGTTCCATACTCGTTAGTACAGAACTACCTTCATTTAATTATTAATCCTACGTATATGAAAAACTATAATTCTCGTTCTTCGCAGCTTACTATGCCATCTTTATAAATAAATACTGTTTTGCATGGTTTTTTGTGTTTTCTGCTACTCGATTTATATCCCCAGCCTGAAATATGAATAAGTATAAACGCACTGATGGTAATTGATAAGATGGCTAATTGTAACATAAAGGTAAATTTTAATTGTACTTGGACAGATTATAAACAGGCTTTCGTGATGTGTCGTTTTCGATTTATCAATAGCCTTTCCTGAGGAGTAACTATGCCATCAGCCAATGCAAGTTGCTTTGCTTTTTTCAGCTGTTTGTATTGGACGCTAGCATTAAGACGTACCGCTTTGTTTAGATTACACTTTTTAACCACACGAACTTTCGTTATGTGTCGATATCGTTTGGAGGGATTGTGAGCCACTGCTAAGCTTAAGCAAATAAGAGTGAAAGCGATTATTGATAAAGATCTTTTAATCATGGTAGTGAGTTTTAGTTGAACACTTACTCATATACCGCAGGACTTATTCTTTACCCTACCAAAAGAGATGAAATAATTTGGGTGTTCTGTTACCTTATAATTTTATTGTATTGACACTGAGGTGGGTTGCCAATTGGCTGAATGATGATTTCTTGTTGGCATTTGGCACAAATATAAATCTCACATCCTGTGCAGCAAAAACAATTACAACAGCTTTTAATTAACTCGTCTTTGTTGAAAGAGCCAGAGCAATGTGGGCATTTGATGTGATTAGATGGATTCATTTTTACATGCCTGGTTTGGGAATTGATTTATCAATATTCACATTACCCATTACAAAGTGTTTGGGGCCAAGTTTTAATTCACTATTCAGCATTTCATCCCAAGTAACCTCTTTGCCTGTGTATGCCGACATTCGTCCCATGATGGCTGTTAAGGTTGATTCGGCAATGTGTTGTGTTTCGTTAATGTGTTGTTGAGTGCGAATGGCTGTTACAAAATCGACGTGCTCCTGAATAAAAGCCCGCCAGAAAAAGTGCCAACGGTCGTTTTTTTGCTCTTCATTTAGTGGGTATTTCCAGCGTACCTGCCCTTGTGGATTGTAAATGGTGTTTTCGCAGTTAGTATAGCCATGCGTACCTCTTAATTGATCGCTTACATTGGTAGAGCATCCATTTATTTGACGGCACATGCTATGAACATGTACTTGGTTCGGGTACACATAGTCAACACTAAAGTTGTCATACTGGTCTCCTGTTGTTCGTCTTTGTCTGCTACCAAAGCCTGTAGCTTTAATGGGATGGCTGTTGATGTGCCAATTCATTAGGTCGAGGTTGTGGATGTGCTGTTCAACAATGTGATCTCCCGATAACCATGTCCAATTAACCCAATTACGTATCATTGCTTCAAGTTCGCTCCATTGCGACTGCGGGTTAACATGCCACAGTTTGCCCTGGTTATAGTAACAATTACCAGATGTAATTTCACCAATAGCACCTTGTTTAATTTTTTCATGGGTGGCCAAATAATCAACCTGATGCCGCTTGATGGTACCTGTTACAACCGATAACCCTTTTTCTTGCGCTCTTAAACCATTAATCATTATTGAGCGAACGCCAACGGGATCTACAGCAATTGGCTTTTCCATAAATACATGCTTCCCTGCCTTAATGGCTGCTTCGAAATGTTGTGGCCTAAAATAGGGAGGAGTGGCCAGAAGAACGATATCAACACCTGTGTCAATTACTTTTTCAAAAGCATCAATGCCAACAAAGCACTTTTCAGAATCTATCTCAATGCCTTTTTCATTTTTTAAGTTCAATCGGCATTTATTGAGTTTATCTTCAAAGATGTCACCCAAAGCAATTATTTCAAGGGATGGACCCGCCTCTAGAAAATTAATGGCAGCTCCTGATCCGCGTGAACCACAACCAATAAGTCCAGCTTTTAGGGTAGGGCCATCGGGCGCACTGGTGGGTAGCGTAAAAAATTTTTCTGAGTGTTGACATGCGAATGCTCCTGCAGCTAAAGTTAAGCTACTGGCACGAATGCTTTTTCCAATAAAATCGCGTCGAGTTACTTTGCTCATAATAATTTCTTACTCTGCATGAAAACTTAAAACTACTCTAAATCCCACTTCGTTGCAATCGGAATACCACCAAATGCTTTTGGGTATTTGTGGGTCAGTCTTTAACCACTGTTCAGTTTGCGTTACTGCCTTCCATTGGGGCGATAATTCTTCCTTAAAGTTACGAAAAGATCCGCCTTTAATGATGTATTCTCCATTTTCCAGCACATCAGCACAAAATTCGTTAACATTCCCAAATAAATGAAGAGTTCCCAAGATATCAGGCTTTATGTCGTCAGGTTCGAGTGTTTGTGTTTTATTGGTGTTAATTTGTTCTTCTGATAGTTTACTATTAGGATAGGCCAACTTGGCTGCGAACTCCCATTCTTCTGCAGTTGGTAAGCGATAGTTTTTGCCTGTTTTTTTCGATAACCACTGACAGTAGGTTGTTGCTGCATGGTGGGTCATTGTTATCGCGGGGCGTTTGCCTAAGCCCCAACCTTGATCAGGATTGCCCCAAGGAGGTGTAGCACCTGAAATACCATCGACTTGAGTGTTCTCTCCTCTGCCTTCTGATTCTGTTTCAGATAAAAACAATAAATACTCATCCCAACTAACTTCGATTTGACCTATAAAAAAAGCTTGTGAGGACTTGTTATTATGGAGCTTATCGTTTTTGACTGCTATCATTTTAAACGAGACATCACTTTCAGGAATCGTTTCAGTGAAATTATCAAAAGATTGTATGCTTGCTGCTTTTATATAAATGGTATCCTTTGGTGCTTTCTTGTTTAAAATAGAGAGATTATGAGTCGTTTTTGAATAGTTTCCATGGCCAACGTTTAAGTGGCATTGAATGCAATGCATTTCATCTTTGTTTCGCACGTAATGCCAATGCGCTAATTCTCCATTGGATGATAAAGAGTCGGGAAAAAGTTTTGTGTGGCAATTTGTGCAGGATGCCTTAAAAGTATGGATTTTAGCATGTTCAATTTGCGATTTTTGTTGCCAGTTATAAGTACTTGAGTCTTTTAAATAGTAGGCATATAAATCGCGCCACCCAGCTTTTATTTTGGCTTGATAAAAGCCATGTCCTTTGGGAGGTAAATGGCACTCTATACAAGTGACTAGTTTGTTGTTATTCGGCTTACTATGGATCGATTGATGCCATGAGTAAAGCGCATGGTCATGCACGTGGCAGCTATTGCAATAATCGTTGCTTGAAGTATAAGCATCACCAGTTTTAAAAAGGAAAGCGATTAAAATACAGCTGCCGAGTAAAAGCGTTAATTGTGTAAGCCTTTTAATCATGGATGCAATTTATCGATTTAATGTTTTACCCATAGTTATTTTCGTAAGCGTTCAAAAGTAGTTAAAAGTAGTTTCATGTTAAAGACCTAAGCTTACAAATCCTTTCTTATAAATTTTTGAAACAAAAAAAGCGAGCTATTGGCTCGCTTTATAAATCGATTAAGTAGATGCTATTTTTTTACTTGCTCTAGTACCGAAGTTGCTGTTGCAATTATGCTCGAAACATCCGACATGTTCGATGGTATGATCATCGTGTTGTTGGTTTGCGCTAGCTTGCCAAATTCACCCAGATACTGCTCAGCAACCCGTAGGTTTACGGCATCAATACCACCTTTTTCATTAATTGATAAAGCAATTTCACGTATCCCTTTTGCAGTTGCTCCTGCAATTGATTCAATCTCTGCAGCTTTACCTTCAGCTTCATTTATGCGTTTTTGTTTTTCACCTTCAGAACGTGCTATTAGCTCTTGCTTTTCGCCTTCAGCAACATTTATTTTAGCTTGTTTCTGACCTTCTGATTCGGCAATCATAGCACGTTTTTCACGTTCAGCGCGCATTTGCTTCTCCATAGCATCTTTAATACTCTGTGGAGGAGTGATGTTTTTTACCTCGTAGCGGGTAATTTTAACTCCCCAAGGATCACTGGCTTTATCTACAGCTTCAACAATGCTGGTGTTGATGGTTTCGCGTTCTTCAAATGTTTTATCCAAATCTAAGCGACCAATAACACTACGCATAGTTGTTTGTGCTATCTGTATGGCGGCAAATCCGTAATTATCAATGCCATATGAGGCTTTTTTAGGATCGATGACTTGTAGGTATAGAACACCGTCTACTTCAACTGCAATGTTATCTTTTGTTATACATGACTGAGAAGCTACATCAATGGCAGACTCCTTTAAGGTATGCTTGTAGGAAACCTTATCAACGATTGGCATTAAAAAGTGAAATCCAGCCGTAAGTGTGCCATTGAATTTTCCCAATCGTTCGATGATATAGGCTGAACGTTGAGGTACGATTTTAATACAAGAAACAAGAATGATAAATACGATAAAGCCAATGACGATAAAAACAATGCTTTGTGCGTCCATAAGTAATATTTTATTAGGTTATGATTAATTATTTAAAGGCTCAACAAATAAGATAAGCCCTAGTTTACGAATAATTTTGACCTTTGATCCGACTTCTATTTCGGTTTCTGAGGAAGCGTTCCATGTGGTGCCTTTAAATTCTATTCTGCCATCTTCGTCTGGCTTAATAGGCAATATGCATTCCCCAATACAGCCGGCAAACTCGTCATCAGGGTCATCCACTGGATCGGGCATATTGTATAACCTTTTGAGTAGATAATTTCTTAAGAATAGAAGTGATATAACCGAAGTGATACTGAATATTATGAATTGAATACCAAGCGAAGGTTCGAAAAGGTAAACAGCTAGGGAAGTAATCCAAGCCCCTACACCAAAGAATAAAAGAAATACGCCTGGTATTAGAAGCTCAAGCAGTAATAATACAGCTCCAGCAAGAAACCAGATGACTGCAACATTTGACAAAATTTCCATAGCTTATAATTATTGGTTTGATAACATAAATATAAGCATTATAATGTTTCAACCAAGGTCTAGCTGTGGAATTGAAGAAAAAAAAAGCCAATTAACATGGCTCTTCTTTTTCATATTTATACTGGTGTAATTAGTCTTTCATCATTCCTTTTGCTTGATGAAATACCGCTAATCCACCTGTTGATGTTTCTTTGTAGATGTTTGGTAAGTCATGGCCTGTTTGTTTCATCGCTTTTACAACTTCATCAAAAGTTATGCGATGTCTGCCATCTGAAAGCAAAACATAAGTATTGTGGTTTAAGGCACGTGCAGCGGCAAAAGCATTGCGCTCGATACATGGTATTTGAACTAATCCAGCTATCGGATCGCATGTTAAGCCAAGATGGTGTTCCATACCCATTTCAGCAGAGTATTCAATTTGATAAATGGTGCCGCCAAACAATTGAGTGGCAGCAGCAGAAGCCATGGCGCAAGCAGTACCAACTTCACCCTGACAACCAACTTCAGCACCAGATATGGATGCGTTGTACTTAACCAGATTACCGATTAATCCTGCCGTTGCAAGGCCTCTTAAAATTTTCTTATCGCTGGTTTCGTAATAGCTTTCGATAAACTTGAGAACGGCAGGTAGCACCCCGCTAGCTCCACATGTGGGTGCTGTTACAATGGTTCCGCCTGCGGCATTTTGTTCAGATACAGCTAAAGCATAAGCATAAATCATAGATCGCCTTTCCATGCGACCACTAAAGTTTTTTGCCTTAGTGTAATACGATGAAGCTTTGCGTGGAAGTTTTAATGCCCCTGGTAGAACTCCTTCTTCATCAAGTCCTTTTTTAATGGCATTTTTCATGGTCTTCCACACCTTGGCTAAATAGTCCCAAATTTCAGGACCTTCCACTTCTTCAACATATTCCCACAATGTTTTACCGTTAGTTTCGCACCAATTAAGGATATCATCTAACTTGGTTAATTCGTAAATAGAAGAGGTTTCTTCCTGTGTGAAATCATCAATCACAGTGCCGCCTCCAACACTATAGGCTGTCCAACGATCAATTTCTTTATGGTCTGCATCCAAGGCATAAAATGTTAATGCATTTGAATGACGTGGAAGAAATTCTTCAGGTTTCCATTCAACCGATAAAGTCAGCCCTTTTTTCTTAAATACTTGCTCTATGGCATAGTCGGTTAAGTGACCTTTGCCAGTAGCTGCCAGACTGCCAAACAGTGTTACCTTGTAACTTGCTGCATCAGGCTGTCGCTTAATAAATGATTCAGCAGCTTTTTTTGGTCCCATTGTGTGACTACTCGAGGGGCCACTGCCCATTTTATATATTTCTTTGATTGACTCCATGGTTCTTGCTATTTGCCGACAAAGGTACTTAAGCTATCAATACAAAAACGTGTAAGGCACTTGATAAAAACTAATTATAAATGTGACTTTTATCAATTTATAATAATTGGAGGCTTGAATTGCACTTAACTATGCCTTAAATTTATAGGAAGCAACTCAACAAGTGTTCTATGAAACAAGTATGTAAATTTCATTATCCAAATTGGCTTTCATGGGGATGATAAAACTTACTTGAGAGTTTCATCTGACAAATGAAAGCAAACTATAATAATATGAAATATCCAATATCTAATACAGTTCTCTACAACATTGTAGAAGGATACAATTTAAAAGCACAAAACTATTCCAAATCTAGTTTTTGGTCTAATTTTCTATTGCATGGAAGCCATTTGTGGATGGATACTGGGGATTTGGAAAAAGCAAAGACCTTATGGACAGAAGAGTTTACTGCATTAACTACCAATAATACCTTGATTAATATTGAGGTGCAGAAAGGAAAGTATGATAAAGTCATTAATGATCTATCGAAGCAGCTATCCAGTTTGCCAATAGATGAGAAAGTGAGAGAGATATCCTTATGTATTAATGCGATACATGGATTGTGTTTGGCTAAAGTGTTTAACTGTAAGGTTAGTGTTGAGCTTCATACTCAACTGGCGAATGACATTGAGGGAACGATTCAAACAGCTAAACGGCTTTTTACGATTGGAGGAAATCATTTTATCATAAAAGTGCCTTTAACGGCATCGGGATTAATAAGTGCAAAGCGACTGCACGATGAGGGTGTGCCTGTTAATTTAACGCTTGGGTTTAGTACGCGTCAAAATGTAATAGCTTCGATGGTGGCCAAACCATCATACTCAAATGTTTTCTTGAGTAGGCTTGATGCTTATTTTACTCATCCTGAGTTAGCCGATATTCATGGAGTGGGTAAAAAAGTGGTTGACTCCACTCTGCATTGTATGAGAAAAGTTAGTGAGCAAGGCTATTCATCATGTCAGTTGATTGTAGCAAGTATCCGAAATGCAGAGCAGTTAAACTCTTTAATGGGAGCTGATGTACTAACAATTCCCTGGAAAGTGGTTGCTGAAGCACAATCAAATGAGTTAATGACAGCAACTACTGAGCAAGAATTTGCTTGTGACGAAGCGCTAATTGTGAAATATAACTTAAAGCATTTGTGGCAAGTTAGCGATCAGGAGAAAAATGCAGCCATCAAAATGTCGAATAAGCTACCAGATAATCAGAGTCAGGTATTGGAATTACTTAATGATTTAGGTTGTCATAATTTGTTTCCCGAATTTACCGATGAGGAAAATGAATTATTGGCGAGTGATGGTAAAATACCTAAGCATGATTATTGGAACAGCCGAATTGAGAATTACACTGTTGGAATTGATGCCTTGTTGAGTGCTGCAGGTTTAAAAGCCTTTGAAAAAGATCAAGTCGAGTTGGATCAACGGATAGCTGATATGATTTAAAAAAAGGCCTTAAGTTTTGTGCTTAAGGCCTTAGGTATTTTTTATATCTCAAAATTATCTGAGTTACTATCTGTGTTTGTTGTATTAAGAGGCTTTAGATTAGATGGTATTTCATCGTTTACCTCATCACCCTTAAAGTAAGGGAAAAAATCCAGGATTGGACTTTCAGAAATGGCATTAATATCAAAATCAACAGTTAAACCACCCATTCCTTGATGTATTTTATCAAAGGCATCTTTAACATCGCTTGCCAATACCAATATTTGGTTACTTACTTTTTTTTCTTTCCCCGATTTCTCATCAATAGAAGCAAATGATATTTTACTTTTATACCACATGTCACCATCTTCGTTTTCAAATATCTCGGTATAATTTGCTTTGCGGATATTGGTTACCATAAATTCTCCACGAATCATTGATTCCATTTCTTTATGGATTCTTGATTCTGCCTCAGTAAAAGAAACAGCATCTATTAGGTATGTTTCGCTAACTTTTTTTTGTCCTCCAGATTGTTCATCAATCTTTTCGTATTTGACTTTACACTCGAATAAATTCTGCATATCACTATATATTTAGGAGGCAAAGATAAAAAGATTGATACTTGTGGAGAGCGAGAAATTAAAAAATGCCAAACGTGCAATTTTAAATTGGTCTAAAATAGTTGTGATAGAGTCTGTTATTCTCTAAAAAACTTCTGAGAAAGTAATGTATATGCCTTTTTCGCCTCGGGCAATACCATAATCTATTCGAATATTCATGCGTGGTTGTAGCTCTGCCCGTAAGCCAAGTCCCGCATTAGGTAGCCAATTTGTCATTTTATTGTAAGTAGGAGCCACAGAGCCCCCTCCTAACCAAGCTACATAGCCAAAACGACTATTATAATTGCCTTTTTTATTTAACTTTTTTCGCTGGAACATATGCCTGTATTCTACAGTTGCAAAAAGCATGTAGTCATCTCTAAAACGCCCCATGGTATAACCTCTCATATTATCTAGGCCACCCAGCATTGATTTGTCGGTCCACGGTGTCTCTCCACTAAATGTAAAACGACTTTTTACCTGCCAGGCCAATGTGCGTCGTTCCCGTTTAATTTTCAAGTATTGCCGATAATCAAAATCAAAGATATTGTATTGTGTATTACCTCCCCAAAACTTACTATAGGCTGTAAATGTGCCGCTGATATATACTCCCTCATAAGCATTTTGAACAAAGTCTCGCGTATCGTAGTTAACTTCAAGGCCTACACCAGTATTGAAAATATCAGTTCCACTTAAGATGACATCTGGATCTTGTAGCATGCGTTCATTCAAGTTTTTCGCACGTGTTTGATTGAGATCTATTACAAGGCCTACAAACAGCTTGCCTTTGGTACGAAACATGAGACGTTGGAAAAATCGCCAATAATTTCGAGTGTAAGCAGTAGTTGCGCTAGACTGTGGTACAGTATCACCGTTATGAAACCCTACACCCCAATAATTATCTGGCATATCTCTAAATTGAAATTCGCCAATAGACCTCATTTTATCACCTTTCCAATAGATGACATTGAGTGCACGAACCGAAAAAGATCCATTGGAACTATAGCCAACTGAAAAAGGAATGGATGATAAATTCAACAGACGATCCTTTTGTGTTTTAAAAGTAATAAGTCCTCCTCCTGCTAGCATCCACTCAGTTTCTGGAGAGTAGGAAGGTGCTATGTATGGCATTAATTTAAATGTACGTTTTTCTATTTTCGCAAAACGTAAGGAATCAATGTTGTGTAAAAGTTTTTTGTGATCAATAGAATCCGTCTGAGCAATGCTTTTAAATGCAAAACTGCCAAGTAATAAAAAACACAAAAAGAGAGTTCTCACCATGTTGAGGTTCATTGATATTAGTATTTATCAAAGATAAACAGAAAAAATACAATTTCAACTGAGTTTGTAATTAGCACAATTACAGTGTATTGAGATGTTTGTGTAAAGAAAATTGAATTTTTTTTACAAATATTCAATTTTAGTGTACGTCCACTGCACTTTTTAATTGTCTTATAACTGTAACAAAAAAGAATCGAGATATGAATGCTAAATCGATAAGGCGAAATTTGTACAAGGTTTTAAGAAAAACAGGTGTACCAAAGAACCGAATTAATGAAGAAGCGTCGCTACGTGATGAACTTTTTGTTGATGAATTAGACATGAATTGCTTTCTGTTTTATTTAGAAACACGTTTTGATGTAGCGATTCAAAATGAAGAGATACCTCAACTGACTTCTGTAAAATCAACAATTGATTACTTGCAGAAGCATTGCGCATAAGAATTTTTCAATGACCAATCCCATAAGGTTGTTTCCAAGCTAGACTGTAAAACCACTCATTTTATCGTCCCATCAACTTATTTGGAAACAACCTTACTTTGTTTAAAAACATTTTCCAGAGCTTCATCTGGCCTAATAATGTTATAGTCTTTCCAAAATTCCTCATCAGTTACTTTAATTTCATCGGCTAATACATACTTGGATTTGTAGAGTTCCGATGGTTTAAGCTTATATTTACTGTTAAGCTCAAAGCTGCTAACTAATAACTCTGTTACAGCTGAGAATTCAGAATCAATTTTATGGCGCTTATCATTGATGTGAATAACAATGTGTCCATGTATTCGATTTAATAACCACTTATCTTCATATTGACGATAATCAATGAAATAGGATGCCTTTATCGGTTTGGCTTTTATTTTTCGTGAAGCCTTTCTGATTAAAGCCCGCCCACTGATACGTAGCGCTTTTTTTGTCAATTGAAATTCAGCTCTAACCAAGGCAAAGCTTTCGGAGTGCACGTAGAGAATGCCTTGATACACAAGGTTTCCATCATCGTTAATTGGGCGAAAACGGACCTTATAAACGATTTCATCATTTAATACATCTATACCATCGTATTGGTATTTGTAAGTGCTATTATTTTCTTTGTAAAAATCCTGATATCGGGCAATATCAACCCTTGAGAATTGAAATGGACCTCCCTCTAATTTAAAATCCACAAAATCCATAGACTGTAAGTCGTTTTTCTTACGGCCTTTAATGAATCTGACGCGCTCTAAGTTGGATGGAGTGATGTAACTGGGTTTAACTATTTCAATAATTGCTTCTGAAACTTGAACATACTGGTCATCTTGCTTGATGGATTCGCGAAAGAAACTCTCCAGTATGTTTTGCTGGTTAAAGTAGTTTTGATGATGGTGGTAGCGAAGTTGCTGAATAATGTCATCGGGTTTTTTGTAGCTTATTTCTACTTCGTTAAGTTTGATTGTGGTCGGCTTCAGATCTATTTCCAATAAAGTATCTGCATCGGCAATTGTTATTTGTGTGCTGTGGTATCCTAAGAATGAAAAACCTATTTTTTCTCCAATGTAATTGTTGGGTACTTTTAGTTCAAACTGACCTTCGGAATTGGTAATTGAACCCATTGGTTTGTTGATGAATGCAACATTAACCAAGGGTAATGGAGAGCCACCTTCGGCGTCACATACGCGCCCTTTAATCAGGAGTGTTTTGGATGCTTCCTTTTTTTGAACAATGTATCGGCTAATGATAATTTGCCCATTTGTGTACGTTATGTCAACAGCTACTTTGCTTAGCACATTTTGTACTATTTGCAAAGCATGTTGGTTATCTGCTGATACGCTGATGATGCTATCTTGTGGAATAGCACTAACATCATAAGCAATATCAATATCAGTTTTGTTTGTAAGAGTATCAAAAAGAGCCTCCAGGGAAATATTTTGTTGATGTATGGAAGTTATTTGTCCTTGAATAATAGGAGTAAAGCACAATAAGTAAAATATAAAGCAGTATTTACTAATTATACACTTATTCATTAATAGCTTAGATTTAGGTATGGATCATATGCATTTAAAACTAATTACAATGTATCAATTTCTTTTAATATAATCGTAACTAGTTTAACATAGGCGAAAATAAACAGTTAGTTTACTTGTTACTAATGTAATAGGTGCCCTTGTCTTTCGAGTAACTAAAATTAAATGTTTGGCAAACAGATTCCAGAACATGGTCTAGTGAATGCTGACTGAAAGTGGCATTTAACTGTTTCTCTTTCGTTAATACTTCTTTATCCAAAACAATTGTTATGTGATAGGTCTGTTCAATGGTTTTTATTACTTCATTGAGATGTGTATTGTTAAACTCAATTTCTTTAGTTTTCCAAGCTTTATAATTGAGCGATGATACTTTGTGCACGGCTAAAGTATTGGATGAGGAGGAATACGATGCTGCATCGCCAGCTTCAAGAACGTAATTCTCAGTATTGTTTTTTGCATCAACTCTAACTTTACCACTTGCAACAACCACTTCTGACTTGGTGGAACCGCTATACGCTTTAACATTAAATGAGGTACCAAGTACTTGTATATTCAAGTCTTCGGTTTCAATAACAAAAGGTTTTGATTCATCTCTTTTGACATCAAAAAACGCTTCTCCACTTAGTTTTACTAGGCGTTTCTCTTTCGAAAAGTTTTTAGGGTAAGTAATGGAACTGCCAAAATTTAAATCAACACTTGTGCCATCGGGTAAAGTAATTTGTTCAATTGCTTGGGATGTGGTAATGGTTGTTTGTTTGTATTCTGATACAATATTTAAGAATAGGTAAGAGGCAACTATAACAATTATGCTTGCGGCAACACTGGTGTAAAGTCGCAGTTTAAATTTGTTATTTTTGGTCGTAATTTGGTTATCAACTGTTTTCCATGCTTTGCTAGTGTCAATGCTTTTTAATGTTTGTGCATAATGCACATCGCCCCATAGCTTTTTAACCTGCTTTTCAATATCTGGGTTTTCAGTTAATTCTTCCTGCAGCTTCATATGTTCCTCCTCGCTCAATTCGCCCGATAGATCTTTTGCCAAAAGGCTCCAACTTATATTTTTATCTTCCTCTCTCATTCTGTAACATTTAAAGCATAAATAAAATTGCAATGCTTGCCAATAGCTGTTTTTTCAATGGTTGTAGCTGTTCTCGCAGGTATTTGAGTGCTTTGCCCATTTGTACCTCAACTGTTTTTGGGGAAATATTTAGTTTGGCAGCTATTTCCCGATATTTTAAACCGTCCATGCGGCTCATTTTAAATATCTTTTTGCGTTGCTCAGGCAATTCGTCTATTACTTTGTTAATGTGCTGTAGGTATACGTTTTCATTAAAAGTCATCCACACAGCCTCGTTTTGATCGTCGTGTACTTTTTCAAATTCACGTACGACTTGTTGATGCTTTAGTTCATTGGTGCAACGGTTGCGAACGGCTACAACCAAGAAACCCCTAAGTGATCTTATTTCTACCTTTTTTCTGTTTTCCCACATTTTAACAAAAACACTCTGAACAATACTTTCTGATAAATCTTTGTCTTTAAGGTATTTTTGAGCCAAAAGTACCAAATGAGCATAGTAGTTGTTGAACACCAACTCAAAGGCATTTTTGTCCCCAGCTTTGATGTTTTTTAAAAGCACCTCGTCGTTATTTATCGCCTCAGAATTTATCGCCATTCACATCTGTTTATTATAGGACAGGTTACAATTCTTTTTCCCCTATTCAATTTACAATTTTTTTAAAGTGGTTTTTACAAAATGCCTGTCAAATGACTATTCCCATTCATACACAGTAATAAGTGCTGCCTGATCTGATGGGAAACCATTGGGGTGTTTGTCAATTACATAGCTTTCGACAGGTGTGATCATGTCGCCTTTGTAATAGTTAAAACTGGTTCTGTTTTTCATGATGGAGTCGAAACGGGGAGAAACCGTGTAGCCAAAATGGCTTGTTTCGTCAGGATGAAGATGACGATAGCTATCGATAAACCCTTTGTTTGCAAAGCGTGTGCTTGTTGGGTAGGCAATGCTTAAATTATTATTGTTAATTTTATTGGTTTCAGTCCAGTCCAGATGCGAGCCACAATTGAAGTCGCCACTGATAAACACAGGTTTCTTATCGGCATTGAAAATTAATGAGCTCAATTCGCTTAATATAAAACGAGCTTCTTTACCACGGGTCTGATGCTCCCATAATAGTACGGAGTCTGCTTGAGCTATTTCTGATTGCAAATAATGTGATAAGTATGGCTTTTCACTTAATTGAACAGGACAAACAATTATTTTCTTTTTATCATCAAGCTCCAATTCTAAACAGCCAACTTTGTCGGGGTAAAATAGGTTGTATGATTTTGTTATTGGAAAACGACTTAAAACGCTAAGGTTCGAACTGCGATTATACATGTTGTAACCTAAGGCATCGGCAATTGCTACAGCCGCTTGTCCTGGCTCTTGTAGACTAATTATATCTGGATCCTCTGCTTCAATGATGTCACTAATTCTTTGTATTCCAATGTATTTTCCATCGTGTTGCCCGCCGTCCCATAAGTTCCAGGTCATTACTTTAAATGACTTCTTGAGTGTTTGTTGGGTAATTTTTTTATTCGATTTCTGTTTGTAAAGCTTTTTTATTTCATGCTGGTTAATGACCCTTGACCAGACAGATAATTGGTCTATTTTTCCATTGAACAGTTCTTTGTTACCTTGGTTTGGATGACTTGTGCCAATGTGTAGTTCGTTTCCTTTTATAGCAAATTGGTTTTCGGACATGGAGTAAACGGAGACATTCAGTCCGTTATAATAAAAACGTGCTTCTTTAGAATCAGCATTGTAAGAGTAAGCAATGTGATGCCAACGCCCATCGTTTATCTTTTGCTTTGCAGTTGGTTGGTAGTGCCAATTCTGTATTCCATCTGAAAACCACCATTCCCATGCACCGTTTTTTTGTACATTAATGCGCCAGCCTTTACTTTGTCTTTCAACGGTTTCAGTTTGGTCGAGTATGGTATAGTTCTCTGTATCCTGAGGATGCTTTTTTACCCAAAAAGCAACCGTGTAACCAGGGTAGTCGCTCAGAGAAAAATTGTCGTTTAATTTGATGGTTAGCGCATGTCTGTTCTTAGCCGAAAGGGATAAGTCTAAACACGTGTCTGCTTGTTCTACGCTATAGCTTACCTGCTGCGGGCCGTAAATGGCTGTTTTAGCCATGCCCTTATTCATCAGGTTTTCATTAAAATTAAATGAGAACAGCGGTTTGCCTATCGGAACTTGTTCCTCACAAGAAAATAATACAAGTAATAAAACGCTTGATAATACTAGTTTTAATTTTAACTGCATAGATATTATTTTGGTTTCTCAAACCCCTCAACATCAACTGCTTTATTTGTACTCAATTCCTGTAAAATGGTTTCTAATTCTTGATTTAATTCTTTAAAATATTGACTAAATTCTGGTTTTTCATTTTTAAACGACTGTTCTGATTGAATAGCTAACTCATAGAGCTTAGGTGCTGAGATGGTTCCCGAAATACCCTTGAATGAATGCAACATCCGTTCTGCAACTTCACGATCCGACTCGCGTACATTGTTGAACTCGTCTATGAAATTCACGTGATCGACATAAAAACGCTGTAACAGACGTTTGAAGAAATCCCAACGATTGGCAAAACGTTTTACTCCATCGTGCACATGAATGCCTTTAATTTGTGGCAGATCATTTTCTGTGTTGTTTATTTCAACTATTATAGGTTCTTCTTTAATAGTTATCGGTTGGCGCTTATAGCCCTTTTTACCTCTTCTTTTTTCAATCCATCGTAATATTTTCTTGAAAACCTGCTCAGGATCAATTGGCTTGGCAATCATATCCACCATGCCTGCGTTAAGAAATTTCTTCTTCATGCCTCCAATGGCATCTGCCGTCATAGCAATAATTGGCAAGGCAGCATGTTCTTCCATTGCCAGAATTCCTTTGGTTGCATCAAATCCGTCCATCACTGGCATTTGTATATCCATCAAAACCAAGTCGAAATAATCGCTGCCGTTATTGCGTACAATGTCAATAGCCTCTTGGCCATTAGACACTACCTCTACGTTAATGCCAGCCAGTTCAAGTAATTCTATTCCAATTTGTTTGTTGGTTTCGTTATCTTCTACCAGTAGTATTTTAACATCTTGTTGTTTGCGTAGTTCATTCAAGTAGAGACCTGGTTCTTTTTTGCGCCAAGCCGATTTTGTTTTTTCCTTACCAAAGGCTTCCAAACAGGCATCGTGCAAGGTTGAAAAGTTAATAGGTTTAATGATTGAGCCTACGTTTTTGTTTTTTATAAATTGCTCCAGATCACGATCCTGACCGAATGCACTGATGAGTACCAGAATAGGTATTTTCTTGGTATTGTTCACATAGAGCTCCTGTACCACATGGTTGAATTTATTGCCTTGTATGTTCCAGTCGGCAATTATCAAGTCAATGGAATCATCTTGATGACTTTCAACCAGTTTTAATATGGCCGAATCATTTCTTCGTACTAAAGTAACTCTGAACTTGAGTAGTTCAAGCATGTCTTTAATAATTGAAGATGTTGTTGGATGGTTATCCACTACTAACACATGCTTCTGCTCCAGGTCTGCAGGAGGTAATAGTAAATCGCGCTTTTGAGCTTTTTGCTTTCCTGCTTTCATGGTAAAGAAGAAAGAGCTTCCTTGTCCATACTCACTTTCAACCCAAATTCGGCCATCCATTAATTCTGATAGACGCTTACAAATTGCCAAACCTAAGCCTGTGCCACCATATTTACGCGTTGTTGAAACATCGGCCTGAGAAAAGGAATCAAATAAGTACTCTTGCAACTCTTCTTTTATCCCAATGCCTGAATCTTTAACTTCGAAAAGTAGCTCAACTTCATTGTCATCTTCTTGTAATACGAGTACGCTTGTTACAATTTCACCCTGATTAGTAAATTTGATGGCATTGTTAACGAGGTTGACAAGTATTTGAGATATTCTTAGAGGATCGCCAACGAGGTTTAAAGGAACATCGGCGTGTAATGCGTAAATAAAATTAAGACCTTTCTCATGGGCTTTATAAGCCACCATGTTGCTTAAGTCATCGAAAACCTGCTCCAGATCATAGTCGATGCTTTCAAGAGCAAGTTTACCAGCTTCAATTTTTGAGAAATCTAAAATGTCATTAATAATGCCAAGTAATGCTTTGGAGCTTCCTTGTATTTTTTTTAGGTAATCGGCCTGACTAGGGTTTATTTCTTTCTCAATAGCCAAGTGTGTCCAGCCAACAATGGCATTCATTGGCGTTCTTATTTCATGACTCATTCTGGCCAGGAAGTCACTCTTTGCTCTGGTAGCTGCCTCAGCATCATCTTTTGCTTCTTTAAGTAGAACAGCATCTTTTTCTTTAGCAATGGCTATGCCAAGTGTAACGGTGTAGGCTCTGAATATGGCACGGTGCGATTCAACCCAAGGAATGGCTTTTTGAGTGTTGCCAAAGCCTATGAAGCCCCAAAATGTATCTCTTGCAAAAACTGGAACCACTAATAGATTTTCGAGGTTTAACTCGTTAAATAAAAATTGCTCCTCTTCTATAAAGTCATCTTTAAAACCACTTATGTCCTTTTTGTCGGATAAGAAATGAAACCAACGAGAGCCTATTTCACTGTATTTGATAGTTTGTAACCCAGGACGATCTATTGGTTTTATATGGTCTTTTTGCCACTCGTAAATATGAGATGTGCTCGGTTGTAATTTACCGTCTGTTGCATCGTTTTTAAATATAAAAGCATGGTCTACCATGGCACTTTGAGCAACTATGCGCAAGGATTTTTGAATGGCTTTATCAGAATTTTGATTGACAATGAGCTCTTTAACAGCTTCTGCCACACCCTCCAAAAAACGATCACGCATCATAACTTCTGAGATAGCTTCTTTAGTGGCTGTAACATCGATCATTACACCCTGTAAGAAATGACCTCCATCGCTTTGTTTCACTGACATGCCCTTTTCGTGCAGCCACCTCATTTCGCCTCTTACATCAGCAATGCGGTATTCAACCTCATAAGAATGGTTGCGCCTGACAGCCTGCTTAATTGTGTCGAGCACGCGTTCCCGATCATTTTCAAAAATTAAATTGGTAAAGGATTGAACACCATCTAGGAAGTTTTCGGCTTCGAAGCCTGTTACCTTATTAAATCCACTGCTCAGGAACAGCATTGTACGGCTGTCATCGACCATTCCCGTGTATACAATACCGGGTACATTGGTTACAATGTTTCTGTAATTTTCTCTACTTTTTTCTAATTCACGCAAGGCTTTGTTTAACTCAGTAATATCAGTAGATATGCCACAAATAGCTTGAACCTCACCGTGTTTATTGCGAATTGGGAATTTGTTGGATAAAAAGTAGCGCTTGCCATTTCTCAGTTCAATTTCTTCTTCGTAATGGATGGGTACACCACTGTTTATTACTTGCAGGTCTAGCTCACGCGAGTTATCTACCAAGTGTTTGGAAAATAACTCTTCTCCTTTCTTGCCAACCACATCCTCTTCCTTAAGTCCTACTTCATCGCACCAAATTTGGTTAACCAATGAGTAGCGTCCATCCACATCGGTAACATGAATTAATGCTTTTGAGTTATTGATGATGTCATCTAGTAGTCGTCTGTTGTCTTCAATGGCATTTTCGGCATGTCTTCGTTTGCGCTCATCAGAGGTAATTGTGAATACAAAAAAGCGTAAGACCAAAAAGCCGGCAACTATGGCAATGATTACGAGGATAACCAGGAAGTTGAGACTCAGCTCTCCCCATTTATTTAGCATTTGAGATTGTGTAGATGAAGCTAACTCAGCATTCTGCTGCAGGATAAGCGCATTCTGTCTTAAGGATTTTTGTACATTCTTTATGTTATTAACCAAGTCAATGGTGCGCAATATGGTTTGTTCGTAGTGGCGCAGATCGGCTCTGAACCGTTTCATGTAGCTTCTTACATCTGTATTGTTAACCTGATTTTCAATGATGAATGTGATGTTCAAAGAGCTGTCGAACCAAGCCTCGATTGAATCGCTGCGAGCAGTTCCCATATTATCTACTTCAATACGGGTTTGCATTGATCGAATGGCAATAAGGTTTGAATGGGCTTTATTGTAGTGCTCTATTGCTTGGGCATGAGCAAGCTTTTCTTTGTTAAACCATTCGTTCAGTAAAGTCTTTTGCCTTATCTCTTCACTCTCGATAACAGAATAGATACTGTCGGTTAAATAGGTTAGTCTATTTCGGTAATTGTGTAACTGTGCATATAATTTAAAATCTTTATTAAATGCCGTTATGTGATCCAACATTGGGGCCAATGTTTTTTTTGTCTTGGCATTAGCTTCTGATTGGCTTATGAGTTGTAGGCGATTACTAATACTTAGGGTTAAAGAATCTACATTATGGATTAATGCCGTATCTCCCGATATAATGGCCCGCTTTTCGTTTAAACGAAGGTGGTAGATGTTATCCTGAAGGCGGTTAACTTGTTCAGTGCTGTCAACAACATATGATAAACGGCGAATACCTCTGATACTTAGGAAAGAAACCACCGACATAAGTAATATGATAATTACAAATGCAATGACTACTTTCTTTTGAATCGTGTTGGCCATCCCTCTTAACCGAAAATGCCCCATAAAAGATTTGTTTATTGATTAATCAATTTATAAAGATAATAACATTTGAGTGCCTAAAAAACCGTGGTTTCATTAAAACAGAATTATCTGCCAGAAGTTTATTATTCGCAGGCCTTTATTATTTTTGGCTATTCAAATAATTCAATATGACTAACTTCAGTGTGGCTCGTAAACTCATTAGTTTTCTTTTTATTAGTTTACTTATCAATGTGATGTTTCTCAATGCTCAAAATCAGGAGTTTAATCCAAAGTATGAGATGAGAGGTGTGTGGGTGGCAACGGTGGCTAATATCGACTGGCCCAGTAAGCCTGGCTTAAAAGTAAAGGAGCAAAAGAGAGAGGCGGAGTCTATTATTCAGCACTGTAAGCAGTTGGGGTTAAATACTGTTTTTTTGCAAGTGAGGCCATCTTCTGATGTGCTTTATGAGTCTGAATATGAGCCTTGGAGTGCAGTGCTCACTGGCGAGGCAGGTAAAAATCCTAAATATGATCCTTTGGCATTCTGGATTGAAAAATGCCATGAAGTTGGTTTGGAGCTGCATGCCTGGATAAATCCTTATCGTGCATCCATGAATTTAAAACAACCCTTAGGAGAAAAGTATCCGTATTATCAGTATCCTGATATGTTTATCGAATATGGGAATAAACTTTATTACAATCCAGGGGAACAATGGTGCTTACAACATATTAATCGTGTTGTGAAAGAGTTGGTTCGCAAATATGATATTGATGGAATTCATATGGATGATTATTTCTATCCGTATCCAATTGCAGGGCAGGAGTTTGCTGACTCAACGAGCTATCAGAAATATGGGGCATCTCATTTTGATGATATTAATGCTTGGAGGCGCGATAACGTTAATCGTACGATAGAGTCTTTACAAAAAAGTATTCAATCGGAAAAACCATGGGTAAAATTTGGGGTTAGTCCATTTGGCGTTTGGCGTAATTCTTCTGATGATGATAGGGGATCGGCAACTAAGGCAGGTGTTACCAATTACGATGGCTTGCATGCTGACGTTTTGCATTGGATGAAAAACGGATGGCTTGATTACGTTGTTCCTCAGTTGTATTGGGGTACTAATAATCCAGTGGCCAATTACACGCATTTAGTAAAGTGGTGGAGTGATAATTCATTTGAAGTACCCATATTTATCGGACATAGTATTTATAAGGTAGGGAGTGATAAACCCGATTGGCAAAATCGTCAGCAATTACCTCAGCAAATAGAAATTTTGCGAGAGCACTCGCATGTGCATGGAAGCGTTTATTTTAGTTACAAACATTTTAAGCGTGATTTATTAGGTTTGCAAGATACCTTAGTCAATGACTTCTACAAGCATCCATCTTTGTTGCCAAAGTATAAAAGTGTGGCTACTCAAAAGCAAACGCGAAGTATTTATAAGTTAAAAGCCAATGCTCGCACTATTCGTTGGAAAACGGATGATGATAATTCGAAAAAGCCAATTAAGTATGTTATTTATTGTCATCGGCCGTTTGAGGCTTTTAATCCAGATAACCCTGAATTTATTATGGATGTAACATACGATACAAAATACAAGTTGCCTAAAAAGGATAGCCAGTTAAGAAAAGATTATTTGATTCGTGTAGCTGTGTTGAATGAGAGCAATGTTGAAGAAAGCATAAGTTCGCCAGTGCAATTGTGGTATTAGAAAGTGTTTTTTGGATTTTGATGATCCGAATCGATGCTCTTAAGTGAGCATGCGAGTAGTTGATTTGTATTTCAAACTTCAATATATTAGGTGATTATTGATTCTTTAAACCAAACATCATGGAAATAGTATTGGGAATTATAGGAGTAATACTAATTGTTGCTTTTGGTTGGTTGTTAAGTATAAATGGCAACTACCATGTCAAACGAAGTATTGCAGTTGACACTTCTAAAGAGAAAGCTTATCAATTAATTTCAGATTTTAATAGTTGGAGAAGTTGGTCTCCTTGGTTGTGTATGGAGGCAGAGGCCGACGTTAAAATATCCAACAACGGCAAAGGAGTTGGAGCTATTAATAGTTGGGTAGGTAGCTTGGTGGGATCAGGTGAAATTGAGCATATTGCTTTGAAAGAAAATGAGCATATCAACCAGCAAATACGTTTTATCAAGCCATTTAAATCAAAGTCTGATGTTTATTGGCAATTTAAAGAGCTTGAGAGTGGCTGCGAAATTACGTGGGGTATGAAAGGGGCCATGCCTTTCTTTTTAAAATTTATGGCCAAACAGATGGAGCCATGGATTGGTATGGACTACGAGCGTGGTTTAAAAATGATTAAAGACCAAATTGAGAAAGGGAAAATTGATTCCGAAATAACAATAAATGGAGTTGATGAATTGGAGAGTTTCAATTATGTAGCCATTAATAAAACCTGCTTAATGGCTGACGTGGGGTCAAGTATGAAAGAAGCTTTTGGGCAAATAAATACACTTTGTGAAAGTGAAAGTATAGAGCACGATTGGGCTTTTTCTATCTACCATCAATTTGATTTTACTAAACCCGATTGTAATTATTCATCAGGAGTGCCATTGAAACACGAGGTAGAATGTGGCGATGAGTTTAAGCGTGGAATTTATCCTGGTATTAAAGCGGTAAAGGTTAGTTTTAAGGGTGATTACGAGCATTTGGGTAATGCTTGGGCAGCAGCTTACAGTTATTTGCGTTATAAAAAGTTAAAAGCCAATAAAAAAATCGATCCGATAGAATTGTACCTTAATGACCCAACTAAAGAAACTGATCCTGCCAACTGGTTAACGGCTATTTATATACCTATTAAGTAAGGTTTACTTGATGTAAAAAAGACAAATAAGCGATAGGAATAATAGTTCATATTCGTATTATTGAGTAGAGTTGAAGTGGTGGTGTCCTGATAGTCAGAATCGTTTTTAAGCCATTACAACTCCGCTCAATTAAAGACCCTAATCTTAAAATGCACTATTAATTGTGGGTGATAATTTATTTAAGAATACCTTGTTGTCTTAGTGTTTGTTCCACATCTTCCATTTCATCATAAAAAGCTTGTCCATACCTTCTGATTAATGGCTCTTTCAGAAATTTATAAATTGGAACACCCAAATTAGTTCCTAATTCGCGTGCTGGTCCACATAAATGCCAACTGTGGTAGTTTAAGCCTTCAAAGTCTGGGTATTTTGTAATGCGGATAGGATATAAATGACAAGAGATCGGTTTTTTAAAATCAATCAAACCTTCCTGGTGGGCTTTGTCAATGGCACATTTGCATACTCCATCTTCATCAAAATAGGTATAGACGCATTCTTTGCCATTAATGATTGGTGTTACCTTGTCGCCGTCAGAATCGATAACCCACTTCCCTTGTTTCTCAACTTCTTCAATGGCTTTGGGTTTCAGATATGGTTTAACAATCTCGTATATTTCTTCCAGAATGCTTGTTTCTTCATCCTCAAGCGGAGCGCCTGATTCGCCTTCAACACAACACTCTCCTTTGCACTTGTCCAGATTGCAAACAAATCGTTTTTCAAATATATCAGTGCTAATTATCTTATCGTCAATCTGAATCATCTAAATTTTGTCTTTTAATTTTTGAGGTGCAAAGATAGAAAAATAGCTGAAAAGTAGATTTGAAATTTATTGTACAGCTGTTGAATTACTCTCTGAGTTGGTCATCGTAATATTTTCTTCAGCGTATTTGTATGTGAGCTTATTAATTTAGACCAAAAAACGAGAGGGTCGCAATAATAATCAGACCTAAAATCCAAACAAAGCCGTACATCATCCAAACAAAAGTCATTTTAAAAAATGTGTTTCGCCATTTTCGCTGATATAAGCGTCTGGCACCAATAACCTGATAAATTGGCACCAGCAGGTATAGGTACCTAATCCATGCAATGGAGTAGTTGGTAAAAATGAGGTTGGCCACCATAACAATGGCCGTTATTGTAAAAATAAATGAATGGATGTTTAGTGAGAAAATCAGGTGTCCAATAAAAAGTTTTTTAGTTCGATAAAATGATATCCATAGGAAAAATGCAAAAATAGGCATGAATAAAAAGAGTGACCAAGAGATGAATTGATACAGTTTATTGATGTATAATTCTGGGTACTCCCGAATCATTTTAACGGTTTTGGCATACTTCGATTCTTTGTCTTCCACTTGGTCCATCACATTTTCAAATGATGACATAAAGTTATCTACCGAGTCAATGTCTTCCATGCTTATGTTGCTGCTATCCAATTCACTGGTAATAGCTTCTCGTGTGGCAACATAAATAGAGTCGTTGCTGTTTTTTATTGAGTCAACAACAGCCGTGATTTCCTCTTTTGTATTAGTTGTATCGCCAATTATATTGGTATTACCATTGTGTATGGATTTGTTGGTTATTACCGACATCAACAGGAACATAACAAAACTGATGAAGAGGTAAAAGCGAAACGGTGGCATGTAGCGAGCACGTCGTCCAGCTAAAAAGTCAATGGTTAAAAAGCCTGGTTTAAAAAGAATGGTTACCAGGGTTTTAACTAAGCGGGTATCAAAGGTAATTATGGTGCCCATAAAATCCGCAATCATAAAACGAATGGGGCGTTCCAGTTCTTTAACCGACTGGCCGCAATTGGGACAGAATTTCCCAACAAACTGATGTTCGCAATTTTGGCAAGATAAAAGTTCTGGTTCAATAGGGCTTTGCTCTGTACTCATGATTTTGCTTGGATGAGGTTACAAACGGGTTTAAATATAATTCTTTGTTTAATAATGTTTAAACAATTAGTCTAAAAAAAAGAGCTTCTTAAATGTTTATAGCTACTAGTAATGTCTTTTGTTTTGATGTTATCGAACTGCTTATAATTGCTATATTTGGCAAAATTTTAACCCCTTTTTAAATGAGAAAGCTAAAGCCAATTATGTTTGTTGGTACATGCTCTGATGCTGGTAAAAGCGTTGTTAACGCTGGGTTTTGCCGTATTCTAACGCAAGATGGTTATAAGCCAGCACCGTTTAAGGCACAAAACATGTCGTTGAATAGTTATGCTACGCCCGATGGCTGTGAAATTGGTCGTGCGCAGGCAACTCAGGCTGAGGCTTGTGGTATTGCCTGTCAAACCGACATGAACCCAGTATTACTTAAGCCGAGTGGAGAAATGATGTCCCAAGTAATACTGAATGGTAAGCCAGTGGGTAACCGTTCGGCCTATGAGTACTTTCGCAAGGATGATAATGCACGCTTGTTTGATGAGGCTTTTGCTGCTTTTGAACGATTAAGTAGCTGTTATTCGCCCATTGTGATGGAGGGAGCAGGATCCATTTCGGAATTAAATCTTAAGAAACGCGATATTGTTAATATGCGCATGGCGGCACGAGCTGGTGCTGATGTGTATTTGGTAGCTGATATTGATAGAGGTGGTGTTTTTGCCAGTGTTTATGGCTCCATTATGTTGTTAGATGATGAAGAGCGAAAGCTTATAAAAGGTATTGTTATCAATAAGTTTCGTGGCGATGTGCGTTTGTTTGATGAGGGCCGAAATATGATTGAAAACCTGACGGGTGTGCCAGTTGTAGGAGTCGTTCCATACTTCAAAGATATTTATATCGAAGACGAAGATTCCGTTGTTATTGACACGCGAAATAGCTACGCCATTGAGGGCAAAGTGAATGTAGCTGTTGTGAAATTACCTCAGATGTCCAATTTTACCGATTTTAATGCTTTGGGTTTTGATAAGCGAGCTCATCTTTTCTATTCCGATGATGTTGAACAGATTCAAAAGGCAGATATTGTAATATTGCCAGGTTCAAAAAGTACCATCAAGGATTTACTCTTTATAAAGGAAAAAAATATACCTCCCTTGTTAAAGTCAATGCACGAGAATGGGAAAACGGTGCTGGGTATTTGTGGAGGTTATCAAATGATGGGTATTGAAATATCTGATCCTGACGAGATAGAGGGATCTGTAAAGCATATTGAGGGAATAGGTTTACTTCCTTTAAAAACTGTCATTACCAAGGATAAGAAAACTGTTCAGCAGCAGTTTAAATTTCTTAGCGATGACTCCTTATGTAGTGGTTACGAAATTCATATGGGGCTAAGCGAAGTTGCGGCTTCTGCGCAACCCTTAATTAAAACCAATGATGGTCATACCGATGGTATTTATCACTCTGATAAGTGCTGGGGGACTTATATGCATGGTGTATTAGATAATAAAAATGTTATCGACCGAGTATTGTTGCCATATACAAATGAGAAAGTTAAGGAGTTTTCATATGCCGAATTTAAGGATCATGAATATAACCGCTTGGCCGACCATTTAAGAAAGCATATCAATGTAAATGCAATTTATGAAAATGCAAGGCTTAATGCAGATGAGTAACTTAGGGCAGTTTACCCACGGTAACGATGCTTATCGATATACCAATGAAATTAAAGCAGATTTCAGTACCAATACCTGGTATTTGGGGCCGCATCCGAAAGTAATACAGCTTTTACAAGCAGAAATAGATTGTGTTGCCAATTATCCGCAACTGCATGGAGAATCGTTAACAGAGCAATTGGCCGACAATTGGCATGTTTCCTCCGATCAAATTGTGCTGTGTAATGGCACGGCAGAGGCAATTTACCTAATTGCCCAGGCTTACCAAAAAGCATCGAGTCGCATTGTTACTCCTACCTTTTCGGAGTACGAGCATGCATGTCAAATATTTGAGCACCATATTAGTTATTGTGGTGCTGGTTTTATCGCCGAGTCGATGAATACACCCGAAGGCCTAATGTGGTTGTGTAACCCAAATAATCCCACGGGACAAGTGTTTGGTCGCGATGTTTTATTGAGTATTATAAAGCAAAACCCACAAACCTTATTCGTTATTGATGAGGCTTATGCTGATTTTTGTATGGAAGAGGTAACTTTAAGTGCATATATAGGCAAGTATAAGAATCTCTTGATTTTGAAATCAATGACCAAGAATTATTGCTTGCCAGGTTTGCGTTTGGGTTATGTAATGGGGCACCAGAGTGTTGTTCAAAAAATTGCACTTTATCGTCCGCCATGGTCGGTTAACAGTTTGGCCTTAAAGGCAGGAGAGTTTTCGCTAAAGAATCCATTGATATCAGAAGATAGCCTTTTGCAATATTTGAGCTTATCGCGCGAGTTAATGCTTGAATTAAATACCATTGATCAGGTAGAAGTGCAGGGTTCCTCAACGGGTTTCTTTTTATTAAAAACACCCATGAAGGCAGCTGAGTTAAAGCACTTGTTGGTTGAGAAGTATGGTTTGTTAATTCGAGATGCATCCAATTTTAGAACATTAAGCGAATACCATATTCGGGTAGCCAGTTTAACGCGGGCTTCTAATGCACTTTTGGTTAATGCTTTTAACGAAATTTTTGCCTAATGGAAGAGCATGTAATTGGCTTGATAATCGCCGTTTTTATTGCATATATACTTGATTTGCTAGTTGGAGATCCCATTTCTTTGCCGCACCCAATTGTTTACTTTGGTAGGATGATTACTTGCTCAAATAATCAGTTTAATTATGGGCGATGGCGCTTGATAAAAGGGGCCTTGGTTAGTTTAATACTAATAGGTTTTGTTTTTGTGTTTTTTCAAGTGCTAATGCATTATAGTTTGCTGCATTCGGTTGCTTTGTACAGTTTGTTAACTGGTCTGTTCTTTTTTTATGGCCTGGCCAATAGAACTTTAATAAGGGAAGGAGTCGCGGTTTTTAAGGTTTTAAATAACGATGGCTTAGAAGCTGGGCGTAAGCAATTGGCTCGAATAGTTGGACGTGATACTTCGCAATTAACAGAGCAACAGATAAAAAAAGCAAGTCTTGAAACAATGGCTGAAAATTTAAGTGATGGCGTTGTGGCGCCCATTTTCTGGTTTGCGTTGTTGGGCATCCCTGGTATGATGGCCTATAAAATGATTAACACACTAGATTCAATGATAGGCTATAAAAATGAGCAGTATTTCTTATTCGGGAAAATAGCAGCTTACATCGATGATATTGCTAATTACATTCCTGCGCGCATTACCGCCTTATTGATGGTGGTTCTGGGCGGTTCCATAAATGGCTTTCGCTTTGTGTTCAAATATGGTCATAAGCATAGTAGTCCAAATGCAGGTTTTCCCGAGGCTGCTTTAGCCGGAATCTTAAATGTACGCTTTGGCGGGCCCAATACTTATCATGGGCAAGTGCTCAACAAACCATTTATTGGGAATAGTGATCGTGAAATTATACTGAACGATGCGCAAAAAACGGCACGTATCAATCATTTGGTAACATTGGTAAGTGTATTGTTGTGTATCGCAATTAAATGGATAACTCTAACGTAATGATAAAATTAAATAACCTTAACGTCGAGCCACTTCAAGAGTCATTGGCTGAGGCTTTACAATATAAACTTGATCAAAAAGCAAAACCCATTGGATCGCTAGGACAAATGGAGCAAATAGCCAAGCGCGTAGGTTTAATTCAAGGCTCGCTAAATCCGGTGCTAAGCAAGCCAAGTATGCTTACGGTGGCATCTGATCATCATATTTGTGAAGAAGGAGTTAGTCCTTGTCCTGTTGAAATAACATGGCAGCAGTGTTTGAATTTCCTAAACGGAGGTGGGGGCATTGGGCTCTTTTCCAGTGAATATGGCTTTGAGCTAAAGGTCGTGGATGCTGGGGTTGATTTTGATTTTAAACCGCATCCGAATTTGATTGACGCCAAAGTGCGAAAAGGGACTCGTAATTTTTTGCACGAGCCAGCCATGACAATTGAAGAGTGTTTGCTTGCTATCGAAAACGGTAGACAAATTGTGGCTAGCTTGGCTTTGGAGGGCACAAATGTAGTTGGTTTTGGAGAGATGGGTATTGGTAATACTTCTCCTGCTTCTGCATTATTATCGGTCTTTGCTAATTATCCAATAGAAGAATGTGTTGGGCCTGGCTCTGGCTTGAATGTAGAAGGAGTGAAGAAGAAAGCCAGAGTGTTAAAAGAAGCCATTCAGAAGCATGGAATAAGTGATGATCCCATTGTTAATTTAGCGCGCTTTGGTGGCCTGGAAATCGCAACGATAGCAGGAGGTATGCTGGAGGCTGCGGCAAGAAAGATGTTGATTATTACCGATGGTTTTATAACAACTTCAGCCTTGCTAGTGGCGCACGCTATTGATCCTTTGGTGGTTGATTATGCATTTTTTTCTCACCAGTCGCAGGAGCAGGGGCACAAGAAAATGGTTGATTTTCTTCAGGGAGAGCCCATTCTTGATCTTGGATTTCGATTAGGAGAAGGTACTGGATCGGCTGTTGCCTATTCGATAATTAAAGGTTCTGTAGCGATGTTAAATAAAATGACCTCTTTTGATGAAGCAGCAATTTATAATACAGCGAATGATGGTATCCGCATCGAGTAGAACTTCAAAATGTTTATTGTTATCCTAATAGTGGTTGTTGTAGTTGGGTGTGTCGCCCTTACGTACTAACTGCTCCGTACCATTTAGTGGTCTGCTCCGGTATAACCTCGCTGGGAGCGTAGTTGTACCGATGCAGGTACGATGCAGGTACGAAGCAGACCCGATGAAGACCCAACCAAGCATCAAAGAAGTACCGAAGAAAGCTTGGAGTTTAATTTGTGTGATACCAATCAAATTATAATTAAACGAGATCTGATTCAAGATGCTTTTACCACAATAAGACGCACCTTTGAAGCGCATCGCGATACCATTATCAATTATTTTAATGGCAGAAGCACCAATGCAGCCGCAGAATCATTTAATGCTAAAATCAAAGAATTTCGTCGGCAGTTTAGAGGTGTGAGCGATGTGAAGTTTTTCCTGTATAGACTCTGTAAAATTTATGCCTAGACCCAGAATTTGGTTCTGATCCTTCTGATCCTAATCAATGATGAATTTTTAGATACAAAAAAAGGGAATAACTTTCGTTACTCCCTTTTCTATTGCTTGGGTGGTGCCACCTGGAATCGAACCAGGGACACATGGATTTTCAGTCCATTGCTCTACCAACTGAGCTATGGCACCCAGTTACTTTCACCGAAGTAAAAATAACATAAACAATAACCCTTTACCCTTGGATTAATAAGCTGTCCCCACAGCTTATTAATAAACCCTAAAATCAGCCTTATGACTGGTGGTGCCACCTGGAATCGAACCAGGGACACACGGATTTTCAGTCCGTTGCTCTACCAACTGAGCTATGGCACCAATCTTCGCAAACACCCCACGTATTGGGGCTTTTAGCAACATTTCCTCCGAAATGCGGTGCAAATATAGGCAAAGATTTTAGACCGCAAAAATATTTTTTAAATTTTAGTGTTGCTTTTTTTTGTCAAGTGTGTGAATTTGCCTGATGTTTAGTATTTTTGCACCCTCAAAAAAAATTAATGGAATATCAAATACATACTCTGCCAAATGGCATTCGCATCATTCATAAGCAAGATAAGTCGGCTGTAGCTTATTGTGGTCTGACAATTAATACGGGTTCTCGTGACGAAGAAGTGGAGGAGCACGGTATGGCACATTTTATCGAGCATGTTATTTTTAAAGGCACAAAAAAGCGAAAAGCTTACCATGTTTTAAGTCGATTAGATGATGTGGGTGGAGAGTTAAATGCATATACCACCAAGGAAGAGACCTGTATTTATGCTTCTTTCTTAAAAGAAGATTTTGAAAGAGCCATTGAGTTAATTCATGATATAACCTTTAATTCTGTTTTCCCGGAAAAGGAATTGGCCAAAGAAAAAGAAGTTATTGTAGATGAAATAAACTCATATAAAGATAGTCCTGCAGAGCTTATTTTTGATGAATTTGAAGAGATGCTGTTTAAGAATGACCCCATGGGGCGAAATATCTTAGGCACCGAACAGCAATTAAAGAAGTTTGATGAAGCCATGATCCGTCAGTTCATGAAAAAGAACTACAATACCGATCAAATGGTTTTTTGTACTGTTGGGGATGTGTCCTTTAAAAAGATTATCAAGTGGCTTGAAAAATATTTTGGACAGGTTGAGGAGAATGTAAGATCCTATAAGCGTCCGCCAGTAAAAACATATGTTCCCGAGTCCCAAACTTTCGAAAAGGATACACATCAGTGTCATGTGATTATGGGGAATGTGGCTTATGACTTTAAGCACGATAAGCGTTTGCATCTTCATTTGTTAAATAATTTATTGGGTGGGCCAGGTATGAATTCAAGGCTCAACTTATCCTTGCGTGAGAAGAATGGAATAGCTTATAATGTTGAATCTAGCTATGTGCCTTATTATGGAACAGGCGTTTTTAATATTTACTTCGGAACGGATGAAGAGAACCTGATTCGATCATTTAATATCATCGATCGTGAGTTGAAAAATCTTCGCGACAAACAGTTGGGTAGCCTGCAGTTGCATAAAGCAATGAGGCAAATGAAAGGTCAAATAGCCATTTCAAATGATAATCGTGAAAACTTAATGTTGGCCATCGGAAAAAGTTACTTGCTGTACAATCAAGTTGATCCATTGGAAGATGTGTATCGAAAAATTGATAGCATCACTGCTCAGGATTTACAGGATGTGGCCAACGAAATATTTAACCCTAACAAACTATCATATTTAATTTATAAGTAGTCATGACTAATTTATCAATCGACCTGGAGCAATACATACTGGAGCACATTGACGAGGAGCATGAGTTGTTAAAAGAGTTGAATAGGCAAACGCATATAAAAATGTTACAGCCTCGCATGTTAAGCGGGCATTTACAAGGCCAAATTCTAAAAATGCTTTGTCAAATGATTAAGCCTGTAAATGTGTTGGAAATAGGCACATTTACTGGATATTCGGCTATTAGTATGTCTTTGGGGATGAACAATAAGGATGCGTGTATTGACACCATTGAGCTAAATGATGAAAATGAACCATTTATTCGTTCCTTTATTGAAAAAGCAGAAATGCAGCAAGTCATTAACCTGCATATTGGCAGTGCTCTTGATGTAATTCCCCACTTGGATAAGAAGTATGACCTGGTGTTTATGGATGGAGATAAACGACAGTATAGTGCTTATTACGATTTGGTGCTGGATAAGTTAAATAATGGAGGCTATATTTTGGCTGATAATATCCTTTGGGATGGCAAGGTTGTTCAGGAAGTACCGCCGAATGATGCTTATACTCAAGAGATATTGGCCTTTAATAAAATGGTTAAAAATGATGCCCGGGTAGAGAAAGTGATTCTACCTTTTAGAGATGGTATCTTTATGATTCGTAAAAAATAAGAACCTTTTTAGCAGATTGGTGTTTCAATATCTAAATGCGACATAATATTTGAAAATATGCAAACAGCAATTTTATTTGGTTCTTCTCTTGGTAATACACAGTTTATTGCTGAAAAAATCAGTAAGGAATTACCTCATGCCGATTGTCTTCCTGTTAATGACTTATTGGGAAGTCAGTTGCTCAAATATGATCATTTGATATTAGGCACATCAACTTGGGGTATAGGTAATTTACAAGATGATTTTGAGTTGTTTGTTGACCTTTTGTTGTCTTTGGATATGTCGCAAAAAACCTTTGCACTCTTTGGCTTGGGAGATCAGCATACTTATCCGGATACTTTCTGTAATGGAATGGGTAAGTTATATCAGTTGCTGGTTGATAAAGGCTGGAATGTCGTAGGAAAAACCTCTATCGAAGGATATGATTTCTCAGAATCGGAAGCCGTAATCGGAGAGGAATTTGTTGGTCTGGCTTTAGATGAAGATAATGAGCCTGATTTGTCCGATTCAAGAATTCGAAACTGGGTTAAGCAATTGCCATTTTAGAGAGCTTTAGTTATTATTAAGTACCTTTAGATTGATTGTTTGTCTAAGAAAATTCTACGATAGTCTTAGGAAAGTAGCCGTAAATCAATTTTTCCTGTATTATTAATTTATTCGACATACTTTTATTTGTTCAATGAACAGATGATGTTATTTGTATGTATCTAAATGATCACTTAATTAGTGCCGAATCGTTCCCCTTGGAAGCATTCTATTATATAATTGATAATAATGGAAAAATGTCTTCTATTCGAGAGAATGTACCTTGGTGTTCTGCCATCCCTGATGAGCAAAGGAGTGCAAAGCTTGTGCCTGCTTTGTTAGATATGTACAAGGAGTTTCTGAAGAGTGAGGATGGGCCTTTTGTTAAGGACCTAACAATTTGTGTTAAAGGTCAGTTAGCCCTTGTTGAGTGTTCTTTTGTTTTGAATGAAGGCGGAGCGTGTGAAATAAAAGGAAATATAAAGCCGCAGGATAAGTTAAAAGGGAGTATTTCAATTGATAAGCTGCCTTATCCTATTGCGATTGTTAAAAAAGACGGCGAAATAAGTCGTTTTAACCGCTTGTTTATTGATTTCTTTATTGATAGTCCTGTAGTTGTAATGCCGGTGTATATTCAGGACGTTATAAAAACGAATGTACTTTCTCCAGAGAAGTTTGATTATTTAAAAATGACTGAGTCTGATGCTAACAGTAGAGCAGTGCTTTGCCATTTTAAAGGAACTGAGAATAATCAAACGTTTTTATTGAACTTGATACCCTTAGAGCTGACGAATGATAAGTTATACTTAGCTGCCATAAAAGACTTAACGCAGTTCATCGAGGTTCAACAAAATTTAGAAGATCAGAATCAGGAATTAAGAAAGCAGGTGCAGGATGAGTTTGAAATCAATAAATCCTATGAAATAAAACTTCTTCAGAAAAACCGCTTGGAATCCTTGGGCGAAATAGCTTCTGGTATTTTCCACGAGCTTAATCAGCCCTTAACGCATTTAAGCCTGAAGATTGATAATATGATTGATCGTTGGAGTAGAGGGGAAGTTGATGAGGCCTATTTAATGTCAAAGACAGAGCAGATTCAAAGGCAAATTTCTCGTATGCGAGGTATTATTGATGAGATGAAATTATTTTCAACAGTGCCAGATCGTAGAGATGACCTTGTGAATGTTCGTAAGGTGCTGAATTGTGCTTTAGAAGATGTCAGGTATATGCAAGTTGATGGCTTAATTTTGGTCGTAAGTCATTTGGATGACATTAAGATCAATGGTTCGGAGAATGAATTAGAACAGGTTTTTGTAAATCTTCTAACCAACAGTTTGCAGTCTTTACAGCTGAAAAAAGCTGCAGAATCAGGATTTAAGCCAAAGCTTAAAGTTGTATTTAAGATTGAAGATGATTTAATAAAGATTGTTTTTATCGATAATGGCTTGGGCGTTAAAAGTGAAGATGTTGAGAATGTTTTCAAGCCATTCTTCACAACAAAAAAGGATATCGGCGGAACGGGTTTAGGCTTGTTTATTATTAACAATCTCATGCGTAAAATGAATGGGGCACTAAGTGTTGACTCTATTTATGGAAAATATTTTAAAACAACACTCTCGTTCCCTATGATTAAAGAAATTGATCAGTAATTATACTAAGCAAATCAACGAACCATAACCAGTTAAATTTTATCATTAAGAATATTGTCGCCAAAGAGTAAAAAGAAGATTTGCAATGTGAAGTGATAAAGCGATGACTGGTAATTGCTAGATTATTATGAAACAAGCCATGAGAATAAATGATTTTGGCGAGTTCCATATGGCAATTAAAACAAAATTATAAACAGATGAAATGACCATGTAAATTTGATTATCTAAATTTTCACACAGGAGGATGATTAAATTTATTTGAGAGTTCCATGTGGCAATAAAAAACAAAATATAATCACATGAAATATTCAATATTGCTATTTGAGGATGAAGTAGAGCTTAGGCAAGAGATTAAGGAAAGTATTTTGCTTGATGGTGTTGAAGTTTGCGCTTTTGAGTCGTGGGATCAATTTGTTGCTACCAAGCTGGAGCGTACTCCCAAGTTAGCTATTCTCGATATAAATCTGGCTGGTAAAGATGGCTTGTCTATTTTTCAAGACCTTAAAGAGCGATATGTTGATATTGAAGGGATTATAATTACAGGGCAAGCCAGTGTTAAAAATGCCATTGCATCTGTTAAGTTAGGTGTTCGCGATTATATTGAAAAACCATTTAGAGCTAAAGATATAAGGGCTGCAATTGAAAAGTGTGAGAGTTATAAGCAGTTTCGTGTTAAAAACTATGTGGCTGATCGTCAATTAGAGGAGTCTAGAAAAAAGTTTGAAGCACATTGGGGGATCGAGTTTATAGGTGTTAGTCAGTCGATTAAAGAAATAAATACCTTAATGAAAAGGGTAGCGCAAGCAGATGCAACCTCCGTAATGATAACAGGAGAAAGTGGTAGTGGTAAGGAGTTGATTGCACGCGGTATTCATAGTATGAGTGAGAGAAGTGGTACACCATTTTATCCAGTTAATTGTACTGCCATACCGGATTCTTTATTTGAGAGTGAATTTTTTGGCTATCAAAAAGGTGCTTTTACAGGTGCTTTAGCGAATCATGAAGGGTGGTTTGAGAGAGCTAACGGAGGAACCTTATTTCTTGATGAAATTGGAGATATGAATTTGGCTTTGCAATCTAAGTTGCTGCGAGTTTTAGATGAGCGTAAAGTAACACGGATTGGATCACATGATGTTATTAATGTTGATACGCGAATTGTGTGTGCCACGAATAAGGATTTGAAAAAAATGATTGAAGATGGTCAGTTTCGTTTAGACTTGTACCATCGATTAAATTCCTTTCATATTCATATTCCCCCATTGCGTGAGCGAAATGAAGATATTCCTGTTTTAGTAAATCATTTTGTTCGGTTGTTTTCCGAGACTCATAGCAAAGGAATTGTTAGTATGCACTCAAAAGCAATGAATTTGTTGGTAAATCATCATTATCCTGGGAATATTCGAGAGCTTAAAAACTTAATTGAACGTGCCATATTAATGTGTGACTCTAATGTAATAAAAGCACAGCATTTAAATTTTACCGAACAGACTAATAATGGCATTGGTGATGGGTATGATTATAGCTTGGAAACCGTGGAGAAGGAAACTATTCTGAAGGCGATGAAAGCCTGTAGTCATAATAAAACCCATACTGCTGAAAAGCTCAATATTACACGGCAAGCTCTCAATCGAAAGCTTAAAAAACACGGAATAGAATAGAGGCGACCATTTTTGGTCGCTTTTTTTTTGTCCCAAAAAATGTGGAGATCACTACAGTCTAGAATGGTCTTTTTTACTCTTTGTTTTGTGCAAGTTCATTCGTCAATAAAATTTCCATTTTAGTCTTTGAATAGAGTGTTTCTATCCTATTTTACGTTTTGCTGAAAAAATGGATTAGTTGAATTTTTCCTCTGTAATTAATAAATAAAGTAGGTAGTGGCCGATTTAGGTCAGAAAGCTGATTGTGTTATTTTACAATTTTAAGCATCACATATATAGGTATTTAATGTGATTTTGGATTGCATGTTTTTTTGGATGATGACCAAAAATGGTCGGTTGTATAGTACTCATTCTTGCTTTACTTTGGCTATGTATCTATTAATCAGTCTAATGAATGTATTGGCACATCTGTTGTTATATGACAAGCAACCTAAAAATGATTTCAGAAATGAAACAACACACATTATTAATATTAAGTCTTATGCTCTTGTCGCAAGTTGGATATTCTCAAGTATCTAACTCTTCACGTGTAGAGCAAAAAGGTACTAACAACCAATTAGTAAATGCTCAGATTGGTACTTTAAATATGGCTAACCTTTTTCAGAGTGGAGATGCTAACCAGAACACTACCCTTCAATATGGAAAAAGCAATGTTGCTGAAGTTAATAGTAGTGGGAATAATAACGTAAGTCTTCAGTCACAAGTTGGTCAGATGAATTTGCTTAATGTGAAGCAAGAGGGAGTAGGTAATCGTAATAATGTTTTGCAAGTAGGTGTTGGTAACGAAGTAGAGTTGATTCAAAAAGATCGATACAATAGAGGAGGTAATGAAACCACAATTATTCAAGGAGGAGTTGCCAATAAAGCAAAAGTAAAACAGTATTACCGAGGTAACCAGGTCTTTATTACCCAGGTGGGAGAGGATAATGTTGGTGATATCTATCAAATGGGAAGTGGAGACGTAGTTAATAGTAAAGCTGCCCTTTATCAAGGTGGTAAAGGTAATATGGCTGACATTGATCAATATGGAAAGAGCCAGGAGGCTAATGTCACTCAAATAGGAGTATCCAATAAGGCAAGTGTTGTGCAGAAAAAAGGAGCCGGCAATATGATGAATGCTCTTCAGCTAGGAGAGGGTAATGTGGCGAATATTGATCAGCAAGGAGATAGAAATAAAAGTACAACGATACAAATTGGAAATAGAAATAATGCTTTAGTAGAGCAAAAACAATAAATAAATATTTAATAATTAATGTTTTACCTAAAACAAATAATCATGAAAAAGTTACTCTTTAGTGTGGCGCTTAGCGCTTTAGCAGTTGTTGCTTTCGCACAAAACAATGGAAATGTAGTTCAAAGTGGTGTTAATCATGTTGGTACAATTACTCAGTCGGGTGATCTTAATCAAGCTGATGTGAACCAAGCTGGTGATTTTCAGCAGTCAGAGGTTGTGCAAACAGGTACATCTAATACTGCTTTGGTTTCACAAGATATTGCAACGGTTGCTGGTGGTAATGTTGGTAACGTAACTCAAGAAGGAATTGGTAATGATGCCACAATTCTTCAGTCGGAAGATGATAACAAAGGTTATATTACTCAGATGGGAACGTCTAATGTTGCTGAAATTGATCAAGAGAGCAATATTGGTAAAAGAGATGTTGAAAATACATCTACAATTTATCAAGATGGAGAAGGTAATGTTGCCAAAACTCTACAGGATGGCAATTTGAATATGTCTGATATTTATCAAGATGGGGAAGCAAATGATTCTTATGTTTGGCAAAGTGGTAGTGAAAATGTCGCTGATGTTGATCAAATGGGTTTAAGCAATGATGCTGATGTGTATCAAAAAGGTGATGGTCAAGATGCTACTGTTTATCAGGATGGTGAATCAAATGATGCTCGTGTTTACCAGGATAAAAATGGAGTTCAAGGTGGTAATGTAACTGAAATTAGCCAAACTGGTACAGGTAATGATGCAGAAACTATTCAAACTGAAAGTGATAACTATGCTGGTATTACTCAAGTTGGAGAGTCAAACGTAGCAAAGATTGATCAGCAAACCAATTGGGGAAAAAGTGATTTAGATAACTTAGGCTCTATTTCTCAAAGTGGAGAATCTCACGATGCACTTATTGAGCAGAATGGTAATTTATTAGGAGCATGGGTTGATCAGACAGGAACAAATAATACAGCAAAAGTAACTCAAGATGCAGAAGGTGGAGAAGCTTTGTTAGGATACTCTGCAGTTGCATGGGTTAATCAGTCAGGTAATGATGGTGATGTAACTGTGCATCAAAAAGGTCTTTATAATGCTGGTGTTGTAACGCAAACTGGTTCGTTTGAGGTAGCAGATGTTGAGCAGTTTGGTGTTGCAAGTGTGGCTGCTGTAGGTCAAGTTGATGGTTATGGTAATAAAGCTGTTGTTAAGCAATTGGATGGTTCTGAATTGAACGTTGCAGCAATTGGTCAGTATGGTGGTTCTAAAAATTATGCAGGTGTACGTCAAACTGGAGAAACTTCAGTAGCCCTAGTTGGCCAAGCCATGTCAGAAATGTCTAGAACAGCAGTTATTCAAGCCGGTGATGATAACTTAGCAATTACTGGTCAACTGATGACTTACAAGTCGAAAATAACTATTCAGCAGGTTGGTGATGGTAACATTGCTGGTGTTGCACAGGCAATGGAAAATGAGTCAGAAGCATATGTATGGCAAAGATGGGGTGTTGAAGGTTCAACAGCTGGTATTTTACAAACTCTAGGTGGTGGCAATGATGCAACTATTTACCAAGGTATTCAAGGTGTAGCTGGTGGTTCTAATTTAGATGCTCAAATTAGCCAGTATCTACAATCAGGAAGTACCGCTATGGTTCAGCAGTCAGGTGATGATCATACTGCTATTATTACTCAACAATTTGGTGGTAATAATAATGCCTTAGTTGACCAAACAGGTAATGGTGGTCATATGGGAACTATTTCTCAAACAGGTTCAAATCATTCGGCTACAGTACTTCAAAGTGGAAATGTAGTGCAGCCATAGGTTCTATAAAAGTAATTGAAGGAGCAGATTTTGCTCCTTCAATTTTTTATTTATAATGGAAATTTCTTTGTTCATCTACAGTTTACTGTAGGTTATCAAACTTTTTATTGTAAGTAGTTTTTTTTAGTAATTTTATTAACTCATAAAAGAAACGATGCCATGAAAAGAGTATATTTTCTACTATCATTTGTGCTAGTGCTTGGTTTATTATCGGCACAGTCTAAGGATGAGCCAAAAAATAAAGGGCATCAAAAAGAAGAGCGGGGAAATCTTGCTTTTATTCAACAAGTAGGAACTAATAATTCAGTTGTTGTTTCCCAGCAAAACACAGGACATGAAGCTTTTATTGATCAGTATGGTCATGAAAATGTTACCGCTGTATTGCAAAAAGGTAATGGAAATAAAGTAGAAAGCGTTAGTGTTGGGCATCAAAATAATGTTAATGTTCAGCAGCGTGGAAAACAAAATTCTATTACTAATAATGTGTTGCTAGGAAATGATAATCATATTAGTTTATCCCAAAGAGGTAACGGTAATTCCATTAAGAATACAATTGCGTTGGGTTCTAAGAATGATATTACGATCCAACAAAAAGGGAAAGGGAATTCTGTTACAACAAATACTCTAGGCTCTAATTATGATGTAAATATTCGCCAACAAGGTAATGGTAATAAAGTGGTAGGTGGTCATTATATTGTGGATGTAAATAAGCAGCCAACAACTGTTGTTCAACAAGGTAATGGACATGAATTAGAATATAATCAGTATTTTGGTTATAGGGGAATAGACATTAAGCAAACGGGTAATGCTGCAAAAGCAAGTGTCGAACATCGCTGATATGTATGTATAAATGGATAGTAATTGTCTTGTATAGTTTTCTTATAAAAAGTTTTGCGCTGTGTCAGAGTAATGACTCTACGGAGCAGGATAGTGTAAGAAAAGAGGTGCCACAGGCGATAATTGATTTAGTAAAAGAATATGATCGGCAGGTTAAAGAAGCCGAGAAGAATAGAAAACAACAGCTTGTAAAACCAGCGACTTTAGAAATTGACGGAATCATCATGGATGAAACCATGTCAAAGTCTGGTCGCGAGTTTTATGAACTGTTTTTTTCGTATTGGCAAAAGCCAAAAGGGTATCGTAATTATTACGTAAAAGTGAAGGAGAGACCGTTTCAGTTAAATAATACGGTTATTGAAGTGTATTTAAGGGAGCAATTGTTATATCAGCAAATGATGAGGCGACGATATGATGAAGTGGAGGCAATGGCAAAAGTAGCTGTGAGTATTGTGCAGCAGCAGATATATAAGGAAATTATTGCCCAAAGGGCCATTATTGAGCAGCAGAAAAAACTGCAAAACGATAAGTAAAACAATTGGATATGAAGTTATTGGTATTAGTTGGTTTGGGTTTGTTATTTGGTATGACCGCTTATTCTCAGGATTTTGTTTATAAGCCTATAAACCCAGCATTTGGAGGAGATACTTACAATTATTCTTGGTTATTAAGTCAGGCGCAAGCGCAGGATACATTTAAAGATCCTGATGCGATAACTAATGATGATCCTTTAGCTAGTTTTCAAGAGGATTTAAATAGGCAAATTTTGTATCAACTAAGCCGAAAGTTAGTACAAGATCAATTTGGTGATGGTGATTTACAACCAGGGGTATATGATGTTGGTGATTACCATATTCAAGTTGGAGAAGGAGCTGAAGGTGTTAATGTTTCGATCTTAGATGTTGTGAATGGTGGACAGACAAGTGTTACTGTTCCAAATAACTAGAAGTATTACCTGTTTGGCGATGTCTGAATTGGTAGATAGAAAGAAAAAATAAAGATTTTTAGAATGAGAATATACCTCGCACAGATATTGGTTGTTGTACTCGTTTGGGGGTGTAGTCCAACAATTCATCAGACTCAAAAAACTGAGCCTGCGCGCTTGGGTGCTGAAACACCTTTTCATGCTGAGCTAAAAAGCTTGCCTCCGCCCCAAGAAAAGTTGGTTGCTGCTGTTTATAAATTTAGAGACCAAACAGGTCAGTATAAGCCGACAGAATATGGCTCAAGTTGGTCAACAGCTGTAACCCAAGGAGCTACTACTATTCTTATTCGATCATTGGAGGAATCAGGCTGGTTTAGACCACTGGAAAGAGAGAATCTTGGGAACTTAAGCGCAGAGAGACAGATTATTACAAATACTTTAGCCGCGTACGAGGGTAAGGGGCAAACTGCCTTGAGTCCTTTGTTATTTGCAGGTATTATCTTGGAAGGTGGTATTATTTCATACGAAACAAACGTACGTACAGGTGGTGCTGGCCTGAGATATTTTGGTGCGGGAGCGTCAGGGCAGTATCGTGAAGATCGGGTTAGTATTTATCTGAGAGCTGTATCTACTAAAAATGGGGAAATCTTAAAAACTGTATATAGTACTAAATCTATTTTATCTCAAAAAATAGATTTCTCAGTTTTTAGGTATGTCAAGTTTAAGCGCCTCTTAGAAGCTGAAACAGGTATAACCTATAACGAACCCTCTGAAATGGCAGTAACAGAGGCTATTGAAAAGGCAGTTTATGGTTTAGTTGTTGAGGGGATTGTTGATGGTTTATGGAATTCAAGTGGCAATGTGGCGTATATTGAGCAAGTAGCTAATGATTATTTAAGTGAAAAAAAGGAGAATGCTGAAATTGATCATTTAGGACGTCGTTTCGATGATAGAGAAAGTATGTTATCTATTGGTTTGGTGAGTGGCTTTGCGTATTCAGATGTTGATATTGAAGGATCTAATGCGGGCTATACGGCTGGATTAAATGTGAACTTAAGATTATCGCCTGTTATTTCCTTTAATCAAGAAGTAAACTATGGCCAGTTAGATAGTGATGTGATTGGAAATAATCAATTTCTAAGCTATACACCATCTTTTCGTTTTGATTTGTTGCCAAATGAAAGAGTGAGCCCCTATTTATCTATTGGATATGGAGTGCTTACGAATAAGTATATGGCAGATGACACTGCCGTGAAAAATACCTATTCATATGGCAGCGGAACCTTTGGCTTTGATTATGTTCTATCCAAAAGAGTGAAGATTAATGTGGCGATTGGTAACAAGTACTTTGCTAGAGATGATTTGGATGGTTTAGTACGAGGAAGTTATAACGATATGTTATGGGAGGGAAATATTGGTGTTAGTTATCAAATAGGTAGTGGCTGGTATAAGAAAACTTTGCTAAAACGTAAATAATAGATCAAATGATAAAATATATTTTAAGTAGTTGTGTAATTGTCGCAGCGTTGTTTTTGATAACCTCTTGTGAGGATGGCATTGAAAACAAGAGTTATGGAACTATAAGTGGTGTTATTGAGAGTAAGGTAGAAGGGATGCCATTAGAGGGAGCCTTAATTACCACTAATCCTGCTAGTCGCTCTGTAAAGACTGATGTTAATGGTCGATTTACTTTAGATGAGTTAGAGGAAGGGGATTACGTAGTATCGGCTTCAAAGCACGAGTATGCAAATTCTTCTTTGGCTGTTAAAGTTAGACCCAATGAGGTAACAGAAATTATAATGCAATTAGAGGATGGGGATTTAGCTGCGAATACAGTTAAATTTGATAGTCCAATACCTGCTCAAAATGAAGATGAAGTTGGAGTTCCAATCACTTTCTCTTGGGGGTATTCTGGAGTAAGTGATTCAAGCGACATCAATTTTGAGTTAACAGTACGTACACCAGAATCGGTTGATCCAGTAATTTATGTAGAAGATTTAGTGGATACATTCTATGTAGCCGAAAATTTAAGTTATTCGAAAAACCATTCTTGGACTGTTGTAGCAAAAAAAAACGACGAGAAGATAGGTCAAAGCGACTTTTGGAACTTTAGAACGATTAGTAGCTCGAGTTTGCCATTCATGTTTGTTAATCCTGATGATGCACAAATATACCTTTCTATAGAGCAAGCAGGTTCGAGACACCGAATGACCAATGAGACTATTTTGAATCGTTTTCCAAGAGCGAACCCAGTAACTGACGAGGTGATCTATTCTGCAACTTATAATTCTCAAAATTACATCTTCCTAACCTATGGAGAGGATCAGGTTACTAAAAGGATTTCACCTTTGCCAGTTGATGGTAATCATCACTCAGGTGCTGGTTTCTGCTGGTCTCCAACGGGTGATCAGGTTTTGTTCTGTCACTACGATAAACTCTATCGAATAAATAAAGATGGTAGTGGTTTATTTTCTGTTTCAACTGCACCGGCAGGGCGTAATTATGTTTTTGTTGATTGGACTCAACACTCTAATAAAATTGTAGTGCAAACTCGTGGTGTCAACATTTACGATAGTGAAGTGTATTTAATGAATCACGATGGTAGTGATCAGACTTTAATAGTTGATAATGCCGACGGGCGTACCGAGTGGCCGTCATTTAGTATAGATGGGAAGCATGTTGTTTATACCCATGATAATGCCAATGTGGATGATCCTTATGGGCGTATGTTTGATTCGAGAATTTATACCTATAATATTTCAAGTGGTGAAGTGGTTGATCTCTCGGGAGGTAATAAAGTAAATGGTACTAATGATTTACAGCCAATATACTCGCCTGATGGATCGCAAATGATATTTGTTAATACATCTAATACCGGAACAGGACAGAAAGACATATATGTAATGGATGTCGATGGTAGTAATCGTGAATTGTATTTCGAGAATGCCGAGATGCCAGAATGGAGATAGATAGCTTGTTGCTATTAATCACTTATTAAGCGATCCAAATCTTGTTTCTCAAATAACGTCGGGTAATCATCCAAGAATTGTTCCATAACAACCCGCATAACTGCCTCGCGCATAAACTTTGATTTGTTTCCAATTTTATACTTCTTGCAATAAACATTAACGGCCTCTTTTTCTTTTTCGTTAAGCAAAAATGTAGCTCTATGCTGACGCTTTAGAGCTTTTTCGCGTGATAAAACTTTTTGATGATCTTTTTTTGCCTTTTTAGCCATTCAGAAGTCGTGATTACGAGTGCAAAAGTAATAAAATAAGTCAATTGTATTCCGATAGAAGAGGAGTATCATTAGGCAAAAGAAAATAAATTTAAACAGGTGAAATATAGATTAATCAAAAAAGGCTTATAAATTTGCGATATAATATAAGTATGAATTTTATTACAGAATAATGGGACGCGCATTTGAATACAGAAAAGCCTCAAAACTGAAGCGTTGGGGTACGATGGCTAAGACATTTACGAAAATTGGTAAACAAATTACGATTGCTGTTAAGGATGGCGGTCCTGATCCTCATGCAAACTCGCGTTTACGTGTTCTAATACAGAATGCCAAAGCAGCTAACATGCCTAAGGATAATGTTGAGCGTGCCATCAAAAAAGCGACTAGTAAAGATACAGCCGATTATAAGGAGGTAGTTTATGAGGGCTATGGACCTTTTGGAACAGCTTTTATGGTAGAAACGGCAACCGATAATACAACCCGTACTGTTGCTAATGTACGTTCTTACTTTAATAAGATGGGTGGTTCATTGGGAACCTCTGGTTGTGTAGATTATATGTTTGAGCACAAATGCAATTTTAAAGTGTTGATGAAAGATGGCGTTGACTTGGAAGAGTTGGAGTTGGAATTGATTGATGCAGGTGTTCAGGAGATATTTGAGGACGAAGGGTTTATCTTTATTTATGGTGATTTCGAAGGGTTTGGACCTATTCAGAAATACCTTGAGGACAACAGTTTTGAAATTGAAAAGGCTGAATTTGAGCGTATCCCTCAGGATACAAAGGAATTGAGTGAAGAACAAATGGTTGATATTGAAAAGCTATTGGCTAAATTTGAAGAGGACGATGATGTAACGAACGTATTTAATAATATTAAATAGGCGTACTTCATTAAAAAATATAGAGCGGCAATTCGAACAATTCGGATTGCCGCTTCTTCTTTTAATGAGTTTTATCAATTTGTAAGAGGCTTGTTGTAAAGCATGTTGTTTATCCTTGCAAATGGGTAATTAGATACGTATTTTTCAATCTGAAAATAAAATTAATAATAATATCATGCAAGATTTAAAACAATACATCGAAGACAATAAGGATCGTTTCCTTGAAGAATTATTTGGCTTGATTCGTATCCCATCAATTAGTTCAAAACCTGAGCATAAAGATGATATGTACAAATGTGCAGAGCAATGGAAGCAGTTGTTGCTTGATGGTGGTGCAGATAAGGCCGTTATTATGGAGACAGAAGGTAATCCTGTTGTTTACGGAGAAAAAATATTAGATCCATCTTATCAAACAGTTTTAGTTTATGCTCACTACGATGTTCAGCCAGCTGAACCATTAGAGTTATGGAAATCCCCTCCATTTGAACCTGAGGTGCGCGACGGTAAAATTTATGCGCGTGGTGCTGATGATGATAAAGGGCAAGGTTTTATGCATACAAAGGCCTTTGAATACTTAGTGAAAACCAATCAGTTAAAGTGTAACGTTAAGTTTTTAATTGAAGGAGAAGAAGAAGTTGGTTCTCCAAGTTTGCCTAAGTTTTGTGAGGATAACAAAGAGTTGCTTAAGTCCGATGTGATCTTGGTTTCTGATACAGGAATGATAGCTCCGGATGTTCCAACCATTACTACTGGTTTGCGTGGTCTTTGTTTCTGGGAAGTAGAAGTGACAGGTCCTAATCGTGATCTTCACTCTGGTTTGTTTGGTGGTGCAGTGGCGAACCCAATAAATGTATTAGCTAAGATGATAACACAGATGGTGGATGAGAACGGAAGTATTACCGTTCCTGGCTTCTACGATGATGTGATTAAAGTGTCGGATGATGAGCGTGCGATGATGGCTAAAGCGCCATTTAGCGAAGAGGAGTATAAAAAAGCCTTAGATGTTGAGGAGTTAGCAGGTGAAAAAGGATATTCTACCAATGAGCGTACTGGTATTCGTCCTTCATTTGATATTTGTGGAATCTGGGGCGGTTATACTGGAGAAGGTGCTAAAACCGTTTTGCCTTCAGAAGCATATGCTAAGATTTCATCTCGCCTGGTGCCAGATCAAGATCATTTGAAGATAGCAGATTTATTTAGTAAGCACTTTGAATCGATAGCGCCAAAGAGTGTGAAGGTGAAGGTAAAACACTTGCATGGTGGCCAAGCTTATGGTTGTCCAATTGACTTGCCTGCATACCAGGCTGCTGAAAAAGCATGTGAGGAAGTTTATGGCGCCCGTCCAGTGCCTGTTCGTAGTGGTGGATCTATTCCTATTATATCTACTTTTGAACAAATCTTAGGAGTTAAGTCTGTTCTAATGGGCTTTGGTTTAGAAGCTGATGCTATTCACTCTCCAAATGAAAACTTCCCATTGGAGCAGTTTTTTAATGGTATCAATACAATACCTTATTTTTACAAGTATTTTTCTGAAATGGAAAAATAATAATATTTTAAAATGGGAGGTTACCTGATGGGTGTCTCCTGAAAAAAATGTATTTTATTTAAGAAGCCATCCGCTAAAATAGTGGGTGGCTTTTTTATTGTCTTTTGGAATTAGAAATAGTTACATGATTAAAAACGGGGTGTTTATTGGTGAAAACGCATAAAAATCAATATTGACCATTGAAAAATCACCTTTTATCAATAAAAAATGGAAAAATATTCAATTTAGGGCTTAAAAATGATGCTTCGTATGTAAAAAAGTATATTTTTGCCAATGCTGATTCGATAAAAAAATAAAATACTATGGCAAAATTAAGATTTCAAGCGCTAGCTGAATTAATGAACAGAGAGCCAAAAGAAGTGATTTTCCCTTCTACAAAAGCAACAGATTATTATGGTGATTTAGTCTTTAACAAAGACTCAATGGCAAAATACTTATCAGGCGATGCTTACAAAGCTGTTAAGGTTGCTATGGATAAAGGAGAGTCGATTGACCGAAAAATAGCTGATACAGTTGCTTCTGGTATGAAAGCATGGGCTATGGAACACGGTGCAACACATTATACACACTGGTTTCAGCCATTAACCGATGGAACAGCAGAAAAGCATGACGGCTTTATTGATTATGGTGATAACGATACGATGATAGAGGCCTTTTCGGGTAAATTACTTGCACAGCAAGAGCCTGATGCTTCATCTTTCCCTAACGGTGGTATCCGTCAGACATTTGAGGCACGTGGTTATACAGCCTGGGATGTTTCGTCGCCTGCATTTATTATGGGTACTACACTATGTATACCTACGGTATTTATATCGTATACTGGTGAAGCTTTAGATTATAAAACACCATTTTTAAAAGCACTTTCGGTTGTTGATAAGGCAGCTGTTGGTGTGGCACAATATTTCGACAAAGATGTTAAGAAAGTGCATACTAACTTAGGTTGGGAGCAAGAGTATTTCTTAATTGATCAAGCTTTATATCAGGCGCGTCCTGACTTAATGATTACTGGTCGTACCTTGATGGGGCACTCATCATCGAAAGATCAGCAGTTAGACGATCACTACTTTGGGTCTATTCCTGAGCGTGTGTCTAAGTTTATGATTGAGTTAGAAATAGAATCACATAAGCATGGTGTCCCAGTTAAGACTCGTCATAACGAGGTAGCGCCAAACCAGTTTGAGTTAGCGCCAATTTATGCTGAAGCAAACCTTGCCAATGACCATAACCAGTTAGTAATGGATTTGATGAAGCGTATCGCGCGTCGTCATAAGTTTGAAGTGTTGCTTCATGAAAAGCCATTTGCTGGCATCAACGGTTCTGGTAAACATAACAACTGGTCCTTGCAAACAGATACGGGTGTTGTATTATTAGCCCCAGGTAAGAATCCTAAGGGTAACCTACAGTTCTTAACGTTTGTTGTTAATGCAATTGCCGCTGTATATAAAAATCAGGATTTGTTACGTGCTACTATTTTAACTGCATCTAACAGTCACCGTTTGGGAGCCAACGAGGCACCGCCAGCTATTATTTCTGTGTTTACAGGTTCGCAAATAGCCGATACTTTAGATAATCTTGCTGAGCGTATTACAGATCAGAAAATGTCGCCAGATGAAAAAACAGCCTTAAAGTTAGGTATTGGTCGTATTCCTGAAATTCTTTTGGATAACACTGACCGTAACCGAACGTCGCCATTTGCCTTTACTGGTAATCGTTTCGAATTCCGTGCTGTAGGTTCTACTGCTAACTGTGCTGCTCCTTTAACCGCATTGAGTGCAGCTATGGCTGTTCAGTTGACAGAATTTAAAAAGGATGTTGACGCTTTAATTGAAAGTGGTGTTAAGAAAGATGAAGCCATCTTCCAGACAATTAAGAAAGTGATATTGGAATCAAATCCAGTGCGCTTTAATGGTGATGGTTATTCTGATGAATGGAAAGATGAAGCAGCTAAGCGTGGCTTGACGAACATTACTTCTGTGCCAGAATCATTGTCTAAGTATTTAGATAAAACATCTAAAGAGAGCTTAGTTGATACAGGAATCATGTCTGAGCGTGAGTTAGAAGCTCGTGTTGAAGTTGAGATGGAGAAATTCACCAAAAAGATTCAGATCGAAGCACGTGTTCTTGGTGACTTAGCCATTAATCACATTGTACCTACTGCGATTCAGTATCAAACAGAATTGATACACAATGTACAGGGTATGCGTGATATCTTTGACGAGAAAGAATTTAACGAACTGGCTGGTGCTCGTAAAGAATTGATCAAAACAATTTCAAATCATATTTCAACCATCAAAGCTAAAGTAGCGGAGATGATTGAAGATCGTAAGAAATGCAATGTAATTGAGGATGAAACGGAAAAAGCCTATGCTTACGACAAGCAGGTGCGTCCTTACCTTGATGATATTCGTTACCACATTGATAAGTTGGAACTTATTGTTGACAATGAGATGTGGCCATTACCAAAATACCGTGAGTTATTATTTAATAGATAATAAGTCCAAAAAATCTACACTAAAAAAGGTTGCAGCGTTAGTTGCAACCTTTTTTTATGAATTATATTTGGAGTAACTGTTGTTATGCCATTTCTAAAACTGCTTTAACCACATTGTCGGCACCTTCTGCAATTTGAATAATATTAGCATCTAGCATGTAACATGGAGTGGTGGCAATTTTATTTGCTTCATCAATTATTACTTCGCCATGATTGGTAGTCATGTGGTTGGCTCCCATGTTTTCAATGGCTTGTGCTGTACCTTCGTCTGTACCGATAGTGACCGTTACTTCGCCTAAAATTTTTGCAATCACCGCAGGGGAAATGCAAAGTGCACCAATGGGTTTGTTGGCTGCATGCGTTTCTTTCACGGCGCGCTCTGTTTCTGCCTCAACACTACAGTTAGGGCCCTCAAAAGCTACCGAACTTAGATTTTTGGCAGCGCCAAAGCCACCAGGTAAAATAAGTGCGTCAAAATCAGCTGCTTTATATTCGCTTAGTGGTTTAATTGCACCACGTGCAATACGAGCCGACTCAACTAAAACATTTCGCTTCTCATTAACCGGCTCACCCTTAAGGTGGTTTATTACATGGTACTGCTCCACATCAGGTGCAAAAATGGTGTAATCAGCTCCTTGCTTGGCTATTGCCAGTAATGTTAAAACTGATTCATGTATTTCCGCACCATCGTATACGCCACATCCCGAAAGGATAACAGCTGTTTGTTTTTTTGTTGTCATGGTATATTTGATTTGTTGAGTTATAAAAATACATCATTTTGATGATGCATGAAACTATTGGCGTAAGATGCTTTTTCTTGAGTTTATCCACTGGAGATGATTGTTTATCAAAATATATAAAATAGAAAAGGTCTAAATAGATTAGGTTTCTATTTTAAAGAATTCCATATGTGATTGGTTATTAGTGGTTTTTCTTATATGATAAAGCGTAATGCCTTATTTGGTTATGATTCAACTAACTATTTGAATGTAATGGCGTATAAGTCTACTTTACGTAACAAATGTATATTTGTGTCGTTTTTTTTGATTCTAAACCTTGATATTTTTAACTAAATGAAAAACATCTACTTGCGTAGTCTGGTGGTTTTAATACTGCTAGGCTTTATTTCGTTAAGTGCATTTTCAACAGTTCGGTATGTGAAACCGAACCTCGTGAGTAATGCATGGCAAACTAAAACAAATGTTTACACCAGCCTTCAACTTGCACTATCCGAGTCATTTAGTGGTGACCAGATATGGCTTGCAGAGGGAGTGTACTTACCAAGTGAGATTGGTGATAGGTATGCTACTTTTGAATTAAAACCAAATGTTCAGCTTTATGGAGGCTTTAATGGTACAGAGTCAACGTTAGAAGAACGTAATTGGCAAAAACATAAAGTTATTCTTAGCGGGGATATTGGTGTAACAAACGATGCGACAGACAATTCGTATACCGTAGTTAAAGCCATTGGTTCAGAATATAATGTTATTGATAAAAATTGTATCCTCAATGGAGTATCTATAGAAGGAGGTTACAATAATAACCCTAGCTGGTCTGAACGCAACGGCGGTGGACTTTTCATTGATAATGCTTCACCATTTATTGCTAATGTTGTTTTTAAGGACAATCAATCGTCACGTTTCGGTGGAGCTTTGGCTACAGTGAATGGTGCAAATCCTAATATTGTTAACTGTTTTTTTATTAATAATCAGGCTCTCAATGGGGGAGCTTCATACTTGAGTTATGATTGTGAATCGAAATTCTATAACTGTCTATGGTACAAAAATCAGGTGAGTGATAACTATCAAAATTGCTACGCGGAAATATATGCCGATGGTTACGATTGTTTAGTAACTAACTCCATTGTGGTTTTAAGTGATTTCAATACATCGCCCAAATTAACTATTAGTGGTAGTGTTGATTTGGATAATGTTTTGATGAGCAAGGATGCTGGGTTTGTTGATATTGCAAATTATGATTTTAGATTGCTGATTGGTTCTGAGGCCATTGATACTGGTAATATTGCACACCAATTGGTTAGTTCAACTGACTATGCTGGTAATGCCCGTGTGTTGAACGAAACGATTGATTTAGGGCCTTTTGAAGGTGCTGTTGTGGTGCCTGTTAATAGTACGCCAGCTGATCAACATGCTTTTGTGGTGACGGGGGAAACGCTTAATGTTACCTTACAGGCTGAATGGACAGAAGCAATGCCTTACACAGTAGAGCGTTATTTTATTGAATATTGGAGTGATGAGGAAAACATCAATAGCGTTGATATCAATAGTAACTTATCCTATACAACAAGCTTTTCAAAAGGTAAAAAAGTATTTTGGCGCCTGGGACTTGAGTTGAGCGATGGAACTATTAATTACTCCAGGGTAACCACGTTTTCTATACGTCAGAGTGGATCGATTTATGTTAAAACAGGAGGCACAGGAGACGGTAGCTCCTGGGCTAACGCTTATGGCAACTTAAATGAAGCCATAAATACGAGTGTGGATGGAGATGAGATATGGATAGCTGCAGGTGTTTATAAACCTAGTGACGCTGACATTAGAGCACAGCGCTTTGAAATACGTAATAACATTACGTTGTACGGTGGTTTTGCTGGAAATGAGAGTGCTTTAAGCGAAAGAGATTATATTAAAAATAGATCTATTATTAGTGGAGATATTGGTGTAGAGTCTATTATTGATGATAACTCCTTGCAACTGTTTAGGGTAAATGCAGAGGGAATTGTTGTTTTCGACGGATTAATTCTACAAGATGTGTACGCCAAGGATGGGAGTATTGCTCACAAAGGCGGAGGGATGCTTGTGTTAGATGGCGATGTGACAGTGAGAAACTGCTTGGTAAAAGATAATCAAAGTTATAGTTCTGGAGCGGGAATTTCCATTCAAGGTGGTGATGTTACTGTGTTTAATTCGATATTCAAAAATAATAAATCAATGGTTAGTTATGGAGGAGCGATTAGCTTAGAGTCGGGAACTGGCTTTGTTGTTAATTGTACCTTTGTAGGTAATGTGGCAAATGGTGGATCTTCGGTATATGAAGAAGGCTATAATGATTATATGAAAGTATATAACTGTTTGTCTTTTAATGAAACCAATCGTTATAATGATGTTTCTATTAAGGGCGATGTTGATTATTCGGCTTTTGAATTTACCTGGTTTAATTCTAGTCGAAATAATATGGACATTGGAGATCCTTCCTTTGTGAACCATGAGATGGACGATTTCCGATTAAATAGCCGATCGCCATATATTGGAAAAGGGAGCAAAGAGTTTGTTCCGGAAGATGCACTTCTTGATTATTATGGAAATACCCGAATACAAGGCGATGAAGTAGATATGGGTGCCTATGAGGGCGGCGTGAAATGTCCGCTTATATTGAGTCCATCACTATACGAAGTTATTAAAACGACAGAAAGTAGCTGTGAGATTGAGTTTAAAGCAGGCTGGGATGGGGAAGTTCCAAGTTACGCCATCACGCAATATTTTGTTGAGTATTGGCCTGCCGGAGGTAACAAGGTAAAAGTAGTTACAGAGAGTGACTTAACAACAACACTTTCTTTAAGTGCTAAAATAGAATACAATTGGCGAGCAGGAGTTGTTTTAGATAACGGTATCATCAATTATTCACCTGTTTCTTATTTTTCAATTGTTAATGATCAGCCAATTTATGTGAAATCGGGAGCTAATGGAGATGGATCGAGTTGGGAAAATGCTTTTGGCACTATGCAAGAAGCTTTGTCTGTTGCTGTTGAAGGCGATGAGTTGTGGATAGCAGAAGGAACCTATTACCCAACAGATGATGACGATAGGAATGTGAACTTTAGCATTCAATCTGCTATTTACTTATACGGTGGTTTTGCAGGTGACGAAACAGCACTAGAAGATCGTAATTGGCGATCGCATCCAACCATTATAAGTGGTAATATTGGTGATCCTTTAGAAGAGGCTGATAATTCGATACAATTATTTAAGTGTAGTTTAAAAAGTATTCGTCCGGTTGTATTCGATGGTTTAACACTTAGAGATAGCTATTCCTACAGTTTGGGTGGAGGTATTTATAGTAGCGAAGGTGCTTCAAAGGTTCTCAATTGTATTTTTGAGTACAACACGGCTGGTCAGGGATCGGCTATTGCAAGTGAGGTTCGATTGGAATGTTATAATACGATATTTAGAAATAATACAAGTCATTACGATGATGTGATTGAAGCATATGATGGCGAAAATGATATTGTGAATTGTGTATTTGTTAATAATACGAGCGATAGAATTATTATCGGCAATGGCACCGTGGCCAATAGTATTTTCTGGAATAACAAGATAGAAAGTTCTGCAACCAGCAATATATCAGTTTTCAATTCATGTGTTCAAGGACGTTCAAGTGATGAGATTAATTCGGATCCATTGTTTATTGATATGGAGAATGGAGATTACCGCTTGCACTATCTATCACACGCCATTGATGCTGGTGACAATGAAAAGTTACCGGAAGATATTACTAAGGATTACTATGGTAATGCACGATTGGAAAATAACGTTGATTTAGGCATCTGTGAGGGTGGTGTGCTTACTCCGATAATTGTTTATCCAAAAGCAGGACAAATAATTACAAACGAAACTGCAAGCATAAATGTGGAGTTTGAGTGGGAGTGGGGTACGAACGTAACAATTCCTGATGTTGAGAGTTATTCAATTGAATACTGGTATAACAATGGTAGCTATGCAAAAGTAGATGATATTAGTGCATTAAAAACCAGTGTCACATTTGATGTTGGGCAAAAAGTTGAATGGCGAGTGATTGCCCATGTTAAAAATGAGCAACCTGTTATTGGTTTAAAACGTTCATTTTCGTTGCCTCACTTGCATCCAATTTATGTTCAAGAAGGACAAACTGGTGACGGTACAAGCTGGGCTTCTGCTTTGGGAGATGTAAATGAAGCCATCGCAATGGCCGTTGGAGGAGATGAATTGTGGGTGGCTGCAGGAACATATAAGCCAGCCGAGAGTGATCGTTATCAATCGTTCGCTATTGATAAAAGCATAGCTATTTATGGAGGCTTTAAGGGCACTGAATCTACCTTGCCAGAAAGAGACTGGCAGAGCAATCCAACTATTTTCAGTGGTAACATTGGCGACCTTGATAAAGCAAGTGATAACAGTTCCCATGTGGTTTATCTTGAAACATTATTATCAGATACAACTATTATTGATGGTATTAGTATTACGGAAGGCTATGCCAATCTTTGGTCAACAAATAATAGGTATGCTGGAGCAATATTTGCTCAAAATGGCGTTCTATTCCTTCGAAATACAATTGTTTCAGATAATTTTTCTGATGATGAAGGGGGGGCTATATATAATAATGGAGCCCACTTGTATATTCAAAATTCGCAATTGATTCACAACAACTCATCCAATAGTTATGGCGGGGCCTTGTTTCATAATAATGGAAAAACGCAGGTTTTAAACTCCGTTGTATATGCTAATAAAGGAGGCCGAGGAGGTGGAGTCGCGTCGTATAACTCAAATAATGGATTAGAAGTTGTTAACTCAATTATTTGGGGCAATACTGGATACGATAATAGTGATGACGTGTATGGTGTAAAGGCCAGGTATTCCATATTGGGTCAATCATATGATGGAGATGGAAATATTGTTGCTTCACCTTTGTTTATCGATGCAGATAATAAGGACTTTAGGCTTAATATAACTTCTTTGGGTATTGATGCAGGCGTAAACGACTCTATTCCAATCGATATGTTATTCGACTTGGCCGGTAAGGACCGTATTATAAACGATGTGGTAGATATGGGTTGTTTCGAAGGTGGTGTGATAACACCTATGATTACCAACCTAAGCAATGACAGTATTGTAAAGGGCGTGTTTTTAGGCACCGATGTAACCTTTGAGTGGCAGTGGCCCGAAGGTTATGCTGTTCCGGAGTATGATCATTTTAGATTAGAATACTGGACCACTGAAGATAACGTAATATCTGTTGATGCTATTACAGAATTAAGCCATACTGTGGCCTTGGATAATGGTAATGAGTACCAGTGGCGCGTGGTGGCTGTTAATGGAGAAGAGACCTATCCATCTCCAATTGGCAGCTTTGTTGTCACTCACGAATATGCTATTAAAGTTAAAGAGGGATCGTCTGGTTGGGGCGATCGTTGGGCATATGCTTTTGGTAGCTTGCAAGCTGCCATTGATGAAGCTGTGCGAGGAGATGAAATTTGGATAGCTGAAGGAACCTATTTTACCAGTACTACTGATGATAGGGATGAGTTTTTTAGGATTACTAAAGGACTGACGATTTATGGTGGCTTTAAGGGTAATGAAGTATACCTTGAAGATAGAAGCGGCAGCACTGAAAAAACGATTTTAAGTGCAGATATAGGTCTGGCGGGTGCGCCAGCAGATAACAGTTATCGTGTTATAGAAACTAATTTTTCTAAAAAAGACACTTTAATTATTGATGGTTTAACCATTACTGGAGGCCAAGGAGATAACATAGTTGGCGGTGGTGTATTTCATAAGCAAGGGTATCTTGTTCTTAATAACACGGTTGTTAGAAACAACTATGCTGCAAATGGTGGAGGTGTTACATCCAGAGGCTTTACCGAAATTATAAATTCATTAATTACCAATAATAATGGAGATTTTTATGGAGGTATTTATGCCAATGAAAATGAAATTTCGGTGTATAATTCAACCGTTGTTAATAATCGAGCAAATAATTCTAGTGTTATATACGCTAATTACAAGGGTAAAATAAATTTGTTTAACTGCATTTTGTGGAATAACACATCCAACGACGCCAGTTATGACTACTACCTTAGAGGGAAACTTTACAATTCATGCATTCCGGAAGGGAGCTATAACACATCTGTAGATGAAATGAATAGCGTGCATATTGATCCTTTATTTGTTGATGCCGAAAATGCGAATTATCGTTTAAAGATTACGTCGCCATGTATCAATAATGGAAGTAACGATTATATACCAGAACAATGCCGTAAAGATTTGGATGGTATTGGTCGTGTAAGCTGGGGTCTTGTTGATATGGGAGCCTATGAAGCTTCTTATCCGAAACAGGTTCGTCCGGCTGATAAAACACCTGAACGCCCAACGGGTGTGTTAGGTTATACCTGGACTTTAGGGGCTGATATCGATGGTGTAAGTCCTAATCCTAACTTAATGGATACAAGCCCATATAGCATGAGCTTTAAGGTTTGGGATGTTGATGATGAGGACAATGTTTATGAAGAGTATGATGGTATTGGATATTGGGGTTTTATGTCGTTTAATTATGAACACCGCAAAGGCTATCAATGGCGGGTTGGTGTACAAACCGAATCATACACCTATTGGTCCGATACGGCTACTTTTTACGTAGGCGGAGAGACGCCACTACACGTTAAACTTGGCTCATCGGGCGATGGAACATCCTGGGATAAGGCTTATGGAAGTATTCAGGAGGCTCTTGATAACTCAATTAAGGGTGATGAAATTTGGGTAGCCAATGGTGAGTACACAGTTAGTGCCAGCGACGATAAAACCGAGTCATTAATGCTAGGTTCTTATCGTGCTATCTATGGTGGTTTTGAGGGTAACGAAACGCAGCGAGGCTCTCGCTATAGCTCCAAGGGTAAAACCATAATAAGCGGCGATATTGGCACCAAAGGCAGTACCGATGATAATACCAATACCTTAATTAAAGTGCTTGGTACAAGCGAAGCACCGGTTGAAGGAGTACTAATCGACGGTGTGACCTTAACATCAGCCAATGCAGAAGAAGGTAATGGCGGTGCCTTGTATGCCAAGCATGCCAATTACAAACTGCTGAATTGCTTTGTTTCGGATAACGCTGCCACCAACGGAGCTGCTGTTTATAATACCACGAGTGAGGCATTTATATACAATACACAAATTGATAATAATAAAGGAGCTCAGGTGGTATTTGGTGATGCCGCGTCGAATTTGACCATGGTGAATGCCACGGTAACAGCTAATTCAGGAGGAGTTCAATCGCCGGGTAACATTATTAACACGATCATTTATGCCAACGAAGGAACGCAGTTAAGTGAAGCAGCGGCTACTTATTCGTGTATAGAAGGTGGTTACGATGGTGTTGAAAACGTGTCAGGTGATCCTGATTTTATTGATGTTGAAGAGCGCGATTACCGATTGGGAATGTACAGTTCATGCTTCGACCAAGGAGATGATTTGTCCTTGCCAGGTTATGCTTACATGGATTTGCATAAAAATGAACGTCGTACTTTTTACTCTCAAGTTGATATTGGAGCTTTTGAAATTGGTGTTTACCAACTTGGTAAAGTTGAAGTGACAGGTTCTACACCAACTCATGAATCCAGTGAAGTAGATTACAGTACTCACCTTAAAATAGCCTTTAATAAACCAATTAAAGACATCAGTCGTCAGTCAATAACTATTTCACCAAATGCGGGGTACCTTTATCCGCGATTGAATGAAAGTGGTGATACGCTTATAATTTGGGATTATGACAAAGAGTTGGATTTTGATCAAACATATACGGTAGATATTCCATCAGAAGCGGTGCAGTTTGTCAACAATAGTAAAATTCCAACAGAAGCTGTGCATTTGCAGTTTAGCATACGCAGTTGTAAGCCGGCGGTAATTAAACCAGAGCAAACAACATTATCCGCATGTTTGTTCGCTGATATTGATTTGTTGGTTGAATTGGAAGGTGATTATTTAGAAAATTATACCTGGATGGCAGCCGATACTGTTTATAAGCATTCGTATTACGAATCTCAATTATGGATTCATCGTTTTACAGAAGATAAAGCTGGTACTTTTACCATGGTAGTAAATGATATGTGCGACAATGTAGTAACCAAAGATGTTGTTATAAGCCCAAGATCAAGCAGCGAAATTGTACTGAAAGATAAGTGGGATGATATCTTGTTCATCGATAATAGTCAGCAGAATTTTAGCGATTATACATGGTACGTCAACAACCAAGAAGCCGGTGATGCACAATACCTGAATTTGGTAAGCAAATCAGGAGAAGTGTATGTTACTGCTACTGATTTGGTGTCTGGCTGTACTGTTTACTCCGATACCTTGGAGTTGGCCAATGGAGGACTCAAAAATGTGAAAGTGATGCCTAACCCGGTGCAGCGAAACCAAAATGTGGTGATAAAATTACCTGAGCAAAAGGAGAAAACACAGGTTAGACTTTACAGCATGGGAGGAAGCCTTGTGGCACAGCACACCTACGAAAATACCTTTGTAATTGACTATGAGCATACCAATGTAAAACCAGGGGTGTATATACTCGAAGTTCAGTCTGAAGGTTTAATTGAAAAACGGAAAATAATTATTCAGAAATAAATTATTGAAGGAGAGGATCCTTGGTATAAAAGGTACCAAGGGCCTGTCTTTATAAAGATCACTGTGGAACGAAAATGTGATTTTGATTATCCAAATTGACACATAGGCGGATGAAATACGAAGTATTCATGAATACGTTTGAGCGTGAAAGTTTGATGAATAAAAATTTATTTGAGAGTTCCATATGGCCAATAAACACAAATTTTAGACTCATGAAAAATATACTATATATTGTTTTTTCTTGCTTGCTCTTCACCACCATGGTGAGTGCACAAAATGTAAGCACAGCAGGGCAAGAGACTTCCTCAAGCAAAAGCAAAGAAATAAAACCCGACAAACGCTATAAGAAAGTGTACTGGGGACTTAAAGCCGGTGGAGGTCAAATGATGTGGGAAAACGACTTTAATAATTATGAAGCGCTTACCGTTATGCCCTTAAACTTTGGTTTCTTCATCGAATATCGTCCAATTAAATATGTAGCCATTGAAACAGGGGCATCGTATTTTATGGGGTCTTTTGAAGGCAGTATTGACGCTTATAGTACGACACAAAACGGAGTTGACTCTGAGGGCGATAATGTGGAGTATCGTTTTGCATCAAGCGATATGGTGGAAACACAGGATTTAACCTTATTAAATGTGCCAATTGCCCTAAAGCTAAATGCTTTTGCAGGTAACTGGGAGTTTTTTGCAAAGGGAGGTATGGAGTATCGTCATGCTTTAACAGCAAGCTATAATAGCTCCGGCCTAATGACAAATCACGGCTACTATGCCCAGTGGGATTTGTTGGTGGATAATTTGTACCAGCAAGGGTTCTATAGCAACCGATATACTAACGAAAGTGGCGACATAACATGGACCGATACTTTTGAGCCTTTTGTGGGCGGAGGAATTGTTTTTCCGAGTCGTAAAACATCCTTTTTTATTGAGGGTATCTATTATTTAGGCAGTGGAGATTTTACCGAAAAGCAAACATCTCCTTTTGTTAACCGAATTAATAATGCGCCAATTAGTGAGTTAAGTTCAGGTAGCCTAATGGAAATGGGCACCACCAAAATGAGTGGTTTTATGGTGAATATAGGCTTGCGCTTTTAAGTATAGATCGTTAGCCACGCACGAGTGATACCAAGGCGGTAAAACGATTGTGTGGTGTCAGATATTACAAATTTAAGAGGGAGTTTAAAAGCTTGATGATACATGCTATCATTGAGTTTTTAAACTCCCTTTTTTTATTATCCTGCATTTTAAAATTTAAATCAATCTCAATTATAGGTGTTTAATATTAGTCACACGCCACCCATCATTTATCCATTAAAACCAAAGGTTCGTCAAGCAATGATAAAATAATGCCTTTTCCATAAAGAGTTTATAGGCTGTTTTGCATCTATCATATATAAGCCCATGCAATTAATATGAATACAGCTAAACTACTTTATGATGCTTTTCTTTTGTTGTCAAGCATTCGATCTACTAATAAATGGTGTTATTGTAACAAAATTGACCGATACCAGCGGTATCGTCTTGGCCAAGCAATAGAACGCCCAATATCATCTGGTATTTGCCAAAAACAAGGCAAAAATCATCGATATCACTTTGTAGTGTTGCTTTTCACTATTAAAAAGTGCCGATACAATCTGTATCGAGCTTTCCAAAGAGTAAACCGCCCGATATCAAACGATATCGGTAAAAAAATAAAAAAGTGTCGATACCAATGGTATTGAAGCTTCACAACTTATCTCCACATAACTAAATCAAGTATAACCTACAATTTTAATGCAATGAACAAAATACCCAGAATAAAAGGCAATACCCGCGTGAGCGAGGTGAATGGCCTGTTACAGCAAATAATTGATGAATATCAGAAAAACGATTACAGCAACGATGCCTACGTGAAATCGGCTTTTGAGCGTGCGATTAGTTTGAATGAGCAATTGAGTATTGCCATTATGCGCGATTCGGTAGAGTCAGATCTTAGTGAGTTAGACGATGTTACCGATCGTACTTTTACCTTGTTACATGGTTTGGTGAAAGGTTATACCTGTCATCCTGATGGAGCAATAGCCGGTGCGGCAGAGCTGCTTTTTAAAATGCTCGAAAAATATGGCCTTGAGGTTAAGAGCAAGAGCTACCGCGAGGAATACCCTTTGTTGGCCTCTCTTTTAGGTGAAAGCAAAACAGGAGATTACCAGGCTTGTGTGGTTCAGTTACCTGGTTGCGAGCAGCGTTTTATGCAACTCGAAACGGCTGTGGATAATTTTAATGCCAAGCAAAATGCTTACTATTCGGTGAAAGACGAGCGTAAGGAATTAGATTCGGCTTCGCTTATTAAAAAACGTTTGTTTGCCTTGCTAAATGACGATTTGGTGCCTTACCTTTTTGTTATGAGCAAGGTGAATGCCGATGTTTACACGGAGTTAACACAGTTTACTGCCAATCGTATTGCCGAAAACAATACCACCGTAAGAAACCGCAGTACAAAAGTAGAAGCAGAACAATAATAAAGCAGGAGATAAGTTGTGAGCCCTGTAGTACAAACTGCAGGGCTTTTTTAGTATTGAATTAAAGTTAGTGCCTACGTGGCTTAAGCACAAAAAATGCTAAAAGATGCTTTTGTCGCTTAATTGTGGTTATTTTAGTATGAAAAATAGCCCGCTATGCATTCAGAGATAATAAAATATCAAGATAAGAAGTTTAAGTGCTCACTGGCTTTTGCACTTCATTTAATAGGCGATAAGTATAAGAGTTTGATTCTTTACCATTTAAAAGATGGTGCTCAGCGATCGGGAGAATTGCAAAAGAGCATTGCCGATATCTCCAACCGCATGTTTACCTATTCCATACGAGCATTGGAAAACGATAAGCTGGTTAAAAGAACCATTTATCCGGTTACGCCGCCAAAGGTAGAGTATGATTTAACGGAGGAGGGAAAATCAATAATCCCCATCATTCTTGAATTGAATAAATGGGGACAAGATTTTGCCAAACAAAATCACTTATACGCACCCTGCGAGTAGTGTAGTTCGTATGAGTGAGAGTAGATTTCGAATACAGTACCAAATGGGTCTTCAACATAACACATACGGTATGGTTTTTCGCCAGGGTAGTATTCCCTAATAGGCATACGTTGTTTACCACCAGCGTCTACAATCTTCTTAACAAGGCCTTCTACATCGGGGTCTTGTATCGAAAAGTGAAACAGGCCTGAGCGAAATGGTTCAAAATTTGGCTTCAATTCTTTACTCTCATTAAACTCAAAAATTTCGAAACCAATTTTATCGCCAGTTGAAAGATGAGCGATTTTAAATGTTTCCCAACCTTCTCCAAAAACATCAATACACATTTGGCCAATAGCCGTTTCATTTTCTTCTTTTACTAATGTCGGCTCCATAATAACATAAAATCCCAGTACCTCGGTGTAGAACTTTACCGCTGCTTCAATATCAGGTACAGTAATGCCAATGTGAGAAAATGTTTTAGGATACGTTTTTACTGGTTCATTTAAATTACTCATATCTCTTTTTGTTTGTGAATACCCAAAAGCCGAAAACACTAAAAGGAAAACAGCAAGGGTTGAAAATTTGTTCATCATTGTGTTATTAATTTTGATACAAATTAAAAGTATAATTTGCCCCTATACAAGACGTTACAGCTGTTGCGCATAGTTACATCAATGTGTATAATTATGATTTTTAAGCTTCTGTCGGGCAAAAAAAAATGAAAAAAAATTGAGGCCATGCTCCATAGATCCGAAAGGTTTTTGGGATGGTATTGTCGATTACTAGAGAATCGCTTTGATGAAAAAATATTCATGTTCTTAATTTCATCGGATCAGTCATTTAGCTACAATGTATGCTTATGATTTAAAATTGTTGTGCTTTTTCAGGTAGGGTGAAAAGCTGCAACGGCGGTATGTATGCAAACACACATTGTTAATTATTTTAAAAGATAAGCATCATGAAAAATTTTCTAAAAGTATTTGTAGCAGCTATTATGTTATTGTCTTATTCATCTGTTGCCAGTGCGCAGGACGAAACTACAGGACCAATTTTAAGCGAAGAGCAAAAAGCAATGGTTGCAGCTAGCAAAGAGGAGAAAAAAGCTAATCACGAAGCTTTTAAAGCAAGCCTTAGCGAAGAGCAGTTAGCTATTTTAGATAATAAAGAACTAAGCAAGCAAGAGAAAATGAAAGCTTTTGCAGCATCGTTAAGCGAAGAGCAAAAAGCTATGCGAAAAGCTAATAAAGAAAGTGTGGAAGCCAACCGAGCGGCATTGCGTGCCACCTTAAGCGATGAGCAAAAAGAAGCTATTGAAGCCCATAAAAAGGAACAGCGCAAAGAGCTAAGAGAATCATTAAGTGATGATCAAAAAGAGCTGATTGCTGCAGCCAGAACGGAGAAGGAGGCTAATCGTGATGCCTTTAAAGAGAGCCTGACAGAAGAGCAGTTGGCTATTTTGCAAGACAAGGAAATGGGTAAGAAGGAGAAGCAAGAAGCACTAAGAGCCAGTTTAAGCGAGGAGCAGCGTGAGTTAAGAAAAGCCAATATGGAATCTTTAAAAGAAAATCGTGAGGCGGTAAAAGAGACCTTAACACAAGAGCAAAAAGCTGCCATGAAGAAGCAAGCCAAGCAACGTGCCCGCAAAAATAGAAACAGAAAAAACGCATAGTACCTTAAGTGTTCAACAACAAAAAAAAGTACAGGCCTACTACCTGTACTTTTTTTGCCCATTATCATTACTCATCCTGTTACTGATACAGGGAAATTGCCTTTTAAAACTAATTATACCACCCCTCCTAAAATTCAGGAGGGGACGGTTTTTCATCCCTCTCCTCCTTGGCAAGGAGGAGTACCACGAAGTGGGGAGGTGGTTAAAACGCTTAAAAGCGAATTCCCTGGTTACTGATATAAGCTAATCATTGAATTAAGTTTAATTCTCCATCACTTATCCCCCAAAATATAGCGTATATGAAAATTTTGATTCTAATTGTTTTTAGTTTGTTTTATGCTTTTTCCGTTATGTCACAAGAGAGTTATGTCGACTCGGTATTGCATGAGCTTATGTACTACGATGAAGAAGAATTGCTTTACATGGAGGTGGCAGCTGATAAGGCATTTCATTTTGTGTATGCCAATAGTAGTTATAGCAACCGAACTTATTACGCAGGTCGCGAGGTGGGAGATCCGCAGTACTATCTGTCGGGGCAGGTTTCCTACTTTAACTCATATGGTTTTTTTATGGGTTTAGGTACTAGTTCGGGTACTTGGTTTAGTGCCAATAACAATGCAAATTACAACAACGCTTTTATGCTTGGCTACGGAAAAGCACTAAAAAAGCTCAACTGGCTTAGATACAACCTGACGTATAGTCGTTACTTTGGTTTCAACAACGGTTTTGACTTTTCATCGACCTACAGTAATAATTTACACTGGGGAATGAGTACAAAGTTTAACTGGTTTGGTTGTAGGGCCGGACTTAACTATTTATTTGGCAGTGACTCCAAACTAACATTGAACTGGGAAGTGTATTCGTCGTTCACCTTAATTGATTGGGGGCGTTTCAATCGTTTAAAACTAGAACCAGAGCTGTCTTTTTTTTATGATTCGGAAGAGGTGGAACATACAGGCAACAATGGTGAGTTAAGTTATCATTCAGCTTTTGGTTGGATGAATACAGAACTATGCATTCCCTTGATATTGAATATCCGTAATTTTGATGTTGAGCTAAGTTACGTGTTCAATAGGCCACGCTCACTTGATCCTGCTTACGAATATGATCCAAGCAGTTTATTCAATCTATCAGTGGGGTATATCTTTGAACTTTAGTGGCGAAGCAATTGATTATTTTTCTTCATACATTTAGCGGAAATATTGATGTATGGAAAAGCGAAATAAAGTATTTATAGCCACTAGCCTCGATGGTTATATTGCGGACAAAAACGGAGGCTTAGACTGGTTGCATAGTATTCCTAATACTGACCAGGTGGATATGGGTTATGGAGCATTTATGAACGAGGTGGATGCCATAATTATGGGACGTACAACTTTTGAAACCGTTTGTGGTTTTGATTGTCCGTGGCCCTATAGCAAGCCCGTGTTTGTTCTCAGTCGTACCTTAAAAACAATACCAGAAGAATATGTTGGAAAAGTGCAGCTTGTTAATGGTTCCTTAAGTGAGGTACTTAAGCAAGTGCATGGTCAGGATTACCACAATTTGTATATCGATGGAGGAAACACCATCCAAAGCTTTTTGCAGGAAGATTTAATCGACGACCTTATTCTTACGACTATTCCTGTTTTACTAGGTGGTGGTTCTTCGTTATTTGGCGACTTGGATCAAGCTTTAAATTTTGAGTTGGTTTCGTCCTCTGTTTTTCTTGATCAGGTACAACAGGTACGTTATAAACGAACCAGAAAATAACCTGAGTTCGATTAAAATTTAAGACTTCAGATTTCATTAAGTGATTGATATACAATCTAAATTTTTGAGGCATAGTAAACTATGGCGATTAAATTTAGAGCAGTAGATCAATTATTTAATGAAAAGATTAATGTATCCACTTATAAACATCGATTTTCTGCGTCATATTCGTTCGACATAGCCCGCTATGCCTTCACAAATAGTCCTTAAAACTCAATATTTATAAGCGATCTGAGCAATAAATTTTACGTCGAACTCAGGTTAATAGGTTAAGGCTCCCAAATTAAGCGGGTAAACATACTAAGTCCTTGTTCTGTGCGAGTGATGGGTATACCCGCTACTATACCAATTTTTATATCGTTAGAAATATCCAGGCGCATCTGCGGACGAAGCGTGCAATCCCACTGTTCATTATCCACGTAATTATTTATTTCTAGGCCAACAAAATTATGGCTATCTGGTATCATGTAATGGAAGTTGGCGTGTAATTCATAAATAAAGTCCAAATGGGCATCGTCAAAATGATGAACGAGTATTGGTCCGGTATACAATAGTGTGTGGTAATATTTTTGCCAGCCTTTTGCAGCCACCAGAAAAGGATTGTATATAGCACCTTCGATTAGTGGATTACCAAAATTTCTGAAATCAGAGAATTCAAACTCCTGCATGTAACCCAAAGCCATTGAGGTGTGGTGTGGCTCACTAACCCAAAAGGTCCATTGGGTAGCTAGCTGTAAACTTTCTAGTTTATTAGCTGGCAAAGAGTCGTTTGGTATACCCGTTATGGGGGAGTAAAATGAGAATGGTAGTTCAATCTCCAGTCCCCAACGATCGGCTACAGCCCACTCGTACTCTACCAAAAACTCATAGCTGTCAAATGTTTTATTATCCGACAAGCCAAAGCCAACATTCCATTCTTTTTCACCTTTGTGGGCACCTAAGTCACGGATGAGGTCGATGTACAATGGTTCGGCATGATCGAGCTTAAGTGGTTGGTCGGAACTTTGATCACTTGCTTCCTGGGCAGTTAAGCCAATGGCAGGCAAAAAAAGTAGGAGGAGTAGTAGTAATCGACTCATTAGCTATGGTGTAAGTTGGAAAACTGTTTATACAAACATGGATATTAAACAAATGTATTAAAAAGTAACTTGGAGGTAAAGTTGAGAGCCAAAAAAAGGCAGCCACATGGGCTGCCTTTAATAATGAGGTGTGATATATCTTAGTTCTCTTTAGGAACAAAAGTAACTTCAATTTTATCAGCTTTCTTAAAGAATTTCTTCGCTAGCTTTTTAATGTCTTTAGCGCTCATGTTTTCTACAATTTCTTCGTAGTTAGATGCCAAGTCCATGTTAACACCATGCACGTAATAATTGCGAATGTTACCCATCCAGTAAGAATTCTGGTCTTTGCTTTCGGCACGACTTTTTAGAATGTTTTTGCGTGTTTTATCTAAATCATCTGTTGTAGCACCTGATTTGATCATTTTGTCGATTTCGGCGTACACTAATGGTATTAGATCACCGCTGCGTTCTGGGTCGCAATCGAATTGAATCATAACTGATCCTTTAGACTGTGGATAGTGGTTTGCTGATGCATTGACACCAACGCCATATGTTCCACCTTCTTTTTCGCGGATGCTTTCTGTATATCTCAAACGAAGCACAGCACTGATAAATGAAAGACCAATGCGGTTTTCCGGCGTGTAATCCAATTCGTTGTTATAGATGATTTGAACAGTTGCTTTCGGCTCTGCTAATTTTACTGGAATAGTCTTTTGTGTAATGCCTTCAGGACCATTCACCTTGTTGTCTCTCCAGTTTTCTTTTGTGTTGTTTGATGAAATAGCACCAAGATATTTAGTTGCTAAAGCTTTAGCAGCATCTTTTTCTATGTCACCAACAATAAAGAATGTAAAGTCCGATGCATTGTTAAAGCGTTCTTTGTAAATCTTCTCCATGCGGTTGAACGATACTTTTTCCAGGTATTCAGGGCCAAAAATAATATTACGCTCGTGGTAATTTGAACGAATTTGGCTAATGCTGTCCTGCATTATCTTTTTAGGGTCGTCACCCATGTTGGCTACATAAGCCTTGTAACGACTCATTAATGCATTGTATGCTTCCTCGTCAAAACGTGGCTGCTCAAAATGTAAATAAGCCAGCTGCATCATCGTTTCAAAATCTTCGGTACGGCAGCTTCCGTTAATGTATTCTGATAAACCACTGATGTTAAACTGAACTTTCGCATTTTTACCCGTTAAAGCTTTTTGCAAAGCAATAGCATCGTAGTTGCCAATTCCAAAGGCAGGTACAAAGTCAGATGCCATGTTAACAGATGGAAGGTCTGCTACATCATACAAGGAGGAACCACCTTTACTGTAACTGCTTAATGCCACCTGGTTTTTGTTATAGTTAGCATAGCGGTATACAACTTTTGTATTGTTATTTAAAGTCCATTCAACTGCATCAAATTCTGGTAATGCACGCTCTGAAACAATTTTACCTTCAACTGGTAATTCCTCAACCAATGATGAGCTTACTACTTCATCCACATAGGCTGTAATGGCGTCATTATTCTCAACCTTCTCAATAATGGCAAACGCTTCTTCCTGATTCAAATGCTCTACACCTTCTTTTTCAGGTCCAGAAATAATAACTACACGGTTCTCTTTCGTGTACATACTGTTGAAATAAGCTTTTAACTCATCAGTTGTGATTGTTGGGATAACCGACTGAGCAAATTTAAATTCGTACTCAATGCCAGGCATTGGAACGTTTTCAAGATATAGACTCGCAATTTCCTTACAATAACTATCGTGGTTAATTTTGTCGCGTTGCTTGTAGTAATTCTCATAACCCATTAGCATTTGAGTTTTAGCACGCTCAAGTTCGCCCTCCGAAAATCCAAAACGTTTCACACGCTCAACTTCAGTTAATATCGACTCAAAGGCCAATGCTTCCTCGTTTTCTTTGGCTGTTGTACCAATGCTTAATAAGGATACTGTACGCGGGTAATCTGAAAAACTAACATAGCCATTAATAAAAGGAGGATTTCCTTTCTGTAGTAGCTCGTTAATACGTGCACCAATCATCGTTCTGATAAGGGTGCGCTTGTAGTTTGTTTTTAATGTATTGTGGTTTTTATCGGAAGAAGCTTCTGCTTCGTGACGTACATACATTGATACACTAGATCGTGTACTTTCTTTGTCTAACGCAAGTTTAAAAGTTGTTTCTGCTTTAGGCTCAACTTTTACTTCGTAGCGTTCTTTAGGATTATCAACAGCAGGTATTTTTGAAAATAATTTAATTACCTTTTGCTCCATTTCTGCTGCGTCAAAATCACCAACAATGGCAATCGCTTGCAAATCTGTGCGGTACCAGTCGTGGTAAAAACGACGTAACTCATCGTATTCAAAACCTTTGATAACATCCAGTTCTCCAATTACATCGCGCTCGCCATACTTCGAATTATTAAGCAATGCAGGCATTGTTTGGTTGCGTGTTCTAAAGCTGGCATCACGACGTGTACGCCATTCTTCTGAAATTACCCCTCTCTCAGAATCAATTTCTGCTTCCTCAAGCGATAAATAATTCGACCAATCGTGTAAGATTAGTAAGCAGGTATCCATTAGTCCATTAGGCGCTACAGGAACATTTGAAATGTTATAAACAGTTTCGTCCTGAGCAGTGTAGGCGTTAATGTTGCGACCAAAAGCAATACCATGCTTTTCTAAAGTAGAGATAACTCCTTTACCAGGAAAATTCTCGGTGCCGTTAAAGGCCATGTGCTCAAGAAAGTGAGCTAATCCATCTTGTGAATCATCCTCAAGAATACCACCAACATTTTGAATGATGTAAAAGCTAGCACGCTCTTTTGGTTCTTGATTATGACGGATGTAGTACGTTAAACCGTTATCTAACACCCCTGTTTTAATTGATGGGTCAACTGGCACAGGAGCATTTAGGTCGTACTGTGCATTCGATGTACTGCTTATTACAAATAAAGCAAATACAAAAAATAGTAACTTTTTCATGTATTCAATTTTCGCCTGGCGTAAGACTTATACTAGTGCCTACGCGCATTTTATATTATTTGTTTTTACTCTAATAAGGTTTCCTGATTGGGACAGGTTATAAGTGATGGTTCTACACTTATTAGGAGACAAATATATCTTTTTTAAAGAGGCGAAAACATGATTATTTGCACACACGGGTTAGTATTGCAATAGCTATACTAACCTGTGTGGTAAAAGGCTTAAAGCGTAGTAAGTACAAAACGCTTCTTATTTTAATTGTTCGATTACCTGTTTTAATTCAGCGACGTCAGGGAATGTTTTGTTCATTTGAATAGCCAAAGGTTTAGCTTTAGCAGTCATCTTGTTGCTTAGGTAAAAACGAAGTAATTCAGCATTACTGTTGTAGTCATTAACAATTGCAATTTCCTTTTTTAAGTACAATTCGGTGTTAGCCTTATCCCCTTGGAATTCGAACATCATAGCAATATTATGCGCTACCCGAGCACGTTCTGGCTGCAAATTATGAGATCTTATCAGTTGTTTTAAAGACGCATCATACTTTTTCATTTCTGAAAGTAATAAACCGTATGAATACCTGGCTTGTGCATCTGTGGGCTCGTGTTTCAGGTAGTCTTCGAAAAGTAAGGCCGCCTTGTCATTTTTCTGAATGCGGTTGTACAGGTAAGCTAAGTTTAATTTCACAAAGTGTAACTCTTCATCCTGCTTAAGAGCTTTAAGGTAAAATTGCTCTGCCGGACCGTATTCTGCTTTGTTGTAATAGAAATTGGCCAGATTAAATTTACCAATTGGGAAGTCGGCATTGTACAAAAGTATCTGCTCATATTCCGAAATGGCTATGTCAAAAGCCTTTTGGTGTTTCTGAGGTATTTGCTCTAGTCCCAAACTAGATAGGATACGAGCTGCCTCTGTTCTTACCGCTTTTGTATCGTCAACCAGCATTGGATAAAGTAGATTGATGTCTTCTTCACCTGCCACTTGAATAGATCTGATAGCCGCCACGCGCATATCGGGGTATAGGTTGCTTAAATAGCTTTCCACCTCGTGTTTCAATGAGTCTTGAAAGAAGTTACCCAAGTACTGAATGGATAATGCACGTATGCTATGCGGATACAATTCATCATTAATAATGCCTTTTAAACGACCTAAGGCATGTGCTTCGCCATTGCGAGCATCATCAAAGGCCTGGGCAAAATGATAGGTTCTACTTTCCCCGTACCATTTGGTAATGTAGTTTTCCGACCACTGATTGCTCTTGTCGGCATGGCATTGATTACAGGCGTTGGGTACATCATATTTAATGGATAAATCGGGGCGAGGGACTCTAAAACTATGATCACGACGATAATCAACACCCATATAATATTGTCCGTGCATGTGGCAATTAATGCAAAGTGTTCCAGATCCTACATCAAATTTAACTCCTGAATCTGAAATAACAGCGTCGCCTGGCATGCCTTCCGTCTTATGGAAATGGTGGTCAGGGGTTTCGTATACATCTGCGGTGTGGCACTGAAGACACAATTTGTTGTAGTCATCGCCAAATAATAGTTGACCACTGTGCACATTGTGGCAGTCGTTACACTGTACCTCTCGCTCCTTGGTATACATTTTACTTTGGATAAAGGAGGCATACACGTAATCTTCATCCTGTATCTGTCCATCTAAGTGCCAGGTTGGTATATCCGGCAAATTGGGGATAATGTGGTTGTGAATATTTTGGGTGCTGTAATCAAAATCACTTAAGGAACTTCTTCGCGAATGACATCGGGCACAGTTATCTACATATTGTTCATTGTTAATACCACTTGTTTTAACGGGTAAGCCGTAGTTTTCAAAATCATCACGGGCATATTCCGGCAGTGCAGCCCAAGTAAGGTGGTTCGACGATGGTCCATGACAGGCCTCGCAGCTCACGTCAATTTCTGACCAGGTGGTGTTGTAAGTGTCGGTATGTGGATCGTAATTTTTCTGCAGGTTAGTTGAATGGCAATCGGCACACATGCTGTTCCAGTTTTGCGCCTGGTTGGTCCAGTGCAACCAGTTGTTGTGGTGTATGTCCTGATCGGCATAGGTTGAATCTGCCATATGGTACCAAACGCTATCAAGCGTATTCCATGTTAAAGGTAGAGTTTGTAGTCGGCCGCCATCAAACTCCACTAAAAACTGTTGAAGAGGCGTAAAACCAAACACATATTTAATTTCAAAATCTTCCATGGTGCCATTTTCACCATCCGTATTCACCATAAACTTACCATCTTGCATAAAGGCACGATGTGTCATGCCATTGCCCTCAATGGTAACATTGTTGAAGTTAGCTAATACCGTTGAGTCATTGGCTTCGTCCATGGCTCTATCGTGGTGCGATCCTTTCCAATCGTTGTATTCAGGCAAGTGACACTCAATACAAGTGTCGCCTCCAACAAATTGAGGTTCAGCATTGGCTGTACTTGTGTCTGTATCTGAGTAGGTTTTGATTAGCAGGTAAGCTGGAAATAGCAAGATAAGAGCTCCCACCAATGCCAGCATAAGGTTGTTGTATTTTTGAGTGTTAATCATCTTAAGCATAGGTTATTTGTGAGCTATTATATTTTGCTCGTTTTACAGGAGTAGCAGTATCTACAAATATTTCTCCATTTTCGATGGTGATATTGTAAAGGTCCAGTGCGCTTGTTGCTGGAGGAGCTAGTACCTCGCCATGCTTGTTAAATGCTGATGCATGACATGGACAAAGGAATTTGTTATCGGAGTTTTTAAACTGTACAGTACATCCTAAATGGGTACACTTAGTGGAGATTGCTAAAAAACCACCATCATCCAATCGGGATAAATAAAAACGTTCGGTACTAAACGGATACACTCTTCCTTTTTCGAATAGATCAATGTCGCCAGCAGCAAATAAATTGCTCGACACTTTTGTTTCTCCCCCTTTTTTAAGCAGGTTGACAAACACATATACTAACTCCAAAGAAACAAGGGTAATTATTGCTTTCTTAATGAAGCTTCGACGAGTTATTTTTTTTATAATATCCATATATAGTATGCTTATGCAAATAAATGCATGCCTTCACCTCTCATTAAACTTCCTACAACAGTCATTACCAGATAACCAGTTAGCAATATGCTTACTAAACCAATAATTAACTCTAGTTTGCCAGCTTTTAGGTGTTTTTTCATCATTAAAATAAAACCAAAAGTTGGTAACACGTAAAGTAGTAGTGGTAATAGGCCAGTGGTAATTAAAACGGGTGCATCGGGCATCCAACTTTGAAACTTTAAGAGGTACTCCGTTGAAACAATAATGAGCATTGTAAAAACTGTAGAGTATATGGCCGACCAAATTGTTACTTTTTTTCCAACACTGGTGTTAAACCAAACTCCCACATTCACCTGTAAATCTTTTACAAACGGAATGTAGATCAGAAAAGCTGTTACTATAACCGGAACAATAAAGATCCCAAAACTTGGGTGCATGTGTAGTAATAACTCCTGAAAACCCATGAAATACCAAGGAGCTTTGCTCGGGTTAGGGCTCTCCAGAGGATTCGCTTTTTCTAGTAGGGGAGCATCAATCAGCATTGAGAATAGTATGAGTATTAAAATAAGAGAGAGAGCTACAACAATTTCTTTATAAACTAATTGAGGGGTGGTAGGTACCATCTCTTTTTTTGATGAATCGGCAACGGTTACACCTTTTGCTTTTCGAACTAACCAAAAATGGATACTCATTAGAAATACCATCAACAATGGTAATAAACCAGTGTGAAAATGATAAAACCTGAGTAGCGTACCTTCATTTACTTCGGCACCGCCTCGCACCAAATTAGCAAGTGGATCACCAATGAGAGGTATGTAGCTCAGCATGTTGGTCATTATGGTAACAGCCCAATATGCCAATTGATCCCAAGGCAGCAAATAGCCTGTAAAGTTAGACATGATTACTAAGAACATGATTAACAAGCCATACAGCCAATTCTTTCGTCGCTCATTGAAAATGGATTGACTATAGAATACCCTTATGACATGCAAAAATGAAACAATGACCAATAGCATACCGCACCAATAGTGCATGTTACGTAATAATTGGCCAAAAATAACTTCTTGTTGCAAGTAAAGGATAGAATCATAAGCTCCTTTCTCCGATGGAACATAAACAAAGCGTAACAACATGCCTGTTATAAAAAGCAGTACGAAAAGCAGTGCAGCAATACCTCCAAGGCCAAATGTACGGGTGTACTTAATAGATTGCGCATTTACCTTAGGCGGGTGAAGATGCAATAAGAATTTTGTAATCGCTTTTTGTGTACCAGGTTTGTTCATACCTCTAAATTTAGTGCTAAAATAACAGCATTTTTTTTAACAGCGATATTACTGCTTATTTGTTCCAATTAATTGTGTGCCTAACGGCAAAATGGAATATGTGTGTTACAATTTGATCGTAATCTTTTCCAACTTTTGTATGCTCGTAAAAGTAGTTCATGTCGGCACTAAGTTTTGCACTAAATTGATAACCAAGTCCAAGCGTGTATCTGCCTCTAACCCAAAATACATCTTCTGCCTCCTGGTAAATATTAAAATTAAATTCAGCCGATGCTCTATAAAATAGTGATTTGGGTGTAATTGTTTTGCCATCGAAACGGGCACTATGCATTACCCTGTATCGCAGTCTAACTTTTGATTTTCTATAATCACTATCGGAATAGGTAAAAAAGCGCTCTTCCAAACGAAAGCGGTGTTTTAAAACAGAAGACTGAAAACGCGGATAATTGACATGAAGCGTTTGGTGTGGGCGCAACTCATGACTGGTTAGATCGAACTTTTCCTTTGTTTCACCATCGTCAATTTCGTCGAACAGATGAACGCGATTATACATAAAACCCAAATCAACCTTGTAGAAATCATTAATATTCCGCAGTATACTTCCTCTGTACCCCCAACGTGTCCAAATATTATTACCCAAACCAATGTATGCCCCTAAATCGAGGTTTACAATGTATTGGTCATTCAGGCGGTGGCGTTGTACATATATTGTGCGGAGTTCCCCATCTCCATCTAAAAGTCCTAAATCTAAATCTACCTGTGCAAATAAACCGTTGGCAGCCAATAAAAACAATAAGGAGATTGTTAAATACTTCTTCATTCTTTTCAAACAAACTCAACCCAATTGTATTCGGATTGTTATAATTCAATAATAGCTGCAAAGATATTAATAATCGTTTTTTAATAGTCCATAAATATTGAGATATGTCATATAATAATTACCCAATAATAGCCGTAGGAGCGAGTATTACATCAATTAGTTTTATCCGAACCTTGAGGTCACATGGTGATAAGCGAAAAGTATTGCTCATTAATGGTGAGGATCGCCTGCCTTACAAGCGTACAAAAATTAATAAAAATATGGTGCGTGGTTTTGATAAGGATGAATTTAAAATTGCTGATGAGAAATGGTACTCAGAAAATAATGTTGACTTGATTTATGATAGAGTGATTGATGTTGATCAGGAAGTTAAAAAAATACGCACACGAAATAATGTGGAGTATAGCTATGATAAACTGCTCATTTCTACCGGAGCAGTGTCCGTAATACCTCAAATCAGCGGTGTTGAGAAAAAGGAAATTCATGGTGTTCAGAATGCTCATGATGTGGAGCGTGTCTTAGAAAAAAGTGGAACTAAAGATCGTTTTTTAATAATTGGAGGAGGGGTTGAAGGTATTGAAACTGCTGACCAGCTCATACGTAAAGGGAAGAAAGTAATTTTGGCAAGTAGAATGAAATTACCTTTGCAGAAATTATTTCCCCCAAAAATAAGTGCTACTCTGAAAGATGCCATGCTGCAAAAGGGAGTTGAGTTTCTATCAGGCGTATCAGTTTCCTCCATACAACATATTGATGGAGCTTACAAGGTTAATCTTCAAGGCCAGGTTTATCAATTTGATGTGATTGTTGCATGTACAGGGGCAGTGCCAAATATTGATTTGGGCAAAAAGGCTGGTTTGGAAGTAGAACATGGTATTGTGGTGGATGAATATATGCAAACCAGTAATAAAGATATTTTAGCCGCTGGAGATGTTGCTCAGCATGCGAGAGGAGTTGTAACTGGTTTATGGCATGCAGCTGAACACCAGGGAGCATTGGCTGCATATAATATTCTTAAAAAGCCACAGGCGCATACTTTACCACCTTATCGATTAAAAACAGAAGTGTTTGGTTTATACCTTTTCTCCGGAGCCTACGAAGATGTTGTGCCCGGAGTTGATACTGAGGTTGAAGAGCATCACGGAGCCATTACTCGCTTTTTGTACTATATGGATGAAAGCCTAAAGGCTGCCGTATTTGTTAATGATCAGGAGCGTGCCAAGACTTATCAAAAAGCCCTTATGGAAAGGTGGAATAAAGATAAAGTTGAGCAGGAATTACCTTTGCCACCGGCAATGAGTTTTTCATTGTTTTCATCATAGATACCGAACTTATTTTAAAGAATTTAAAGAAGTGTCTTCTATCATTTTTTTAATTGCATTTGGTTTTTAAATTTGCGGCAAGAAGAATAACCAAATAAATTAAACCAATTTGTCCATGATTAAAACCATAGATACAGGTGTTTTCTCCGAAATTGGAGAATTAGAAGGTGTAATATTACACACACCGGGTAAGGAAGTGGAGAATATGACACCTTCAAATGCGGAGCGTGCTTTATATAGTGATATTCTGAACCTGTCGGTTGCAGTAGAGGAGTATAGACAATTTTCAGGTGTGTTAGATAAGGTAACACAAACGTTTCAGGTTAAAAATCTTTTAGCTGAAATTTTAGAGCAGCCTAAAATCAAGTTAAGTCTCATTGAAAAAATTTGCACTTATGAGCAGGTTTTAAACATCAAGGAAGATTTACTTGATCTTCCGGCTCCAGAATTAGCTCGTCAACTGATTGAAGGTGTTAACCTGAAAACAGACTCACTTACGACTTTTTTGTCTGATGATCGATACTCTTTACGTCCCTTACATAACTTCTTTTTCACAAGAGATGCCAGTGTAACGATGTACGATAAGGTTTTGATTTCGAAAATGGCGAATAAGGTGCGTGAGCGTGAGGCCATTGTTATGGAGGCAATCTTTAATCATTCAGCTCGTTTTAAAACGCAAACTGTCAATCCTTTGAATTTCTATAACGTGGGAACTGAAACCATGATAGAGGGAGGAGATGTTCAAATTGCTCGTGAAGACATTTTGGTGATTGGAAGCAGTGCCAGAACTTCATCTCAAGGAATTGATTTCATAGTTAATCAATTGAAGCATAAAAAAGAGCGTCATTATGTTGTGGTGCAAGAATTGCCTGATACACCAGAATCATTCATTCACTTGGATATGGTGTTTACATTCCTAGATAAGGATGCTTGTATGGTATACGAACCACTAATTATGAAAGATAGTCGCTATAGCACTATTTTAATAACGATAGACAATGGTGAAGTTCAATCTATTGAGAAAAAAGAGAACTTGGTTTCTTGCCTTAAAGGATTAGGAATGGATATGAAGCCAATCTGTTGTGGCGGATCAAGTGATATTTGGACACAAGAGCGTGAACAATGGCATAGTGGGGCTAACTTTTTTGCCATGGGCCCAGGAAAAGTGTTGGGTTATGCACGTAATGTATATACCATGGAGGAAATGAATAAGAATGGCTTTGAAATTATTAAAGCCAACGATGTTATTGATGGAAAAATTAATTTAAGTGAATACGAAAAGTATGTGGTAACCATTGGTGGCTCAGAATTGTCGCGAGGTGGTGGTGGTGCTCGATGTATGAGTATGCCAATTCGACGTAAACCTGTTAAGTGGTAATTCTCACTTTTTAAAATATTAAAGAGGGCTTATTTCAACAAATAAGCCCTCTTTGTTTTATGTATTAAATTGTTAGTTCACTATTTCCTGAACCAAGTCAGATGCTTCTTTAAGCGTAATAGCAGAGAATACCTTAAGGCCTGATTCATCTATAATCTTCTTACCGCCTTCGGCATTGGTTCCTTGTAATCTTACGATAATTGGGATATTGATCTCGCCAATATTTTTGTATGCTTCAACCACACCATTGGCTACACGATCGCATCGAACAATACCTCCAAAAATATTAATAAGAATAGCCTTTACATTAGGGTCATTTAAGATGATTTTAAGTCCAGCTTCAACGGTTGTTGCGTTGGCACCACCTCCTACGTCTAGGAAGTTAGCTGGCTCTCCACCCGACAGTTTGATGATGTCCATGGTAGCCATTGCTAAACCAGCACCATTTACCATACATCCCACATTACCATCCAGCTTAACAAAGTTAAGGTTGCTTTTACTTGCTTCTGTTTCAGCAGGATCTTCCTCAGCAAGATCTCGCATTGCTGCATAAGCAGGATGACGGAAAAGGGCATTGTCATCAATATCTACTTTGGCATCAACGGCCAATATTTTATTATCAGATGTTTTTAAAACAGGGTTAATTTCAAACATGGATGAGTCTGTTGATACATATGCTTTATACAAAGCAGTCACAAACTTGGTCATTTCTTTAAATGCCTTACCAGAAAGTCCCAGGTTAAAAGCAATTTTTCTAGCTTGAAATCCTTGGAGCCCAATGCCTGCATCTACTTCTTCTTTGTGAATAAGATGAGGTGTTTTCTCTGCAACCTCTTCAATGTCCATTCCTCCTTCTGTCGAATACATGATGATGTTGCGTCCCGTTTCTCGGTTTAATAAAACGCTCATGTAAAATTCATCCGTTTCTGTTTCACCAGGATAATACACGTCTTGTGCAATAAGTACTTTACTCACTAATTTACCCGACGGCCCTGTTTGATGAGTTACTAGGTTCATCCCTATAATGTCAGTGGCTCTTTGTTTTACTTCATCTAATGATTTTGCCAGTTTAACACCACCACCTTTACCACGGCCTCCAGCATGAATTTGAGCTTTAACAACCCACCACTCTGTTCCTGTGTCTTTGTTCAGTTGTTTAGCAGCTTCAATAGCTTTGTCTGGAGAGTCGGCAACAATGCCTTCTTGTATGGCTACTCCAAAAGATTTAAGGATCTCCTTTCCTTGATATTCGTGTATATTCATAATTTTTTGGGATTTAGTAATCCAATGTTGGGTACGATTATTATTCAATTACCTATAAAAACAGGAATAGTGCTATTTTTGTTGTAAAAAATAAGCAGAATGAGAAAATTAAGAACGAGCGAACTCAATCGATTAACTGTTGAAGAATATAAAAATGCTACTCAACTGCCTATTGCTGTTGTGATGGACAATGTACGAAGCCTAAATAATGTTGGTTCAGTATTTAGAACTTCTGATGCCTTGAAGGTTGAGAAAATTATTTTATGCGGTATTACAGCCACTCCACCTAATAAAGAAATTCATAAAACAGCATTGGGTGCCGAAGAATCTGTAGACTGGTCCTATTCTGAAAATACTGAAGAAGCCGTTCGAGCTCTACAAAATGAAGGGTGGACCGTATGTTGTTTGGAGCAAGTTGAAAATAGCACTTCGTTGCTTGATTTTGCGCCAGAAAATGGGCAGAAGATTGCTATTGTGTTAGGGAATGAAGTGAAGGGTGTGCAGCAGAAAGTAATCGATATAAGCGATGCTTGCATTGAAATTCCACAGTATGGTACCAAGCATTCTTTTAATGTGTCGGTTAGTGCTGGTATTGTTTTGTGGGAGCTTTTTCGTAAGATGCTATAGAAAGGATTTTTATTATACGAAACGAGCTATGAAAATTGCTTCGCGCTCAGGAGTATGATCGGTTTTGGCGAGTTCCATCCCGATAAATCTGGACAAGTAGTGACAATAAGAACGAAATTTAAACGTACAAAAAAGAGGGTGTCCAAAAACGGATTCCCTCTTTTTTCGTTCATAATCAATTGATTACAGCTGAGTTAGTTTGTTCATGTGCCTGATATTTAGTATCTTAAAAGCATGAAACAAATCAATTTCAAGCCCTATAATCA